>WLIV01000012.1 GCA_009702045.1 Actinomycetota bacterium | reverse complement strand
GTACGCCTCGGTCTGGTTCGTGACCCAGGTCTGGAAATCGGCCGTGTTCAGTGCAACCGCAGCCTGGCGCATGCGGGAGTGGCTGAGACCACAGAACTCGGTGCACTGTCCGGTGTAGATGCCGGGTTTGTCGGCCTGCATGCGCAGCGTGTGCAAGCGGCCGGGGACGGCGTCGCGCTTACCGTTCAAACGCGGGATCCAGAAGCTGTGGATGACGTCGCGACTGGTGATGCGCAGCAGCACATCGGTGTTGGCCGGGATCACCAGTTCACCACTGGTGACGATCGACTCGGGAATGACCACTCCGCCGCACTCACTGCCCTTGGCGTAGTCGTACTCCCACCACCACTGCTGGCCGGTGACGTTGATGACGCAGTTGTTGTCCTTCTTGTCGAGGGAGAACACCTGGCTCACGGTGGGCACGCAGATTGCCGCAAGGATGATGGCCGGGAGAATCGTCAGCGCGATCTCCAGCTTCGGATTTCCATGCGATTGCTCGGGGATGTCTTGGCCGCGATCCTTGAACTTCCACATCGCGTAGCCGACCACCGCGAACACGATGATGCCGACCACACCGGCTACGTAGAACACCGGCCGCTGGAGGTTGTCGATGCTGCGGGCATTGGAGCCAGCAGGATCGAACGTGTCCTGAGGTGCATTCTTGGCGCAGCCCGCCAGGAGCAATCCGAGGGCGGCCGCAGCAGCGACACGACGACGACGAGAGGGTTTGACGAACACGGAGTCGAGGCTAGCCGCCGCTCTCCATCCAATGCCACTTTCGCCGCTCGGCGGAGCTACCACTTCAACGCGAACGAGCGACCCTCTACAGGGTCGCTCGTTGGGCATCGACAGCTTCGACGATGTGGTCGTCAGGGAACGTTGACCTGAATTTCTTGGCCGTCGAGACCCGGCACCATCAGCACGATCGGCGTGCTGCTGGCGAGGTTGGTCTTGGCGACCTTGAAGTCCAGGAAGGCTTCATGACCTGTGTGCACTGCGGTGGTGCATTGGATGACTTCGGCATTGGTGCCGAACGTACCGAGGCGCGCCGTGAGGCGGTGCGACTGATCGCCCTCGTTGTGGAACAACACGCGAACCCACGCGCTGCGGGGCACGTCGAGGGAGCTGAATGCCTTGCCCGGCGTGCCGTTCACGTAGGCAACCACCACGTTGTTCGACTGCAGGTAGATGTTGGCGATGACGCTGCTCTTGGCCGAGACGGATTGCGATGCATTGTCGTCGACCTCGCCGGCGGTGCCGCCTTCCAGGCACACCGCTGCGTCGGACGCAGTGGTGGGGTGCGCCTCGATCGTTCGCTGACCCTGCACAGCCGACGCCACGCCGACACCGAACAGCGCCACAGCAGCGATGGAGCACACTCCGGTGATGGTGCGCTTAGCAACGTTCTTCTTGCCAGCAAAGACGAAACCGGCGAACAGGACCATCGCGGCGATGGCGCCGAACGCGGCCTTTCCTGAATCCTTGTCGAGGCGCAGCATCACTCGCGAGAAGGAGTAGACGATGACACTGAGACCCACGGCAGCAAGGATGGGGAACTCGAGCGGGAACAGAATCCGTCGACGGACGCCGGAGTTGTAGCCACTGTCGCTGCTGGCACGTTCGCTCCAGCCGAGCACCATCCACTCGACGACGGCGGCAAGCACGACCACGACGGCAACCTTGAACACGACGGGCTGGCTGACCGCGCCGACCACGAGACCGCCGACGCCGACAGCGGCGACCAACGGCCACATGCTGCGGCTGACCGGAGACTGAGCGGCAGGTGACGTGAACTCCACGCCTTCCTGCGCGCCCGACACGTTGCCATCGCGGGTGTACCAGTTGATGCCGCCGAGGAAGCCGAACACGAGGGTGGTGGTCAGCAGACCGACCACGCCGGGCATCGACAGCGCGCCATCGGTGGTACCCGCGTACAGCAGCGCGCTGACGAGTGAGAGCGCAGAGGCGCCGAGAAACAGTTTTGAACCAGTGGTGAACATCGCCGCTCCGTTACTTCGTCACGTAGACCACGAACCAGAGCAACACATACGCGGCGCTCAGGACATACCAATACAACGCATGCGCCGACACGACCTCGCGGTCGGTGGTGCGGCCGCCCAAGTAGCGGAAGGCCGTCACAGCGCTGAACACCACACCGGCGATGGCCGCGGCCACCAGCACACCGGTGAGTGTGTAGAACATCGAGTTGTAGGTGCCGCCATTGGCCGGCAACTTCATCTGCGAGTAGATGTAGGCCTGAGCGTTGATGAACAGCAGGCCCATCATGCCGACAAGAGCGAGCGCCACGCCGGTGTGCTGCTTGTCGTCACGCTTGGCAGAGTAGACCGCCCACTGGGCGAACACGCCGGTCGGGATGAGCGACAACAACATGATGTTCACTGGCACCATCGGCACCACAACACCCTTGGGCACCCAGAGACCGTTGGCCTTGATGCCGGCGTCGCGCATGCGCAGGAACAGGGCGAGCATGCCACCGAACAGCGACGCAGCGGCGGCGCAGGCGATTGCCGTACCGACGAAGATCTGCCGGCGCGGTGCGGCCGCGGGAGACGAGGAAAGGGCGATCATCACGCATCACTCCGGGTCGAGGGTTTGAGGTCGAGCAGCGGCTCGGCGGACTTCACGATGTGCACTGCAGCGAAGTTGTCGGCGGGTGCCGGCGAGGTGGTGGCCCATTCGAGCGTTTGGCCGTTCCACGGATCATCACCGGCAGCGGCACCCGTGAGGAACGAACGCACGGCGAGGGCCAGGAACGCCAACACGGCGACGAGCGTGAGGCCAAGACCGACGGCGCTGAGGGAGTTCCACAGCTCCATCGGACCGGAGTAGCTGAAGTTCACTGCCGAGGCGGCATTGCCGGGTTCGATCGCCGGGAAGACGCCGCCGATCTGATCGGCGAAACCGGCGATGAGCAGCGGCAGGGCGGCCAACTGAGCGCCACCGAACAGCACCAGTGCCAGACCGAGGGCCGGCTTGTCGGGCAAGGTTCGACCCCACCACTTCGGACCCCAGTAGGCAACTGCGCCAGCCGCAGCGACGACTCCGGCCAGAACCACCAGCAGCCAGGCACCTTCCTCGAAGGTGGTGCCAGCAAGCTGCGCGTCGCCGATGTGGGCGACGAGGTTCGCCGTGGCGGCCTCCAGCAGCAGCAACACCGAGAACAGACCGAAGACCAACGGTGCGGTGACCTTCGGGCGACGACCCAGACCCTGAACGCTGAACGCGAACACGGCGAAGATCCCGATGACGGGCAGACCCTGCACGATGCCGAACGGGATCAGTTGTTTGATCAGATCGCTGACTGCGATGTGGAACACCCCGGCGTCGAGACCGGGCGAAGTCTGCAACACCGAGCCGAACACGGCCACACCGCCGAGGGCGATGGCGAGCAGGATCGGGCCACGAGGACGCAGACGCTCACCGCTGGCAGTGGCAGCCGTGTCGGCGAGCAAGCCGAGCGCAGGGATCGCCAGGACCAGCGTGGTGGGCTGGGTGAAACCGAAACCGGCCCACTGGGCGAGCGCCCTGTTGCCAGCGAGTTCGCCGAGCGACGGATAGTGGTGTGCGGCGTAGAGGTACAGCAGATCGCCGGTGAGCACCGGCAGCGCGATCACCAAACACAGCGAGGCGACCAGCACCGACCAGGTGAAGTACGGCACTCGACGCATGTTCATACCCGGTGCGCGGGTGGTGAGGATCGTGGTGGCGACCGAACCTGCGCTGGCCAGGAGACCCACCAACACGAGGACCGCGGAGAGGATGAACAGATCGACGAAGCGCGGGTTGCCACCGTTGGGACCGCCGTTGTTGATCAGGGCGAAGACGGCAAGGCCGGCGCCGATCAGCCACAGCCAGAAACCGGCCGCCGCGAGACGGGGCAACGCCAGCGCACGCGCGCCGACCTGCAGGGGCACGACCGCGATGGCTGCACCGACGAGGAGGGGCAGCAACACGAGATAGGTGAAGCCGAAGCGCTCGAAGGCGAACAACTGCGTCAGCGAGCCGACGTCCAGCCACTCCTTCGTGGGCGAGATGCGCTCGACGCCCAGCAGGATCGCAGCGACCGCTGAGGTGACGAACAGAACGGCCGAGGCCCCGAGATAGAGGCGCCCGAGACGCTTGTGATCGGTGGTGCCGACCCAATCCGCGATGCACGCGAAGCCAGCGCCGGACGATGCCGGAGCGGAGCTTGCATGGGAATCGATGGTGCTCATAGGCGACGAACTCGTTTCAGGTCGGGCGCGCCCTGCGCGGACCCTTGTTGACAGGTGACAAGAGCGAACGGACTTGCGGCACCGACACTATCCGCGGCGACACTGCCGTTGGGAAATCGTCAGCCAGGACGACGCACGAGCACGTCGACCGTGAGCGCAGCGAACAGCAGCGTGACGTACGTGATTGAGTACCCGAAGACCCGCATCGCCCGAGGTGCGGTTGGGTTCGTGCCGAGATCGATGGTGCCCCAGAGGAACAGCGCACCAAGCGCGATTGCCGGAATCCCGTAGATCAGGCCGAGGTGGCCGACAGGCCACATCACCAGCGTGCTGACCACCATCAGCGACGTGTACAGCACCATCTTGCGCACGGTGACCTGCAACGAGGCGACTGCCGGCAACATCGGCACATCGGCTGCTCGATAGTCGTCTGCGTAACGAATGGCAAGCGCCCAGAAGTGAGGCGGTGTCCACAGGAACATCACCACGAACAGCACCACCGGGGCCCAGGCGACGTTGTTCTGGACCGCAGCCCAGCCCACGAGCACAGGGACGGCCCCAGCGGCGCCGCCGATGACGATGTTCTGGGTACTGGTTCGCTTGAGCCACAACGTGTAGACGAAGACGTAGAAGAGCGTGGCCGATAAGGCAAGGATGGCCGACAGCAGGTTGGCCCAGGCCCACAGCACGGCGAATGCGAGGACTTCGAGCGCAATCGCGAACACCATCGCCTCGCGAGGACCGAGCAATCCGGTGACCAGTGGACGACCCTGTGTGCGGGGCATCAACTTGTCGATGTCGCGGTCGACCACCATGTTGATCGCGTTGGCTCCGCCGGCCGCGAGCGTTCCACCCAACAAGGTGATGAGTACCAGCGACGTGCGGGGCCAGCCGCCCTGGGCCATCACCATGGTGGGAACCGTGGTGATGAGGAGCAGTTCGATGATGCGCGGCTTGGTGAGCGCCACGAACCCGCCGATCCTGGACGTCGGGATACGCCGTGTTCCGTGCGCCACACCACCCGGGGCCATTCGAGAGGGAACGAGTGGGCGTGAGCCGACAGCCATAGTTCCGCCATCGTAGGGCCGCGGAAGGGATGCGGCCACCTCGCGGCGCGACCGCGGCAGAATGGCTGTATGCCACCCGTCACCGCCCCGGTCGAGGTCGAACGACCCGAGACCGGCCAATCCGAGTCGCTCGACCGACCCTGGATCGTGCTGGTGTGGAACGACCCGATCAACCTGATGAGTTACGTCACGTTCGTGTTCCAGAAGTTGTTCGGCTACAGCCTGGAGAAGGCGACCCTGCTCATGCTCGACGTGCACGAGAAGGGTCGCGCCGTGGTCAGCAGTGGCGCCCGGGAGAAGGCCGAGATTGATGTCTTCCGACTGCACGAACACGGTCTGTGGGCCACGATGCAACAGGATGACTGAGCAGTGAGCGACCAGTTCGAGCCGATCGAGGGCGTCCACCGCACTCCGGCCGGGCGGCGGATCGACGCGAGCGCGATCACCTGGGTCGCCACTCGGAGCGGTGGCCCGGGAGGCCAGCACGCGAACACCTCCGACACCGCCGTGACCGTCACCATTCACATCGCTCGCACCGGCTTGCCAGAGGTCGTGCGCACTCGGATCGAGGCTGTCGCCGGGTCAGTGATCACGGCAATGTCGTCGTCATCACGATCTCAGTGGCGCAACCGCCAGTCCGCATGGCGAGCAGCGCTGGAACGGCTCGACGAGTTAGCTGCGCCGCCAGCGCCGCCGCGCGCCCGCACTCGCCCCAGCCGCGGCGCCCGCGAAGACCGCCTGCGAGAGAAGCACCAGGCGTCGCAGCGCAAACAGGCGCGGCGACGTCCCTCCGGCGACGACTGAGCCGAAAATGGGCACGACCCCCGCCGTAGCGGGGGTCGTGTCCGGAGTGAATCGGCGAAGCAGTCAGGCTTCGGTCTTGTGTTCCACCGCCGGGAGGACCAAGTCCTGGGCGTGCTTCGAGAAGAAGGCGTGGAGCAGGCCGAGCAGCGAGAGCAGCAGCAGCAGGGCGAAGGCTAGGTAGCACACCGTGGCGGCGAGGCCACCCTTCTCACCGAAGATGCTGAAGCCGTAGGTGGTGAGCAGCAAACCACGCAGGGTCTGACCGGTCAGCAGCGTGCTACGGGTGGCGGCGAGACCGGTGACGATCTTGTCCGCAGCGGCGATCTCCTCGTCGGATGCCTTGGCGTCCTTGAGGGTCTGGACGGCTGCCTTGGCGGCTGCCTGCACCGGGCTGATGCTGGCGTAGGTGTAGCTGACGCCGTCGGCCGAGACCATCTTGCCATCAGCACCCTTGATCTCGAGGCCGGTGCCAGTAACGATGCTGCTCTCCAAGGCGTGGAGACGGATGAAGTCGTTGGCGTAGCACTCGGCCATCTTGCCGGTGTTGACTTCCAGGCCTGCGTACTTGACCAAGCACTTCGAGTTGGCTTCCGATGTCACCTTGAACTCGGCGATGAACGCATCGACCTTGTCCTTGGTACCGAGCTTCTCCAGCAGCGTCTTCTGGAAGTCTTCCTCGGTCGCCAGCTTGTCGACGGGCTTGAAGAAGATCGCCTGCTCATGCATTTGATCCTTCACGTACGACTCAGCGAAGTCCTTCTGCTGGCTCAGAACGAGGCCAAGTACGAGCAGCAGGACGCTGAAGACAGCCCCGCCGATACTGAATGCGATGTCGAGTGTGCGCCTTTTCATGACTGTGTCCTCCGTTGGCCGCGTGTTCGGTTGCGGCGTTGGAGTCATTGTGCGCTCGTTCACAAGCGAGCAATGAGGGCACAAGTACCCCATTGCCCGGGACCTTCGCGCCATCGACCGGGGTCCACTGGCAGTTGGTGCTCCCGCGACCGAGACTCAGACCAGCGCTGGCACCTGGCTCTGGATCCAGCGCTCGAGGTCGGGGGTCGACTCCACACACGTGATGAGCGCGTAACGCGGTGCGTTGCCGCGATGGACAACCACGTGCCACAGACGCTGAGTGTCGACCACGAAGCGCGAATACTGCGGCAGTGCGACACGCCGCTCGGTACCGGCAATGGGCAGACGGGCTTCATCCATGTCCATCAGCAGCATGTAGCTGTCGGGGTCGTCGGTGAGTTCGATCCAGGTGCGCAGCACCCAACCCTCGTCAGCTGGGTTGAGACGGTTGTTGTCGTCTCGGTGGAAGCTCCTGAACGCCTCTTCGTGAGTGGCGGGCTCGAGCTTGATGATGCGAACACGACCGAAGTTGGCGCCGATGCTGTCGACATACCGCTTCATCGTCGGCGCCTGGTCGGCGTTCGACGTCCAGATCGCATTCTTGTCGGGCTTGCCCTTGTCCCAGAAACCGCGGCACTCAAGTTCACCGTCGGCTGATGCCAACGGTGCGAAGTTGGTGTCGCCTCCGCTCTTCCAGTCGAAGTAGACGAGGCCCTCCCATTCTTCTTTCGGGATCACACCGTCATACGGAGTGAGGGCGACGAAACCGTCCTTCTCCAGCGACGGGCAGATGTAGTGCTCCGTGCGAACCGGAACCTCGACACTCCAGTGATCCTTCGTGGGCCAAAACGTCATGAACCGAACACTAATGGAACGAGTGCTTCCGAATTCAGAGTCCTAAGTACTTGGCGGCACACTCGTGGTCGGCGGTTCCGTGGCGGCGGGCACGGTGATCTTCTGCGGCGGCAACTTGATGTCCTGGCCAGCCTGCACCTTGTTCTTGTCCGTGATGTTGTTGAGCGCCATCAGCTCATCGATGGTGGTACCGAAACGCTTCGCCACCTTGCCCAGCGTGTCGCCCGACTGCAGTGTGTAGAAGTCGGGGTAGGTGGTGGTGGTCTGCAGGATCGTCGTGGTCGTCGTGGTGGTGGCGATGGGGGGCAGCGTGCCCTGCGTCGTGGCGTCGTCACCGCACGCAGCTGCGAGCACTGGGACGGCGATACACACGCCCGCCAGCAACACCAACCGAGTCCGTCTCACGTGGGCGAGCCTACGCCGCGTAGCCTGCACCGGGTGACCCTCGTCGAGTACCCCGGAGCGCAGGCGCCCGACCGCCAACGCGATGTCGTGGTCGGCGGCGTACGCATCGCCGTGCACGAATGGGGTTCCGAGCAGGACGACCCGATCTTCCTGGTGCACGGTGGCTTCGACTTCGGCCGCACGTACGACGTCTTCGCACCGCTGCTGGCGGCCGCCGGATGGCGCGTCATCACGTGGGACCAGCGTGGCCACGGCGACAGCGCACAGTGCGCGCTGTACAGCCTCGATGCCGACCTGCGCGACATGATCGGAGTGATGGCCAGCACCACCTCGCGCCCGGCGGTGGTCGTAGGACACAGCAAGGGCGGCGCGATGTCCGTGCAGCTGGCCGACGCCCAACCGTTCCGCTTCAGCCACTTCGTCAACATCGACGGTCTGCCGTCCCGTCGCCCGATGACCGACCTCGCCGCGCACGAGCGCACCCGCATGCTCAGCAGCGACATCACCGGGTGGTTGCAACATCGCCGCCTCTCCGCCACTCTGGAACGCAAGCCCGACACGCTCGACGGCCTGGCCCGGCGGCGCGGCAAACAGAACCCCCGCCTGTCATTGGAGTGGCTGCGCTACTTGGTCACGGTGGGCGCCCGTCACGACGACGATGGTTGGCGCTGGAAGATCGACCCCTCCATGCGCCACGGCGGATTCGGGCCGTGGCGGCCGGAGTGGACTGCATCACGACTCCCCGGCCTGGGCATGCCGTTCCTCGGGATCCTTGCGAGGGAACAGGAGCCGATGGGGTGGGGTAACACCGCCGACGACATTCGTCCGTACCTGCCCGCGGGCGGGCGGCTGGAGCTGTTCGAGGACACCGGGCACTTCGTCCACATCGAACGACCGAACGAGACCGCAGCGATGATCCTCGACTTCCTGGATCGTGGACGATGAGCACGGTCACCCTGGTGCACAACCGCATCCAATTGGCGTTGCACTGCCTGCGCGACGGAAGCGAACGACCGCTGCTGCTGCTGCACGGCCTGGGCGAGCAGTCACCGAGCGCGGCACCGGACTGGACTGCGGAGTGGCCGGGCCCGGTGTACGCGCTCGACTTCACCGGCCACGGCGACTCCACGGTGCCCATCGGCGGCGGCTACAGCGCCGAACTGCTGCTGGGCGACGCCGACGCTGCGCTCAGCCACTTGGGTGAAGCCACCGTCGTGGGCCGAGGCCTCGGGGCCTACATCGCGCTGATGCTGGCGGGTGCCCAGCCCGCGTCCGTGCACGGCACGGTGCTGTGCGACGGTCCCGGACTGTCGGGTGGGGCGATCGTGCCCACTTCCACCAGCTTCGTGAACATCGCACCCCCGTACAGCGCGCCCGATCCGTACGCGCTCGTCGACCTGTCACGCGACCCGCGGCCGCCGGATTACGCGGTGTTGTTCGCCCGGCTCGCGCTCGACCACTCACAACTCGCCGAGCCGATCTCCGTTGCAGCCATCGTCCGGCCGCCGTGGTTGGCAGCGGTGGCCAACGAGGTGGGAGTCGTGGAGCGATCGCTCGCTGCTTCCTTGCTCGCCTACGCCCGCGACTGACGGACTCAGACGGTGCGTTGGCTGACGTAGGTCGCGAGCGCGACCAGTTCGTCGCGGGCGTCGGTGGTGATCGGAGCAACGCCGAGCGCGGCGACGGCCTCGACCGTGAGGCGAGCAATGGTGGCTTCCAGATCGGCCAGCGCCCCGGTGTCGATGATGACCTGCTGCACTCGGGCGACCTGCTCGTCGCCGAGGTCGGCGCGCCCGACGAGTGCGAGCACCTCTGCCTGTGCGGCAGTGGCGCGCTCGACGGCTCGCGCCATCAGCGGCGTGGGTTTACCCTCGCGCAGGTCTCCGCCGACGGGCTTCCCGGTGATCTGCGGATCGCCGAACGCCCCCATCACGTCGTCGCGCATCTGGAATGCATCGCCCAGCGGCAAGCCGTAGGCGCTCAGCGCCGGAAGTAGCTCCGGCAGTCGTTCGGGTGCAGCCAGCGCGGCGCCAAGATGCAACGGCCGTTCGATGGTGTACTTGCCGCTCTTGTAGCGGCAGATCTGTTCGGCCCGTGTGCGGCTGCGCTCGTTGCGCACGCTGCCGAGGATGTCGAGCACCTGACCGACGTTGAGCTCGATGCGCAGTTCGTTCCAGATCGCCCAGGCCTCGGCACCTGCACCGGACATCATCATGTCGCCGTAGACAAAGGCCAGGTCGCCCACCAGGATTGCGACCCCCTCGCCGAAGCGACGGGCCTCGCCGGCCCACGCACCATCACGGTGGTGCTGGGCGAACACGGTGTGGGTGGTGATGTTGCCGCGGCGACTGTGGGCGTCGTCCATCACGTCGTCGTGGAACAGGGCGAAGGCGTGCATCAGTTCGAAGGCCGCCCCGGCGTTGACGACCATCGTCGCCTCCGGGTCGCCGCCAGCACCAATGAAGCCCCAGTGACAGAACGCGGGGCGTAGCCGCTTGCCACCGGCCAGCACCAGGCGGCCGATCTCGGCCATCGGTTCGGCCAGATCGGCCTCGAACTCGGCCCAGCGGGCCAGTTCCGGCGTCAGGAACGCTCGCAGTCGGTCCTCCACACGCACCGCAATGACGGCGAGGGAGGCGGGTGCGGCCGAAGTCACGAGGGCAGGCTAGGCCCCTCCGTCCAGTTTGCCCGGCCGCCCCCCGGTGCGAGTGCCTGCCCCCCGGTGCGAGTGCCTGGCCGCCGGCCCGAGTGTCACGTTGCACCCGAGTGCCACGTGACACCCCGTCGCGCTCCTGCCACTCCGGTGGAACCTGGCACTCGCACCGGGGCGCTGGCACTCGGGTCAGGTGGGGTCGGCGAGTTCGGCGAGTTCGGCGACGACCAGCTCGATCTGCAGGCGGGCGTTGCCGATGCGCTCGCGACAGAACGTGATCAGTGCCGCCGCACGCTGCACCTGCTGGGCGAGCACATCGACGTCGACGTCGCTGCGCTCGAGGCGGGCGAGGATCTCCTCGAGTTCCGCCAGCGCCTCGGCATAGCCGGATGCGATGGGGTCGTTGGTCGGTTGGTTCACGGGTGGGTCTCCTCCACACGGCTGCGCGCCGTGCCGCTGGCAAAGGTAGTGACGATCTCGTCGCCGGGCTGCAACTCAGCGGCGGTGCGCACGGTGCGCCCGTCGGCAGTACGGGTGATGCTCCAGCCGCGGGCCATGGTGTTCGTCGGGTCGAGCAGACGAACACGGTGCGCCACTGCATCGAGATGCATGACGGCACGTTCGGTCTGGCGATCGACGCCCGCTGTGAGGCGGTGAGCACGCTGCACCATTCGTTCATCGCCACGCTCGACCGCAGCCACCACACGGTGGCGGATGCCCTGGGCGACTGCCGCCACCTCCGCATCGGCGGCCGCCACGCCGAGTTCCGCCCGCTGCGTGATCGCCGACCACTGCCCCTCGGCCGCGTTCCAGAACTCGAGCACGCGCTCGACCAGTGCGGCCGCGCATGCAGTGGGCGTCTTCAGCGCCGAGTGCGCCACCTCGTCGGCGATGGCTCGATCGATTTCGTGGCCGATACCCGTGAAGACGGGTAACGGACATTTGGCGATCTCTGTTGCGATGGTCTCGTGGTCGAAGGTGGTCAGTTCGGAGCGGCTGCCACCGCCACGGATGACGGCGATGGCATCGAGGTCGGCGCGCCGCCCGAGCGTTCTCAACGCAGCGGTGACCTCGCCGACGGCGTACTCGCCCTGCACGTGAACATCGATAGTTCGCAGTATGAATCCGAGCCCGCTGCGCTCGATCTCGTGCTGGAAGTCGGCCCACGCCGCGCTGGTGAGGCTGGTGACCACCCCAACACGCAGCGGCACAGGCGACAACACGACCTGCCGGTTGCGGTCGTACAGACCGGAAGCGACGAGCCGGCGCACCACATCGTCGCGCTGGAGGGCCAGCTCGCCGAGGGTGAAGCGCGGGTCGATACCGGTCATCTTCAGGCCGAGCTGACCGGAGGGAGCGAAGAAGTCGAGGCGGCCGAAGATGCGCACCTTCAACCCGTCGGCCAACTGCAGCCCGTGCTGCATCAGCAACGGCTTGACCTTGGCCTGCGCGTTGGCGAAGAACTGCACATTCAGCGAGGCCTTGCCAGACGGTGTCTCCTCCACCAACCGGAAGTAGGTGTGCACACCGCGCGGGCTCCAGCCCTGGATCTCGCCACGCACCCACACACCGTCGGCGAATGACCGTCGCAACACACCGTTGATCTCATCAGCCAGCTCGCTGACGGAGAAGGTGGTTTCCTCGCTCACAGACCCATTGCCGTCTCGCCCGCTCGCACCTGCGCAGCGTAGACGCCATCCCGAGCGATGAGTTCGTCGTGCGACCCTTCCTCCACGATCCGGCCGCCGTCGAGCACAACGATGCGGTCGGCGTCGCGAATAGTGGACAGGCGATGGGCGATCACCAGCGCCGTACGTCCGCGCAAGGCCTCGTCGAGTGCGGCCTGCACATGGGCCTCGTTCTCGTTGTCGAGGTGGCTGGTGGCCTCGTCGAGGATCATCACCGCAGGGTTCTTCAACAGCAGTCGGGCGATTGCCAAGCGCTGCTTCTCGCCGCCGCTGAGGCGGTAGCCGCGCTCCCCCACCAACGTCTCGTAACCGTCAGGCAGCGAACGGATGGTGTCGAGGATGCGGGCTCCACGGCAGGCCTCGTCGAGTTCGGCGCCGGTGGCATCGGGTTTGGCGTAGCGCAGGTTGGCGCCGATCGATTCGTGGAACAGGTGCGGGTCTTGGCTGACCACGCCGATGGCATCGCGCAGCGAGTGCTGGGTGAGGTCGCGCACATCGTGACCGTCGATCAACAGCGCACCTCCGGTGACGTCGTACAGGCGCGGCACGAGGCCAGAGAGAGTGGTCTTGCCCGAACCCGATGCGCCGACCAGGGCGACGGTCTCGCCGGGTTCGATAATGAGCGACACTCCCTGCAGTACGTCGTAGTCGGGGTCGGCAGCGGTGAACGCCGACGGCGCTTCCAGTGACTTGACGGTGACTGACGAAGCCGGCGGGTAGCGGAACCACACATCGCGCAGTTCCACCCGACCCTTCGGCTCGACGAGGTCGATCGCTCCGGGTCGGTCGGTGATCGCCTCCGGTGCGTCGAGTACTTCGAACACCCGCTCGAAGCTGACCATCGCGGTCATCAGGTCGACGCGAGCGTTGGTGAGACCAGTGAGCGGTTGGTACACGCGGGTGACCAGTGTCGCGAGGGCGACGAGCGTGCCGGTCTTGATATTTTCGCTGACGACGAGGTGCGCACCGACGCCGTAGATGGCAGCGGCGCCCAACGCGCCCACCAGACCGAGGGCGACGAAGAACACGCGGCCGACCATCGCCGAATGAATACCCGTGTCGCGCACCTTGCCGGCGCGTCCGGAGAACATCGTCACCTCGTCGCGCTGACGGCCGAACAACTTCACCAGCAATGCGCCCGAGACGTTGAACCGTTCGGCCATCTGTGAGTTCATCTCGGCGTTGGTGGCCATGTTCTCGCGTTGGATGGACTGCAGCTGTCGGCCAACTCGCTTGGCGGGGATGATGAACACTGGCAGCAGCACGAGGGCCAGCAGGGTGAGGCGCCACTCCAGCAACGCCATCGCGGTAAGTGTGGTGGCGAGCACGACGATGTTGCTGACGACACTGCCGAGCGTGCTGGTGACTGCAGTCTGCGCGCCGACGACGTCGTTGTTCAGACGACTGGTGAGTGCACCGGTCTGCGTGCGGGTGAAGAACGCGATGGGCATGCGCTGCACCTTGGCGAACAGCGCCACGCGCAGGTCGTAGATCAGCCCTTCACCGATACGCGCGCTGCACCAGCGCTGCACGATGGCCAGACCGGCGTCGAGCACGGAAGCCGCCACCACCACACCGGCGAGGATCGTGATGAGCGAACGGTTCTTGTCGGGGATCGCCGTGTCGATGATGGTGCGGAACGCGAACGGTGCAACCAACTCGATCAGGGCAGCGACGACAATCGCGACAAGGAACAGCACGATCGTCGAGCGGTACGGGTCGGCGAAGCGCCACGCGCGGCGCAGCGCGTGGCCTTGCAGCTTCTTACCCTTCACCGCAGCGGCGTCACCGGGCAACAACATGTGGGGTCCCATACGCATGGGACGAGGATACGGAGGCGTCGCCTACTTCTACGATGTACCGATGCGCCGCCTCCTCCCCCTCGCAGCCGTGTGTCTCGCGCTCGCTGCGTGCGGTGACGGAATCGATGAAGGGGTCAACCACGGCCGCAGCGACCGCGGCACGATCGACGGTGTGCCGCTGCATACCGCAGACGCAACCACCGACCCGTCTGGTCCGACGGACACCCTGCCGGCTCCGGACGGGAGCGCGTTCAGATGGGTCGACAACGGTGACGGCACGGAACAGGGCTCCCTGACCGTGCCACTCGACCAGGCCCAGCCCGACGGGGCGCAGATCACCCTCGCCGTCGCCCGCCACAAGGCGACCAACCCGGCCACACGCATCGGCACCTTGTTGGTGAACCCGGGTGGCCCTGGCTTCGGCGGCACGAGCTTGGCGTACAGCGCCGTGGACATCTATGGCCAATCGCTCGTCGATCGGTTCGACATCGTCGCCTGGGATCCGCGCGGCACAGGGAAGAGCGAACCTGCTGTCGACTGCATCGACGACTACGACCCCTACTTCGCGCTCGACTCGTCGCCCGACAACGCTCAGGAGCGCCAGCAACTGATCCAGGCGGGGAAGGACTTCGGCGCAGCGTGCGAGGCCAAGAACCCGGGCCTGTTGCAGTACGTCAGCACGGAACAGTCGGCGCGCGACATGGACAGCATCCGCGCTGCGCTGGGCGAGGACACGATCAGCTACTTCGGCTTCAGCTACGGCAGCGAACTCGGAGCCACGTGGGCGACGTTGTTCCCCGACACCGTGCGCGCCGCCGTGCTCGACGGTGCGGTCGACCCAACGGTGGACTACCTGCACCAGAACATCCAGCAGGCCGCAGGGTTCGAGGCGACGTTCGATGAGTTCCTCGCGCAGTGCAGCGCCTCGACCTCGTGTGCGTTCCACAACGGTGGCCAGGCGGCCGCGGCGTTCGACACGTTGAGCGCATCGATCGACGCACGCCCGGTGTCGGTCACTGCCGACCGCACGCCCGTGACACAGGGTGTGCTGATGACGGCGGTCAGCGAGGCCATGTATGACCAGACGTCATGGCCAATCTTGGAGCTGGCGTTGGCCGACCTGCAGGCCGGGCAAGGCAAGGGCGTGCTCGACCTGTACGACGAGTACTACAGCTACACCGCAGGCGGCTGGGACAACTCGCTGGAGGCGTACTTTGCGATCGCCTGCCTCGACGACCCGGGCAGCACCGGCCCAGACGACCTGTACTCGCACGAGGCCGAGTTCGCCGCCGCTGCACCGCGCTTGGGTCGCAGCTGGATGGCCGAGTTGACATTCTGTTCGGTGTGGCCGGTGAAGTCGCCGGGCAGCATCACCGTCACCGGTAAGGGCGCCGGCCCGATCGTGGTGGTGGGCACCACCGGCGATCCGGCGACCCCGTTGCAGAGTTCGCGCAACATGGCTCACGCATTGCAGGACGGCCACCTCGTCGTGGTGAAGGCCGACCAACACACCGGCTACGGCGTGAACTCGTGCGTCGACGACGCGGTCGACAACTACCTGTTGAGCCCGACCACCCCGCTGCCTGCCGAGGTCGATTGCACGGCGTGACGTTGCGAGCCGACGGCCCTAGTCTCGGGAACATGCGTCGATCCCTCCTCGCGGCAGTCGTCGCGCTCACTGCCTTCACAACGTCCTGCACCGACAGCGGCGTGCACAACGTCACCGGTGGCAGCACCAGCGTCACCGACGGCAGCACCGACGGTTCCGGGTTCGATTGGACGCCGTCGGGCGACAACGATCGAGTCGAGACCGGGCATCTGCAGGTGCCGCGCGACTACTCCGACCCGTCGAAGGGCACGTTCGACCTGTACCTCGCCCGCCATCTCGCCGACCCCTCGATGCGCATCGGCAGTCTGCTGGTGAACCCCGGGGGTCCTGGTTTCGGTGGGTCCGACTTCGCTGTCAGCGCCGACTCGATCTACGGCCAGTCGATCCTCGATCACTTCGACATCATCGGCTGGGATCCGCGCGGCACCGGACTCAGCACGCCGGCCATCGACTGCACGGCCGACTACGACCACTTCTACGCCAGTTCCGACATCACCCCCGACACACCGGCCGAGCGCCAGGCCCTGGTCGACCTGGCCAAGGAGTTCGCCGCTGACTGCGTGAAGAACAACGCCGACATCATCGACTACGTCGGCACCAACAACTCGGCTCGCGACATGGACGCCATCCGCAAGGCCTTGGGCGAGGACACGATCAGCTACTTCGGCTTCAGCTACGGCAGCGAGTTGGGCGCCACCTGGACCACGTTGTTCCCCGACACCGTGCGAGCCGCAGTGCTCGACGGCGCCGCCGACCCGAACGCCAGCTACATCGAAAGCGGCCTGCAGCAGATGCAGGGCTTCGAGGACACGTTCGCCACGTATCTCGCGAAGTGCAGCGCCGACAAGCAGTGCCCGTTCCACAACGACGGCCACGCCGAGGCTGCGTGGGATGCGTTGATGCAGCAACTGGATACGAAGCCGATCCCGTCTGCGGTAGGACGACCCGACGTCAACCTGCAGGTCGCGGTCACAGCCGCCAGTCAGGCGATGTACAGCGACTCGCTGTGGCCGATCCTGTCCGATGCGCTGGCATCAGCGCAGAAGGGTGACGGAAGTGGGCTGTTGAACCTGTACGACATGTACTACCAACGCACGGCTGACGGCACGTACTCGAACGAGCTCGAGGCGTTCCAGACCATCTTCTGCATGGACGACAGCGAGCGTCTCACGGTGGCCGAGGAGGACGCGACAGTGACCGACATGTTGAACGTGGCGCCACGGCTGGCACCGGGCACCACCGGCTCGTATTTCTGCACGTTCTTCCCCAAGAGCAGCGACCCGCGTGTCGCTATCACCGGTAAGGGCGCCGGCCCGATCCTGGTGATGGGCACCACCGGCGACCCGGCCACACCGCTCAGCAGCACGAGGGCAATGGCGGCGGCGTTACAGGACGGCCGCCTGGTGATCGTCACCGCCAACCAGCACACCGGCTACGGCGTGAACCAGTGTTCGTCCGATGTGATCGAGCAATACCTGGTCGACCCGGTGAAGAACGCTCCCGAGAACGGCACCGAGTGCAAGTGACGCTCGCCTGACAACGGCAACAGCCCGAACCGCATCGGGTTCGGGCTGTGCGTGACCTCATACGAGATCGGGTGGCGGAAGGGGTGGGATTTGAACCCACGGAGGCTTGCACCTCGCACGCTTTCGAGGCGTGTCCCTTTGGCCGCTCGGGCACCCTTCCGGGGCGGAAGGTTAGCGGGCGCGGCCCGTGTCGCCACATGGCGCTCAGGCACGGCGGGCGGTGAAGAAGTCCTTCAGCAGGCGGCCACACTCGTCGGCCAGCACACCGACCTCCACCGGCGGACGGTGGTTGAGACGCACATCGGCGCACACCTCGTAGAGGCTGGCGACCGCGCCGGCCTTCGGGTCGGTAGCGCCGTACACGATCCGGCCGATCCGCGAGTTCACCAGCGCACCGGCGCACATCACACACGGCTCGAGCGTGACGTACAGCGTGCAGTCCAGCAGTCGCCAGTGGCCCACCGCCTGCGAGGCATCGCGCAGCGCCAACACCTCGGCGTGTGCCGTCGGGTCGCCGGTGAGCTCCCGTTCGTTGTGGCGAGCGGCCACCACCACTGGGCCGTCGGCGGTGGCGCGCACCACGACCGCGCCGATCGGCACATCGTCGTGCTCCTGGGCGGCACGCGCCTGTTCGATCGCGAGCCGCATGAAGGCGACATCGGTCGCGTCTCCAGAGGGCAGATCCATGGCGGAGGGGGTGGGATTCGAACCCACGGAAGGTTGCCCTTCACACGCTTTCCAAGCGTGCCGATTCGGCCGCTCTCGCACCCCTCCCGGGTGGCCCCAGAGGGTAGCGGGCCGCGGCCCGTTTGTCGCCCGGTAGAGTTCTCCTTCGCGCCCGCTGGGTGTGGTGATGGTCGGGCCCTGTGCGACGGGCGTCCGGGAATCAGGTCAGGCCAGGAATGGAGCAGCCTTCAACGGTGCCGCTCGTGTGCCGCAGGCAACCTGGCCGTCACCACACTCAGCGGGCGCTTGCTTTTTCCCAGACGCGGCGGGCGCGGGCGGCGAGGTCGGGTGCGCCCAGGCGGGCGGCCACCTCGGCGAACCCTGCGGTGGGGCCCTGCCAACGCCAGTCGTCCACCACGCCCACCGGCACGTCGAGCGCCACGGTGGCGATCGTGCGGAACAGCAGCGCGTCGGCCATCTGGTCGCGCAGCGTGGCGGCCAACTTCTCCGCGCCACGCAGCCCGGGCAGACCCCAGTCGGCAGCCGACTGCGGGATCGCGTCGATGTTGCCGAACTTGGCGAGCACCGTGGAGGCACTCTTCGCGCCCCAGCCCGGCAACCCGGGGAAGCCATCGGCGGCATCGCCCACCAGCGCCAGGTAGTCGGCGATCGACGATGGCGGCACCCCGAACTTCGCCACCACTGCGGCCTCGTCGAGGATCTCGTCCTTGCGCCGGTCGTACTGCACCACCCGGGTGCCCACCACGCACTGCCCGAGGTCTTTGTCCGGGGTGACGATCAGCACCCGGCCCACGCGCTCGTCGGCAGCGGCGACCGCAGCGGCCGCCCCCAGGGCGTCGTCGGCCTCCCACTGCACCATCGGCCAGGTGGTGAACCCGCAGGCGATGAGCGCTTCCTCCATCACCGGGATCTGGTGCAGCAGCACCGGGTCCATCCCGGCGCTGGTCTTGTAGCCGGCGTACAGATCGTTGCGGAAGCTCTCGATGACGTGATCGCTGGCCACACCCACATGGGTGGCCCCGCTGGCGACCAACTGCAACGTGCTGCCCACCACCCCGACCGCTGCGTCGTACGGGCCGGCGGAGCCGTGGCGCGCCACCTGACCGAAGTGTTGGCGGAACAGCTCGTACGTCCCGTCGACCAGATGAACCTGCAGCGTCACGAACCGTCTCCTAGCGACCGCTGAACGACCCGCACCGCTTCGAGAAAGCCCGGGATGTCATCCTGCGCTGTCGCCAGAAGAATGCTGGTACTCACCTGCCAATAGCCGTGTACCACACGGTTACGAAGGTCACGAGGTGCTTGCCACGGAACGCCCTGGTGCGCTGACCGCACGTCGTCATCGAGTTGGCCACATGCCTCCCCCAGCACTGTGAAACTCCACAGCAGCGCTTCCCGACGGGTGCGATCGGCATCCAGATCCTCGACCGAGGCTCCGAGGCTCAAATCGATGATTCGCTCCGCCGCATCGATGATCTCGGAGATCAGCAGCACCTCACGCCGCATACAGGACCTTGGCCTCGGCAAGGATCGCATCGCGAATGAGTCGATGGATGGTGTCTTTCGAGAGCAGATCGACCGGTCTGCCCAGCACAGCCTCCAGCTCACGCTCGAAATCGAACAGAGCGAAGCCAAGACGAACTCCAGGCGCCAGCACGAACAAGAGGTCGATATCACTTTCGGGACGCTGTTCCCCGCGGGCCACGGATCCGAACACCGACAACTCAATCACGCCGAAGCTGCGACAGACGTCGGCCAGTCGGATGGCGTCAACCCGCAGCGCGCTGAAATCAACGGGAGTCATCGTCATGGCGCCATTCTCGCATCTTCTGAAGGTGACGCCACCGCAATGAACCTGAGTGATCCCTTGCACTCGACCACCGTACTGCAGGACAATCTCTCAAGAGTTGGGCAAGACGGCCCGATACTGACTACGTGACACAGCACCGACGCCCGTCACGGGAACGACCGACCATGGAGAGGGACATGCGATGAACCCGCCCACACCCACTCCCGGCGTGCCACCCAGCACCACGGAAATCCTCGCCGCCACGATCGCCGGTGTCGTCGAGCGACAACTCACGCAGTACATCACGGCCATGACCCAGCAGGTCGAGGCCCAGGGGCAGCGTTCAGAGGCCAGCCAGCACGCCCTGCAGACCGCGCTCGAAGGACGCCTGGCCGAGTTCGCCCAGTTCCAGCAACTACGGATGAACGAAGTCGAGGAACGGCTGTTGGGCTCGCCGATGGGCGCAGCGCTCGCCGGATCGATCGACGCCGGGGAACTCATCGCGTTACGCGAACACGTCGACGCCCAGAGCGCCGGAGCACATGCACGCATCGACGACCTCTCGCGTTCGGCCCGCCGCTTCGATGAGCAGACGTCCGCCTTGGTGCAGCACGTCAACGACACCACGATCGCCCTCACTCAGCGCATGGACGACGGAAATCAGGCACTCGCCACCGCCGTCGAGGAGCGACTCGGTTTCGTGCGCACGTCGCTGGAGGCCGTCGGCCCCGAAGTGCAACGTCAAGTGACCGAGCACTCGGTGATGCTCACCCAGCGCATCGATTTCGCGGAGCACAAGATCACCGACCGCATGCTGGCGATGGAAGATCGCGTCAACGAGCAGACCGGCACGAAGATTGCCAATCTCGAAGCCACCCTCGGCCGCATCGGCGCCGGGTTCGACGAAGCGATCGTGGCCCTGTCACAACGCATGCTCGAGCTCGAGAACGGGTTGGCCGAGTCGAAGTTGCAACTCGAGCTCATGCACCAAAAGGTCGGCAGCATCGACGAAGCCGGGATCGACGCCGTCAAGGACCAACTGTCGTCCGCCGTCGGTGAAGTGATGCTCGTGCGTATCGAACTCGACCGTGTCGTGGCCAACACCGACGAGAAGGTCAACCGCGCCACCCTGCGCATGGCCGAGATCGAGTCGCTGCTACAAGACGAGATGGACGTCAGCACGACCGTACAACTCGAACGCCTCGACGAACTCGAGCGTGCCGTGGCCACGCTCGACCCCAGCAAGTTCGCACACGACATCAGCACCGGACCGACCGCCGAAGCTGTGGCTGCACCGAGCACCAATAGCCTCGCCGATGTCACGGCACCGCTGCTGCGCCCATCCAGCGCGCAGATGCCCAGCACCTCACTGGGCGACCCCGCCCCGATCACGCCGCCTCATGGCAGCCCGACCACATCGACGGAGGCGAGCTTGTCGTCGTTCTGACGACCAGCTCGCCCGACTCACCGACGCTAGGCGCGGACACCATGGCACTCTTCAAGGGTTCGAAGGACCAACCGACTGTCGAAGGTGAGTCCGCGGCAGAATGCATGCGCGTCGGCCAGTCCCTCGTCGAATCGGGCCAACTGACCGCGGAGAGCTTGGCCGCTGCGCTGGCCAAGGCCAACGGCGACCTACTCGCGTTCGTCGACGTGCTGCTCGTCGGCCATGGCATCGGCCGCACCGAACTGGCCCTCGCAGTCTCGCAGGCCACTGGCGTACCGGCCGTCGACACCAAGGGCATCGTCATCGCCGACGAGGTGAAGGGCGTGCTGCCCGAAGCCGTCGTACGCCAGCATTGCGCCGTGGCAATTGCCGAGGAGGGGCCCAGCCTCGTTGTGCTGTGCAGCGACCCGGCAGCCAGCCGCCGGCAGGAGATCGAAGCCGCCGCCGGACGCCCGGTGAAGCTCTACATCTCCGACCCGATGACGGTACGCACGTTCATCGACCTCGTGTACCGCGCCGACGCCGACATCGACCGCTTGGTGAGGTCGCTCGATCTACAGGACGAACAGCAGCGCATTGCCTCGTTGGCTGCCGAGGTCAACCTCGACGATCAGGCCCCGGTCATCCAGCTCGTCAACCGCGTGGTCAGCCAGGCCATGCGCGACCGCGCCTCCGACATCCACATCGAACCGATGGACGAGGAACTGCGCGTCCGGTTCCGCATCGACGGCCACCTCGTCGAAGCGTTCAAACTGCCCATGGGCGCACACGCCGCGCTCATCAGCCGCCTCAAGATCATGAGCGGTATGAACATCGTCGAGAAGCGTCGCCCGCAGGACGGCCAGTTCTCCACCGTCATCGACGGCAAGGAGGTCGACGTCCGCGTCGCGTCCGTGGCCACTGTCTTCGGCGAGAAGATCGTCATGCGTATTCTCGACAAAGGCCGCTCGATGATCGGCCTCGCCGAGTTGGGCTTCCCGCGCGAGACCTACCTGCACTATTCGAAGATGATCCACTCGCCGTTCGGCATGGTGATCTGCGCGGGCCCCACCGGCGCCGGCAAGACCACCACCCTGTACGCCTCACTCCTCGAGGTGAACTCGGCGGGGAAGAACATCACCACGGTTGAAGACCCGGTGGAATACGTGTTTCCCGGTATCAACCAGATTCAGACGAACGATCAGGCAGGCCTCACCTTCGCCACCGGCCTCAAGGCCATCCTGCGTCAAGACCCCGACGTCATCCTCGTGGGCGAGATCCGTGACGCCGACACCGCACGGATCGCTGTGCAGTCCGCCCTCACCGGTCACCTTGTGCTGTCGTCGCTGCACGGCACGGACAGCGTTGCGGCCCTGCACCGCTTCCTCGACATGGGCATCGAGGCCTTCCTCATCGCCTCGTCCGTGGTCGGAGTGATCGGACAGCGGTTGCTGCGCCGCATCTGCGACTCGTGCAAGGAGCCGTACACGCCGGGCGCCGAAGAACTGGCCGTGTTCCGCCAGCACAGCGGCGGCAGCGAGAAGTCAAGCTTCTACCACGGCGTCGGCTGCAACTTTTGCGCCGGCACGGGTTACCGCGACCGCATCGGCGTCTACGAACTGCTGCGCATCACCCCGGAGCTGCGTCGACTCATCGTCGGCTGGGCCACCACCGAAGAACTGCGCCGTCTCGCCGTCGCCCAAGGTATGCGCACGATGCTGCGCGAAGCCATGGCACTCGTTGAGAACGACGTCACCACCATCCCCGAAGTCGTCAAGACCCTCTTCGCCAGCTAGGAGCATTCGATGCCCAAGTTCGCCTATTCCGCCATCGACGCCAACGGTACGTCGGTCGAAGGAATCACCAAGGCTGCGACAGTGGGTGAAGCGCGCCAACAGATCATCGGCGCGAACCTGTACCCGATCAAGGTCGAGGAGAAGCGCGGCCGGCTCGACTTCGAACTGACCAAAGTGAAGGTGAAGAAGAAGGAGTTGATGAACTTCACGCGGCAACTCGCCGTGTTCGTGAAGGCCGGTATCCCGCTGACCGACGCGATGGAGGTCATCGGCGACGAGACCTCCGACGTCGCGCTGCAACGCACGATCACCATGATGGTCGACGATCTACGCAACGGCGGCACCCTGTCGGGTGCGGCGGCCAAGCACCCCGAGGCGTTCCCGAACTACTACATCGGCATTCTCGGCTCAGCGGAACTCACCGGCAAACTCGACGAGACGCTGGAGAACCTGTCGATCTATCTCGAGCGTGAAATCGACACTCGCTCCAAGGTGGTCGGCGCGTTGTCGTACCCGGCGGTCGTCATGGTGCTCGCACTGGTCACCGTCACCATTCTGTGCGGCTACGTCCTGCCGCAGTTCAAACCGTTGTTCGCGGAGCTGCACGCAGACCTACCGTTCGCCACCCGCTCACTGCTGTTCGTGGGCGACCTGTTCACGATCATGTGGTACATCCCGTTCTCAGTGTTCTTGGTGTTCATGGCCCACATCATGTGGTTGAGGAAGACCCCGTCGGGTCAGGCGTTCAAGGACAAGATGCTGCTGAAGACCCCCATCATCAGCGGCATCATCGAATACTCAATCCTCGAACGGTTCTGCCGCATCCTCGGCGCCATGGTGCGCGCTGGCGTGCCGCTGCCCGACGCCATGCGCACCACCACCGAGTCCACGAACAACATCGTGTTCCGCTCCCGTCTCGAGCTGGCCCAGGTCGAGATGCTCGAGGGCGGTGGCTTTTCCGCCCCGCTCGCGCGTACCGGCGTGTTCCCGGGTGCCGCACGCCAGATGTTCAAGGTCGGCGAAGAGACGGGCACGCTCGACAAGCAACTGGAAGTCGCCAGCATCTACTTCGACCGTGAACTCGAGTCGCGTATCAAGAAGTTCACTGCGATGTTCGAACCGCTGATGATCGTCGCAGTGGGCGTCGTGGTGGGTTTCGTCGCCGTCGCCCTCGTACAGGCGATGTACGGCGTACTCGGTGGCGTGAAGAACGACAAGGGCTGAGCCGGACAGTGTGCCTCATCGAACCGTTCGGCTCGGCCTGAGGTTCTGGGGCTACCCGTTCCGTCCCAGCTTCTGGGGCGAGTCAGTTCCGGTTTCCGAGGGACGGGTCAGACCAGATCGCGACCTGGTGTGGTTCCCAGGAACCGCCCCTCAGGGCAGTAGGTGCTGCCTCTCATCCGGTTCATGTCGCGGGCTTGACCGCAGACTTGCGGTACATCCCGCGACGTGAACCCGGGGATGGACCGCACCGAACTGCCTGATATGCGCTACGTGGGCCGCGCTCAGCTGAGCGAACAGTGCGCCTCAGCGAACCATGATCAGGTCGATGTAGCGCTGACCGAAGAGGATCGCCAGCACGGTGCCCAAGGCGAGGAACGGACCGAACGGCACCGCTGTGCGGCGCGTGCCGCGGTGCACAGCCATCATCGCCACGCCGACGACCGCTCCGGTGAGGAAACCGAAGAACAACCCGATTGGCGCGAGCCCGGGGTTGAGGAAGCCGAGGTACCCACCCAGTAGCGGCGCCAGGCGTACGTCTCCGTCTCCCATCCCGCCCCTGCTGAGCACATAGATCAGCCCCATCGCGGCGAAGGAGATGGCCGCACCGAGCAGCATCATCCAGATCCGTTCAGGGTTGTGTTCCACGACCGCCGCCACGCACAGTAGTGGTGCACCAACAGCAGCCGTCGTGTACGTAATCTCTCGTGGTAATCGCTTCGTCCTCAGATCAATCCAGGTCAGCGCCACCAAACCGGCCACCAGCACGCAATAGGCCGGGAGACGCCACGACCACCCGAAGTGCCACGCCATGAGCCCGAAAAGAGACGATGTTGACACCTCAAGCACCAGCGGCTCAATGCCGATACCCGTATGGCACCGGCGGCACTTGCCGCGCAGCGCCAACCAGCTGAAGACTGGAACCAGATCGAGGGGACCCAGGCGCAGGCCACAGTTCCCGCACGCCGAACCCGGCTGAACGATCGATGCGCCTCGCGGCACGCGATCGACCACGACGGTGAGGAATGAACCAATGAGAAGGCCATACAAGGCCGAGAAGAAGATCGTCATACGCAGGACCCGCTACTAGGGCGGTGACACCGGAGGCTAGCCGCAATGTTCAATCCCGATCCGATGCTGGTCACACTGCTACAGGCGACCGTGGCCGCCGGAGCCAGCGACTTGCACCTCACAGTGGGTCGACCGGCCACCGCCCGCCGCGACGGTGTCCTCGTGCCCTTCGAAGGTGTTCCCCTCCTGCTACCCGCCGACACCGAACGGATGGTGAGGTCGCTCCTCACCGAGGCGCAGCAGCACGAACTCGACGGGAACATGCAGGTCGACTTCTCCTTCGGCCTCGAATCCATCGGCCGATTCCGCGCGAACGCCTACATGCAGCGCGCCAGCTACACGCTCGCCTTGCGCGTCATCCCGTTCCGTGTGCGCTCGCTCGACGAACTGGGAGCTCCCCCTGCCGCGCTCGACCTGTTGAACCGTCCGTATGGTCTGGTGCTGGTCACTGGCCCCACCGGCTCGGGAAAGAGCACCACGCTGGCGGCGATGATCGACCGCATCAACCAGACCAGGCCGGTGCACATCCTCACGATCGAAGACCCCATCGAGTACCTGCACCAACACAAGGTGGCGATGGTCAACCAGCGTGAGGTCGGCACCGACGTCAGCAGCTTCACCGAAGGTCTGCGCAGCGCCCTTCGTGAAGACCCCGATGTCATCCTCCTCGGCGAAATGCGCGACCTCGACTCGATCTCGATCACGCTCACCTTGGCCGAGACTGGTCACCTCGTGTTCGGCACACTGCACACCAACGACGCCCCTCAGGCACTCGACCGCATCATCGACGTGTTCCCCGCCGATCGCCGCGACCAGATTCAGATCCAGCTCGCCGGCACGCTGCAGGGTGTCATCAGCCAACGTCTGCTACCCGCCATTGGCGGAGGACGGGTGGGCGCGTACGAGGTGCTGCTGGCCAACGACGCTGTACGCAACTTGGTGCGCGAGGGCAAGAGCCGTCAGATCCGCAACGCGATGCTGTCCGCACAACAGGAAGGTATGCAGACGATGGAGATGGATCTCGCCCGGCTGGTGTCCAGCGGAATGGTCAGCTTCGAGACTGCCGCCGAGATCAGCCAGTACCCCAAGGAGATTCTCGCCCAGGCCGCCACGCTGCGGTCACAGTTGCAGGCCCAGGCCACCATCGAAGCCGGTCAGGTCGCCACGACCGGTTCCGGCACTGTCGCCGGTCGCTGAGGAGCCCGAGTAGCACTATGGTCGCTTCGCGACTTCCCTACAAGATCCTCGGCGGCATCGTGCCCTGTCCAGGTGGGTGGCTGATCGTGCCGGCACGTCTGGCCGGCGTCACGGTCGTCGCCGACGAGCCGGAGGTCGTCAAGACACTGATCGATGTGTTGGAGTTCAAGCCGAAGTTCGATGCGGCTGCGATCTACGCCACGCTCGGCTTCGAGGACGAACCCAGCGGGCCGTACCGTGCATGCGACCGCGAGGCGCGTGAGCTCGTCGGGTGGCCCCGGATGGTGGCCATCAAGCCGGTGCCGTCACGGGCCGCGCTGAACGCCGCCACACGCGCCGAGGCGCTCGAACTCGAGCCGTGGCTCACCCGCGACGACTTTCGCCGGTTCAAAATGTTGCGCGAATGCGAGCGCGAGTTCCAGCCGTTCCACCAGCGCAACTTCTTCGCCGCGCACCCCGACCTGACGTTCACACAACTGAACGACGACCGACCAGTCACCTCGTCGCCGTACCAGCAGGACGGAGTGCTCGAGCGAATGGCGCTCATCCGCAACAAGATCCCCGGGCTGGAAGAGATCATCACTCGCACCCCCCCGGCCGGGGCGGGTCAGGTGCACCTGCTGCAGGCGACTGCGCTCGTATGGACCGCTCGCCGCGCCGCAGGGCGGGCGATGAATCGCCTCCCCCAGGATCCTGGGTGGGATTCGTCGGGTATGCGCATGGAGATCGTGCGCTGACCCCATCCAGCTGACTAGATGCTGGTGACCCAGGAGTTGATCGCGTATTCGCCGTAGTCGTTGATCTGCACGATCGCGGTCGACGTGACCTTCGGGTCGCCGCTCCCCGTGGTGGTCGCCACCAGCTTGAATGTCTTCTGCACGATCCGGTTGACCAGACCCCACTGCAGCGTTGCCGGCGTGGCACCAGCCACGGTGATCTTGCCAGCGAGCACACCGCCGAGCAGCTGCAGGCTGGCACCAGCGGCGGACGCCGCACCGACGTTGAGGTTGATGCGCCCCTGCGGTACGGCCACGTACCCCGGGATGTAGAGCGTGGTGGTGCCAGTGCCGGTGATCTGCACATCAATGATCGGCGTCACCTCTGCGGCCGGTGCGGGCTGGGGAACCAGCGTGGACGAGATGTAGCCGGTGGACGCCGCGTCGGGCGGTGCGGCTGCGTCGGCAGGCTTCGCCTGTGTGTGCGACTTCGGCACGTTGAGGTAACCGGCGATCAGTAGGTCGCTGCTGGAGGTGGAGCTCGCTGCAACGCCGTTCACCGACTCGATCGACACCCCCGCGCTGACGGAGTTGCCGACATCCGTGGCGTCGACCAACCGAGCATTGAACAACACGGACGGTCCGGTGGCCGTGCCGCTATCGGTGACCACCAAGCGCCCGGCCCCACCAAAGACGAACGTGGCGCCGATCCCCGAGATGCTGACCGTCGCCGGCGCGTTGATGGCGTAGTAGGCGGCCTCTGCATTCGTGGTGCACCCTTCGTAGGCGCCCTCACCGACAACCACGTTGGCCCGGGCGCCAAACGTCACGGTGTTCTCGAAGTCGTAGACACCGGACGTGAAGTAGGTGGGCACCGCATCAGCGATGGTGATGGGATCGAGATAGGTGCCAGGGAAGAACACACGGCACGAGCCGGCCCAGGTCGGCATCATGTAGCCGCTGGAAGCCGGATGGTTCAGTGCGTGCGACGGCAGGTTTGGCATCCAGATCTTCCCGCCCGTGGTGACGGTCGTGACATCGCCCCACCACAGCTGTGGGTCGGCGCTTCCGCTGTTGGCGTACGCCCCGCCGACGGCACCGACCGGCTCGACCGAACCGGCAGCCGTGACGGCCATCGCGACTCGCAGGTCGGACGACTGCAACTCGTTCGCCTCGGCGGTGGTGGTGCACTTCACCGACACCGGGGTGCCGATATCGGGCACCGCGAGGTCCACCGACACGTGCAGACCGCTCGCCGAACACACCTTGAACAGTCGACTCGGGTCGGCCAGCACCACTCGCAGCGCACCGGTCGCGGCGGCGGCACGGACGGCCTTCGTGTGCTCCTGGGTCGTGGCCTTCATCACACCCTGTGCGTAGGTGAGCAACGGCAGGATCAGCATCGACCCGACCGCAACGAACATCAGCGCGAACATCAGCGCCATCCCCTCGTCACGCGGCCGTTCGGGTTGCTGACTCATCTCAGCGTCACCGAGTTGATGCACGAGATCGCCTGGTTGGGGCTGACCGTGAGGGTGATGCTGGTCCACGGCCCGCCGGCGATGGGTGTCGCCGTGAACGGATACGCCACCCCGCCCGCCTTGCAGCTCCAGCCGACCGGGTTGTACAAGTTCTGGTCGGAGTTGATCACCGGCGAGAGTGTGACACTGATGCTGCCGCCACCGGCGAGATCGAAGTCGAACGTGCCGCTACGGAACTGGGCGCTGGTAGTGGCCGTGGTCTTGTCGACGGAACTCTGATAGGTGAACGGGTCGGCGGCCGCCGCAGCGCCGATCTTGGTCTGCAACGTCACCGTGCCACCGCATTCGGCCAACGCCATGCTGGTCATTGCTCCCGCGAACTGATCCCAAGTGGGCAACTCGTAGTAGGTCGCCTCCTGCGAGTTGGTGTACGTGGAGCCAGTCTTCTGAGCTGGCACCACGCCGCCAGGGGCCACGATCTGCTTGAGGATGTCGGTGTTCTTGCGGGTCGACGTGGAATAGCCCTCGTGGAACGTGTACGGCTCGGTGTAGTCCTTCGTCGCATCCCAGCCGTCAGCGACACCCCACACCGTGTTGCCACTGGTGTAGGCCGCCTCGGTGGAGTTCTCCCACGCCGAGTACGGGCTGGAGTAGACGGTCGACACTCGCCAACCGTCCGCGGAATCAACCGTGGAGTTGTTCGCGTTGTAGGTACCTTGCGAGACCGAACTCCAATAGGTGAAGGGTGCCGAATTACTGACTACGGCGTCCCAGCCATCGGTGTTGTCAGCGGTCGTATTGCCGGCCAGGTAGGCCGCATCGGTGGTAGCCGCCCAGTCGGTGTAGGGCGCCGAGTACGCGACCGTGGCGCGATACCCATCGAGGGAATCGGTGTTGCCCGGCAGGTTGTTGGCGTCGTAATCGGCCTTCGTGGTGGCCACCCAGCTCTTCAGCGTGCCGCTGACAATGACCTGGAAACCGTCGCTCGCGCCGGCCACCGCATTGTTGACGTCGTAGAACGCCTTGGTCATCGAGGCCCATGAGCTGGGCGAGCCGACCACGATGCGATACCCGTCGGTGGAGTCCGCCGTGGTGTTGGTGAGATCGAACACCGTCTTGGTGGTGTTGGTCCATGTCGGCCCGACAGTGCCGGTGGTGCGCACCCGGAAACCATCAGCTTCGCCGGCGACGGTGTTGCTCTTGTCGTACAGCGTCTTTGCGCTCGCGGCGCTCGCGTTCAACGTCGTCCAGTTCCCAAGCGACGTACTGGTGTCGACCCGCACGCGGTAGTTGTCGGTGCTGGTGTTGTTGGCGTTACCGGCGTCGTAGACGGCCTTGGTGACGGTGGTCCAGGTGTTGCCGTTCTTGTTCTGCTCGTAGATCAGGCCGGTTCCGGCGTACTCGTAGGTGAGCCCGGTGGTGGAGTACTGGTAAGTGAGACCCGACTGCGCGTACTGGTAGGTGAGGCCGGTGCTCGCGTACTCGTACAACGTGTGCGAACCACGTTGCGGGTTCGTGAGGTGGTACGCCTGCTCCCACGACTCGTGGTAACCGCGCAGGTAGTTGGTGAGGTGGTATCCAGCGCCCTGCTCCGTCCACGTGGAGGAGCCGCCGATGTCGGTGCCAACGAACACACCGATGAACTTCTCGAGGTCGGCCTCGTAGACGCGGGCGATGCGGTTGGCTCGGTTCCACGACAGCTGGTTGTACGAGCCGCTCGTGCCAGCGAGCGGCAGACCACTGTCGGCGGTGTTCGCGACTGCCGGCGAGGTGGTCTTTGAAGTGCTGTCGTTCAACCGGTTGTAGGTGGGCATACCGTCGGTGAAGAAAATCAACGTGTCGGGCAGCACCTGCTGCACGGTGCCGTCGGCATTGCGGAACATGCGGAAGAACGCGTCCTCCCAGTTCGTGTACCCGCCCGAGCTGAGACCGTTCACCAACACCTTGAGCGCCGTGACGTCGGAGTCGACGAGCATGTCGTAGTACTTACTCCATCCGGTGCCCGCACCGAGCGTGGTAGCCACCGAGGAGAACGGCACGACCTGCAGTTTGATCGGCGTACCGGCGAAGGCGTCGATGAACGCTGCCGCACCGGAGCGCACATACGACATATTGCTGCCGATGGAACCCGAACTGTCGACCAACAGACCGAAGTTGCCACCACAGCGCGACCTGGTGGCTGCGAACGTGGGAGCCGCAGACAGGTTCGTCGTGCTGAGATTCGGGTCGCGGCGGGTGCCACCTGCCGTGAGCGTGATCTGGTCCTGGCCGCCACCGGTACCAGCCAGGTCGCCACCACCGTTGATGGTGACGGTGACCCGACGACCCTCCCGGTAGTAATACGTCGGGTCGAGGGTGCTGCCGTTGCCAGACAACCCGAGGTCGGTGCCGTCGCCAGGTTTCACCGGGTCGACCGCCAGTGTCACCAACATCACCCAACTCGGCTTCGTGACTCCAGCGATGAACTCGATGCCCGGAGGCGGCGCCATCACGTCGTGCAGCACCGTGATCTGCGAACAGGTCGGGGCTCCGCCGGCCACCGATACGCACTCCACGCGGTGGATCTCGAACTCGTTCGGGCTGACCTCGATGTAGCGGTAGGACACCTTGGTGGTGGTGGTCAACGTACTGGTGTCACCAGCCACGGTGCCTGTCCAGGTCAGCATCAACGTGTTGCTGCCCCCGAGGTCGACGTTGGGCGGGCAGACGTTGCCGCACGGCGAGGCCCCGGCGGAGTCGTCGACAATCTCCGCCGACGCGAGGTCGGTGGGCATCCAGACACCCACGGCCTGCTCGGAACGAGCGTTGTTCAAACGTCCGGTGGTGTTGTCGCCCTGGCGGACCACCACTCGCGTGGCGGCCGCCATCACGGCCACGAGCAGACCCGACACCGCGACCGCCACCAGGATCTCCGGCAGCGTCGTACCCCGGTCGCGCCGGCTGCGGCTGCTGTCTGCGCTGGTCTGCCGCAGAGTACGTCGTGTTCTAGACATCGCTCTTCACCACCACGATCGATCGTGTCACCGTGTCGTCAGGGCTGTGGACGCTGATGGTGACCTTCTGGACGAGACCTTCGGGGCGTTGAGTGCCTGGGCACGCCCCCGCTTCCCAATGACCGGCAGTGACCGGCGAGCCCGAGGCATTGGCCGCTGGTTCATCCGGCACGAAGTACGCGTAGTTGACCGCCACTCGATCGGCCGTCCATCCCTGTGCCAGCGCTGCCGCCTCGGCGTACACGCCGTAGTCGCAGCCTTCACCCGCACGATTGACCCGATCGGCGGCGTTGGCCAACACGGTCTCGGTCTTGGATACGACGTTGGTGCGTCCCGACACCTTGATCGAGACGATGCCAGCCATCATCAGTGGAACGACGGCCATCGCGATCAGCACGACGGCGACCAGCACCTCGACCAGCCCGAACCCGGTGTCGCGGCGCGGCATGGCGGGCGCCACATCGTTCGTACCCGCATTGCGTTGCGCGATCATCATCGACTCCCGTCGCTTCCAGTCATTGCTGTATCGGTCAGCCGGGGGGCCGGCTGAACCAAAGATTCCGTGTGCTTGGCCACCGTTCGCCACGGTACGCGAAGGGGGCCGGGGCATGTGCCCCGGCCCCCTCAACTCAATCGGTTTGCGTCAGATCACTTCTTGGTGCAGGTACCGCTGGACAGCGTCACCGTTCCGCCGGCGAACGAGATCCCGAAGTGACCCGAGCCCGGGGCGGCGAACGGGTTCTGCTTCAAGTAGGCAGTGTCGCCCACGAGGTCGGACAGCTGGGTCGCGTCGGCCTGGTGATCGGCGTAGTAGGCCTCGATGGCCGTCTCGATGGTGCGCTGCTCAGCCTGGCAGCTGTTGTCCTTCGCCTTGCTGGTGATACCACGCACTGCGAAGACCGTCACCGTGGCAAGGATGCCGAGGATGACGATGACGATGAGGAGTTCGACGAGGGTGAAGCCCTTATCGCTCCGGGTCTCTTGCTGGTTCATTACGATCCTCCGTGAGGTTGTTTCCCGTTGAGAACGCCGACCGTTTGGAGCAGTGCGGACGCAGATGAGTTGTCGGCCACTTTTCATCTGAACTGAAGAAAATGTTTTCTTACCGCTGCTCCGTAGTGCGATCTGGGCGCAAGAATCAGCCTACGGCCCCCGAATGGCCCATCCCGGGGCTTTGTATGCAAATGGTCAAGACACCTTGATGCGACGAGAGGAGTCGGCATGCGCCGCAGCGAGAAGAACTGGATGGAGTATGAGCAGACAACTACGCCGTTCCTGCCGCCAGGTTCACACGACGCGGTCGCCTCAGTGACCACCGAGTTGCGCGACCGCATGGCCAAGGTCGAACAACAGGTGCTCTCCCAGTACACCGCCACCGCCGCCTACGCGACGCTCGGTCAGCAGGCCGTCGAACAGGCCCGCGCCGAGGCCCGCGCGGATCTCGATCGGTCGCAGGCCACCATCATCGGGTTGCTCGATCGGCTACGCGCCGATCTCCAACAACGCCTCGATGCACTCGAGGTCCCCCGTCACTTGGCGTCGTCCGGAGCTCCCGCTCCCGTCGCTCCCGTCGCGGGAGGCGACCTCGCCGGTCGCATCTCCGCGATGGAGGAACAGCTTGCGGCGCTGACCGGTCTGCTGGAGGCCACCGTGCACCAGAACGAGCACCTGCGCCAGCAGGTCGACGAACTGCAGCAACGTGCCATGCGGCGCGAAGGATGGCTGGTCAGCGGCGACCCCTCCGATCTGACGCTGGGTTGACCGCGCCCATGTCCACTACGAAGTCCGTGTGGTTGAAGGCTGCGGCCGAACGTTCGCTGGCCCGGCGGCACCCGTGGGTGTTCAGCGGCGCGGTGACGCGTGTGGAGGGCGACCCGCAGCCAGGCGACACCGTGCTGGTGAAGGGTGCCGACGGCAACGGACTGGGGTTGGCTGCCTACAGCCCGGCCTCGCGGATCCGCGCTCGCATGTGGACCTTCGACCCCACAGAACAGGTGACCGCCGGGTTCGTCGCCACCCGGGTGACCGCGGCCGCCGAGCGGCGCTCGGCGCTGTTGTCATCTGGCCACACCGACTCTGCGCGGCTGGTGTTCAGCGAGGCCGATGGTGTGCCCGGCCTCATCGCCGACCGCTATGGCGACACGATCGTGTGCCAACTCACCACGGTGGGTGCCGATGCCTGGCGCGAGGTGCTGGCCGATGCGCTGTTCGCGCTGCCGGGTGTGGAGTGTGTCTACGAGCGCAGCGACGCCGATGTGCGCGAGCGCGAGGGTCTGCAGGCCCGAGTCGGGCTGATGCGCGGTCGCGCGCCATCACCCGATTTGGTGGCCAACGAGGGCGGGTTCCGCTTCGCCGTCGAGGTCGAGGGTGGGCACAAGACCGGCTTCTACCTTGACCAGCGCGATGCCCGCGCCGCCATGGCACAGTGGGCGCCGGGTCGCTCGGTGCTGAACGTGTTCTCGTACACGGGGGCGTTCAGCGTCATCGCCGCTCGCTCGGGTGCCTCCGCTGTCACCTCGATCGACTCCTCCGGGCCGGCATTGGCGGTGGCTGTCCGCAACGGCGAGCTCAACGGTGTCGACGTCGGCGAACTGATCGAAGGCGACGCCTTCACCACCCTGCGCGGGTTGCGCGACCGAGCCAAGCAGTACGACCTGATCCTGCTCGACCCGCCGAAGTTGGCGAACACCGAGCAGCAACTCGACAAGGCGTCTCGCGCCTACAAAGACCTCAACCTGCTGGCCGCCAAACTCCTCGCCCCAGGTGGCGTGCTGATGACCTGGAGTTGCAGCGGGGCGATGAGCATGGACCTGTTCCAGAAGGTGGTCGCTGGTGCTGCGCTCGACGCAGGACGCAACGGTGCTGGCCGCGAGCTGCGCATCATCGGCCGCCTGCACCAGCCGAGCGACCACCCGGTGCCGCTGTCGTTCCCCGAAGCCGAGTACCTCAAAGGCCTCATCCTCCAAGCCCCCTAGGTGCGAGTGCCAGCCCCCCAGTGCGAGTGCCACCCCGCCGGCCCGAGTGCCACGTGTGCACCCGAGTGGCTGGTGACACCCAAGGCGCGACGTGCCACTCGAAAGGGACGGGCGGAAGCGGATCAGTGGCCGGAGCCGGGGTTCTCCTGCACGAGCTCGATGAGCGTGCCGAAGCTGGACTTCGGGTGGAAGAAGGCGACGGTGGTGCCACGGCTGCCCGGGCGCGGGGCCGGGTCGATGGGGACGGCGCCAGCCGCGACCATTGCGTCATAAGCCTCCTGGCAGTTGGCCACGCGGTAGCCGACGTGATGCAACCCCTCGCCGCGCTTCTCGATGCTCTTGGCGATCGCACTGTCGGGGCGGGTGGCGCGTGTGAGCTGGATGTAGCTGTCGGCCACCTTCAGCAGTGCCTCCTCCACACCGTCCTTCTCCACGATCTCGCGGTGGTGCACCTCAGCGCCGAAGGCCTCCTGGTAGTAGGCGACGGCGGCCTCGAGGTCCTTCACGGCGATGGCAATGTGGTCGATCTCTGTCAGCAGCATTCGAACAGTGAAACAGATTTCGGCCCGGTGGCGTCAAGGTGGGTATGCAAGCGAGCACACTGGGGCTGCAGGTGACATCGATGAGCACGAGCGGGTTCGACGAGTTCTACCGAGCGCACCACCGTGATGCGGTGCGCTGGGCGATCGCACTGGTGGGTTCGCGCGAGGTCGCCGAGGAGTTGGCGCAGGACTCGTTGGAGGCGCTGCGGCCCCGGCTGGGTGGACTCGACAACCCGGCGGGCTATCTGCGCCGCACGGTGGTGAACCGCTGCGCGTCGTGGCACCGATGGCACACACGCGAACGACGGCGGATCACACGTGCGACCGCCGGGCAGCCGAGGTCGTACTCGCAACCGACGAACGAGATGCTCGACGCACTGGGTGCGCTGCCCTACAAGCAGCGCGCCGCGGTGACGTTGCGCTACTGGGCCGACTGGACCGACGAGCAGATCGCCGAGGCGCTCAACTGCGCGCCAGCGACCGTCCGTGTCCTGCTGCACCGAGGAATCGGTGCGCTGAAGAAGGAGATCGAGGAATGACGCACGACCCGAAGATCGTCGCCCACCTGCGCAACGCGCTGGACGAGGTTGCCGCCAAGCCCGCAGTGCGTGCCATGCACACAGCGCCGGCCCGCCGCCCGCTTGATGCCCGCCGCTGGGTGGCCATCGCCGCCTCGCTGGTGATCGTCGCCGGTGCGATCGTCGGCATCGCCATGTACCGCGGCGACTCCACCAAGGTCGCCACCGATCCGACGACCACAACGTCGACCGTGCCTGCCATCGGCGATCTCACGATGCCCTACTTCCTCGCCGCCGCCGACCTCGCGCCGGGCGAAGTGACGAGCACGCCCAGCACCGGCGGTGGTCCCGTCGTGATCGCCTGGGCCCGCAATGGCGATATGGCTGACGGATTATTGGTGGTGCAAGCTGTCGACTCGGGTGCCACCGTTGCCACGGCAGCCGCCTCCGCCGAGCGGGTAATCGACGGCACGACGTTGCGGTTCAACTCGCATGGTCTCAGCGCATCCGAACGCGAGGCGCTCGTCGCTCAGGTGATCCCTGGGTCGGGCCTGCCGTGGATCCTGCCGGTGGACGGCTGGACGATGGTGGCGATGGCAACGCCGGCCGACGGTCCGACGCAGTGGCAATCATTCGGTGACGCCGCGACGATTGCGAGCGGCCCGATGAACATCACCCTTCTCGCCGAGTTGGCCTCGGCTGACACCATCACCAAGGTCGCCATCGCTGGCCAGCCGGGCTGGCGGCTCCTCACACCCAACAGAGTCACCGTCGTCTTCTGGCGTGATCCGGTCGGCGGCCAGTGGGTGTCGCTCACCATTCACGCCGACATGGCCGACCGAGTCGAAGGTCTGATTCTCGCCGTCGTGCCAGCGCCCGTCGAGGTCTCGATGGGGACGGCCACGTCGTCGTACGCACTCGCCCCCTTCGACGGCAGCACGCCCGATCCGGCCGTCGGTCAGAAGGTGCCGCCGATCCAGCTCACCACCGGCGAACTCACCGTCGACAGCCCGACGTTGTTCGTGTTCGTCGCCCATTGGTGCCCGCACTGCGCCAAGGAGATCCCGCTCCTGCAGCAGGCGATCGACGACGGCACGCTCGCCGGTGTGCGCGTGGTGATGGTGTCCACCGCCGCCAGTACCTCCGGTGCCAACTACCCGCCCGCCTCGTGGCTGGCGAGCCTCGGCTGGACCGGCGAGACGGTGAACGACACCACGTCGAGCGACGGTGCACCCGGGATGATGGCTGGCTACTTCGGTACGCCCGGCTTCCCGTACGTCGTGATGGTGGGCTCCGACGGCCTGGTGACCGCCCGTGCCTCGGGTGAGATGCCCATCGACGACGTGGTCGCCCTCGCCCACACCGGCGAGTGATCCGCGCTCCGGGAAGGCGCAGTTCCGGTTTCCGGGACTGCGGCTTCCCAGAAGCCGGGTTGGGACGATTCCTTCCCAGAAACCGAACTGCGAACGCCGGATGGACCTAGCGGCGGAACCAGGTGAGCTGGTCGGCGACTTTGGCGCGCAACAGCTCATCGGTGACGCCCAGACCCTCCGAAGGGGCCAGGGCAAGCACGGCGATCTTGCCCTCGTGCATGTTGTGATGCACTTGGTAGGCGGCCTCACCGGTCTGCTCGAGCGTGAACACCTGGCTCAGCACCGGGTGCACCATGCCCTTGCTGATCAGCCGGTTGGCCTCCCACGCCTCCTTGTAGTTGGCGAAGTGTGAGCCGACGAGCTTCTTCAGGCGCATCCAGAAGTGGCGGTTGTCGAACTCCAACTGGAAGCCGCTGGTGGCTGCGCACGTGACGACGGTGCCACCGCGCTTGGCGACGTACATCGAGGCGCCGAACGTGGAGCGTCCGGGGTGCTCGAACACGATGTCGGGGTCTTCGCCGCACAGGTCGCGGATGTCCTTGCCCAGCCGACGCCACTCGGATTCGTCCTGTGTGTGTTCGTCCTTCCAGAACTGGTAGTTCGCGGACGCACGGTCGATGATGTGCTCGACGCCCATCTTGCGCAGGATGTCGGCCTTGTCGGGTGAGCTGACCACGCACACCGGGATGCCGCCGCCGTTCAACACGTACTGCGTGGCGAAGGCGCCGATGCCACCGGTGGCACCCCAGATCAGCACGACATCGCCCTGCTTCATCTGCGCGCCGTTGCGGCCGACCAGCATGCGATAGCTCGTCGAATTACACAGCGCGTTGACCGCGGCCTCTTCCCACGTGAGGTGGGCGGGCTTGGGCATCAGCTGGTTGGCCTTCACCACGGCGAGGTCGGCGAGGCCACCGAAGTTTGTCTCGTAGCCCCAGATGCGCTGATTGGCGGCCATCATCGAGTCGTTGTGTGCGCTCTGATCCTGATCGTCAACATGGTTGCAGTGCACCGTCACCCGGTCGCCCGGCTTCCAGTTGCGCACCCCGGCGCCCACGCGCAGCACCACACCCGAGGCGTCGCTGCCGACCACTTGGTACGGCCGGTCGTGGCGCACGGCCGACTCGCTCTCGCGGGCCAGGCGGGCCAGCGAACCGAACGTGCTGATCGGCTCGAAGATGCTGGACCACACTGTGTTGAAGTTGATACTGCTGGCCATCACGGCCAGGTAGACCTCATCCGGGGCCAGCTCTGGTGTCGGCACTTCGTCCAGATGCAGGCTCTGGCGCGGGTCTTTCTCCTTGGACGGCACACCCTTCCACATGTCCTGTTCGGACTTCAGCACATGCACCGCGCGATAGCTCTCGGGGATGTGGAGGTGGGCGATCTCGTCGGCGTGGGCGCCGGATTGGATGGCGTCAAGGACGTGCTGCATGCGGAAATGTTACTGACGGGTAGTCTCACCAGGCGAGCCGGTGAACAGGAAGTTCACGCTGAGCGTGGCAGAGTCGGGCGTCATGATTCGCACACGCTCCCTCGCACTTGCTCTTGCTGGCGCGGCCCTCTTGCTCGCCTCGTGCGGTGACGACAACAAGGGCTCCACCGCAGCACCCGCCGGCGGCTCGTTGCCCAACGGCTGTGCCCCGGCCGACGGCAGCGGCACGAAGGTCACCGCCTTCACCACCGCACCGCCGATGTGCCTGGTGCAGGGCACGGCCTATGTGGCCGTCATCCAGACCAATCGGGCGACGTTGCGCGTGAACCTGCGGCCAGACATCGCACCACTGACGGTGAACAGCTTCGTCAACCTCGCCCGCTCCCACTATTTCGACGACACCACCTGCCACCGCGCGGTCCAGAACTTCGTGGTCCAGTGCGGCGACCCGACGGCCACCGGCCACGGCGGTCCCGGTTACACGTTCGCCGACGAAGTCAGCAAGATCGAGCCGTACCGAATCGGTTCACTGGCGATGGCGAACAGCGGGCCGGACACGAACGGCAGCCAGTTCTTCATCATCAGTGGCGATGACGGAGCGGCGCTGCCGCCCAAGTACACGCTGTTCGGCGAAGTCGAGGACAACGATCTCGGCAACGTGGCACTGCTGGACTCCCTGGCCAACCCGGTGGATGGCCCGCCGCTGCAGCCGATCGACATCATCTCGATCACCATCGACGAGCAGTAGTCGATCGCCGAGCCGCAACTAGGCGCGACCCCCGCCGAATATCGGCCACTACGCTTTTCGTATGAGCACGATCGCGGCACCTCACCGGACGCACCGCGTCCGCACCATCGCGCTCGGCGTCGTGGCGATGCTGGCCATGTCGAGTTGCCAGCCCAACCGTTTCATCAGCGGCTGGATCCCGTACTGGGGCGGCACCAAAAGCCGGGCGGCGATCACCGACGCCAGCACGACCACCCTGTTCAGCGAGGCGTCGCTGTTCTGGTACGGCGCCCGCGGCGACGGCACGGTCACGCTCAACGGCACCCAGGGCAACCTCACCACCACCGTCAACGCGCTGCGGGCGCAGGGTCTGCCCGTCATCCCGACGGTCGTCGACGGCACTGCCCCCGGCACGATGAGCGGCATCCTCGCCAACAGCGTCCAGCGGGCAAACCACATCAGCCAACTCGTCGCCCTCGTCACGACCAAGGGCTACGACGGGGTCGACCTTGACTACGAGGTGTTTGCCTACAACAAGAGCCAGATCGCGATCTGGAGCACCATCAAGCCGAACTGGATCGCCTTCGTCAGCCAGTTGGCGGCTGAACTGCACGTGCGGGGCAAGGTGCTTAGCGTCACCGTGCCGCCGGTGTGGAACTCCGGAGCGTCGGGCTACACGGTGTACGCGCAGGCAGAGATCGCCCCGTGGGTCGACCGCCTCCGACTGATGGTCTACGACTGGAGCGTCAGCACCCCAGGTCCGATTGCGCCGATGTCGTGGGTGAACTCGGTGATTGCCTACAGCAGTTCGGTGGTGCCCGTCTCCAAGTTGCAGCTCGGCGTGCCCGCGTACGGGCGCCACTGGGCAGTGAAGAAGAACGCCGCCGACGTGTGTTCGACTGCGATGGTCTTCAACGACGCGATCACATTGCCCGAGGTGGGTCCCCTTGCTGCTTCACATGGCGTCACACCCGTACGTGATTCATACGGTGAACTCACCTTCTCGTGGGTCGAGAGTTCGGCCGGGGAACAGGTGGTCACGAGCACCCCGCCTGGTTACGCAACATCGGGCAGTATCGCTGCGAACGTCAACTCCCCGACCGGCGAAGTGCTGGGTCGCGCACAGCGGGTGAATCCGAATATTCCGGCGAACTGCACGGTGCAGCACACCGTGCACGTCCCCGATGCCACCAGCATCCGCCAGCGCGCCGATGCCGCGCTGGCCGCGCACTGGAGCGGCATTGCGATCTGGGCCCTCGGTTACGAGACCTCCGAGGTGTACAGCGCGCTCGCGACGGTTTCCGCACAGCGGCCGAACACCACACCGCCGATCACCATCGACACTCCGATCACGTTCACCTCGCCGACGCCCACTGGCTCGACCACCACCATCAGCGGCATCGCCTACCACGGCGAGTTCGACCTGTCGGTACCCGTGCGCATCACCGTCACGCGGCAGTTCAACGGCGACACGGCTACGGTCACCAAGCTCGCCCGCGAGAGCCGCAGCGGCCTGCCCGCCGGTGTCGGTCCGTTCCACGGCTTCAGCCAGTCGTGGTTCCTGGCGCCGGACACCTACACATTGTGCGTGACGCAACTCGGCTGGGGCGGCACCACGTTGCAGAGCGACTGCAGCCAGACGTTCACCGTCATCGCCGGCTGACGCTGCTCCGTTCCACGGGAACGGTCCTCGCCGAATACGCTGGCGGCGCACATTGGCCCGAACACGTAAAGAGGTCCCCCATGTCTGGTTCGTACATCGTCTCCGGAGCCCGCACCCCGATCGGCAAGATGAGCGGCGCCCTCGCCTCGTTCAGCGCAGCCGACCTCGGTGGCTTCGCGATCAAGGCCGCTCTCGAGCGCGCCGGTGTGGCGCCCGAAGAGGTGGAGCACGTGATCATGGGGCAGGTGCTGATGGCCGGCCAGGGACAGGTGCCCGCCCGCCAGGCGGCAGTCAAGGCCGGTATCCCGCTGAGCGTTCCGGCGATCAACATCAACAAGGTGTGCCTCAGTGGCCTCAACGCGATCTACCTCGCCAACCAGATGATCATGGCCGGTGAGGCCGACATCGTCATCGCCGGTGGCATGGAGAGCATGACCAACGCGCCGTACATCGCTGCGGGTGCCCGCGGTGGTTTCCGCTACGGCAACACCGAACTCGCCGACGCGATCATCAAGGACGGTCTGTTCTGCGCGTTCGAATCCGTACTGATGGGCACGGGCACTGAGAATTTCAACGCGGGCGCCATCACCCGCGACCAGCAGGACGAGACGGCAATGAAGAGCAACGTGCGCGCCGCTGCCGCCATCGCCGCCGGCAAGTTCGCCGACGAGATCGTGCCGGTCGCGATCCCGCAGCGCAAGGGCGACCCGGTGCTCGTCACCACCGACGAGGGTGTGCGCGCCAACACCACAATGGAGTCGTTGGGCAGCCTCAAGCCCGCCTTCACCAAGGACGGCACGATCACCGCCGCCAACGCCTCGCAGATCAGCGACGGCGGCTCGGCGATGGTGATCATGAGCGAGCGGGCAGTGAACGCTCGCGGCGTCACTCCGCTCGGTCAGTTCGTGTCGTACGGCATGGTTGCCGGCCCGGACAGCACCAACCTGCTGCACCAGCCCAGCAATGCGATCAACAAGGCACTCTCACGCGCCAACCTGAAGGTCAGCGACCTGTCGCTGTTCGAGCTGAACGAGGCCTTCGCCGCGGTCGGCATCGCGTCGATGGCGGATCTGGGCATCACCGACGAGATCACCAACGTCAATGGTGGCGCGATCGCCCTCGGTCACCCGATCGGCATGAGCGGTAACCGCGTGGCACTCACCCTGCTGCACGAACTGCGTCGCCGTGGCGGCGGAATGGGTGCGGCCGCCCTGTGCGGCGGCGGCGGTCAGGGCGATGCGCTGATCCTGCGCACCGTCTGAGGCGACCTGGGCATCCGCCCGATTATGACGACGCTTGACATATTTCGGCACTTGTTGTAACATAACCGCAACATACAACGTCGTAGTTCGCCTCCGTGGGCCACGACGTTGCACACGATCTGGGGTACCACCTCTGGAGCTGGCCCGTCCGCCCGCTACCAGGTCCAGGAGTGGTACCCCAGTTACGTTTTCCCACCGAGTGGGTGGCGACACCCGGGGTGTCACCACCCACTCGGAAGTACCGAGGCACTCGGGCCGCGCTCCAGGCACTCGGGCCGGGGCCGAGGCACTCGCGCTGGTCAGTTGGTGATGTCGCGGCGGCCTTCGAGGGCACGCCCGAGCGTGAGCTCATCGGCGTACTCGAGGTCGCCGCCCACGGGCAGGCCGCTGGCAATCCGGGTGACCTTCACCCCGAACGGCTTCATCATCCGCGCGATGTACATCGCGGTGACCTCGCCCTCGGTGTTCGGGTTCGTGCACAGGATCACTTCCTGCACCTGCTCCGGTTCGATGCGGGCGAACAGTTCTTTCACTTTCAACTGCTCGGGTCCGATGCCCTCCAACGGGTTCATCGCCCCCAACAGCACGTGATAGCGGCCCCGGAACTCGCCGGTCTTCTCCACGGCAACGATGTCGCGGCTCTCTTCCACCACGCAGATGATGCTGCTGTCGCGGCGATCGTCGAGGCAGATCGGGCACAGCTCTTGTTCGGCGACGTTCCAACAACGTGCGCAGAACCGCACCCTGGCCTTGGCGTCGGTGATCGCCATGGCGAGACGGGCGACATCCTCGGCCGGGATCTTCAGCAGATGGAAGGCGATGCGCTGCGCCGACTTCGGCCCGACCCCCGGCAGGCGGCCGAGTTCATCGATGAGCGTTTGGACAGGGGGTGTATAGACGTTCGCCATCGGTCACTCGTCGACGAGCTGGGAGCCGGGGAACGCCGAGGTGAGCCGATCGAGTGGGGAGACGACCGCCTCAGCAGGTACGTCGACGAGATCGTCGAGGTCGACGTCGTCATCGTCCGGAGGTGGCGCAGGCGTCGGCAGCCGCGTCACTGTGGTGTTGGTGGCGCCGGTCGCACGTGTGGGCGCCGGAGCAGCATCGTCGGAGCCGAAGTCGTCGAACGCCACCGCACCATCGACGACCACCACGACCTTCACCGGCGCACCGACGGCCTTGGCCACCGCGGCCTCGATCTCGTTCAGGTGCTGCAGACACTTGGCGCGATGGGCGTCGTTGGGTGCAGCCACAGCAAGCGCACCCTCGCGAGCGCCCAACAGTTTGGTGGCTGCGAAGATGGCACGGGCCAACGATTTCATCGTCGGCATGATCTCGCTACCCCACACCTGTGCCGCACGAGTGGCGGCATCAACTGGGTCGGGAGTGGCAGCTGCGGACACGGTGGGCACGGTGGCCGGAGTCTCGATGGTCGCGGACCTCTGCTCATTGGTGTCGTCAGCGCCGTGCTGCGCTGCCTTCGGCACCGGCACCTCACGCGGTGCCCCAGGCGGCGCCTCGGGCGGCGGCGGGTTCGGGTCGCGGCGAGCGCGGCCACCCAGCGCTGCACGCCCGGTGACCGGATCGATCGCGACGGTGCGTACAGGTGCCGCGGCAACTCCCCCAGCGGCCACTTGGTGCTCGAGCCGTTCCAGGCGATCGAGCAGCACCGACATGTCGTTGCTGGATGCCTGATGCGTCAGCTGCACCAGCGCCACTTCCAGCAGCAGACGCGGATCCGGAGCATGACGCATCTCGACCAACATCTCGCCCAAGCGCTCCATTGCCCGCACCGTGGCCGGCGCACCCATTCGCGTGGCCAGCTCGCTGACCTCCTGCGCACGCTCTGTGGGCAACTGCACCAATTCGGGGGCCATCAGCGACAAGAAGCAATCGCGCAGGTGGCGCACGATGTCGTCGGTGAGCGTGCGCGGATCGCGACCCTGCTGTATCGCTTGCGCAACAACGGTGAGCGCACGGCCTGGGTCGTACTCGATGAACGCCTCGATGAACTCGTCGAGCGGAGTGGACAACAGCGGCTCGCCGCCACCCGACGAAACCAGCTCCAGCGCCGACACGGTGTCGCGCGCTGAACCGCCGCCCTGACGGAGCACCGACTGCAACGCCTCGTTGCTGAGCTCGATGCCAGCATCGCCGGCCAGCCAGCGAATGTGATCCTCCATCACATCCATCGGCAGCAGGTGAAACTGCAGATGCTGCGTGCGACTGCGGATGGTCTCGCTGACCTTCTGCGGGTCGGTGGTGGCCAGCACGAACACCACGTGCGCTGGCGGTTCCTCCAGCGTCTTCAACAGCGCAGCCTCGGCGCCCTTGGTGAGCATGTGCACTTCGTCGAGGATGTATACGCGGTGACGTCCCGGGGTGCCCAGCGACGCCTTGTCGATGATGTCGCGCATCGCGTCGACACCGTTGTTACTGGCCGCGTCCAGTTCGTGCACATCGAAACTGGTGCCACGCTCAACGGCCAGACACGAGTCGCACTCACAACACGGCTCGCCATCCTGGGGGTTTTCGCAGTTGAGCACCTTCGCCAGAATGCGCGCCGAGGTGGTCTTGCCCGTGCCGCGTGGGCCGGAAAACAGATACGCCTGGCCCTCGCGGTGGTTGATCACCGCGTTGCGCAACGCGCGCACGACATGTTCCTGACCCTTCACCTCGCTGAAGCGGCGGGGTCGGTAGCGGCGGTAGAGCGACTGGGTGGCCATCGCTGCGACTCTATCCAGGGGGTGGGACACGCGGGAGCGAGATCACGCTCGCGGACCGGGATGACACAAAGCGGCGTGTACCAGGACGGACTTGGCTAGCGTTGGTGCGATTCCATGAACGCAACCCGGCACGCCGCCCGCCCAGCCCTCGGCTGGCTCTTCACCCTCACCCTCATCGGGCTGGTTGGGTCACTGTGGGCACCTACTGCGTATGCGGCCGATAACTCGCTCGTGTCGAGCACGCCGCTGTCCGGTGGCACCATCGACACCTCGCCCACCGAGCTTGCACTGAAGTTCAGTGCCGCCGTCGGAGCGACCAATACGGTCAGCATGACCTGCAACGGTGGCACCATCGTCGCCCTCGGCAATCCGGTGGTACTGCAGGACGGTGTGTCACTGCAGGTCTCATTGCTGTCCGCAGCGCCGAAGGGTTCGTGCACCGTCGCCTGGTCGGTCACCGACGCCAACCTGCAACCGAACGGCAGCGGCGCCTTCACGTTCAAGATCGCCAACGATCCGATCCCGCCCACTACGTCGACGCTGTCGATCGACCAGCAACTCGGTGAGACCACGGTGGCCGGCAAGACCACCACCACCAAGCCCTCCAGTGGGGGCGGCAGCTCGGAAACCACCGTCGCCGCCCAAGGCGACACCAGCAAGGGCCCGTTGGCGCTGTTCCGTCTCGTCAGCAACATGGGCCTCGCGGTGCTGTTCGGTTCGCTCGTGGTCATCGCCATCGCGTGGCCCGAAGGTGTCGAGTACATCATCACGGTTCGCTTCCTGCGCACGGTCTGGATGGTCACTGCCGGGTCCACGTTCCTGTTCGCTGGTGCCCTGGCCTCCAACCTCACCGGAAAAGGCTTCGGCACGACGCTGCTGCCCACCGGATGGGGCGATCTACTCGACAGCACACCGGGCAAGGCAGCGCTCTTGCGCTTCGTGTTCGTACTCGGCTCCGCCTACGTGGTCGTCCGGCCCGAACGGGCGATCGACCCCAGTTCGCAGATCCCTGCGCTGGTACCCGCTGGCATCGCAGTGGCCACGATGGGGTTTAGCCGCGAGCAGTTCGGTCTGATCGACTTCGGGGTCGGCACTGTGCACGCACTGGCGATGGCTGCGTGGTTCGGCGGTCTGGTGCTGCTCACTCGTGTGGTGCTCGCCGGCCCTGGCGAGGAAGACCTCGTGCACGCAGTCCGCGGGTTCTCGCGTATCTCCACACCAGCGCTCTGGGCCACCGTCGGCACGGGCGCAATCCAGTTGTTCCGTCTCGATCGCGGTGCGCTCGGCACCAGCCACGGCGTCGTCGTCATCCTGAAGACGCTGTTCGTGTCGCTGATGGTGTTCGTCGGTGTCGCTGCGCGGCAGTTCATCAATCAACGCGTCTCACGCGTCGATGTGATGTCCGCCCCACTGGCAACTCGCCTTCGACGCGCGCTCGGCATCGAAGCCGCCGTCGGCGTCGTGGTCATGGCGCTCACCGCCGGATTGCTCACCCTCACCCCGTCGGGCCTTGGCGCAGCCTCTCTCGCGCCACTCGATCTCGGCACGGTGCATAAGTACTCGAATCCGGCGCTGGGCATTGATGTCACCGTCGCGTTCAGCGAGAAGGTCGGGGCCAACGATGTGCGCATCGAAGTGCTCACCGCCCCAGCCAGTGGCACCACCGGACTCGCCGTTGACTTCCTGCCTCCCGCCGACACCAACGTGTCGGGTATGTCGATCAACTACATCCCGCTCACCGGTAAGGGCGCGGCAGTGTTGCGCAAGTCGAGCGGGTTCAACCTCGCCGTCTCCGGTTCGTGGACGATCCGCGTACGTCTCGGTTCGCAGGAGATCGCATCCGATGTCGTGGTGGTGGCCAGCACTGGTTCCTCCAACGAGACAGTGCCTGTCGCGACGGCGTCGCTGGCGCCGTCAGGTACCTGACACCAACCGCCCGAACGGCACGGGCGCGGCAATCGCGTGTGGAGGCGCGGGGGTTCGCCCATTAGGGTTCTCCGACGTGACCACAGACCCTATGGCCGACAAGCTCCGCGATCTGCAGGAACGACGTGAGCAAGCGTTCCACGCCGGTTCCCCCCGTTCAGTAGAGCGCCAACACGAGAAGGGCAAGTTGCTCGCTCGTGAGCGCATCCACGTGCTGCTCGACCCGGGCAGCTTCCAGGAACTCGACCTGCTCGCCCGCCACCGCGCCCATGCGTCAGGCCTGGAAGAGCACCCCTATACCGACGGTGTGATCACCGGCTGGGGCACCATCGACGGCCGCAAGGTGTTCGTCTTCAGCCAGGACTTCACCGTATTCGGTGGCGCCCTCGGCGAGGTGTTCGCCGAGAAGATCCACAAGCTGATGGACCTCGCCCTCAAGGTGGGCGCGCCCGTCATCGGGCTCAACGACGGCGCTGGTGCCCGTATCCAAGAGGGTGTGGTCAGCCTTGCCAGCTACGGCGGCATCTTCCACCGCAACGTGCTCAGCAGCGGAGTCATCCCGCAGATCTCCGTGATCCTCGGACCCTGCGCCGGCGGCGCGGTGTACAGCCCGGCGATGACCGACTTCATCTTCATGGTGCGCGAGACCAGCCACATGTTCATCACCGGGCCAGACGTGGTGAAGACCGTCACTGGCGAGGAAGTCACGCTCGAGGAACTCGGCGGAGCGATGAGTCACGCCAGCAAGAGCGGTGTCGCCACCTTCGTCAGCAACGACGAGAAGTCGTGCCTCGAGGATGTGCGCTTCCTGTTCGGATTCCTCCCCAGCAACAACTTGGAAGAGGCACCGGCCACCGAGTCCGACGATGATCCCGACCGTTTGTGCGAGAACCTGCGCACCATCCTGCCGGCCTCGTCGAACCAGCCGTACGACATGAAGAAGGTCATCAAGGAAGTCGTCGATGACGGCGAGTTCTTCGAATACTTCCCGCACTGGGCGAAGAGCATCGTCTGCGGTTTCAGCCGCGTCGAAGGCCGCTCCGTCGGCGTCGTCGGCAACCAGCCGATGATCCTCGCCGGTGTGCTCGACATCGAGTCGGCCGAGAAGGCCGCCCGCTTCGTGCGCACGTGCGACGCGTTCAACATCCCGTTGCTCACGTTCGTTGACGTGCCCGGCTTCCTGCCCGGTGTCGACCAGGAGTACGGCGGCATCATCCGCCACGGCGCCAAGCTGTTGTACGCCTACTGCGAGGCCACAGTGCCGCGCATCCAGATCATCACCCGCAAGGCCTACGGCGGCGCCTACGTGGTCATGGACTCGAAGTCGATCGGCTCCGACCTTGCCTACGCATGGCCCACCGCCGAACTGGCAGTGATGGGTCCGCAGGGTGCCGTCGAGATCGTGTATCGCCGCGAGTTGCAGCAGGCCGCCGATCCGGTGGCCCGCCGCGCCGAGCTGGTGCAGGAGTACACCGACAAGTACGCCAACCCGTACAACGCAGCCGAGCGTGGATACATCGACGACGTGATCGACCCGGCCGAGACCCGACAGAAGATCGTCGCCGGTCTGCGCATGCTGCGCACCAAGCGCGAAGAGTTGCCGCACCGCAAGCACGGAAACGTGCCGCTCTGATGGAAGCCCAGATCACGCCAGCACCCACTGACGAAGAGGCCGCAGCCGTCGTCGCTGCAGTAGAGGCGTTGTGGCCGCGCCCGATGGCGGACGCTTCGTCCGACGGCGACCGTCGCATCCCCACATGGCGCTTCAGCGGACGTTGGTGGGCACGGCCGGTACCGTCGCGCCGCGGTCGCCCGTACCGCTGATCCACGATGGACGTCACGACGGTCGCCGACGATCTGATCGTTCTGCACGATGGAGCCGAGGTCACGCGGCTCACCGGCCTGCAGCCGTCCACCAGCTACACCGTGCTCGGGCACCAGGTCACCACGCTCTCCCGGCCTGCGGGTGAACTGCTGGCGCGTTTCGCCACGGTCAACGATGTGCACTTCGGGGAGATCGAGTGCGGCCGAATCGGCGACAGCCCCGAGGGCCCCATCCAGCGGGCCCTGCCGGGCGAGGCGCCGTACCCGGAGACAATGAACCGCGGTGCGGTCGCCGAGATCCTCGAGCTCGATGCCGCGGCCGTCATCGTGAAGGGTGACGTCACCGCCGACGGCCAGCCAGAGGAGTTCGCGGACTTCGAACGCCACTACCGAACAGCGTTCGGCGACCGGCTGCACGTCGTGCGCGGTAACCACGATTCCTACCGCGGACAAGATGTCTTCTCGGGCGATCGCTGGATCGAGTTGCCTGGTGTGGCGATCGCGCTGCTCGACACCGTGACACCGTGCGAGACCAACGGATCCCTGCGTGCCGAACAGCTTGAGTGGCTGGACGCGATGGCTGCGCAGTCCGACCGTCCCGTCCTCGCAATGGGTCACCATCAGCAATGGATCGACGGCACTGCGCACGACCACCGCTCCGAGCAATACTTCGGGCTGCAGCCCGACCCCAGCGATGCGCTGGCGGCGGTCGTCGCTCGCCGCCAATCGATCGTGGCCTACACGGCGGGGCACACACATCGCCATCGGGTACGCCACATGCCGTGCGGTGTGCCGTCGATCGAGATCGGGTGCGTGAAGGACTTCCCCGGAACATGGGCCGAGTACCGGGTGTACGAGGGCGGCATCACTCAGGTGGTGCACCGCGTGTCCACACCCGAGGCACTGTCGTGGAGTGAACGTTGCCGCCAGCTGTATCGCGACTTCGGAGTGAACTACGAGACGTACGCGCTCGGCGCACTGGAGGACCGATGCTGCAACATCCCGCTGCGGTGAGAGCCGGCTTCGAGGAAGGCAGTCGCACCCTGTTGAACACGTTGCGGTCGATTACCGCCGACCAGTGGGACCGCGCGGGGGCGCTCGGCGAATGGACGACGCGGGAGCTTGCGGCGCACTCGTTGCGGGCCTTCCTCACCATCGAGGGCTACCTGCTTGGCGAACCGAAGGTTGACCGCGTGCTCGCCGACGCCGGTGAGTACTACAGCACCGTGCTCACCGACCCGTCGGTGCACCGCGGTGTCGCTGCACGCGGCCACGAAGCAGGTCGGCAACTCCTCGACCCGGTGGGTGAGGCCGAGGCGGTGATCGCGCAGACGCTCGCACGTGTGGCCGCGACCGCCGACGACGAACCGGTGAACACCTTCGCGGGGCAGATCACACTGTCGGAGTACCTCGCCACACGTGTCGTCGAGATCGGTGTGCACACACTCGACCTGCAGCGCGCCACCGGACAACTGATGCAGTTGCATTCCGAGACCTCGGCGGTCGTGTTGTCCGTGCTGACGCAACTGGCGTCACCGGCGCCGCTGATCCTGGCGCTCACCGGCCGCCGCCCGCTGCCGACCGACTTCAACGTGCTCGGCTGACTCGATGACACAGCCACCGGCCGCGTTGCCCCTCGCAAATCTGCGCGTCATCGATCTGTCGACGGTGATCGCCGGCCCGAACTGCGCCCGCTACCTGGGCGATTTCGGTGCCGACGTGATCAAGGTGGAACGCCCGGACGGCGGCGACAGTCTGCGCAACATGGCGTGGCGCGACCCTCGTGACGGCGAGGGCATCTGGTGGAAGCTGGTCAATCGCAACAAGCGCACCATCGCCCTCGATCTCAAGTCCGACGACGACCTTGCGCTGTTGAAGCAGCTGATCGAATCGGCCGATGTGCTGGTGGAAAACTTCCGCCCGGGCACGCTCGAGCGCCTCGGCCTCGGCCCCGATGTACTGCTGGCGCTGAACCCGCGCTTGGTGATCACACGCGTCACCGGCTTCGGACAAACCGGCCCGTACCGCAACCGTCCCGGGTTCGCCACGATCGCTGAATCGATGTCCGGTCTCGCATCGATCAGCGGTGAGCCCAGTGGCCAGCCATTGCTGCCAGCGATCGCACTCACCGACGAACTCACCGGCGTCGTCGCCGCGTTCGCGACAATGGTGGCGCTGCACAGTGGCGTTGGTCAGGTGGTCGATGTCAGCCTGATCGAAAGCCTGTTCCAGATCATGAGTCCGCTGGTGACACTGTTCGGCCTCACCGGCGAACAACAAGGTCGCCTTGGCGCCGGCCTGCCGTACACGGTGCCGCGCGGCACCTACCAGTGTTCGGATGGCAAGTGGGTCGGTCTGTCGGCATCCAGCGATTCGGTGGCGGCGCGAGTGCTTCGACTGCTGGGCGTGGAGGGCGACGCGCGCTTCGCCACGTTCGCCGACCGCATGGTCAACCGCGAGGCGCTGGAGTTGCTGATGCGCAAGTTCTGCCACACGCGCACGCAGGCCGAGGTGGTGCAAGTGTTCACCGACGCCGAGGCTGCGATCGGCCCGGTGATGGACATGGCTGACATCGCCGCCGACCCGCACTTCACGTTCCGTCAGGCGATCGTCGACCTGGAGGGCACACCGATGCAGGGTTTGGTCGCCAAGCTGAGCATGACACCCGGTGCGCTGCGTTGGCAGGGCCGAGCGAAAGACGCCGACGGCGCCGAGATCAGATCGAAAGGCTGGAACCCATGACCGAGTTGCGCGCGTACGTTGCCGGACCGCTGTTCGACGAGGGGGAGCGGTACTGGATCGAGACCATCGACCGACTGGTAGCAGAGGCGGGATTCATCACATTCCTGCCCCATCGCGACAACCCGCCCAAGGATCGGTTCAACGTCCGCCAGATCTTCGAGAACGACAAGCGCGGCATCGACACGTGCGATGTGGTGGTGGCCAACCTCAACGGCATCATCACCGACGACGGCACCGCGTGGGAATTGGGCTACGCCTATGCCACCGGCAAACACCTCATCGGGATGCACACCGACTGGCGCAAGCGGTTCGACCACGAAGTGGTGAACCTGATGCTCGAGTGCTCATTGCACCGCATGGTGCACTCGCTCGATGAGCTGAAGGTCGGGCTGGCCGAGTTCAGGCAACACCGACTGGGCAGCTGACGCCCGTGCCACCGATCCCGCAGTACCCGTTGGGGTTCTTCGCCAAGTACTGCTGGTGGTACGGCTCGGCGTAATAGAACTCGCCCAGTGCAGCCACCTCGGTGGTAATCGTCCCGTAGCCGGCAGCGGCAAGACGCGCCTGGTACATCGCCAGGCTCTCGTCCACAATGGCGCGTTGCGTATCGTCGGTGGTGTAGATCGCGCTGCGGTACTGGGTGCCGATGTCGTTGCCCTGACGCATCCCCTGTGTGGGGTCGTGGTTCTCCCAGAACACCTTCAGCAGCTGAGCGAAGGAGACCTTGGTCGGATCGAAGACCACGAGCACGACTTCGGTGTGGCCCGTACGGCCGCTGCAGGTCTCCTCGTAGGTCGGGTTCGCGGTATAGCCACCTGCGTAACCAGCGGCCGTCGAATGCACACCGTCGGTCTGCCAGAACTTGCGCTCGGCACCCCAGAAGCAACCGAGGGCGAAGACCGTTGTCTGTAGCGGAGCGGGCCACGGCCCGACCAGCGGTGCGTCGAGCACGAAGTGACGTTCGGGAACCGGCACCCTCTGGTCGGTGCGACCCGGCAACGCCTCGGCACGTGCGACCATCTCTGGCTTCTGACGGAAGAGCATGCCGCAAGACTACGGCCCCTCTCGCCTTCGGTCCACGCTGTCGCTAGCGTGAGTCGCAATGCTGATCCGGCCCTTCGCCCCCCACGACATCGAGGCTGCGTTGGCGCTCAACAACGCCAACGTCCCCGAGCTCAACGAACTCGACGCGGCCGAAGTCGAGCGACTCGCCGAACTGGCCGCATGTGCTCTGGTAGCCGAAATCGACGGCCACTTCGCCGGTTTCTGCTGGGTGATCGCGCCCGGGCAGCCATACGGCAGCCTCAACTACCGCTGGTTCAGCGAGCGCTACGACGAGTTCGTGTACCTCGATCGCATCGCCGTCCACCCCGAGTTCCGACGCCACGGCATCGGCCGAGCGTTCTACACCGAGTTGATCCAGCAGAACGCGCCGGAGTGGCCGGTGCTGTTGTGCGAAGTGAACATTCGGCCAATGAACGCAGGGTCGCTGCGATTCCACCACTCGATCGGGTTCCGCGAGGTCGGCCAACACGACACTGACGAAGGGCGCAAGACCGTCAGTCTCCTGGAGTTGTCACTCGCTCCGAGCGCCTGAGCGCTCAGTGACCGGCCGTCTCAGCGGACGGTGGCTGGGTGCTGGTGAGGCGACAACGCGGGGTAGACCGGCATCCGCGGATCGACCTGCGACGGCATGCGCGACGGCTGGATCGGGTACAGCGAATCGGACCACGCAACATCGCCGACTTGTGGGTATCGGCTGTGCAGCCACGACGAGAGCACATACACCAGCTCTTGCTGAATAATCGGGCGACGCTCTGCAGACGCGCCGAGGTACTCGTGCAGCATGCCGAGCGTGATGTCGACTGCGGTACGCGCCACCAGCTCGGCCTCAACGTCGGGCAGACCCGGAATACGTTCGCGTAGCATGGTGACGGCGGCGGGCACGACGCACTCGCGCACCACTGCGCCGTAGTCGCGGGGGCCGCTTCCGCTGAGACACAGCGCCACGGTCGACGGGTTGGCGTCGATGTGCTCACACAACGTGGAGATGGCATCCGCCAGCAGCAGCGGCGCCGAATCGGTGGGCTCGTAACGCTTCAGCCCATCGAGCAATTCACGGAGCCGCTGGGTCGCTCGCTCGGCGAGAGCGGTGACCACCCTGGGCATATCGGGGAACCAGTAGTAGACGCGCCCGATGGACATACTTGCCTCAACTGCCAACTCGTTGGCAGTGAAACTGACTTGGCCCTGGTCGTGGATCAACCGTTCGGCGGCATCCAGGATGGCGTCGATCGACTGTTGACTGCGACGTTGGCGTGGGACGGTACGCAACTCCTGCATCAAGGTCACCATACGGCGACGTCCTGAAAATCCACCTACTGTGGGGGGTATGCGTCTCGCAGCAATTCAGCACGATATTGAGTGGTGTAATCGAACTGTTAATTTTCGGCGTCTCGCCCCACTTATTGCGTCCGCAAGGGCCGGTGGCGCGCAGTTGATCCAACTGACCGAAATGTTCTCCACGGGGTTCGCCGTCGACGATCCGCTCCTCGGCGAACCCGAGGGTGGGCCCTCCGCGCAGTTCTTGCAGGAGCAGGCTGCACTGCACGGCGCGTGGGTCTGCGGCACATGCCCGGAGATCCCGGCTGGCGCCGACCCGGCCGACACGCGTCCGGCGAACAGCTTCGTGCTCGCCGGTCCCGACGGCACCGTGCACCGCTATCACAAGATCCACCCATTCACATTCGGCGGCGAGCACCACCATTTCCGACCTGGCACGAAGTTGGTGCAGGTGGAGATCGAGGGTGTGCGCATCAGCCCATTCGTCTGCTACGACCTGCGCTTCGCCGACGAGTTCTGGGGACTCGCACCCACCACCGACCTGTACCTCGTACCGGCCAACTGGCCGGACTCGCGCCGATCACATTGGATGGCGCTGCTCCAAGCACGGGCCATCGAGAACCAGGCGTATGTCGTGGGGGTGAACCGCGTCGGCTCCGGCGGCGGACTCAACTATGTCGGCGACAGCCGCATCGTCGACCCGCTGGGCGAGTTGCTGGCCACTGGCGCGCACGACGAGACGATCCTGTTCGCCGACATCGAACCGGCCACCGTGGCTGCCGTGCGCCAACGCTTCCAGTTCCTCCCCGACCGCCGCTAGGTGCGAGTGCCACGCCGCCGGCCCGAGTGCCCGCAGCGCACCCGAGTGCCACGTGACACCCCGTGTGCCACCACCCACTCGGGTGTCACCACCCACTCGCACCGGGGCCCAGGCACTCGCACTGGGGTGGGGGGTTAGCCGAGGGTTTTGAGGCGGGCGACGGCTTCGTCGAGCACCGCAAACTGCTTGCAGAACGCGAACCGTACGAGGTGTCGGCCCTCGTGCTTGTTCGCATAGAACACCTCATTGGGGATCGCGACCACGCCACACCGATGCGGTAGCTGACGGCAGAACGCGAGGCCGTCACCGTCGGCCTGCAGCGGACGGATGTCGACGGTGACGAAGTACGTGCCCTTCGTCGGGTAGACCTCGAACCCGGCCGACTGCAACCCAGGCATCAGCCGGTCGCGACGAGCTTGCATGCCCGCGCTGAACTCGGTGAAGTACGAGTCGGGCAAGCCCAGACCGACGGCGATGGCCGGCTGGAACGGGCCGCTGCTGACGTAGGTGAGGAACTGCTTGGCGGTGCGCGCCGCCGCCACCAGCGCGGGCGGACCACACAGCCAGCCGACCTTCCAGCCGGTGGTGTTGAACGTCTTGCCGCCGCTGCTGATGTTCAACACTCGGTCGCGCATACCGGGCAACGTGGCCATCGGAATGTGCTCGACACCGTCGAATGTGAGGTGCTCGTAGACCTCGTCGGTGAGCACGATGAGGTCGTGTTCGATGGCGAGGTCGGCGATGGCCTGCAGCTCCGCGCGGTCAAGCACCTTGCCCGTCGGGTTGTGGGGTGTGTTGACCAGGATCAGCTTCGTCTTCGGGCTGATCGCGGCCCGCAGTTCGGCCGGGTCGAAGTCGTAGTTCGGCGGACGTAGCGTCACCGTCTTGGCCACCGCACCGGCGAGCGCGATACACGCCTGGTAGCTGTCGTACATCGGCTCGAACAACACCACCTCGTCACCCGTATCGAGCAGACCCAGCAGGGCGCCAGCAAGCGCCTCGGTGGCACCGGCCGTGACGAGCACCTCGGTGTTCGGGTCGTAGGTGAGCCGGTAGAAACGTTGCTGGTGCGCTGCGATCGCCTCACGCAGCACCGGCATGCCCAACCCCGGCGGGTACTGGTTGAGGCCGCCGTTGATCGCTGCGATGGCCGCGTCGAGCACCTCCCGCGGACCGTCGGTGTCGGGGAACCCCTGACCCAGGTTGACGCTGCCGGTCGCGACGGCGAGCGCCGACATCTCGGCGAAGATCGTGGTGCCGAAGCCCTGCAGCTTGGCGGTGAGGAACGGTTCACGTGACGATGGCACGTGCGCCAGGTTACGGCGTGGGCGTGCTCAGCCCAGCAGGTGTTCGGGACCGAAGCTGTTCGGCAACAACTGGTCGAGGGTGAAGATCGCTCGCAGGCCGTCGGGGCCACACGCATAGATCGGCGTGTCGAGCGGGGCGAACTCGCGAATGCGCTGACGGCACCCGCCACAGCAGGTACCGATGAGGTCGCCGTCGCAGACGGTGAGCACTTCCGCGATCTCACGCTCGCCGTTGGCGACCATGATGGCGATGGCGCTGGCCTCGCCGCATGTGCTCTGCGGGTAGGCCGCGTTCTCGATGTTGCAGGCGGCGTAGATGTTGCCTGCCTTCGTGCGGATGGCAGCCCCGACCTTGAAGTGGGAATACGGCGAGTACGACAGCGCCTGCTTGGCCACCGCAGCATCGAACAGTTCGCGCTGGGCGGGAGTCATCGGCAAGGTCGGCTGCGTGGTCATGACCCGAGGCTAGGCACGATCGTCACGGTCCACTCCGCGGCCGGGCCCTTCCCACCGCCAGCATCGACGGTGATGCGAACGTTGTCGGTCGTGAGCACTCCTCCCACCTGCAGCAACTTGTCGAACGGCTTCTCCCCCACCAGCGGCACGGCGTCCTGGATGATTCCGTCGTTCACCTCCACACGGTGCACGGCGATGCCGTCGGCCGGTAAGTGAGCGTCGAAACCGTCAGCCGTGAGCAACTCAATGGTGAGGAAGTGGGTGGCGTCGATCGCCACCACGGCCAGGCGCGTGTCAACCAGACTCATCGATGGCGCGAGCGTCACCGTTCCGCCAACGGCGGGGGCCGCCCACACTGCCGACGGCGGTAGCCAGCCGGCGAGCAGTCGATTCAGACCGAGCGTGTCGGATGCATCGCGCCGGTCGGGGTTCACATCGCGAGGCGCAGCGCTGTTGCTCATCACGTCGAGCGCGCTGAGGTACTCGCCGGTCGTCTCCACACCACTGTGCATCCAGCCCAGGGTGTGGCCGATCTCGTGCTCAGCAAGATCCATCGGTTTGAGGTCGCCCCAGTCCTCATGGAAGTCGCTGGCGCCGATGTACGCAGAGCGGCCGGTGGCGTCCACCGAGCAGGGCGGTGCGTCGCACTGATCACCGACGGTGCCGAACCCACCGGGCTGGGTGTCGCCGTGTTCTGCGTCCGCCACGGCGAACACCGCGTTCGTGTCGCTGGCTGCGCCGGCAACCGCCTCGTCGACGCACGACTGCGGCTCGTCGGCGGTCGCCATGTTGACCTCGCCGCCAGCGCGGAAGACCGGGTGATACTCACCGTGCGAGAGCGTGTCGAAGTACGGGGTGACCTGCCGAGTCATGACGTCGGCTACGCCAGCAGGGGTGAGCGGCTGCCGCAACTGCATCCCGCCGTAGATCGCGGCGGTGCTGTCGAGCGGCACATGGCAGATCCACACTTCGATCGTGTCGTCGCCCGTGGTGAACCGCTGCCAGCGGGCAGCCTCGGCCAACACCGCAGTCAATGGCGCGGGGAGGGCGTCTCCGAGTGTGGTCGGAACCGGCGCCAGAGTAGAGCCGACATCGGTCGTGGCCACGGATGTTGCGGTGCTGCTGTTCGAGCAGGCGACACCGAACAGCGCAACGAAACCCAGGACCGTCACTCTCAGACCACGCGCGTGCACGACGCGACGTTAGGCGCAGCGGCTCGAGCGTGACAGCATGGACGGCGATGGAAGTTTCACCTCTTCGCCGCCGTGTCCTGGCTAACCCGGCGATGCGCACGATCCTGTCCGTGTGGGCCTGGTTCCTCCTCGGGGTCGTGGTCATCATCGATCTGCCGCTAGTGGCCATCGTGTGGGTGGTCACCGCCCCGTTCGACAAAGGTCGCTACTGGCCGGGCTTCGTGTTCCGGCGACTGTGCGTGGTCCACCAGTGGTTGAACCCGCTGTGGCAATTTCGCACCACCGGCCTGAAGATCCGCGACCCCCGGCGGCCGTACGTCGTGGTGTCGAACCACGAGAGCTTCGCCGACATGTTCCTGATCTCGCACCTGCCGTGGGAGATGAAGTGGATGTCGAAGGAAACCTTCTTCAAGTTCCCACTCATCGGCTGGCTGATGCACATGTCGGCCGACATCAAGCTGATCCGTGGCAGCAAGCAGAGCATCGTGTCGGCAATGAGGGGAGCCAAGGACCGACTCGACAAGCGTGTGTCGGTGATGATCTTTCCAGAGGGGACGCGCACCCGCGACGGATCGTTGGGTGAGTTCAAGGACGGCGCCTTCCGACTGGCGATCGAGAACCAGGTTCCCATCCTGCCGCTCGCGGTTGTCGGTACGCGTGAGGCGATGCCAAAGGGCGACTGGCGCTTCGGCATCACCAGCGCAGAGGTCCGTGTCCTCGACCCGATCGAGACCACCGGTCTCACCAAGGACGACATCGGCGACCTGCGCAACCGCACTCGCTCCGTGATCGAGGCGGCGATCGCCGAGATGAAAGCCTGACGCTCAGCCGGCCGTCCAGGACGGCCAGCCCTCCACACGCGGTGACGGGTCGGTGGCGGTGATCTGATGGTCTGCCGATCCGTCGGCATTCATCACGTGTAGTCGGGTGTTCCCCTGCTCGCCGACGACATACGCGATGCGGGTGCAGTCGGACGACCACACCGGTTGGAACGCGGACTCTGCGCCTTCTCCGGTGGAGAGCGAATGTTGGTCGGTGCCATCGCCGTTCATCACCCAGATCTGCCCGTCACGCCCGGAGCGGAACGCGATCAGCGAGCCATCGGAGCACCACGCTGGTTGGTAGTCCTCGGCAGGGTCGGTGGTGAGTCGGGTGAACGTGCCGGTGGCGGGGTCGACGAGATAGAGATCGGTGTTCCCGTCGGCTGCCGTGGCGCCGACGACGACGCGCTGACTGTCGGGTGACCACGTGGCTCGACCGATCGCGATGGTCAGGTCGGATGCCGTGATCTGCGGCGCAGCGCTGCCATCGGGGGGTACGAAGAACAGCCCGTCGGAAGAGACGAACGCCAACAGCCTGCCGTCGGGTGACCAGGTGGGCAAGGTGGGCCGGTCGATCGCCAGCGGTGTTGTCGGCGTCTGCACCTGCAACTGCGGGAGCTCGTGATCCAAGGATCCGTCGCAGCGGAGGACGACGAACTTGGAGTTCGTGCCGTCACCTGCGCTGACCACCACCCGGGTGCCGTCGGGCGACCAGGACGGCTCGCCGAGTTGCACACCCGCATCGCCTGCCAACAGCTCGTTGTCGGCACCCGAGCTCGGTGAGGTGACGCGCACGCTCCAGGTGTACGCGCTGCCGTTCGGCTCGCCGCGCTGGTAGGCCACCCGGCCCCCGGGTACAGGCGGGCACATCGGCCCGTTGGCTGTGAACGGTGCGGTGGTGGGCGTGAGCACCGACGTCGACGACAGGGTGGATGCGGAGGTGCCCACGGTGTTGTTGGACGTGCCGCCGCTGCGGTCGGAGCACGCTGCAAGCATCAGGAGTGCGGCGGCGCAGCACGCGGTGAAGCGATGGGGCGTCGCACCCGACCGGGGGGTCGAGGTGGAGGACATGGGCGCAACCCTAGACGGGGTCGTTGCCGACAATCCCGTTGTCGGAGACGCTGGCGCTCCAGGTATGTCCGTCCCACAGGCGGAACTGGTGGCGTCCATACGGGTCGGCAGCCCACTGGCTGCGCACTTCCGGCTGCACCGGTGGTTGATACGGCGTTGGCGCGCCAACCGGACCCGGTGCATAGGGTGCGAATCGAGCGACGGGTGCCACGGCCTGCACCACGCGACCCAACGCCAACCCGGCAAGCACTACCGAGGCCAGGACCGACGTGTGCAGGATCGCCGGGTGGCTGGTGGTCAGCGACCCGGTGACCGAACCACCGGACACGCCGATGTCTTGCAGGATTGCAAGGCTGAGACCTACATGCGCGATTCCCACCCCGAGTACGAAAGCGACGGCGGTTCGCGTGTGACTGAACGCCATCAACAGTGCGAACAGCGGCGCCAGCACACCCCAGATGATGAACCCAAACTGCACCAGCGTGTCATCAATGTCGAGTACTGAGAAGCCGTTCGCCGGCAGCAGGACGGCGAGCGACACGCCCGCCAACGCGAGCCCGGCCAACACGCTGAGCGTGTGATCGCACTTCGCGTCGCCAGGTGAGCGCCCAAGGCTCAACGTCATCGCTGCGATCACCGACAGCACCGCCGCTGCGCAGAACATCCAGAAGCCGACACCCTTCTCGATCACCAACCCGAAGCCATCGTTCACCGACAGGTCGGTGGCTTTGTGGACCACGATCATCTCGAAGATGGTGAGCCCCGCCATGCCGAGATCAAGGCCCACGGACAGCGCAGCGCCGACGCCCTTGCCGACCAGGCCCAGGCCGCCAGCGATCGCGGCGAGAAGGCCGGGCACGACCCACAGCCACAACATCTTGTTGTCACCGTCGCCCATGCTGTTGGATTCACCGCCCACCGTCAGCAGTGGCGAGAAGTACGCCGCAACGTAGAGCACCGCGGCGGTCAAGCCCAGAACCGCCGCAGTGCGATCCTTCGGCGGAGCGTTGATCGTCATGGTGGGCACCGTGGTGGGCATCTGATAGCTCACGATCGCCTCCTTGCCCGGTCGATTCCCGTCGCCCGGCCCTGAGCACAGTGTGCCAGGCCTGGCGCGGGGCACGCGCCACATCGTGCACTCGCTCGACGGGCGAGCGCCCGGCGGCCGAGGTGACGGGGCTGCTGGGCGCAACGTGACCGATGTTGCGGAGTTGGTCACTCGTCACGGGTTCCCACGCGCACCCGTTCCGTACACTCCACCTATGGCTGCCCGCACACCTCCCCCCGCATTGCAGCTCGCCTGGTACGACGGCCACGCCTTCGCCTGGCAACCCGGCCGCGGTGCGTACGGCGGCAACCTGCACCATGAGGTCGCCCGCGTCGCCCGTCGTGCCAGCCTGGCCTACAGCGGCGCCACCCGACTGCTGCCCATGCAGCTACCCGAGGGCGCCACACAGGTGATGTGCCAGCGGCTCGATTCGGCAACGCTCTCCGCGCTCGGCGAACTCGACGCATTGCACCACGAAATCAGCGCCTCCGTCGCCTGGTTCGGTGCGGTACATCGCTATGCCACCGACGTCGTGGTCCGCGGCCGTGTGCTCCCGGTGCTCACCCACGTGGGCACACCCGCCAGCGGCCTCGCCTATTGGTTAGCCGAGTGGCAACCGCTGGCGGCTGATGTCCAGGCCGCCGAGGCACTGCTGGCGGCGATGCCCCAAGTAGTGGCCGCTGCTGCACCGGTCGAGCCACGCGAGCTGCTGCACTCGATGGTGGACCGGTTGTGCCGTCTCACACTCGCCCACCGCGGATGGAAGGCGGTGTTGCCCGACACCCGCGCCATCAATGGTCGCGCACTCCGCATCATCAGCCGCGCGCTCATCGCCGAGCACGGTCAGTTTCCGGTGTCGTCCGAACTTGGCGAGGCTGTCGCCCACATCGCTCGCGAGTTGTCCACCATGGAGCGCCGGGCCCAGGGTGAACCGATCGTGCGCGTTCGCTTACGTCTCGGCATGCCCGAGCAAGCGGTCGACGACGCCACGGGGTTTCCCATCGGCGACTCCGACCCGTCGATTGCCGCGTGGCCGCTCAGCCTCGAACTGGTCGACGTCGACGATCGCAGCCGCTGGTGCACTGCCGACGAGTTGCGCGCTGGTGCCCCCAACGCACGGGTTCTTGCCGGTCATGAACGCTTTCATCACCTGTTGCAGCAGCGTCTGCACCAGGCGGCCACCGATATCGGTCTGGCGGTGCCCGAGCTCGCCAGCTGGCTGGCCGAGCCGTCCGTCGGTGTCGATGTCGAGGTAGCTGCTGCTGCGCTCGAGGGCACCGACGCGTTGGCCATCGCTGGTGTCGAGTTGTTGGCGCCCGAGAAGCTCATCCGCCGACGGCCGTCCACCCGCGCCACGGCACAGCCCAAAGAGGGCAACAGCAGCGGGCGCTTCGCTGCCAGCGCGCTGATGGAGTGGCAGGTCGTCGTCGACGGCAACCCGGTCTCCGACGAGGTGTTGCAACGCGCCGCGGAAGACGGTGCCAACCTCATCGAGGTGGGCGGAAGATGGGTGCAGATCGATCGCGCCGAAGCCCGACGTGCGCTCGCCAACCTGCAACAGCACCGTGCTGAACACGGCGAGATGTCGGCGCTGCAGTTGCTGAATCTGGCAGCCGAACTGCAACGCGAGTTGGAGGCTGCCGGTCTGGCCGAAGACGCCGCCGTCACCGACTTGCTGCAAGCCACAGGGTGGGCCGGCGAGTTACTTGATGGGCTGCCCGACGAAGCCCTCACCGAAGGAGTCGTGCCAGAGGGGTTCACCGCCACGTTGCGCCCCTACCAGCGGCGCGGTCTGGGTTGGTTGCAGTTCCTGCACCGCCTCGGTCTGGGTGGCTGCCTGGCCGACGACATGGGCCTCGGCAAGACGCCCACCACACTGGCCCACCTCGCCGGGCTACCCGGCCCACACTTGGTGGTCTGCCCGCTGTCGGTCGTGCGCAACTGGGAGTCGGAGACTGCGCGGTTCGTACCGCTCATGCGCGTGATGGTGCACCATGGCACCGGTCGTGCCGGCGATGCCGAGTTCGTGAAACTCGTCGGCCAGCACGATCTCGTCGTCACCACGTATCAGGTGGCTGCTCGCGACCTCGAAACGTTCCAGAAGGTGCCGTGGTCCACCGTCGTGCTCGACGAAGCGCAAGCGGTGAAGAACCCCGACACGCGCACCGCTCGCGCGATGCGCGCGTTGCAGGCCGGGCAGCGCCTCGCCCTCACCGGAACACCGGTCGAGAACCGGCTCAGCGAGCTGTGGTCGATCTTCCAGATCGTCGCCCCCGGTCTGCTGGGCAACGCCGCCCAGTTCCGCCAACACTTCATCCAGCCCATCGAGCGCGAACACGATGTCGCCGCCACTTTGGAACTGCGCCGACTCACCGGCCCCTTCCTGCTGCGCCGCACCAAGGCCGACAAGTCGCTGGTACCCGACCTTCCCGACAAGGTCGAACAGGTTGCCTGGGCTCCGCTCACCCGCGAGCAGGCGCACATGTACCAGGCGGTCGTCGACCAGTTGCTCGCAGATGCCCAGCAGGCCACCGGTATGCGCCGACGCGGGTTGGTACTGGCCGCGCTGACGCGCCTGAAGCAGATCTGCAACCACCCGGCGCATGCGTTGGGTGATGGCTCAAAGCTGGCCGGGCGTTCGGGCAAGCTGCACCGCTTCGACGAACTGGTCACCGACCTGCTCGATGCCGGCGAACAGGCGTTGGTGTTCACCCAGTTCCGCGAGATGGGCTTGTTGCTGCAACAACACCTGCTCGAGCGTTTCAACCAGACCGTGCCATTCCTGCATGGCGGCATCACCAAACCACACCGCGACCGCATGGTCGAGTCCTTCCAAGCCGGTACTGCCAGTTCGCCGCTGTTGCTGGTGTCACTGAAGGCCGGTGGCACCGGTCTGAACCTCACCGCCGCGTCGCGGGTCGTGCACTACGACCGCTGGTGGAACCCGGCTGTGGAAGATCAGGCCACCGATCGTGCGTGGCGCATCGGTCAGTCGCGAGCCGTGTTCGTACACAAGCTGGTGTGCGAAGGCACCGTGGAGGAACGCATCGACGCGTTGATCAACGACAAACGCAAGCTGGCCGACGCGGTGGTGGGCACCACCGGCGAGGCCTGGCTCAGCGAACTCAGCACCGACGCCCTTCGCGATCTTGTCGTGCTCGACCATTCGAAGGTGCGCAACTCATGAGCATCGTCGTCGTCCCCGGCACGTTTCGCGACCAACCGCATCCGGTCGGCAAGTTGGCCAGCACCCTGTTGTCGGTGTGCGTCGCCGGGATGTCCGACCCCACTCGCTTCCGCAAGGGCAAGACCTACGTCACCGAGCGTGCAGTCGCGAAGCTCGACATCTCCTCGGGGCGCCTCGTCGCCAACGTGAGCGGCAGTCGACGCGCGCCCTACCAGGTGATCATCGCGGTCGAAACGATCGAGCGCCCTGTACTCGGTTCACCCGAGGCGTTCCGTCAGCACATCAACGAACTCACCCCGGACGCCGCCGACCTTGCGGTCAGCTGCAGCTGCCCCGACTGGGACGATCCCTGCAAACACTCGATTGCCGCGCTGTTGGCGTTCGCCAACGAGTTGGTCGCACGCCCAGAGTTGCTCGTCGAGTGGCGCTGCAAGACGGGCGCTGAGGTCGAAGGGGGCCGCGCACGGGTCGGTTCACGAGCCAAGCCAGGCGAGCGCCATCTTCGACTTGCCACTGCCCCGGGCAGCGCTCCGGCGCCCGGGGGTGTCGCCATCCCGTCCGCCACCAGCCGCTCCGCGCCGCGAGTGCTGGCGCCCGAGCCGACGCCGCCGTGGGAGGGTGCCGAATGGAAGCGATTCCTCGGCGACCTACCACCAGAGCCACCGGAAGTGCCGAACGAGCCCGCGGCAACCGGACGAGCCATGCTCGGCACGATCGACCTCGGTGCCTGGGTGCGCAGTGCGATCGTCGAGCTCACTACCACGGACTGACAGAGGTCGTCCGTCACAGCAGGACCAACGTCCCTAGGGCATACCCCAATGGGTATATACGCTGCAAGCGTGCCTCGATCCTTGCGACGCTCCCACTCGTTCCTCACGCGCCACGCCACATGGCTCGGCCCAGCCCTGATCGTGTTCGCCGGGGCGCTCACGGCGTGTGGCGCGCAGACCGCCAACAACGGCGGCGCAGCATCCAACGGCGGCGGCAGTTCGTACTCGTCGCCCGGCGAAGAAGTGTACGTACTTTCGTGCGCTCGCTGCCATGGCGCCGATCGCACCGGCGATTACGAGTCGCCAGGGCTTGACGCCACTCGAATCGCCAGCCTGGGTGACCAACCCCTGCAGTTCACCATCGCCTACGGTAAGGGAAAGATGCCGGGCTTCGGCGGGCTCACTACACAGCAGGTCACCGACCTGATCGCGTACTTGAAGGGATACTGATGTTCGACACACTCGGCGGGCTTCCGGCGCACCCATTGCTGGTTCACATTCCGGTCGTACTCATTCCGTTGGCAGCACTCGGTGCGCTGGCGATTGCCGTTCGACCGCGATGGATGCGCAGTTTCGGCTGGCTGCTTGCCGGAGTTGCCGGAGTTGGCTTACTCGGCGCAATCTTCGCCGCCCAGAGCGGCGAGGCCTACAAGGAGACGCTCGAAGCGACCGGGCAGACGATCACCAGCACACTTGAGGACCACGCCGAGATGGGCGACGCTGCGCAGGGCTTCGCCGCCGTCTTCTTTGCCCTCCTGGCGGTCTGGGTGCTGTTCGCCTGGTGGCGTCGCCGCTCCGGCGAGGAGAAGGTCACTGCTGTGGTGAAGCAGCCGAAGGTCATCGCCATCATCCTGTCGGTGCTGGTCGTTGTGTCGGGCATCGCCGCGACGGCATCGGTCACCGTCACCGGCCATAGCGGAGCCAAGAGCGTCTGGGAATCGAAGAAGTAGCTCAGCTACCGAGGCGCTTGCCGCCGAAGACCGTGATCTCCTGCCGCAACGGCACGAGATCGCGGCGCGGTGGCCGGCGTTCAGCGTCGGCACGTGCGTCGGCGGCAATCGCCCGCAGCGCTTGGTTCTCGGCATGCAGCCGCTCCAACTCGGCCTCCAGCGCCATCACCCGTCGAATACCCTCGAGGTTCATTCCCTCGCCGGCGAGATCGCTGATACGTCGCAGCCGGTCGATGTCGATATCGCTGTAGCGACGATTGCCGCCTTGCGTACGCGCCGGCTGCACTAGACCGCGGCGCTCGTAGATACGCAAGGTCTGCGGGTGCATGCCAGCCAGTTCCGCTGCTACCGAGATGACATAGACGGCGTGATCGCGTGATCGCATCTCAGACCCCTCTCATCTCGTCGCGCGGCGACACCGTAGTCGCCGCGGCGAGTGCCTCGATTGCTGCTCGTTGGTCGGCGGTGAGGACGGTGGGCACGTGGACATCGGTGGTGACGATGAGGTCGCCAGCGCCCTTGGTGGTGACGAGTCCCTTGCCCTTCACGCGGTGACGACTGCCGGATTGTGTACCGGGCCGCAGGCGCAGGGTGACGAGCGGCCCATCGAGCGTCGGTACGTCGATCTCGCCACCCAGTGCAGCCTCGGCGAACGTGATCGCGACTCGCGTCGTGAGGTCGTGGCCATTACGAGCGAACAACGGGTGCGGGGAGACATGGCACTCGACGATGAGGTCGCCGGCAGGGCCACCATGGCGACCGGGGGCACCACGCCCGCGTAGGCGGATCTTCTGCCGATCCGACACACCGGCAGGAATACGCGCCTGCACCTCACGCGGTCGGTGCTCGACTCGCGACCCACGACACGTGGTGCACGGCTGATCGATGATGACGCCGCCACCACCACACACACGACACGGCTGAGAGAACGAGAAGAAACCCTGATTGTCGTCGACCGCACCGCGACCGCCGCACTGCGAGCAGGTACGCGGCACGGTGCCAGGCTTGGCCCCGCTGCCGTCGCAGGTGCTGCACTGCGCATCGCTGGTGAGGTGCAGCGTGGTGGTGAGACCCTTGGCTGCATCCGCGAACTCCAGCGTCAGCGTGGCCTCTACATCAGCGCCGCGTTGCGGCCCGGCCGAGGCCGACGGCCCGCGGCCACCGCGGCCACCGCGGCCGAACATCTGCCCGAGCAGGTCGCCCATACCGTCGGAACCGACATTGAAGTTGAATCCACCGGGGCCACCTGCACCCGGACCACCGACCCCGCCCATCGGGCCCACCCGGCGTACTTCGTCGTACTCCCTGCGTTTGGTCTCGTCGCCGACCACGTCGTAGGCCGCGCTGACTTCCTTGAACCGCTCCTCGGCCTTGTTGTCGCCGGGATGCGTGTCGGGGTGGCTCTCACGGGCGAGCTTGCGGTACGCCTTCGTGATCGCCTTTGGGTCGGCGTCGTTGGCAACGCCGAGGATCTTGTAGTAGTCCTTCTCGAACCACTCTCGTTGTGCTGCCACTCGCCGTCACCCCCTTTGTCGACGTGCGTCGACGGTCAGCCGCGTACCTTCACCATTGCCGCGCGGAGCACCTTGCCGTGCCAGGTGTAGCCGCTGCGGAGCACTTCGCTGACGATCGGGTCGCCCTCATCGCCGGGCTCGTGCATCACTGCCTCGGCGAGGTTGGGATCGAACGGTTGGTCGTGGAGGTTCATCGCCTCCAGGCCCATCTTCTTCAGCGAGCCGAGGATCAGGTTGAAGATCGGCTCGACCTCAGCGGGATGTTGCACATAGGCCGCCTCGCACGCGTCGAGCACGGGCAGCAGTGCCTCGGCCAACTTGCCGGTGGCCCGTTGCACTTCGTCGGCCTGTTGGTTGGCCACGCGCTTGCGGTAGTTGTCGAAGTCGGCCTGCAAGCGCAGGGCGATGTCCTTGAACGAGTCGCGCTCGGCGAGCAAGGCGTCGACGTCGTGCTCGATTGCCGCTTCCGCGGCATCCACTTCGGATGTGTCGACGCCGGCGAGGGCAGCGTCGATATCGGCCACCGTCTGCGGGTCGAGGTCGTCGGGTTCGGCCTGGTCGCTCATGCGCTCAGCCCTTGTCGTCGGTGTCGGTGTCGACGATTTCGGCGTCGATGATGTCGTCATCGCTGGCGCCAGGGTTCCCTTGACCAGTCGCCGCTGAGGTGCCCGCGGCGTTCTCCTGCGCAGCCTTCTCGTAGAGCTTCTGGCTGAAGTCCTGGCTGGCCTGCATGAGCGTCTCGTGGGCAGTCTTGATCGCCGCCATGTCGTTGCCGTTGAGCGCGGCCTTCAGCGTGTCGATCGGGCCCTGAATAGTGGTCTTCTCGGTCTCGTCGATCTTGTCCGCGTTGTCGCGCAGCACTTTTTCCATCTGGTAGACGAGCGAGTCGGCGTTGTTGCGAATCTCGGCCTCGTCGCGGCGCTGACGGTCTTCCTCGGCGTGGGCCTCGGCATCGCGCACCATCTGGTCGATGTCCTTCTTGTCGAGCGTGCTCTGACCGGTGATGGTCATGCTCTGTGTCTTGCTCGTGGCCCGGTCCTTGGCGCTCACGTGCACGATGCCGTTGGCGTCGATGTCGAAGGTGACCTCGATCTGCGGTACGCCACGCGGGGCGGGCGGCAGATCGACGAGCTGGAACTTGCCGAGCGTCTTGTTGTAGGCAGCCATCTCGCGCTCACCCTGCAGCACGTGGATCTCCACGCTGGGCTGCATGTCGTCGGCCGTGGTGAACACCTCGGTGCGCTTGGTGGGGATCGTGGTGTTGCGCTCGATGAGCTTGGTCATCACGCCACCCTTGGTCTCGATGCCCAGCGACAGCGGGGTGACATCAAGCAGCAGGATGTCCTTGACATCGCCGCGCAGCACACCGGCTTGGACTGCGGCACCAATGGCCACCACCTCGTCAGGGTTGACCGACTTGTTCGGCTCCTTGCCGGTCATGCTCTGCACCAGATCGGTGACGGCGGGCATACGCGTGCTGCCGCCGACGAGCAGGACGTGGTTGAGTTCACCCTTGCTGATTCCGGCGTCCTTGAGTGCCTGCTCGAACGGGATCCGGCAGCGCTCGATGAGATCGGCCGTCATCTCTTGGAACTTCGCCCGGGTGAGGTTTTCGTCGAGGTGCAGTGGGCCGTCGGCAGTGGCGGTGATGAACGGCAGGTTGATCTGCGACTGCGCCACCTGGCTGAGCTCGATCTTGGCCTTCTCCGCTGCCTCCTTGAGGCGCTGCGTAGCCATGCGATCGGCGGCGAGATCCACACCATGCTTGGTCTTGAACTCCTTGACGAGCCAGTCGATGATCCGCTGATCCCAGTCGTCGCCACCGAGGCGGGTGTCGCCGTGGGTGCTCTTCACTTCGAACACGCCGTCGCCGATCTCGAGCACCGACACGTCGAACGTGCCACCGCCGAGGTCGAACACCAGCACCTTCTCGTCCTCGGCGCCCTTGTCGAGGCCGTAGGCGAGTGCCGCGGCGGTGGGCTCGTTGATGATGCGCAGCACTTCGAGGCCAGCGATCTGGCCGGCTTCCTTCGTGGCAGTGCGCTGTGCGTCGTCGAAGTAGGCCGGCACGGTGATGACGGCCTGAGTGACGGTGTCGCCCAGGTAAGCCTCGGCATCGCGCTTGAGCTTCATCAGCGTGCGGGCACTGATCTCTTGCGGGGTGTAGTGCTTGCCGTCGATGTCGTCGCTCTTCCAGCCTTCGCCCATGTGGCGCTTGATACTGCGGAAGGTGCGGTCGGGGTTGGTGATCGCCTGACGCTTGGCCACTTCGCCGACGAGCACTTCGCCAGCCTTGCTGAAGGCGACCACTGACGGGGTGGTGCGGGCGCCTTCGGAGTTGGGGATGACCACCGGGTCGCCTGCTTCGAGCACGGCGACGACGGAGTTGGTGGTACCGAGGTCGATTCCGACTGCCTTGGCCATGGGGTATCTCCTTGTGTGCGAATTCCTGGGGGGAACTTGAGCGAACTACGCGCAAGTGTAGAGGTCGGCGTCGATCAGCCACAACTGGAGAGTCAGCAAACTTGAGTGCATACGACTCAAGTCACAGCTACGCCGAGGGTCGTTCCGCGGCGCCTGTTGACGGTGCTACGTTCGCCATCAACAGCGACGAAAGAGGAACCATGAAGCTCAAGATCATCGCCGGCCTGGTGGCTGGCCTGGCCGCACTGTCGATGGCGGCGCCCGCCTCGGCAGTCACCAGCACCACGCCCACGCAGTGCAACGTGCCCACGCCAATCCTCGGCGGCCCGTCACGCGCAGCACATTCACCGCGACCGGCAGATGTCGTCACACCGCCGCTGTGCATCGACGTCACGGGCATCTGCGTCACCGTGCAGTACCCAACTGGCCCCTCACGTGCTGCACACAGCTCACGTGCTGCGCACCGCGTTGCCGGCACACGCTGCATCCCGCTCGTCCCAGCGTGTGAGTTCACGGTCGACGTCCCGCCCTATATTGCGCCGACCACAACCACCACCACCACGATTCCGCCCACCAGCAGCACGGTGAATGGACCCTCGCGACCTGCGCGCCGGCCGATGGTGAATCCCTACAGCACGGTGGACATTCCACTCGCCTGTCAGCAGGCGATCACCGCCAGCCTCGGCCTGCCGCCCACCGGCGGCACCACCACCCCGACCGCACTGATCGCGACCATGTGCGTCCTGGCCGGTGGCGGCTTGATCGTCGGTACCCGTCGCCTCGCGCGGCGCTAACGATCAGGTTGCCAGGCTGATATGGCGGATCTCGTTGCGTTCGATGAACGCAATGAGATCCGCCATCGGCCGTCAATGAGTTGTCAATGCCGCCGCAGCTGACGGTGCTACGTTCGCCACCAACAGCGACGAAAGTGGAACCATGAAGCTCAAGATCATCGCCGGCCTGGTGGCTAGCCTCGCAGCACTGTCCATCGCGGCACCCGCATCGGCGGTCCCCAGCACGGTGCCCACGCAGTGCAACGTGCCCACGCCACTGCTCACCGGCCCGTCACGCGCAGCCCACTCACCGCAGCCCGCCACTGTCAGCACCCCGCCGCTGTGCATCGACGTCACCGGCATCTGCGTCACCGTGCGGTACCCGGCAGGTCCATCACGTGCGGCACACGGCCCGCGTGAGGCACACCGCGTCGCCGGCCAGCCGTGCGTTCCGCTCGCCCCAGAGTGCGCGTTCACGGTCGACGTCGCGCCCTATATTCCGCCGACCACAACCACCACCACCACGATTCCGCCCACCAGCAGCACGGTGAAAGGACCCGCGCGAGCTGCGCACCGGCCGATGGCAATTCCCTACAGCACGGTGGACATTCCACTCGCCTGTCAGCAGGCGATCACCGCCAGCCTCGGCCTGCCGCCCACCGGCGGCACCACCACCCCGACCGCGCTGATCGCGACGCTGTGCGTCCTGGCCGGTGGCGCACTGATCGTGGGCACGCGCCGCCTCGCGCTGCGCTAACCCGCTCACTGGTCTGTTCCTCGACTGGGCGGCTCACGCCCAGTCGAGGATCACCTTGCCGCATTCACCGCGGTGCACCACGTCGAAGGCCTGCTGATAGTCGCCCGCATCGAAGCGATGAGTGACGATGCCGCTGATGTCGAGTCCGCTCTGCAACATCGCGGCCATCTTGTACCAGGTCTCGAAAATGCGGCGACCGTAGATGCCCTGGATGTTGAGACCCTTGAAGATCACGTCGTTGACGTCGAGCGTCATCGGCCCGGCGGGGATGCCCAGCACGGCGATCCGACCACCGTGGTTCATCGAGTCGAGCATCTGGTTGAAGGCCGCCTCGGCACCCGACATCTCCAGCCCGACGTCGAACCCTTCGGTCATGCCAAGTGCCGCCATCACCGGTGCCAGTTGTTCGCTGCGCACATCGACCACGCGGCTCGCGCCATGCGCCTCGGCCATACCCAAGCGGTACGGGTTGATGTCGGTGACCACGACGTGACGCGCGCCGACATGGCGCACGATCGCCGCAGCCAGCACACCGATCGGGCCGGCGCCGGTGATCAACACGTCCTCACCGACGACGTCGAAGCACAGCGCCGTGTGCGTTGCGTTCCCCAGTGGGTCGAGCACCGCGGCGACGTCGTCGCTGATGTGCTCGGGTACGACAAACACGTTCTGCGCCGGGATGACGACGTACTCGGCGAATGCGCCCGGGCGGGTGACACCGACGCCCGTGTGGTGGTGGCAGAACTCGCGGCGGCCGCCTTTGCAGTTACGGCAGTGGCCACACGTGACGTGGCCCTCACCGGCGACGCGCTGGCCGACATCCAGACCCTTGACCCCGGGGCCGACCGCGGCGATCTCGCCCATGAACTCGTGGCCCACCACCATCGGCACTGGGATGGTGGCCTGGGCCCACGCATCCCAATGATGGATGTGCAGGTCGGTGCCGCAGATCGAGGTCTTGCGCACGCGGATCAAGACATCACCCTCAGCCACAGTGGGCACCGGCACATTCTGCATCCATAGCCCCGGCTCGGGCCGCGCCTTCACCAACGCCCGCATCGTGCTGCTCACGACAGGACCCCCATCTCTCGGCCGACCTGCACGAATGCAGCCACGGCACGGTCGATGTCGTCGTCGCTGTGCGCCGCCGACATCTGTGTTCGGATACGAGCCTTGCCCTGCGGCACCACCGGGTAGCTGAACGCAACCACGTATAGACCGAGCGCCAGCAGACGCTGCGCCATCTCGCCGGCCACCTTGGCGTCACCCAACATCACCGGGATGATCGGGTGTCCGGCACCGGCCAACGTGAAGCCGGCCGCCGACATCCCCTCCCGGAAGCGGCGGGCATTGCGCTCGAGTTGGCGCTGCAGATCGTTCGCCGGCGTCAGCATCCTCAGCGCCGTCAGCGTCGTGGCCGCGATCGCCGGGGCGAGCGAGTTGCTGAACAAGTACGGGCGCGAACGTTGTCGCAGCCAGTCGATGACCTCCTGGCGCCCGCTGGTATAGCCGCCACTGGCCCCACCGAGTGCCTTGCCGAGCGTGCCGGTGATGATGTCGACGCGACCACTCACACCGCAGTACTCGGGGGTGCCTCGGCCGTACGCGCCGACAAAGCCGACGGCGTGCGAGTCGTCCACCATCACCATCGCGTCGTACCGTTCAGCGAGGTCGCAGATCGAGCGCAGGTCGGCGATCACACCGTCCATCGAGAACACACCGTCGGTGGCAATCAACCGGTAGCGCGCACCGGCCGCGTCGCGCAGGCATTGCTCGAGCTGTGCCATGTCGTTGTTGTCGTAGCGCATGCGCTGCGCCTTGCTGAGCCGGATGCCGTCGATGATCGAGGCATGGTTCAGCGCGTCCGAGATGATCACATCAGGCTCGTCGAGGATCGTCTCGAACAGCCCACCGTTCGCATCGAAGCACGACGAGTACAGAATCGTGTCGTCCGTACCGAGGAACGTGCTGAGTTCCTGTTCGAGCGCCTTGTGCACGGTCTGCGTGCCGCAGATGAACCGCACCGACGCCATGCCGTAGCCGAACTCGTCGAGTGCCTCATGCGCGGCCTGCACCAGCGCCGGGTGATCGGCCAGACCGAGGTAGTTGTTGGCGCACAGGTTCAGCACCTCAACACCTGGCACACCTGGCATGCCGGCGAGGCGGACATGGGCGCTCTGCGGTGAGGCGATCACTCGCTCGTGTTTGAACAGACCTTCGTCGACGAGCCCCGCCGCGCGTTGTGCCAGGTCGGTCAGTATTCCGGTACGCATGTACCAAGAATAGCCTGACTCACGAGCCCGCAGAGCCGAACCTCAGTCGTCCTCCTGATCGTCAGTATCGTTCGTGACCACTGGGTGCGGGACGGTGCGATGGCGAGTCGTGGTCTTCGTGACCGGCGCTGTCGTCGGCTGTGTGATGGCAGCCAGGTCGGTAGTGGTTACCGAGGTGTCGACCACGCCATAGAGCAGCGCCGCGCGAAACTCGACCAGTGTGTTCCCTGACTGCAGCGACACCAGGATGTCGGTTGGGTCGACGTTGACCGAGGACACGACGGTCCAGCCTTCGTTGGCCATGACGTGCACAACCGCCAGCACCTCACCGGCCGAGTCGAGTGTGACCGATCCCGCCCCGTCGACCATGTAGATCGCCTGGGTGGCGGCCGGCGGCGCGACCTCAGGGCCTACCGGGCTGCTCGACTGGGTCTGCGCGATCGACTGCGCCGGCACGCCGTCCTGAGCGGCAGGAGCACTGGGCTGCAGCACATTCGAGTTCACCAAGGCCGCGGCAGAACCAGTGATGAGAACACCTGCGAGCGATAGCGCTGTGGCGAGACCGGCCTTCATGGAGCCAAGCGTAAAGATGCTGTCCCTCGCACTCCGCCCAGGGACGTCCAAGATTCATCCAAATCACGCTCACGACCCATCTGCGGTGTCGGGTCGACGAAACTGTGCGTCAGAATGACCAGGTGAAGATCCTTCTGGTGGAAGACGACCGCTCGATCGCCGAAAGTGTCGTCGACGGGCTCACCGCCGAAGGCCACGAGGTTGCACATGCCGCCACCGGCGCCGCGGCGTTGGCCGCCGAAGGGTACGACATGGTGCTGCTCGATCTCGGCCTCCCCGACATGGACGGACGCGATGTCTGCCGCCAGATCCGTCAGCGCAGCTCAGCCCCAATCATCATGCTCACTGCCCGCACCGAGGAGTTCGACCGCGTGCTCGGTCTCGAACTGGGCGCCGACGACTACGTCACCAAACCGTTCAGCTTTCGGGAACTGGCCGCTCGGATCCGTGCGGTCGGACGCCGCACGGTCGAGCAACTCGCCGACTCTCCCTCCGCTGACGACTCGAACCTGCCCCAGGAAGTCGGCCCGATGCTGCTCGACCGGCGCACCCGGCGGATGCACCTGAACGGGCTCGAGACACAACTGACGGCCAAAGAGTTCGACCTGCTCGCGTTCCTCGCCACGGACATCGGCGCGGTGCGAACGCGTACTGAGATCCTCGAGAACGTGTGGGATGCACACTGGTACGGCCCAACGAAGACCGTCGATGCCCACGTCGCCTCGCTGCGCAAGAAACTGGGTCACAGCGACTGGATCCAGGCGGTACGAGGTGTGGGGTTCCGACTCGAGCCGCCCGCATGAAATGGCGCTTGCTGCTGGCCATGACCGGGCTGATCTCGATGGTGCTCCTGGCGCAGGACATCCCGCTCGCCGGCTATCTGCGCCGCATCGAGAACGAGCGGTTGATCGCCGATCTGCAACGCGACGGGTTCCTGCTCGGCGGCGCGGCCGAAAATCTGCTGTCGGGTGAGAGCAGCGTGGAGACAATGACCGATCTGCAGTCGACCATCGATCTCTATGCCGCCGCCGATGGAGCCCGCGTGGTCATCATCGACGCGACAGGCAAGCTCCTCGTGTCCACCGACAGCTCCGATGTGCCCGGTGAGGATTACACCAACCGACCCGAGGTCGCTCAAGCGCTGCAACGCAACCCTGCTTCCGGGGAACGACAGTCTGCGACCGCAGGCAACCTCGTGTACGTGGCCGTACCTGTGTTGTCCGGGGCGGCGGTCTCGGGAGTCGTGCGCATCACGTTTCCTGCGTCAGTGATCGACGATCGGGCCAACGAGAAGGCGCGTGGCCTACTGGCGGTGCTGGGCATCTCGCTCGTCGGAGCTGTGCTGGCTGCGATGTTTCTCGCAGCCAGCATCACCTCACCATTGCGGAGGCTGCAACGCAGTACTGAGCAACTCGCCTCAGGAGACTTCACTGAACGTGCCGATGACGGGAGAGGGCCGAAGGAGATCCGCAGCCTGGCCCGATCGTTCAACTCGATGACCGGTCGTATCGCCGGTCTGGTCGCCAAACAGCGTGCGTTCGCGGGCGATGCGTCGCACCAACTGCGCACACCACTCACTGCGTTGCGGCTGCAGTTGGAACGGGCCTCAGCGATGGTCGATCACGACCCCGAAGGCGCCCGCGAACGTATCGAGGCCGCAAGTGCCGAGACCGAACGGCTCCAGCGGCTGATCGAGGGACTGCTGATGATCGCCCGCAGCGACGGCAGCGACCCGGAACGGAGGGTGATCGACGTGAGCACCATCGTCCGCGAACGAGCCGAGGTGTGGGAACCATTCGCTGCCGAGCGCGGCGTGCGCTTGCTCACCAGCGTGCCCGACGGGCTCCACGCGTTGGCGGTGCCCAATGCGCTCGAACAGATCGTCGACAACTACCTCGACAATGCGCTCGGAGTCGCCACCGAGGGCGACACGGTGACGGTCACGGCGCTGCGGCGACACAGCGGTGTCGCGGTGCACGTGATCGACGAAGGACCGGGCATGAAACCCGAGCACCTGTCGCAGGCGTTCGACCGCTTCTGGCGGGCCCCCGACGCCCCACACGGCGGTTCGGGTATCGGCTTGGCAGTGGTGCAGCACCTTGCGCAACTCAGTGGTGGGTCGGTCGAACTGAACAACCGCGCCGACCGCAGCGGCCTCGATGCGAGCGTCGTTCTCCCGGTCACACCGTCGCGCAACGACTAGTCGGTCGCTCCGCGTCGGGTGAGCCGCAGCAAGGGGTATACGCTGCCTACATGGCAAGCAAGAAGGCATACCTCGAGCACCTGCGCAATGTCTCCCTGTTCCAGGGTTGCTCCACCAAGGACCTCGAGAAGATCGCAAAGGCGAGCGATCAGATCTCCATGCCCGCCGGTTCGTTGATCGTCGATCAGGGGCAGACCGGTCGCGAAGCGTTCGTGCTCGTCGAAGGCACGGTCATCGTCCGCCGCAACGGCAAGAAGATCAACACGATGGGCCCCGGCACCGTCGTCGGCGAACTGAGCCTGCTCGATCACGGGCCGCGCACCGCCACCGTGATCTGCGAGACCGATTGCGTGCTCCTGCTGCTCGACCAGCGCCACTTCATGGGCGTCCTCGATGCCGTGCCGACGCTGGCGCACAAACTGTTGGCGACGCTCGCGGGCCGCATCCGCGAACTCGACCGTCAGTACTACGGCTGAGCCACTGCAGCAGCCCGTCGTGAGTACGCGGCTCCACGGAGTGCTACTGACCCTTGCCGCGTTCGGCGCAGCCCTCGGGCCTGCGGTGCTGTCCGCCTGTAGCGACAACGGCAGTTCCGTTCAATCCACCATCGTGTCGTTCGACACCATCGGGAACACCACTTCGACGCTGCCGGGTGATGCGACGACCACGACCGTGCCCCCCGATATTCCCTACGTCGTGCAACGCGGTGATGCGCTGACGAAGATCGCTGACGACTTCTGCACGAACGCCGCCGACATCGCCGTGCTCAACGCGTGGAGCGACGGGTTCGCCCATGTGATTCTTCCCGGCCAAACGATCCTGGTGCCCGGCCCGGGTTGCCCGGTGGCCAGTACTTCCACCACATCCACCACGATCGTGATGAACACGTACCTCGCCCGCTACGTGAACGAGCACATCATCACCAACCCGTTCAACCCGAATACTGGCGACCACAGGAACTGGGGCGCGGTGTGTTACTCCGCCTACTGGTCGGCCCAGGCGTTCGCGACACAAGGCGCAAGCAAGGCCGACCTGATGGCGGCGCTCGACCCATTGCCTGGTGCGGTGCCGGGTGGTGTGCAGACGCAGATCGACAAGTGGGTGCCGTTCTCGAACCAATGGTTCCCGGTGTACACCGAGATCACGAGCCGAATCCAGGCGGCGCACCCGATGTACCCCGACACCGACACGTACTACCGCATCCTGTTCGACGACGTGGAGTACTTGTCGCTGCTGCAGGCCTATGAGGCGATCGGCCCCGATGTGCAGTTCGCAGCGAAGTACTTCGTCGCCGATCTGTGCACGAACCTGTTCACGACACACAACTCGACCCCCTAGCCCGGTCTCACTGCCCGAACCACGTCACACCTGCCGGATACGCTCGACCCCATGAAGCGTCGCGGCCTGGTTCTGCTGGCCCCCCTCCTGTTGTCGACTCTGGTGCTGTCCTTGGCCGCCTGCGGGAAGCACGACACGGCCACGGTGGCCAACGCCGCAGGAGCAACGGGGTCGAGCACGCTCGCCGTCGGTGGCCAGACCACCCAACCGGGTCAGTCCGGCAGCGGTGTCACCACCTCGTACACCGTCGCCAAGGGCGATTCGCTGTGGGCCATCTCCAAGCACCACTGCACCACGGCTCCCGCCATCGCGAAAGCGAACGGTTGGTCCGATGGCATCGACCACCCCATCTTCCCGGGTGATGTCATCTCCGTGCCAGAGGTCGAATGCACCACCACAACGCAGGGAGCCTCGCCCACCACCACCCAGGGCGACACCCAGGGCGACACCCCGACCACCACACCCATCACCGCCAGCAACGGGGAAATCGACGACTGGTTGGCGCAGAAGGATGGGTTCGTGCCCGACCCGATGTACGGCGACCCGGCCGACTACTACGAAGACTTCGGCGATGTCTGCATGGAAGCGTGGGGCAAGACCTACGAGTTCGAGAAGTTGGGCCTCGGCCGCGACGACGTACTGAACGCACTCGAGCCGCTGCCGGGGCGCACCCCCTCGAAGGTGCTCGCGGCGATCGATCGCTGGGCGGCCTTCACTGCCAACTGGTACCTGCGCTACAAGACCGTCCTCGACAAGTACACCGGAGCCGATGGCACCGTGAACTACGACAAGATCGTCGCCAACAAGGACTACCGCGCGTTCCTCGCGGCCTACTTGCCAGTGGCGGCCGACCAGACCGCAGCCCACGACTATGCGACGAAATTGTGCGCCGATCTGCTGTCCACCAAGGGCAGCACGCCCTGACCTGCGTGGCGGAGGTGGTCGCGCGGCACACCGCGAACTAGGGTTGGCGGCGCTATGAGCACGCACCCGTCGCCTACGCCCGACGCCCCCAAAGGCCCGTTCCTGAAGCGCTTCAAACCGCATCAGCTGGCCATCGGCCTGGGCATCTTCATGGGCCTGTTCACCCTCGGTTCGGGCATCATCCCGCAGCTGACCAAGTGGCACGGCACAAAGGAACCCGCTCGTGAAGTGTTCGACGGCATCCCCGGCGCGATGCAGGTCGCGTTCTACACCGTCATCCCGGCGCTGCTGATCTGGGGTGCGTTCGCATTCTCGCAGCGAGTGAAGAACTGGGAACGTGGCGCCCCCGATCGGCGACGCACCACTAAGAAGAACATCAGCCGCCGCCTCAGGGATTTCCGCGCCGGCGCCTACATGCAGACCCTGCTGCGTGACGCCGGTGCCGGCCTGATGCACTCGATGATCTACTTCGGGTTCATGGCGCTGCTCGGCGTCACCACGGTGCTCGAGGTCGACCACCAGTTGCCCGAGAGCCTGAAGTTCCTCCACGGCCGCACGTACCTGGCGTACAGCTTCTTCGGCGACCTCGCCGGCCTGGTGTTCGTCATCGGCATCGTGTGGGCCGCCGCCCGCCGCTACATCCAGCGCCCGTACCGCATCCGCATCAAGACCAAGCCCGAGCACGCAATCATCCTCGGCATCTTCTTCCTCATCGGCGCCAGCGGATTCTTCGCCGAAGCGTTCCGCATCGCCGAGTCCGGCCAGCCCGACCACGAAAAGTGGAGCTTCATCGGTTACCCGCTCAGCAACATGTTCACCGGCTTGGCCGAGCACACCCTCACCCAGTGGCACCAGATCATGTGGGCCGTGCACGTGGTGGCGTTTGCCGCGTTCCTCGTGCTGCTGCCGATCACCATGCTGCGGCACATCTTCACCAGCCCGCTGAACATGTACCTGAAGGACCGCGAGCGTCCCAAGGGCGCGATGCGCGCGATGCCGAACCTCACCGAAACCTCGCTGGAAAGCTTCGGCGCGAGCGTCATCGAGGACTTCACGTGGAAGCAGCTGCTCGACACCGACGCCTGCACCATGTGCGGTCGCTGTACCAGCGTGTGCCCGGCGCACGCGACGGGTAAGTCGCTCGACCCGCGCGAGATCGTGCTGAAGACCGGCGAGATCATGGCCGCCAGCGCGAAGCATGCGCACGTCACGCCGCCGCTCAGCACCGACAAGGAGATCACCATCTCCGCCAACTCGCTGTTCGACCGCATCACTGCCGAGGAAGTCTGGGCGTGCACCAGCTGCCGCGCGTGTGACGAAATCTGCCCGGTGCACATCGAGATCCTCGACAAGATCCTCGACATGCGGCGCTACCTGTCGCTGATGGAGAGCAACTTCCCCGCCGAGTTGGGCAACGCCTACCGCGCGATGGAGAACCAGGGCAACCCGTGGGGTATGAACCAGGGCGAGCGCGCCGACTGGGCGACTGGCCTCGATGTGCAGGTCGTCGATCCGGGCGAGGCCTTCGACGCCGAGTACCTGTACTGGGTCGGCTGCGCCGGTTCGTTCGACGACAAGAACAAGAAGGTCACCCAGGCGATGGCCAAGCTGCTCAAGCGAGCTGGCATCACCGTCGCGATTCTTGGTCCCAGCGAGAACTGCACGGGCGACTCGGCCCGACGCTCCGGGAACGAGTACCTGTTCCAGATGCTGGCCATGCCGAACATCGCCATGCTCAACGGGATGGGCGTGCGCAAGATCATCACCCAGTGCCCGCACTGCTTCAACACGTTGGCCAACGAGTACCCACAGCTCGGCGGCACCTACGAGGTCGTGCACCACAGCCAGCTGCTCGAGGAGCTCATCGCCAGCGGCCAGCTCGATGTCAGCCAGGCCACGCTGGAAGAACGTCTCACGTACCACGACAGCTGCTACCTCGGCCGCCACAACGACGTCTACATGGCGCCGCGCAAGGTGGTGGGCAGCATCAAGGGCATCCAGGTGGTCGAGATGCCGCGCAACGGCACCAAGGGCATGTGCTGCGGCGCTGGCGGCGCACGGATGTGGATGGAAGAGAACGTCGGCACCAAGATCAACGACGAGCGCGCCAAGGAGGCACTCAGCACGGGAGCCACCCGCATCGCCACCGCGTGCCCGTTCTGCTACATCATGCTCGACGATGGCGTGAAGGCCGCGGGCGTCGAGGAGACCGACGTGAAGGTGGCCGACATCTCGATTCACCTGCTCGACGCACTCGAAGCCGGCGACCGTGCGCTGGCCAACCCAGCAACACCCATCGCAGGTACGTAACGAAACACACCCGTCGGCGGACGGTTCCCACCGGGAGGTCACCATGCCACAGTTCGATCAGGCCCTCGCTGAGGCGTTCTACTTCGAGGAGCCCGACGTCATCGCCAACCGGACGGGGCGTCTGTCCGCGCGTCAAGAGACCATGTTTCGCGACGGTGCGGTTCTGTACCGCAAGCAAGTGCCGAAGATCATGTGGCTCCTTGCCGTCGCACTGGTGGCAGTGATCGTGATGGTGTTGTCGCAGGCGAAGGGCGACACCGGGCAGATCGCGCTGGCGCTCGGTGCCACGGTCGCGGCGATGGGCGTCATCGTGTTGCTCGTCCGCAAGAACTACTCGCAGGCCGACCGTTTCGAAGCAGGCGCTGCGGTGCAGGTCGCACGCGGGCCGGTGGCAGTCGACCAGAACCCCTACAACTGGCTCACCGACGGTGACCACGTCGTCGGCTGGGAGGTCTCCATCGGCGAGGTGAAGTTCCGCTTCCTCCCCGAGCAGGCCGAAGCCTTCACACCCGGAGCGGCGTATGCGATCTACTACGCCGATTTCGGCCAGCCGCGCCTGTCGTTCCTCAGCGCCGAACGCGCCTGAGCCCCACGCAGTTACAGCGTGTTCTGGTCGTACTTGCTGGCGACTGCGCCCTGTTGACCCTGGTACTTGCTGTTCAGATCGGGGTGACCATACGGGCGCTCGGCGGGACGATCGAGTCGCTGGAACACCATCTGGGCGATCTTCATACCGGGCCGCAACAGGATCGGCAGGTTGGCGACGTTGCTGAGTTCCAGCACGACGGTGCCCTTGAACCCGGGGTCGATAAAACCGGCGGTGGCGTGCACCTGGATACCCATTCGACCGAGCGACGACTTGCCGTTGACGATGCCGACGATGTCGCTGGGGCAGCCGATGGTCTCCGCGGTGTGGCCGAGCGCGAACTCACCGGGGTGCAGGATGAACGGTTCGCCGTTGGGCACGGTGACGGTGTCCATCAGCTTCTGCTGCGGCTCGAACGGGTCGATGTGCGTAAGGCGGCTGTTGCGCATGACGCGGAACTCGGTGCCGAGGCGCACGTCGACGCTGGCCGGTTGCACCAGATCCGGTTCGTACGGCTCGAGCGTGATGTACCCGGAGCTGATGTACTCGCGCAGCGTCACGTCGGAAAGAATCACGATGCGATCCTAGTTGTCCGTCCTGCCCCCACCCCCACCTCGTTCGTGTCCCACATCGGCCACGGGGTGCGGTGGCCGGTGTGTGGCAGGGGCGGGTGGAACGGGACCGTGCCACTAGCGTTCCCCCCATGGCCAACAGTTCCGCCGCTCCGTTGGTGCTCGCGATCCTTGACGGGGTCGGCCTGGCACCGCCCACCGAGGACAACTCGGTGTGGTTGGCTCGGGCGCCGTTCCTACATTCGGTGCTGCGCGACGAGTTTGTCGAAGGTCAGCCTGCGGTGCGCACGGAACTACGCGCACACGGCACGGCTGTGGGCCTGCCGTCCGATGCCGACATGGGCAACAGCGAAGTTGGCCACAACATTCTCGGCGCCGGGCGCATCTTCGACCAGGGCGCCAAGCAGGTCGAGCAGTCGCTGCTGGACGGCACGATCTGGGGCCCGGCGTGGCAGCACGTCCTCGCCCGTGGTGTCGCCGGTCGGAGCATTCACTTCATCGGTCTGCTGTCCGACGGCAATGTGCACTCGCACATCAAGCACCTGCAGATCATGCTGGAGAAGGCTGCTGAGGCAGGTGCCGCGCACCTCGTCGCGCATGTGCTGCTCGACGGCCGCGACGTGCGCGACGGCACCGGCGACAAGTACGTCGAGCAGTTGGAGGCGTTCTGCGCCGAGCTCGGTGCACGCACCGGCATCATCCCGATCATCGGCTCAGGTGGCGGCCGTATGGGCGTCACGATGGATCGCTACGAGGCCGACTGGGCCGTCGTCGAGCGCGGCTATCAGGCGCACTGCGCGGGCACGGCGCGGCCGTTCCCGTCGGCACTCGATGCGGTCCGTACGTTCCGCGCCGAGGACCCCAGCGTCAGCGATCAGTTCCTTCCGCCGTTCACCGTCGTCGGTGCAGACGGCGCGCCGGTGGGAGCGATGCACGACGGCGACGCAGTGGTGCTGTTCAACTTCCGCGGCGACCGCATGATCGAGATCTACCGGGCGCTCACCGAGACGCCGTTCACCGCGTTCGATCGTGGCCCGCTGCCTGCCGATCTGTTGGTCAGCGGCCTCGCGCTGTACGACGGCGACCTCAAGATTCCCGCCGAGTTCCTGGTGCCGCCCACGCGAGTGACCAACACCGTCTCCGAAGTCATCGCCGCGGCCGGTCTCCGCCAGGCCGCCATCGCCGAGACACAGAAGTACGGGCACGTCACCTACTTCTGGAACGGCAACCAGAGCGACAAGTTCGACGCCTCGCTCGAGGACTACGTGGAGATCGAGAGCGACCGTGTGCCGTTCGAGCAGCGGCCGTGGATGAAGTCCGCGGAGACCGCCGACGAGATCATCCGCTGTATCCATGAAGGCTCGCACCAGTTCATTCGCGCCAACTTCGCGGCCGGCGACATGGTGGGCCACACGGGCAGCGTGCAAGCCGCCACCATCGCTGTTGAGGGGCTCGACGTCTCGCTGCGCCGTGTGTTCGAAGCAGTGCGTCGCGCCAGCGGCACGTTGGTGGTCACCGCCGATCACGGCAACTGCGAGGTGATGGTTGAGCGCGACTCCAAGGGCACGGTGCAGTACCTCGCCGATGGCACCCCGGTGCCGAAGAAGTCGCACACGCTGTCACCAGTGCCGTTCGTGGTGCTCGACTTCATGGGCCGCACGATCACGGTGAACCACATCGAGCGCGCAGGTCTGGCCAACGTGGCCGCCACCCTGCTGGGGTTCCTCGGCCTGCCAGTTCCCGACGCGTACGCCGCGCCGGCGATGACCGTGCATGCCTGACAGGTCGGAGGACCCGACTCAGATGACGATGTCGTTCGCGTCCACAATATTGTCGAGTTCAGTGCTGGCGTACGAGTTGTTGACGTCGCGCTTGCGGTCGTCGCGGTCGTTGAGTGCCATCGTCGAGTGGACGATGTGTCCGAGGATCGCAAACAACGTGGCAATGACCGCCACCTTCCGCGTCTCACCCGAGAGCGTGTAGATCACCACGACGCTGCCGGCGATGGGGAACGAAACCCCGGACACCGACCGCACGATGTTCTTCAGTACCTGACGGCTGCGCACGTTCTTGTTCATCTCGTTGTCTCCTCGATCACGTTATTCATGGTTCACGCGTCCTCAGGTTTGCGACCCGCCGGTGCGGAGCCGCCCGAGTCTCCAGAAGAGCTACCCCCGGCCGGAGCAGAGCCGCCGGAGCCACCCGTGGCCGCCGCAGCGGCGATGCTGGTGACAGCGGCGGCCGCGGCGACGAGTGTCCGGCGCGATGAGACGTCGATGTTCGAGCCGACCGGCACGTACTTGTCGAAGCCACTGCCGTACACGTCGATGGTGGATTCGAACGCGTTCTTGATTTCGGTCGGCGCGTTCGTCACGGCGGCCGACACGGCGTCGACCTGTTCCTGACTCAACGACGACACCGGGATCGCGGCGAACACCGACTCGGCCTGCGCCGGGTCGATGCTGGTGAGCACTTTGTCGCTGGTGGCCAGGTCGGTGGCCGCTGTACCGGTGAGGCCAGAGTCGATGAGGTTGGTCACCGTGGCGGCCACCTCGGACGGGGTGACGGAGGGCGAGTCGAGCGCGGCGACTGCTTCGATCTGTGCTGCGGGCGTGACGAGCGCGGCAGGGGCTGGCGGTGTCGTGGTGGTCGTGGTCGATGGCTCCACGCTCGTCGTGGTCGTCGAGGTGGTCGGCGCGACCGTCGTGGTGGTCGCGATCGCCGTCGTGATCACTGGCGCCGAGGCGGTGGTGACCGTCGGCGGTGTCGGATTGGAGGTGGGCGGCGGCGGCAACTGCGCCACCGTGGTCGTCGTGGTCGTAGTTGTCGGAGCGACGGTCGTCGTCGTGGGTGCCGCTGTGGTCGTGGTGGTCGATGCGACGGTCGTCGTCGTGTCGAGCACGGTGGTCGTCGTCGTGTCGAGCACGGTCGTCGTCGTGGTCGTGTCCACAACGGTCGTCGTCGTGGTCGTGTCCACCACCGTCGTCGTCGTGTCGAGCACCGTCGTCGTGGTCGTCGTGTCCACCACCGTGGTCGTCGTGTCCAGCACCGTCGTCGTGGTCGTCGTGGTCGTCGTGGTCGGGGTACCCGCCATGAACTCGAAGTCGATGCCGTAGTTCGAGCCCACGCTGCCATTGGGGTAGTCGGTGGGGTTCCCGCTGTACACGTAGGTGCCGGTGTCGATGGTCAGTGGCCCGACGGTGAGAGAGGGAAACGCCGGACCATACGCGTAGCCGGTGTGCTCCAGCGAGTAGCCCACCGTGAACGTGGCACCGGCAGCGATGACCGCCGGGGTGTCCAAGGCCACTTCCTGCCAACCCGATCCCGATTCGTTGACGAAGCTCTGCGTCGCCAGCACATTGCCACCGGCGTCCCACACGACGGCGGTGTGCGCGCCGTAGTTGGCGGGGTCCTTGGCGAACAGCACTTTGGTGACGGTGCCTGCTTCGGCCGTGGACACCCGCACGCCGAGGTTGACGGGGTTGGTGCCGACCCACGGTTGGAACAGCGTTGGGTAGTAGCCGGCCAGCAGCACGGTTGCGCCAGACGTGACGATCCTGGTGTGCACGCCGTCGAAGTTGCTCACCAGTGTGGGGCTCGGCGTGGTCGCCACCGCTGCGAGGTAGCCCCAACAGCGCAGCTCGCCGATCGAGTTCAGCGCGCATGCGTTGTAGAAGCCGGCGGTCACGGCGGTGATCGTGCCGCTGAGGCCGGGAACGTTGGTCGGCGTGTACACCGGACCGCTGGTCGAACCCTGACCGAGGAACGCCTCGGTGTTGCGACCCCAACACTGCACGTCGTTGGAGTAGAGCAGGGCGCACATTCCGTAGCCGCCAGCTGTGATCGTGCGCACTCCCGATTGCAGTCCGACCACGTCGACGGGCACTGCGCTGTTGTTCGTGGTGCCGTCACCCAACTGACCGAAACTGTCGGAACCCCAGCACTTCACGGCTCCGGCCGTGGTGAGCGCACACATGTGGGCCTCACCGCCGGCGAGTGCCACGACGGACGACAGGCCAGTCACCGTGGTGGGTGCCAGGACGTACGGGTTGTTCGAATCGATACCGAAGGTGCCGTCACCGAGTTGGCCGTAGCCGCCGTAGCCCCAGCACTTCACGGTCGTGTCCAGCATCAGCGCGCACGTCGCCTGCGCCATCGTGGCGATGGAACGCACGTTGCCGGCAAGACCCTGGATCGCCGTGCTGACGGTGCTCGTGCCCGTTTGGGTTCCGTCGCCGAGTTGGGCCCACCCGTTCTCGCCCAGGCACTGCACATCGGACGACGTCGTGACGAAGCACGTGAAACCGCCGCCGATGTCGATCTGGCGGACTCCTGAGGTCATCCCGAGCACGTCGACCGCGGATGTCGAGAAGTTGTTGACGCTGCCGTCGCCCACGATGTTGCCCCAGCACTGCGCCCCACCAGTCGCCGTGAGCGCGCAGGTGGCGGCGGACCCCGTAGCGATGGCCTGCACGCTGCCCGACAGGCCGACCACGTCGACAGGGGTGCTCGACGAGTTCTCGGTACCGTCGCCGAGGCGGCCACCGCCGCCGTAGCCCCAGCACTTGACCCCACCGGCGGAGGTGACACCGCACTGTTGGTAGTTCGATGCGGAGATCGAGGCCTGCGCGACCCGGTAGTCACTGCCGGACGATGTCTCTCCGGAATCGGCGCTGGCGGCGCCGATGTACCTCGAACACAAACCCATCAGCGCGAGCAGCAGTGGCAGCGCCATCAGGAGACGCCGACTGCGCTGAGCGCGGCGCATGGACCCGGGCCGACTCACCCTTGACGTCCACGCTCGAAATCCATTCTTGGAGAGTACGAATTTGATTTGCCACAGAAACACACATCTCCTTAAATCTGAGTGAACTGTGGGAGTTGCCGGTGGGAGCGCCGAGCTGCGTGCCGATCACCGAACCCGCCGCGCCAATGTTTTTCCCTGGGCTTCGCGCCGGGCGTACACATACAGGTCGTCGTGGTGACCGGGCCAGTGCGGCAGGGCCACATGCGCTCGCTGCTGCCAGATGGGTCTGGTGCCGCACACGCACGCCAGGTCGAGGGCCCCGTAGGTGCAAGCGACACAGTGGTCAAAGCCGCCCAGCAGTGCGTGGAAGCGGGAGTCGCCGGTCTTGTTCCCCGGCCGCTCACCCACGTAGATCAGCGTGTCACCGCCAGCGGCGAAGTAGCGATCGAGCGCGTCGGCCGGCCATGTCTGGTCGCGCGTGGGCCACACGATCAGCAGCGTGCGGTCACCGTGGCGGTCTACCACGGTCTCGTCGCCCTGCTGCACGTCGAACCACGCGGCCGACGAGTGAAACCACTTGTTGTCGGGCGACATGGGCGGTGCGGGGTCGTATGCGGTGACCGGCACCCCGAGCGCGTGCACCAGCGAAGCCCAGTAGCCAGTGCCTGCGCCGATCTCGACGATGCCGTTCGGTGAGTGCAACCGGATGGCGGCGAGTGCCTGATCAGTGGGAATCGCGAACGCGTACTGGGCGGTGAGCGCCTCAACATCGGTCGGTGTCGGCTCCGGCCGAGCGCGGAACTCCAGCAGCAGCGGGTTGTCGCCGCTGAAGTCGACCGGCTCCGCAGCCGACTCTGCGTGCCGACGCCGCCATGCCATGCCCAGATCCTCCCACGTCGCGGTGGCAGGGCCGGATGCGCAGCGATAACCTCAGGCACTTCTGCGGGTGTAGTTCAGAGGCAGAACATCAGCTTCCCAAGCTGAGAACGCGGGTTCGATTCCCGTCACCCGCTCTGCGGCGCAGCCGCACGCACGGCGCCCGGAATCGGGAGGAGCGCAGCGACGGATCCCGTCACCCGCTCTGCGGCGCAGCCGCACGCACGGCGCCCGGAATCGGGAGGAGCGCAGCGACGGATCCCGTCACCCGCTCTCGCGGCGCAGCCGCACGCACGGCGCACGGAATCGGGAGGAGCGCAGCGACGGATCCCGTCACCCGTCCCCACCACCACGCGGAGAGCCCCTTTGTGTCCTGGGCGGACGACGCTCGCCTGCAAGCCATGACCGCGCAACACCGTCGCCAAACCCACGCCGTTGAGCAACCTTCGTGGAGCGCGAATCGCAATCGATGCCGCGTTGACAACAGTTGATAGCAGGTACAGAATCTCAGGATGAGCCGCAACACGATGAGCTTCGCCCTGCCCGAATCGTTGCGCGACTACATCGATGCACGAGTCCGCGACGGCAGCTACGGAAACACCAGCGAATACCTGCGCGACCTCATCCGACGCGATCAGCACGAGCAATCCGCCCAGCACCTCCGCGACCTGATCGCGGATGGGCTTGCATCGGGCGCCGGGCGCGTTGTCACCGACGACGTGGTCGCTGCACTCCGTACGGATGCATTCGGCGCCAGCGCGTGACGATTGCACTGCTCCGGCCTCTGGCCGAGGCCGACCTCGTCGCTCGAACCCACTACTACCGTCGTGAGGGCGGCGACGCCCTCGGTGAACGGTTCTTCGATGCAGCTGTGGCAGCACTCGGCGCGATCACACGCATGCCTGGCGCCGGATCGCCCCGCGTCGGCGTGGTGTGCGGCATCCCGGGACTCAGAGTCCGCCGTGTCGTCGGTTTTCCGTGCAGCTGGTTCTACTTCGTCACCACTGACCAGGTCGATATCGTCCGGCTGCTCGCCGATTCGCAAGACCTGCCCAGCATCCTTGCCGACGTGACGGACGACGCCTAACACGCTCCCAACTCGAGGCCCTCGGCGTGCCATATCTGTGCCACAACTGAGCGGCACACGGCAACATCACCCGGACCCACCCGGACCCTCTGAACAGGTTTTTCGCGCGAAGCACCTTGTCACGGACCCGACCAGAACGAATTCCCAACCTGAGGAGCGCAGCGACGGCTCCCGTCACCCGCTCTCGCGCCGCCGCCAGGTCGGGCGCGATTCGTGCCGCTGGTGTCCGGTCCAGCCCCCACGGGTTCGGTTCGTGCCACACGCTGGCATGAACCGCGCCCGTTGAGCACTGCGGATGGCGAGCAGCTACCAGTCCTTCCAGGGGGTGACGACGTTGCTCTTGGCCCCGTCGATCTCGACGTAGACGTGGGTGACGTTGCCGAAGAAGCACGTCGTGGCGGCGCTGAGGTTGCCGGACGAATCGGCGAACTTGGGGTACGGGCCCGAGCTGCCCGAGTCGGAGTAGCACGTGACGGACAGCGGCTGCTTTGGCGTCCACCCGGTGGCGGTGATCTGCACGTACTTGCAACTGATGGGTGTGCAACTGCCGTGGTCCTTGGTGATGAACCCGCCACGAGCGATCGAGACCGAGGCACCGGCGGGCGCCGTGCTGGTGGGCAGCACCGTGGTGGAGGAATCCGCGGTGACGACCGGGAGGGTCGTGTCGACGACCGTCGCGGTGGGCTGCGTAGTGGTCCCCGTCGACCCGGTCGGTGACGCGGTGGACGAGGTGATCCCCGACCCGCCGGTGGCGAGCGTGCTGGGCTGCGTGGGCTGGCTGTTGGCAGCGCTGGTGCAGCCGACGAGCAGGGCGGCACCGAGCAGTGCCGCTGACGCGAGACGTGGTGTGGTGCGCATGGCCGCAGTCTGCCACGTGCCCAGGGGCTGGGCGGCTCAGTGGAACTGCCAACACGACATCGTGGTGCTCATCACCCGCTGGTTGAAGATCGAGTGCGCAGCGTCGGCACCGGCCGCGCCCACCACCACCATCAGCGGCAGCAGGTGCTCTTCGCGGCCGTGCGCCTTGCGTGCGTGCGGCGCGTCCGTCCAGTGCACCAGTGACTCCCAGCGCTGATGCTCGGGTTGGTCCAGTGTGAGGTGCAGCCAATGGTCGAACGGCACCGCGAACTCCTCACGTCCGAAGTTGCCGAAGTGGTGGAAGCTGGAACCGCTACCGATGATCAGCACACCCTGGTCGCGCAGCGGCGCCAGCGCCCGGCCAAGCTCGAGATGGGCGAGCGGGTCGAAGTCGGCGAGCACCGAGACGGCGACGACAGGGATCTGTGCGTCGGGGAACATCACCTTGAGCGGGATGAATACACCGTGGTCCCAGCCATGCGCGGGTTCCAGGTGATGTGGAATGCCAGCCGCCGTGAGCAGTGAATCGATCTCGTTCGCCACGACTGGCGAACCGGGTGCCGGATAGGTGAGTTGGTAGGTGTGCGCGGGGAAGCCGCCGTAGTCGTAGATCAGGCCGGGGGTGGCGCCGCTGTCCACTGCGACGTCGCGTGACTCCCAGTGCGCGGTGACCACCACGATCGCCGTCGGCTGAGAGGGCAGCGACGGCCCGATGCCCTCGAGCGCGGCACGTAGCCCGTCCCATTCGCGCGGCGGATCCCAGTCCATGAAGAAGCACGGCCCACCGCCGTGGCTGATGTAAGCGACCGGCATACGGGGCTGCGTCATGGCCACAGCCTGCCACGAGTCCTGTTTCCCGCACTCGCGCGCCCAGGTCGGCCGCTCTTCGCGCCGCGTGCCGAACCGTCAGCCAGTAGTCATCGGGGCGTTTGCGCAGGCATCTGGCATCACGATGCTCACCGGTTGGTTCACGCTGGTCATCTCCAATGTCATGGTCAGCGAGTACTGCTTGCCACCCTGTGCAGCATCGACCATCTTCGCGGTCACGGTGTAGCGCAGTACGTACCCACCGTCCTGGGCCACCCACACCTCACCCGTGTTCGCCTCCACCTGAGCGCCTGAACCGCCGCCGAGACCCTTGATGGTGAACGTGTAGTGATCGGCGTCAATGCCAGCGACCTTCTCGGTACCGACCTTCGTGGCGTTGCCCTTGGGGATCACGATGTCGAACACGCCCGAGAGCACAGTGCCGATGTCGGACTCAAACGGGTTCGTCGCGGTCTGCGAGTACGACTCGCCGTCGAACGAGCACGACGACTCGGCGGCACGCCACGACTCGGTGGTGCTGGTACTCGGCCCATCGGAATCGTCGGCCGCGGCAGACGTATTCGTCATCTTCATGTAGCGCAGTTGCTGCGCACTGTCCGACGCACCGGTGCCGGTCATCTCGTTGTAGTCGCCCGCCGTGGGCCCGACCGACGCGACGGTGATGTTCCACTCGTACGAGTCGAGGCTGGCCAGGCCCTCGAGCAAGGGCGTGGACAGTGCCCCGCCGGACACGGCGCCGCCACTTCCACCTCCACCACCGCCGCCACTGTCGCCGCCACCGCGCACGACGTACCCGAGCACACCACCGGCCAGCAGTGCGACAAGACCGACGATCGCGATCTTCTGGTTCGCACCGCGTGGCGGCTTCTGCACGGGGATGGCAGCGACGCCGAGCGCCGCGACCGGGGGCGCCGGTTGCACGGGCGTCGGATTCGGCGCAGGCAGACCGTCGTCGACGAAGGACTGTCCGTCGATCATCACGAAGTCGGTCCACGTGGTGCCGTCGTACCAACGTTGCTGGGCGCGACCCTTCGGGTCCGGGTACCAGCCTGCTGTTGTGTTCGACATGATCTCTCCTTTCGGGTCGGCGATCGCCGGCCGGTCGCAGTTCAGTCGTCGCGTTGTACGAGGTCTCCGACACCTCGCCGCGACAGGGCAATCAGGGGTACGGCCAGGGCCACCACGAGCACGGCCGTGCCGTAGAGCAACGAGCGGGCCAACACGCTGCTGTCCACCTCGGGGCCGGTGGTGACAGCGAGTGTCGTGCGCGCCAGGTACGGCGCGATCAACCACGAGGTGAGCGCTCCGATGAGGGTGGAGATTGCAACCAACATGACGGCCTGGGTGCTCAAGAACACCGCCACCACGCGACGCGAGAAGCCAACCAGTCGCAACAGGCCGAAGTCGATGCGGTGTAGCCAGGCCAACCGCCAGAGAGCGACCGCCATCACCGCGACCGCGCCGAGAGCGAGCAGACGCACGGAGGCAGTGAGCATCGCGATCAGCGGCCCCCACTCGTCGACCAATGCGACGTCACCGCGTTGCGCGACCACCAACCCGCCCGGCAGCAGCGCACCGTCCACGTACGGCCCGTCCACCGGAATGACGTACAGCGAGACCTCGTCGCCCCACCCCAAGAGGCGCTGTGCATCTGCCAACGGCACGATCGCCGCGTCGTCGACGTAGGTTCCAAGCTCGAACACACCGACGATGGCGAAGTCGCGACCGCGGAGACGGATCGTGTCGCCGGTGCCGAGGTCGAAGCGCCGGGCCAGTGAGGCACCGACGATCGCCGTGCGACCCGACTCTCCCGAACGCAGATGACGGCCCGACACGAGGTGATACGGATCGAGGGTCGCATACTGCGCTGGGTCGACGCCGACGATCAGCACCGCATCGCTGCCCGACGTGCCGGTCACCGCGTGCACTTCGGGGATCGGGTCGGCGACGCCAGCTGCACGCAGATCATCGCCCACCGCCGCAGGAATGCGACTGCCGGCGAACTCGCCCACCGTGCTCTCCTGCTGTACCACGAGGCGCGGCTGCGCCGAGCGGAACCGCACGTCGACACTGCGCACGTAGCCGTCGAGCAGCGTCACCATCAGCACGGTCAGCGCCACCATCACGCCGAGAGCGATCATCAGCCGCCAACGGCGACACATGTCGCGAAGGGCGAGGAGTGCGATCGTGCCCATGTCAGCGCCTCGCTCTCGTCTCCGCACCGACCATCAGCGCGCCGGCGGGCCGGGCGAGCACTCGCCGCGCGGCCAACACCGACCCGAGCCAAGCGCTCGACAATGACAGCAGACAACCGGCGAGTGCAGTCGTCAGCGTCAGGCGCGGCGCAATCGTGAACGAGCGCAGCACAAACGAGTCAGTTGCAGAGATGAACGGCCACGCGACAACAAGGCCGCTGACGAGCGCAGCGAGGGTGAGGAACATCGCGCGCATCGTCAACAGGCCACGAACGCTGCGCGGGCTGAAGCCGATGACCCGCAACAGGCCGACCGATCGGCCGCGCTCAGCGAGCGTGAGTGCCGTCGCGTTCGCACAGCCGACAGCGAGCCCGACGATACCCACAGCGGTGAACACCAGGGCCAGATCGCCGAGTGATCGCACGCCACGCGTGGCCTCGGCATCGATCGCCGATTCGTCGACCACGAGGTAGCCGGGCATCGCCGCACGGAGGCGAGCGCGCACGTCGTCGCCGTCCGCTCCGGAGCGGAGGCGGACGATCACCATCTGGAACTCGTTCGGCCGGTCGAACAACTTCTGGGCCCGCGCGAGCGGCAACCACAGCGCCGCCACCTTGCTGCCCGAGCCCTGCAGTTCGGCGGTGACCGTGAACTCGGTGCCGAACACCCGCACCAGATCACCCACCTTCCAACCGGTGGCCACAGTGACCGCCGAGGTCACTGCGATCTCGTCGGCACTGGCATCGGGCAGACGGCCGGCGAGCAACCGCACATCGTGGACGGTGGTCCAGATTGCAGGGTCGGCCGCCCGCAGTTGCAGCACGCGATCATCCATCCGCACGACGCGCAACACGGCCGGTGTGACTGAGTCCGCATCCCTACCCGCCGCTGCGGTGGCGACCGTGAGTTCATCGGCGCCCAGGCGGATGTTGGCGAGGTCGAAAATATCCGTCTCGGTGACCACCAGATTTCGTTCGAACCCGGTCTTGCCCAGCCGATCGAGCGAACCTGAGATAGTGGCCAACAGGAACCAGCTGGCGGCCATCGGCGTCAGCACGACGACAGCCAGGAGAGTACGCAGCGGCTCGGCCCGCAGGTCGCCCAGCGCCAGCCGCGCGCGCATTGCCACCGAGACGTGATCAGCACGGGCGCTGCGGTGCATCACTCCACCACCTGTCCGTCACGCATCCGTACGACTCGCCCGACTCCCTCGGCCAACAGAGGGTCGTGCGTCGCGATCACGAACGTGCACCCCAACTCGCGGTTGGTCCGCGAAATCAGCTCCACCATCTCGCGGGTGGTCTCGCTGTCGAGTTCGCCGGTCGGTTCGTCGGCCAGCACGAGGTCAGGGCCACCCGCCAACGCCCGCGCCAGCGCCACACGTTGCTGCTCGCCGCCCGACAGACTGGCCGGCCGGTGGTGCAGGCGATCGGCGAGACCCACCAAGCCCAGCAGCCGATCCGCCTCGGCGCGTGCCGCTCGCCAACCCATACCGCGTGCCAACAACCGCAGTGCGACCTGGTCGCGGGCCGTCGCCGTCGACAACAGGTTGTCGGACTGCAACATGATGCCGACGTGGTGCTGCCGCAGCCGATCGAGGTCGCCCTGGTCGGCTGCCATCAGGTCCACGGCAGCCACTCGGGCGGAGCCGCTGTCTGCTCGGTCGAGGCCGCCCAACACGTGCAACAACGTCGTCTTGCCGCAGCCACTCGGCCCCATCAGCACGATCAGCTCGCCGACTGCGACCTCCAGGTGCACGCCGCGCAGGGCAGCAACCGGCGTTCCCGCGCGCCGGTACGTGCGGGTCACATCACGTACGACCACGACGGGGGCAAGAGATTCGCTCATGAGCAGCTCCAACACCATGGTGAGCTGCTCGCGGTCTGATCCCTAGGGTCGGAGTCCCCCTGAGCCGGGTTCGATCAGGTGCTCGCCCAGACGAGGTCGAGCTCGACTGCGCGGCGTTCGACGGCTTCGATCAGCCGGTCGATCGAGCCGTCACACTCGTGGAGGTCGGCGGCCGTCAGCAACAGCTTGTGGCCATCCGCATGTTCAGCGACGACGACCGGATAGGTAGCGTTCGCTGCGGCACGGACTGCGTCGGGCTGGTCGTCGCGGTGGTACGTGTCGAACGGCGTCGGCAGGTCGGCCAGGCGCGCCTTCCACTCGGGGCGTACGCGGATCGATCCATGGGTGATCTCGCACAGCGAGCAGTGGCGGCGGCCGAGGCGGGCACCGATCCAGTAAGCGAGTTCACCGCGCAACGTGTGGTCGGCGTCGTACACGCCGATCAGCCGTGTGATTCGCCGATCGGGTGCCGTCATTGCTCCAGCTTTGCCGATCCCTCGCCCCGATGTGGGCGCGGCCCGCATCCTTCGCGCACCCCCGTGGCAGGCTGACCGCATGTCCGCCGCACCCCACCTGGTTTCCGCCGAGGCGGCTACACAGCACCTCACCACCGTGCTGCACCTCCTGGCCGGCCCGCAGGCCACCCCGCGTGGCGATCAGGTGGCAGCAGTGCAGGCCATCGTGCAACCGGCAGCGCGGGTGCTGGTGGTGCAGGCCACTGGGTGGGGCAAGTCGGCTGTCTACTGGGCCGCCACGTCGGCGTTGCGTGCCGCCGGGGCCGGGCCCACGTTGGTCATCTCGCCACTGCTGGCACTGATGCGCGACCAAGTGTCGGCGGCCGAGCGTGCAGGCTTGCGCGCCGCCACGGTGAACAGCACCAACCTGGATGAGTGGAACCCGGTATTCGCCGCGCTCGACCGCGACGAGCTCGATGTGCTGCTGGTGTCGCCCGAGCGGTTGGGCAATCCGCGTTTCGCCGCCCGCCTCGACGAGCTCATGCGCCGCGTGGGTCTGGTGGTCATCGACGAAGCGCACTGCATCAGCGACTGGGGGTTCGACTTCCGGCCCGACTACCAGCGCCTGGCACGTGCGCTGCTGAACACGCCCAGCGCGTCGGTGCTCGCCACCACGGCCACGGCCAATCAGCGCGTCACCACAGATGTCGAACGACAGTTGGGCGACAGCACGGTCACGTTCCGCGGCACGCTGGCGCGTACGTCGCTGCGTCTGTCCGTGGTGCCCGAACTCTCCGCCATCGAGCGCTATGCGTGGGTCGCCGATGCATTGGCCACGATCGAGGGCTCGGGCATCATCTACGTGCTCACCGTGGCCGAGGCCGAGCGGCTGGCGGCGTTCCTGCGCCATTGCGGCTACTCCACACCTGCATACACCGGCCAGATGGAGGCCGACGATCGCGTGCGCATTGAAGACCTTCTGCGCCGCAACGAGGTCAAGGCCGTGGTCGCCACGTCGGCCCTCGGTATGGGGTACGACAAACCCGACCTCGGGTTCTGCATCCATGTCGGTTCCCCCTCCACACCGGTCGCCTACTACCAGCAGGTCGGGCGTGCTGGACGCGCCGTCGCCCACGCCGAAGCGGTGCTGCTGCCGGCCGCCAACGATGAGCAGATCTGGGAGTACTTCGCCACCGCCTCGATACCCGACCCCGAGATGGCGGAGAAAGCGCTCGCCGCGCTGTCTGCCGGGCCGCTCGGGCTGCTCGACATCGAGTCCGCCACCGGTGCACGGCGCGGGCGGTTGGAGGCGCTGTTGAAGATCCTCGCGGTCGACGGTGTGGTGGCCAAGGACGGCACCCGTTGGGAAGCCACGGGTGCGCCCTACACACACGATCACGACAAGTGGCGTGCGCTGGCCGCCAGCCGCCGCGCCGAGGCCGACATCATGCGCCACTATGCGCACGGCGAGGGCTGTCTGATGGCCTACCTACAGACCGCACTCGACGACCCGAACCCGGCACCGTGCGGCAAATGCTCGGTGTGCACCGGTGCGCTGCCCGGGCCCGGCGCGGTGCCAGGCGCGCAGCACCTCACCGCTGCACGCGAGTTCCTGCGCGGCGCCGATCTGGTCATCGACCCACGCAAGCGGTGGCCTGGCGGCGTGTCGCGCAAAGGTGCCATCGCCGGCATTGCCGAGGGGCGCGCCGTGGCCTTCGCCGACGACCCCGGGTGGTCGGCCGAGGTGGCTGCGCTGCAACGCTCGGCCTGGAGCAGCATCCCTGCCGAGATGCTCGATGGCGCGGTGGCCGCGCTGGGTCGCTGGCGCAGTACGTGGCCGGCACGTCCCGTCGCCGTGGTGCCCGCACCGGCGTTCGGCGCAGAGATGCAGGCCAACCGCCTGCTGGCCCAACACCTGTCTGCGGTGGGGAAGCTGCCGCTGGTCGACTGCTTCACCATGCAGGGTGGTGCGGCGCCCGCCGACTCGTCCAGCACACCGGTGGTCGCCCACCTGGAGGGCGCGCTGGTGCTCGATCCGGCCGCCGACGTGCCGCGTGGGCCGGTGCTGTTGTGCGCCACCAGCATGCGCACCGGCTGGACGCTCACGGTTGCCGCGGCCCTGCTGTACGACGTGTTCGGCACCACCTCGATGCCGCTGGTGCTGCACCGTCGGCCATGAGGTTCGCCGCTACGAAATTCTTTTCGTTCGGGGTTGTGATGCGAACTGGTGTTCGATAATACGGGAAGTGTGGAAACATCCCTGGAACTCCTCGAACTCGGCGCAGCAGCAGTCGCGATGGTCAACGTGCACTCGCTGTCGCGCGAGTCGTTGGCGTTGGGTGCGTTGGGGTTGCAACAACACCTCGATCGGGTCCGCGCCTTACACGCAGTGGTCGTGGCCGAGGCCGACCGCCAGCGTGTGTGGGAAGGCAGTGGGGCACGCAACATGGCCGACTGGCTGGCAGGGCGCACCAACACCTCCTATGGCGACGCGGCCTCGCGCGTCCGCCTGGGTGAAGCGTTCAACGCGT
>WLIV01000011.1 GCA_009702045.1 Actinomycetota bacterium | reverse complement strand
GGCTTTCGCCCATTGCGCAAGATTCCCCACTGCTGCCTCCCGTAGGAGTCTGGGCCGTGTCTCAGTCCCAGTGTGGCTGATCATCCTCTCAGACCAGCTACCCGTCGATGCCTTGGTGGGCCGTTACCCCACCAACAAGCTGATAGGCCGCGAGGCTCTCCCGATCCAGTAACCCTTTCGTCAGCGCACCATGCGATGCTCCGACGTCATCCGGTATTAGCAGTCGTTTCCAACTGTTATCCCAGAGACCGGGACAAGTTCCTCACGTGTTACGCACCCGTTCGCCACTAGATCTTCCGCAGTATTGCTACTGCATGGATCTCGTTCGACTTGCATGTGTTAAGCACGCCGCCAGCGTTCGTCCTGAGCCAGGATCAAACTCTCCAACGTAAACCTGCCGCCACCCAACCCGAAAGTTGAGCGCCGGCCGATCTGTTAATAGAGCTGGGCACCTCACGGGGGAATACCCATGGTTTGTAGCGCCCAGTGCTGACTTGATTTGCCACGAGCTTGGGAGCCCATGGACTTTTTGAATTGACAGACAGCGTCTGGCGTCGACCCGAAGGTTTCGTCCATCGCTGCCCGCATTAGCGTTCAGTCTTCTCTTCTGTTTTCAAGGAGCCGTAGCTCTGGCACTCACCGCTGGCTGTTCTGCCGGCTGTGTTGGTGCCGTGCACCGCAGGCTGTGATGCTCGTGCGGGGCGAGTGACAAAGCTAGCGCGACGACTGCAAAGCATCAACCTCTTTGGGAAACTTCTAGGAAACTTTCGCGACGAGGAAGTCGCGCTTCCCCTTCCTCAGCAGCAGAAAACCGCCGTTGAGCAGGTCGGATGCGCGGAGCAGCCCGTCTTCGTCCAAAACTCGATTTCCTGCCCGGACGGCCTTCTGTGTGAGCAGACGGTTGACCTCGCTGGCCGACTTGGCTATTCCGGAGCTCAGTAACAATTCGTGAACTCGGATCCCCTCGACGTCTCCCGGCAGGTCGACGCTGGGCACTTCGGCGGCAACCACGGCCAACACGTCCGCCGACGCGGTGGTGGGATCGCCACCAAAGAGCACCTCTGCGGCGCGAGCGGCGTGGTCGGCAGCGACCCGTCCATGCAGCAGCGCGGTCATCTCATCGGCCAGCGCTCGCTGCGCAGCCCGCTGTTCCGGTTCTGCAGCGTGTTCGGCAAGCAGACCCTCCAGTTCGTCGAGCGGCTTCAGCGAGAGCATCCTCAGGTACGTACCGACCATCTGGTCGTCGCTCTGCATCCAGAACTGGCGGAATTGGTACGGGGAGGTGCGCTCTGGGTCGAGCCACACCGCTCCCCCAGCGGACTTGCCGAACTTGCTGCCGTCGCTCTTGAGCATCAGCGGATGGGTGACTGCGAACGCCTGCTTGCCAAGGCGCCGTCTGATCAGCTCCGTTCCGGCAACGATATTGCCCCACTGGTCGCTGGCTCCGGCCTGGAGCTCCACCCCGTGGGTTTCGTACAGATGCCGGAAATCGTTGGCCTGGAGCAGCATGTAGCTGAACTCGGTGTACGAGATGCCGTGCTCGCTCTCGATCCGGCTGCGCACGGAGTCCTTGGCGGTCATCTGGTTCACCGTGAAGTGTTTGCCAACGTCGCGCAGGAACTCGAGCATCGTCACTGACGCGGTCCAGTCGGCGTTGTTGACCAGGGTCGCCTGGTACGGGCCGGGTTCGAAGTCGAGCAGCTTGCTGAGCTGGACCTTGATGCGCTCCACGTTGTGGTGCAGCGTCTCCACATCGAGCAGGTTGCGCTCCTCGCTGCGTCCACCGGGGTCGCCGATCATGCCAGTGGCACCACCGGCCAGCGGGAACGGGCGATGGCCCGCCATCTGGAAGCGACGCATGAACAACTGCCCCACCAGGTGCCCGACGTGCAGCGAGTCGGCCGTTGGATCGAAGCCGATGTACAGGCCGAGAGGGCCCTCCGCCAGGCGCGCCTTGAGCGCTGCGAGGTCGGTGGTGTCGTGGACAAGGCCACGAGCCTGAAGGTCAGCAATCAGATCCATAGTTGCCATGTTGCCAGGTCAGGCGTTGAATCGCTCGGCTGCGGCAGCGGAGCGGGCGGACTAGGTTCTCGGTCATGGCCACTGTGCAGGAACTCGCTGATCGATTCCGTGACTTCGGTGGAGTGAGTACCCGCACGCGCGCACCGCTCTACACGCGGCTGTCCGCCGCGATCGCTGAGGATCCTGACGTCCTGCGCATGCTGCAGCATGCTCCCGAGCAGCAACAACTGCCCATGCTGTTGTTCGCCAGCGTGCATTTCCTGTTGCTTGGCGGAGCGGCGCCGGAGCTTGCCGCCCACTACCCGAATCTGTCCGCTGCTGCTGCTCCGGACACCGACCCGACGGCACTGTTCAGGTCGTTCGCCCTCGACCATGCCGATGTCCTGGTCCAGTTGCTCACCACACGCAGCACACAGACCAACGAGGTCGGTCGGTGTGCACAGTTCCTGCCGGCGTTCGGTCTGCTCGACGCGGAGGTCGGTTCCCTTGCGCACCTCGATGTCGGCACGAGCGCCGGTCTCAACCTGCTGCTACCGCGGTTCGCATACGAGTACTCGCAGAGCGGCTCCGTGGAGCCTGCGCAGCAGTCACCTGTTCGGCTGCACTGCAAGGAGCGCGGCGACCTTCCAGTGCCGCTGCCGGCGAGGATGCCAGAGGTGACGCACTCCGTCGGCCTCGATCTCGCACCGATCGACGTCCTCGATGATGACCAGGTGCGCTGGCTCCAGGCGTGTGTATGGCCCGACCAGGCCGATCGTTGCGAGCGACTCGTGGCGGCCATCGGCATGGCTCGACAAGACCCACCGAAGATCCATCAGGGTGACGCCCTCAGCGATCTCGCGCCGCTCGTCGAACAGGCGCTCCCCCACGGACACCCGGTGGTCACGAACAGCTGGGTGTTGAACTACCTGCCGGACAGCGTCCGTCGAGAGTACGTCGCCGAGCTTGATCGCATTGGCAGCCGGACCGACATGTCGTGGGTCATCGCTGAGGCACCTTCGCAGACCCCCGGCCTACCGGTGCCGACCACCGACCCGCCGGAAGAGATCACGGTCATCACGCTGGTGCGCTGGCGACAAGGTGAGCGGTCGGTGCATCGGCTGGGCACCACCCACCCCCACGGGTACTGGGTGCAATGGGAAGGCCTTCCACACACAAAGTGAAGCACTAGCCGCCCTCAGGTCGCGGTGGACCACTCGCTCTCGCCAAGCAAGCATTCTGTTCACACACTTGCCTCGTGAGTCCATGATCGGTGTGTGACACAACCCAGATGGGCGCCGATCACGGGCGGACGCGGACACCAAGAGCACACCCCAAGTCTCGTGGTTGCAGCGTGTGGGCATGTGGCTTGGAACGGGCGCTCGCAGTTCCCAGCCGCACCAGATCGTCAGATCCGGGCGTTCGAACTGGGCGGTTTCGTTCCCGGAGGCCGGGACGAATCCCGCCCAGAAGCTGATTCGGGACGATTCCTGCCCAGAAGCCGAAGCGCCCTGAGTCTCACCCCACCATCCATCGGCGCGGCCAGTCCGCGGCTTTGGTGATCCCGATCCGCGCCGTCACCAGCGGCTCGGCCGGCGGAGCGGTGCCGTCGTCAAACAACTCGGCGAATATCCCGTCGAGCGCACGGTCGATCCCCAACACTTTGGTCAGCCGGCCGGGGCCGCTGGTACGTGCCGGAGCCACTCCGTCGATCACGACCGAGCGGATGAGTACGGCCTGACCATCACCAGCAGATCCGGTCACCAGGTTGAGACAATGGTGGATTCCGTAGATCAGGTACACGTACCAGTGCCCCGGTGCCCCAAACATCGCCGCATTGCGCCCTGTGGGCCCCCTGAACGAGTGGCTGGCCGGGTCGTCGGCCGTGTAGGCCTCCACCTCGGTGATGCGTGCGAGGCGCCCGTGGACGAGGGCAACCTTGTTGAGTAGCTCTGGGGCGACGAGCGTGGCGTCGCGGTCAGCGAACGTCGGAGGCAACGGCTGCACGGAGCACCGTCAAATGTTCGCGGAACCGCACCAGCTGCACCGCCACCGGCTTCGGACCAGCGCCACCGGGAGTGGTGCGCCGTTGCACAGCGACGCCGGGAGCCACCAGTGCTGCTGCCTCGGCGCCCAAGACCGGATCGGCGATCACCAGGTCGCGCAGGGTTCCCTCACCGGCGAGGTGCCTGCGCACCAACGTCCCGACGACGGCGTGCGCGTCCCTGAACGGCGTGCCGCGCTGGACCAGCCATTCAGCCAGATCGGTGGCCGAGCCGGTTTCACTGTCGGCAGCAGCCTGCATTCGTTCCGGCACCCAGGTGGTGGTGGCCACCATGCCGGTGATCGCGCCGAGCGCCAAGGAAATCTGATCGACTGCGTCGAACAGCGGCTCCTTGTCCTCCTGGTAATCGCGGTTGTAGCTGAGCGGCAAACCCTTCATCGTGGCCAAGAAGCCGGTGAGGTTCCCGATCAGCCGACCTGACTTCCCGCGGGCCAACTCGGCAATGTCGGGGTTCTTCTTCTGCGGCAGCATCGACGAGCCGGTGGCGTACCCATCATCGAGCTTGGCGAAACCGAACTCTTCGGTCGTCCAGAGCACGAACTCCTCGCCCAGACGCGACAGGTTGATACCCACCATCGTCAACGCAAACAACGCTTCCGCCACGTGGTCGCGCGAACCGACAGCATCGAGCGAGTTCTCGAAGCGCGCGGCGAACCCCAACTGCGCGGCCGTGAAATCGGGGTCGAGTGGCAAGGACGAACCGGCAAGAGCGCCGGCACCCAACGGGGACACGTCGATGCGCTCGAGCGCGTCCAAGATGCGCTCGACATCGCGACCGAGCGCCCAACCGTGCGCCAGCAGATGGTGCGCCAGGAGTACTGGCTGAGCGCGCTGCAGGTGTGTGTAGCCCGGCAGGTACGTGCCGCCCGCTGCTTCGGCGCGCTGGAGCAACACGTCCTGCAGCCCGAGGATGCGTTCGGCAATGCGCACGAGTTCACGTTTCATCCAGCGGCGGACGTCGGTGGCGGACTGATCGTTGCGGCTGCGGCCCGTGTGCAGTTTGGCACCCGCCGGACCGGCCAGTTCGGTGACGCGTCGCTCGACTGCGGTGTGGATGTCTTCATCGCTCTCGACGAACGCGAAGGAGCCATCACCCATCTCCTGCCCAACCTGTGCGAGCGCTGCGAGCACCGAGTCGCGCTCCGCGCCAGTGAGGATGCCGACGTGCGCCAGACCCTGCACATGTGCAACCGACCCGGCGATGTCGTCGGGCCAGAGGCGTTTGTCGAACGACAAACTCTCCGTGTAGGCCATCAGTTCAGCGGCCGGCCCGCCTTCGAAACGCCCATGCCACAACGCTTTGCCAGTGTTGGCCTGTTCGGCGCTCATGACAGACCCGCCAGGTCGCGCAGCTTCTCGGCGAGCGCCTCGCCACCGGCGGACTCTTCGGCAACGCACAGCAGCGTGTCGTCACCGGCCACCGTTCCGAGCAGACCCGGTATGCCGCTGCGGTCAAGTGCCGACGCGACGACGTGCGCACAACCAGGTGGCGTGCGCAGCACCACGAGATTTCCGGACTTGCGCACCTCGGCGACCCATTCACCCATCACCCGGCGCAGTTGATCCTCCGGGGCGATTCGGGCGGGTTCATACTCGGGAATTGCGTAGACCGTTTCTCCTCCGGGCACACGCACCTTCACCGCGCCGAGGTCTTCCAGATCGCGCGAGACCGTCGCCTGCGTGGCAGCGATTCCGTCCGCGGCCAACAGGTCGACCAGCTGCGGCTGATTTGTCACCGCGTGTTTGGCGACCAGCTTCGAGATCGCTTGTTGTCGTTGCACCTTCGATGCCACGTCACCTCACCCCCATCAAGAACGCGAGTGCCCCGCGCGCAGTGTGCATTCGATTGTGTGCCTGAGCAATGACATGGCTGGCAGGCCCATCGATCACTTCGGCAGCCACTTCCAGCCCGCGGTAGGCGGGAAGACAGTGATAGAAGCCGGCCCCGCTCGCGGCGCAGGCCATCAGCGTGTCCGTGACGGTGAACGCCCGAAACGACTCAATACGGGCCTGTTTCTCGGCCTCTTGTCCCATCGACACCCAGCTGTCGGTGTGCACGGCGATGGCGCCCTCCGCCGCTGCCTCGGGACGCACATCGTGCGCCGCAGTGCCAGCCCCGAGCGAGTTCAGCCGCGCCAGCTCAGCAGCCGGAGGATGGAAACCCTCAGGACAGCCGTAGACGATGTTGGCACCCACCATCACACTGATCTCACCGAGTGAGCGAGCAACGTTGTTGTAGTCGCCGATCCAGGCGATGCGTGTGCCGGCCAGCGGGCCGTGCACCTGTTGCATCGTCAGCGCGTCGGCCAGCGCCTGCAACGGATGAGCGTGGTCGCTGAGCATGTTCACCACGGGAACCGGGCTCACCTTGGCCATCCGCTGCACCTTGTCGTGTTGATACACGCGAGCGGCGAGCACGCCGTGGTAACCGGCCATCACGAGCGCAACGTCTTCGGCAGACTCGCGCACGTCGATGCCGACTTCTTCACCACGGGTGTACACGGGGTGCCCCCCGAGCTGGAACACGGCCATCTCCATCGAGTGGCGCGTGCGGTTCGACGGCTTCTCGAAGATCAGCGCCACCCCGAGCCCGGCGAGCACGTTGGGAAGGACGGGTTGTTGCGACAGCCGCAGAACCGTGTGCACCTCCTCCGCTGAGAAGTCGGTGATGTCGATGAGGTGGCGGGTCACTGGGGAGTCTCCTGGAGCACAGCGGTCAGCGCAGCGACGGCTTCGTCGATCTGTTCGGTGGTGACCGTGAGGGGTGGTGCCAGCCGCAACGCGGTGGCGGTAACGGCATTCGTGACGATGCCGCGTTGCAGCAGCGCGGTGTAGACGACCTTGGCGTCGATCCCTGCAGCGAGTTCTACGGCCAGCAGCAAACCGGTGCCGCGAACGCTCGCCACGCCCGGCACCGCAGCCAGCCTGGCCGTCAGTTCGGCGCCGCGCTCGCGGGCCAGACGGGGTGCGTCGATACGACGCATTTCGTCGATGACTGCGCTGACGACAGCCGTGGCGATGGCAGTGCCGCTGTAGGTACTGCCGTGGTCGCCAGGTGTGAACACTGCTGCGATCTCGCGCTTGGCCCAACAGGCGCCCACCGGGAAGCCGTTGCCCATCGCCTTGGCCATCGTGACCACATCCGGCACCACGCCGGCGTGCTGGAACCCGAACCACTCGCCGGTGCGGCCGTAGCCGGTCTGCACCTCGTCCATGATCAGCAACAGTCCGCGCTCGTCGCACAGAGCGCGCACATCGCGCAGGTATTGCACGTCGGCGGGCACCACACCACCCTCACCCTGCACAGGTTCGAGCAGCACCGCACCCACCGTCGGGTCGATCGCGCCCTCCAGCGAGGCGATGTCGTTGAACGCCGCATACCGGAACCCATCAGGCATCGGCTGGAACGCTTCGTGCTTGGCGGGTTGACCCGTGGCTGCGAGTGTGGCCAGCGTACGTCCGTGGAAGCTGCCGTAGGCGCTGACCACAGCGTGACGGCCACGGCCGCCGAACTTGCGGGCCAGCTTCAACGCTGCCTCGTTGGCCTCGGCACCGCTGTTGCAGAAGAACACCTGGCCGTCATGCCCAGTCGCCTCCAGAAGGAGCGTGTTCACCTGCACCGCGGCTTTCAACGCTGCAGGGTTGGCGAACAGGTTGCTGACGTGCAGCAACTGGTTCGCCTGACGACTGATCGCCTCGGCCACCACCGGGTGCGAATGACCAAGCGACGTGACCGCGAGGCCACACAGGAAGTCGAGATACCGCTTGCCGTCGGTGTCCCACAGTTCGGTGCCCGAGCCGCGCTCGAACATCACTTGCGGTGGCCCGAACACGGGCATGAACGGGCAGTACTGCATACCGTGCGTGTCGAAGGCGTGAGCGCTCATGAGACCATCGTCCCGATGCCCTCGTCGGTGAAGACCTCCAACAGCAGTACGTGCGGTATGCGACCGTCGAGGATGTGAGCCCGTCGGACTCCGCCGCGCACCGCGTGTACACAGCTCTCCACCTTCGGGATCATCCCACCGGCGATGGTGCCATCGTCCATCAATGCGTCGAGTTCGTCGGTCGTGGTCTGACGGATGATGCTGGTCGGGTCGTCGACCACTCGCCGCAGACCCTCGATGTCGGTGAGGTACACGAGCTTCTCTGCGCCGAGCGCCTCGGCGATGGCTCCGGCCACCGTGTCGGCGTTGATGTTGTAGGCCTGACCAGTCTCGTCGGTGCCGATGGTGGCCACCACGGGGATGAACCCTTCGGCGAGGAGACCGCGCAGGATGGTGGGGTTGATCGCTTCGACATCACCCACGAACCCGAGTTCGGGATCACGCGAGCTGGCCCGGATCAGACCAGCGTCCTCTCCGCTGACTCCGACCGCAAGCGGGCCGTGCACGTTGATGGCCGACACGATCTGTGGGTTGACCTGGCCGATGAGCACCATGCGCACGATGTCCACCGTCTCGGCGTCGGTGACCCGCAGACCGTTACGGAACTCGGCAACCTTGCCCAGCTTCGACATCAGGTCGTTGATCTGCGGTCCACCGCCGTGCACCACCACCGGGCGCATACCGACCTGCTGCATCAGCACGATGTCCTGCGCGAACAGCGCGAGCGCGTCGCCCTCGGTGGCACCGGCGAGTGCATTGCCGCCGTACTTGACCACCACGACTTGGCCCGCGAAGCGACGGATGTAGGGCAGCGCACGCACGAGGACATCGGCCGTGTCGAGCGGCGTTGGGTGTTGCGGGATCGCGTTCATCAGGGGTACATGCCGATCATCGAGAGGCCAGCGGTCTCGGGCAGACCGAGGGCAACGTTGGCTGCCTGGACGGCGCCACCCGACGCGCCCTTGGCAATATTGTCGAGGGCACACAACGCCATGACGGTGTTCGTGCGCTCGTCGTAGCGGGCAGTCAGGTGGGCAGTGTTGCTGCCGAGCGTGGCCTTCGTGGACGGCGACGACTCGCTGACGACGATGAACGGTTCGTCGTCGTAGAACGCGTCGAACGCGGCCAGCAACGACTCAGTGGACACACCCTTGGCCGGCTTGGCATAGCACGTGGCGAGCAGCCCGCGGCTGAGCGGCGCCAGGTGCGGCGTGAACAGCACTTGCGCCCCGATCTCCTGCTCGATCTCGGGCGTGTGCCGGTGGTCGAGCAGGCCGTAGGCGTTGACGTCTTCGTCGACGGTGCAGAACAGCGACGTGTGTTTCAGCGCACGACCCGCACCGCTGACCCCGGTGATGCTGTTGATCACGATGCCGGTGGTCTCGATCAGGCCACCGCGCACCAACGGAGCAAGCGCCAACGTGGCGGCCGTGACGTGACAGCCGGGGGTCGCCACCAAGCGCGCACCGTGTAGTTCCTTGCGGTGCAGTTCGGGGAGACCGAACACGGCCTCGGCCAACAGTTCGGGCTGATCGTGAGTGAAGCCGTACCAACCGGGGTACAGCGAGGCGTCCTTCAACCGGTACGCCGCCGACAGGTCGACGACGCAGCCGACCTTGCCCACCAGCTGCGGGGCCAGCGCCATGCTCGCCTCATGCGGCAGGCCGAGGAACACCAGGTCGAGCCCCTGGGCCTTGGCCGCCTGGAACTCCTCGAACACCAGGTTCGGGTATCGCGCCGCCAAGCTGGGGTACAGCGCAGCCGCACGTGTGCCCGCCTGAGTGTCGCCCGTCGCGTACACGACAGTGAGGTCAGGATGCTGCGCGCACAGCCGCAGAAGTTCCGCACCGGTGTAGCCCGACGCGCCGATGATGCCGACTCGAATCATAAGGCATGACAATACAGCGCAGTGCATGTTCATGCAACGATCCTCGTTCGGCCGCACCATCGGCCAGACTGACATCGTGAGCGCGACGGATCACCCCCACGGTTCGTGCAAGGCATTGCTGCTCGTGGCCACTCCCCCATTGGTGGACCCGAACTTCGATCGCACGGTCGTCTACATGTTGGAACACAACTCTGACGGCGCCGTCGGCGTGGTACTGAATCGTCCAACGGACGAGGAGTCGCCGGAGATCGTGCGCGCCTGGCAGCGCCATCTTGCGCCACCCGCCACGATGTTCCAGGGCGGACCGGTGGAGACCGACGCCCTCATTGCGCTGGCCCGCCTCAAGGCACCCGTCGACGAGGCATGGAGCAGGGTCACCGACGATTTCGGTTCTGTCGATCTGATGCTCGACCCAGACCAGGTCGCTGAGCAGGTGCTGGCACTGCGCGTGTTCCGCGGCTACTCCGGCTGGGGTGCCGGCCAACTCGACGGCGAACTGGCCGAGGGGGCCTGGATGGTGTTCCCCGCCGAACGGGGTGATGTGTTCGACCCGAACCCCACCGGCCTCTGGCGAGCCGTCGTCCGCCGTCAGGGCGGAAAGGTCGCCTGGTTGGCAAACGCGCCCGACGACCTCAGCGCCAACTGACCCCGCAAGTCGGCGTTCAGGAACGGACAGGTCAGGCCTCAGCGCCGACTTGTTCCATGGTTCTGGGCTGATTTCGTCCCGGTTTCCGGGACTAATCCTTCCCAGAAACTGAGATGGGACGATCCCTTCCCAGAAGCCGATGCACTAACCGCGGAGGACGGCGCCCATCTTCTTGGTGGCGGCTTCTACCTTGGCGCGCACGGCGGCGACATCATCGTCGGTGAGCGTGCGCTCCAGCGACTGCAGGCGCAAGCGATAGGCCAGGCTGCGGGTGCCCTCCGGCAGACCGGTGCCGCGGTACACGTCGAACAGCGTGAGGTCGACGAGCAGGTTGCCGGTGGCCTGACGAATGGCCTTGTCGAGCTTCTCGGCCGTGACCGAATCAGGCAACACGAACGCAAGGTCGAGGTCGCTGGACGGGAAGCGACTGGTGGGCTTCCACGCAGCGGGCTTGGGCTCGTTGGCCAGCAGCACCGACAAGTTCAGCTCGAGGACGGCAAGGCGCTCGGTGACGTCGAACGCCTCTGCGGCATCGGGGTGCACCTCACCGACGGCGCCGATCGTGTCCTTGCCGAGCGACAGCGTCGCCGAACGGGCAGGGTGCAGACCAGCGGGCACGTTGCTCTGGTCGAGGCGGGCGCCCCAACCCATCGCTGCCGCGAGTTCACGCCACACGGCAACCGCAGCAGGTGCATCCGCGCCGGCGATGACGATGCCGAGCGCTTCGTACTCGGCCGGCAACACGTCCGTGCTGGGCGGATACACGTGACCGATCTCGAACAGCGCAACACCGGAGCGACGGTGCGACTCATTGAACGCGATTGCCTTCAGCAGGCCAGGGCGCAACGAGGTGCGCAGCATGTCGTCGCCGACCACGAGGGGGTTGACGAGGCGCACAGACTCGGCAGGCAGACCCGCCTTCTCCAGTTCACCGGCCGTGAGGAACGGGTGCGGCATCGCCTCGGTGAGACCAAGGCCCAACAGCACATCGCGCAGGCGTCGACGACGTTGCTGCACACCGCTGAGTCCCCCGGGCACCGTGGACTTGGGAACGGTCTTGCCCAGCAGGTCGTAGCCGTGCAGACGGGCGACCTCTTCGATGATGTCGACCTCCCCGGTGCAATCGGGCCGCCACGTGGGCACGAGGACGTCGAGGTCGTCGCCGACCGTGGTGCAGACGAAGCCGATCGGTTCGATCAGCGTGCGGATCTGCTCGGCGCTGAACGGAGTGCCCAACAGCGCGCCCACCCGCGCCGAGCGCACCCGCAGCACGGGTGGCACTGGCAGTTGCGGTGCGCGGGCGTCGACCGCACCTTCGTTCACCACGAGATCGGGGCACGTGAGGCGCAGCAGTTCCACAAAGCGTGCGGTGGACCGCTCAATGCCGTGCGTGTCCATGCCGCGTTCGAAGCGGGCCGAGGCCTCGGTTCGCAGTCCCATGCGCACGACACTGCGCATGATCGCAGCAGGTTCGAACCACGCGGTCTCAAGCGCAATCGCCGTCGTCGTGTCGCTGATCTCGGTGTTCTGGCCACCCATGATCGCGGCGATACCGATCGGGCGATCGGTTGCATCACAGATCAGCAGATCATCCGCGGTGAGCGTGCGCTCGGAGTCGTCGAGCGTGATCATCGTCTCGCCGTCGCGGGCCAGACGAACGCGGAAACCCCCGCCGCCGAGCGTGTCGAAGTCGTACGCGTGGTTCGGCTGGTTCGTCTCCAGCATCACGTAGTTGCTGACATCGACCACGTTGTTGATCGGTCGCATCCCCGAGGCAGTGAGTCGACGAGCGATCCAGTCTGGGGACGGGCCGACCTTCACACCGGACAACACGATGCTGGTGAAGCGCGGACAACGATCACCGTCGACCAGCTCCACCGTCGCTGAGCGCACCGGCGCCTGCGCAGCGGGCAACACCGGGGCGGGCGTGACAGAGATGCCGAACTTGGCGGCCACATCGCGGGCGACACCGAGATGACCATATGCATCGGGCCGGTTACGCAGGACGTCGATGTCGTAGACGACTTCCTTCTCCAGCCCGAGCGCCTCACCGTAGGGAACGCCGAGGGGCGTGTCGACCGGCAGGATCAGGATGCCGCTGTGGTCGTCGCCCATGTCGAGTTCGCGAGCGCTGCAGAGCATGCCATCGCTGCTGATGCCGAGGATCGGCTTGGGCTCGATCGCGCGACCGTCGGGCATGACGGTGCCGGGAGTGGCGAGCGGGATGATGTCGCCGGGCTGCATGTTGAATGCGCCGCACCACACGTGGCGCTCGACACCGTCTCCAGCGTCGACGAACACGCGGTGCACCTTGGCCGCATCGGCGTGACGCTCGGTGCGCAACACCTTGGCAGTGATGACACCGGCGACCGTGCCACCGACGTGGTGGATGTCTTCCACCGCAAGGCCGACGTTGGTGATGATGTCGGCGATCGCGTCGAAGTCGTCGCCGATCGCGACGAGGTCCTTGAGCATGGAATGAACAATGCGCATCAGAATTGCTCCAGGAAACGAATGTCGTTCGTGTACATCTCGCGGACGTCGTTGATCGAGTGCCGCTCCTTGGCCATGCGATCAATGCCGAAGCCGAACGCGAACCCGCTGAACTCCTCCGGGTCGATACCGCCAGCGCGCAAGACGTTGGGGTGCACCATGCCGCAGCCGCCGAGTTCCAGCCAGTCGCCCTTGGGCGTGCGGATGTCGAACTCGGCCGAAGGCTCGGTGAACGGGAAATAGCTGGGGCGCAGGCGGCTGGTGAACCCGTCGCCGAAGAAGGCCTTGGTAAACGACTCGATCGTGCCAGCAAGGTCGGCCAGGGTGATGCCCCGATCGATGACCAGGCCCTCGATCTGGTGGAACACCGCGAGATGCGTGGCGTCGGTGGTCTCGTTGCGGAACACGCGCCCCGGCATGACCATGTAGATCGGCGGCGGGATGGTCTGCATCACACGGATCTGTACGGGCGACGTGTGCGTGCGCAGCACCGTGCTCCCGGGCACTCCATGATCGACATAGAACGTGTCGTGCATACTGCGGGCGGGATGGTTGGCCGGCATGTTCAGCGCCTCGAAGTTGTACCAATCGGTTTCCACCTCGGGCCCTTCGGCCACCTGGAAGCCGAGGCCGATGAACACATCTTCCAACCGCTGCCACGCCTGCGTGACCGGGTGAGCGTGACCACGACTGGGCTTGCGCACGACCTCGGTGAGGTCGAGCCGCTCGATCTCCAGTTGCACGGCCCGCTCGGCCCGCCGGAACTCGCCGAGGCGGGCAGCCAGCGCGCCCGACACCGCGGTGGTCGCTTCGTTGAGCGCCCGACCGGCGTCCTTCTTCTCTTCGGTCGTGGCCAACCTGCCCAACCCGGCCTTCAGGTCGGTGAGCGAACCCTTCTTACCGAGGACTTCGAGCTCGAGCGCGCGCACATCGTCGCTGCCCGTCGCCGCGGCCAGTCGCGTGAGAGCGCTCTCGCGTGCCGCAAGGATCTGATCAATCATCGATTTCCTTCTTCCACCGTCGAACGAGGGGAAACTACCGCTGACGCCGTTGGCGGGCGACTTCAAATACGAGCACCGTGGCGGCCATCGCCACGTTGAGGCTCTCGGCCTCACCCTGGTGCGGGATGGTGATCCAGCCGTCGACCGGCGCATCATCGGGAACACCGTGGGCCTCGTTGCCCACGATCAAGGCCACCGAACCGGTCAGATCGACCGCGTCGTAGGCCTCGCCCTGATGCGACGACGTCGCCAACAGGCGCAACCCGGCGGCACGCACGACGTCCAGATCGGCAACAACCACCGGGACACGGAACAGCGAGCCGGCCGTGGAACGGACGACCTTCGGGTTGTACGGATCGACCGATCCGGGAGTGAACACCACCGCCTGCGCACCCGCAGCTTCGGCCGAGCGGATGATGGTGCCGGCGTTGCCAGGGTCGCCGAGACGGTCGGCGACGATCACGAAGTCGGCACCATCCGGCAGCACCGACGGGCGCTGGCGAACCACGGCGAGCACCGGTTGCGGTGCCTCCGTGCTGGCCACCCGTTCGATCACGTTCGGCGCCAGGTCGAACACCAGGCCGTCGGGGACGACTCCGCCGAAACCGGGCGCACAAAACTGCGCCTCGATTTCCCAACCCGCCTCCCATGCTTGGGTGATGAGTCCGGAACCCTCGACGACGAACACACCCTCTTCAGAACGCGCACTGCGGCGCCCCAAGAGGCGCCGCAGTCGTTGAACCTTCGGGTTCGAAAAGGTGAGCTGGTCGCTCAGAGGGCCGCCTTGGCAGCGACCACCAGCGCCGAGAAGGCAGCCGGATCGGTGATTGCCAGGTCGGACATGACCTTACGGTCGACCTCGATACCGGCAGCGCTCAGACCGGCGATGAACCGGCTGTAGCTGATCTCGTTCTCGGGCAGACGGCAGGCAGCGTTGATGCGCTGGATCCAGAGGCGACGGAACTCGCCCTTCTTGGCGCGACGGTCGCGGAACGCATACTGCCCGCTCTTCATCACCTGTTCGTTGGCCGCACGCACGGAGCGGCTCTTGTTACCGTAATAACCCTTGGCCCGCTCGAGCACCTGCTTGCGGTGCTTCTTCGAGCCAACGGCGCGCTTTACACGAGCCATAGTTGTATCTCCTTCTTCTCGTTCTCTTCAGTCGTCTCAGCGCTTGGCGAGCAGGCGCTTGATCTTCTTGGCGTCGCCGGGGTGCACAGCAACCTCACCGTCGAGACGGCGGGTGCGGGTGGACGGCTTCTTCTCAAACAGGTGCTGACGGTTCTGCTGCAGACGGCGCAGCTTGCCGGTACCGGTCGTCTTGAACCGCTTGGCGGCAGTCTTGCTGGTCTTCATCTTGGGCATGGTGGTTTCCTGTATGTCTGGCTGCGATCCGTCACCCGTACTGGGTTCTGGGTCGTGCGGCTGGGCCGCTGTTGGAGAAATCTCAGGTGGGTGCAGAAGGGGTTTCTTCGGACGGAAGATCCGTATCCGCAAGCGTGATGTGTTCGTCTGCGCCGAACATGTCGGTCTCGGAGTGTTCGGCCGCAGCCGGCTCCGGGGCCGTGTGATCCACAGCTTCGGGCTCTTCAGCCGTGTAGTTCTCAGCCTTGTAATCCTTGGCTTCGGACTTCTTGGGGATCGCCTTCTTCTCAGGGGCGAGCACCATGGTCATGTTGCGACCTTCCAGACGAGCCTGGGTCTCCACCTTGGCGGTGGTACCCAGTTGTGCAATCACCGCGTCGAGGATTCGGGAACCCAGTTCCGGGTGGGCCATCTCTCGGCCTCGGAACTGCAGGGTGACCTTCACCTTGTGGCCGTCATCAAGGAAGTCGTGCATGTGACGCACCTTCGTGTCGAAGTCGCCCTTGCCGATCTTGGGACGGAATTTCACTTCCTTGATCGACACATGGACGGTCTTCTTGCGAGATTCCTTGGCCTTCTGGCTTTCCTCGTAACGGAACTTGCCGTAGTCCATGATCCGGCACACTGGCGGGTTCGCCATCGGGGCGACTTCGACGAGATCGAGGTCGACCTGGCGGGCCAGGGTGAGCGCTTCCGGGAGTTGCTTGATCCCCAACTGGTTTCCGTCGGGGCCGATGAGGCGAACCTCACGCGCGCGGATGCGTTCGTTGTACCGGTGTTCCGGTGTCTGCGGCGGTGCTATGGCTGCTCACTCCTGTGCAATGGGTGTGTCCCCTCCTGTGTTGGTGATGCGAAGCCACCGAACACGACGGGGCACACCGCACCAGGCGGCATGCTACGCAATGATGTGACCCGGGCGCTGCATCTCGTGCTGGCCGGGTGGGGACTCGCCGTGAACGGTGAGACCCACTTCGCCTTCAGTTGTCAGCCCGGTAGGGTACCGCCCGTGCCCGGAGAAGACACCAACCACGACACAGAGTTCGACGAAGCGGCGTTCGAGGCAGCGGAGGCTGCCATGCGCGAGAGCCGCGAACGTCTGGCGGAAGTTCCCGCCGAGGTGGTGATCTGCAACCACGTGATGGGGCTCTACGAGTTGGCCGCGATCCATCTCAGCGCCGAGCCACCGTCGCTTCGGGAGGCTGCGCTCGCGATCGATGCGGTCGCCTGTCTCTTGGAGGGTCTCGAAGGTCGCCTCGGCGCCGACGCCGAGACGCTGATGAACGCGCTGTTGAACATCCGGCTGGCCTTCGTGCAGATCAAGAACGCTCAGGGCGGCTGAAGCGGCCCGTAGGCGCGGCACGTACCCGGCCACCCGCCACTGACGCTCCCTCAGCACGCAGCAATCCAGCCTGCTCTGCCTCGCACCCGGGAACCAATCGACCCGTCGAGTTCACCACCCGCCACCACGGCAGGTCATCGTCGGTCATCGCCAGCAGACGACCGGCGAGCCGGCTGCGACCCGGATACCCAGCCACGTCGGCAATATCGCCGTAGCTCACCACTTCGCCTTCGCGCAGCGCCTTGATGACCGCCACGATCCGAGCGTCGCGCTCGTTCATGCGCGAGTGATTCGTGCCGCCTCATAGCGACCCAACTTGGCCAGTAGCCCGAATGTCACCGGCGTACCCGGCTCGACCGCACGTGTGCCGTCGGCGATCTCGATGCAATGGAAACCGAACCGCTGACCGTCATCGCGCAGCACCTCGCCGAGGCCCGCGGCGGCGTCGAAGGACACCACGGAGCCGGCGAACACGCCCTCGCCGCGTGCCCGCTCGGTCATGGGATGATCTTGGAGATCGGCAGTTCGAGGATGGCGGTGGCACCGGCGTCCTTGAGCGCAGGGATCAGCGTGTTGATCTGCGACTTGGCGACGACTGTTTCGACTGCGAATCCACCATCACCGGCGAGAGGGTTCACCGTCGGCGACTTCATCGACGGCAGCAGCGCCAGCACTGCGGAGATCTCGTCCTTGCCAACGTTCATCTTCACCAGCACCCGACCGCGAGCATCGAGCGTGCCGTTCAGCAATGTCATCAGCTGAGCCATCGCGTGGCGCTTGGCCGGGTCGGCGTAGGCGGCCTTGTTGGCCACGACCTCGGTGTAGCTGACCAGGATCTCGTCGAGGATGCGGAGGCCTGCGGCGCGCAGGGCCCTGCCGGTTTCAGTGATGTCGACGATGCAGTCGGCGATATCCGGAATCTTGGCTTCGCTGGCACCGTAGCTGAGGCGGATATCAGCCTCGATGCCCTTCTCGGCGAAGAACCGCTTGGTGAGTTCGGGGTATTCAGTACTGACGCGCAGACCCTGCGGCAGGTCTTCGATGCGTTGGGCGGGCGAATCGCCAGCGACGGCAACGATCACCTTGATCGGCAGCGAGGTGGACTTCGAGTACTTCAGCTCGCCGAGCGAGACGACATCGCTGGAGGTCTCCTCCACCCAGTCGCGCCCGGTGATGCCAATGTCGAACAGCCCCTCGGCCACATACGTGGGGATCTCCTGCGGGCGCAGGATACGCACCGAGTCGATCCGCGGGTCAGCGATGGTCGCCTTGTAGTCGACGGACGATGAGCGCACGACCGGCAAGTCGGCAGCCTCGAACAGTTCGAGTGTGGCCTTCTCCAGCGATCCTTTGGGCAACACGAGCTTGAGCACGTCTCGCAGGCTACCGGCGGGGCCTCAGTGGGACGTAGGGGTATCGGCGAGCAGCCGAACCGCGTGCGGCAGCACGTCGAGAATCGCGGCCAACTGTTCGACACAACCCTTGGGCGAGCCGGGAGTGTTGCAGATGATCGCCTGACCGCGGATGCCGACAATGCCACGCGACAGACGGCCGAGCGGGTTCACCAGCCGCATCGCTTCGGCCAGACCGGGCGCCTCGCGCTCGATCACCTGGCGAGTTCCCTCGGGCGTCTGGTCGCGCGGGGCGAAACCGGTCCCACCCGTCGTGACCACCAGACCGGAGAAGCCCTCGGCCAGTTCACGGAGTGCCGCAGCGACGTTGTCGGTGCCATCGGCGACCACGGTGTGGGCGACGACATCGAACCCGTGGGACTGCAACAGCGCCACCAGACCGGCACCGCTGGCGTCCTGTCGGGTACCGGCAATCACGCCGTCGCTGACGGTGAGGACCTTCGCCTGCAGTGCTGATTCGCTCATGACTCGCGACGGTAGCGAATGACCACCATGCCGTCGGTGCCCGCGTCGTGGGGCAGTACTCGCCAGCCGTCGCCGAAGGACTGCCACTCCCCCAGCGGGCGATCCGTGATCGGCACGAACCCTGCTGGCACGGAGTGCTCGATGGACTCTTCGGCGAGCAGCGTGCACACGCTGTACGTGAGCGTTCCACCGGGCTTCACCAGCGGCGCCGACTCATCGATGATGCGCTGCTGCAGCGCCGCCAACACGGGCACCTCGGCGGGTTGCATGCGCCAACGGGCGTCGGCCCGACGTCGCAGGGTTCCCAGGCCACTGCACGGGGCATCGATCAGCACATGGTCGGCGCAACCGCTCCGAAACGGGCTCTGTGTCGCGTCCGCCACCACGGGAACTGCGGTGGAAGCCGCGACACGAAGGATGTTGGAGGCGATCAGGCCGACGCGTTGCGGCTGCAGGTCGGCAGCGATCACGAATGCGCCGATGCTGGCGATGCCGGTGGCCTTACCGCCGGGCGCGGCACACACGTCGATGACGAGCTCACCCTCCTCGGCGGGAACGGCGGAGACCACCCATTGCGAACCGAGGTCCTGGGTGTAGCCGTCTTCTCGCTCGGTGACCTCGGGCGGCTCGTTCATGATCGCCAGGGTGGCCATTGCGTCTACCTCGCCGAGTTCGGCGATCAGGCGCTGCACGATCCAGTCGGGATAGCTGAGCCGCACGGCCTCGGACGGCCATTGGTGCATCGGCGTGTCGGACACGCGACGCAGTACCGCATTCACGAACCCGCGGGCCCGGATAGGTGCCAGTTCGACCGTTTCGCCGACCGCAGCATGCGCAGGGACCCCAGCAAAGTGAATCTGGTAGGCGCCCAGCCGCAGCAACGTGCGTACCTCTGGCGACGGCTGCTGCGACACGAAACGGTCGATGAGCGCGTCGCATGCACGGCGCATTCGGGTCGTGCCGTACACCAGGTCGGTGACGAATCGACGGTCGCGGTCGCTGAGCCCGGAATCGGCCAACTCGGCGGCGGTGACGAGGTTCGCGTACGCACCCTCGTGGTCGATGCGCTGCAGGCAACGCATCGCCACTGCGCGCGCCGAGAGCTTGGGAGGTGCAGGACGCGGCGCAGGCGTGTTGCCGCCGCGATGGCGACCGTGCTGGGGCCTGTTCATGCGAACGTCTCGCCCGGCTCGGGACGGGCACCGCGGAGGAAGTCGGAGGCAGGCATCGGCCCCTTGCCCTCGGGTTGCACCGTCACCGGAGTGAGTACCCCGTCGGTCACTGTCGCTGCGTGCACCTTTACTCGCTTCCCACGGAACATCGTCCAGGCGCCGCCCAGTCGCACCAGACGGTCGATCTGCGCTGCCGGCTGCGACCAGTCGATCCGCAACTCGTCCGGCGTGATCTTGGCCGCATAGAGCGGCTCACCCGACTGCGGTACTGGCGTGGGCAGCGGTGCTGCCAGACAGCGCACCAACTGCTCGGTGCCGGCAGCCACGAGCACTCGACGCAGGTCGTCGGCAGTATCGGTGGGGCCGATGGGGGTGCGCACCGTGTCGTACACCGGGCCGGTGTCGAGCCCCTCTTCCAGCTGCATCAGACAGGTACCGGTCTCGGTGTCGCCAGCGAGCAGCGCGCGCTCCACCGGGGCGGCGCCACGCCAGCGCGGCAGCAGCGAGAAGTGGATGTTGACCATCGGCACTTCGGCGAGCACATGCGGCTTGATGATCTGACCGAACGCCACTACCACGCCGAGTTCGATGTCCTTGCCGAGCACGTCGTCGACCGAGTGGCTGACCGGGATGCCCAGTTCCAGCGCCGCAGCCTTCACGGGTGACGGGCTGAGCTCGCCGCCGCGACCGCGCCGCTTGTCCGCTCGAGTAACCACGAACGCGACGTCATGACCGGCATCGACGAGCGCACGCAGCGGCGGCACCGCCATCATCGGGGTACCGAAGTACGCGAGGCGGCGCCTCACAACAGGCGGAGTCGACGCCGCTGCGGCTTGGCGGCCGGGTTCTCCTGCAGCTTGCGGTACTCGGTCATTGCGGCTTTGCGCTGATCGGGAGTCATACGATCGAACATCAGTACACCGTGCAGGTGATCGATCTCGTGTTGCAGCAGACGTCCCATCAGCTCGGAACCCTCGATCTCGACTTCGTTGCCGTCGATGTCGAGGCCGCGAACGAGCACATGGTTCGGGCGCAGGATGTCGACGTACAGATCGGGGATGCTGAGGCAGCCCTCGCTGTAGACGAACTCGCCGTCGCTCTCGACCACCACAGGGTTGATGATCGCCATCGGCGCGTCGTCGAGATCCCACACCACGATCTGCTTCTGCACACCGATCTGGGGCGCGGCGAGGGCGATTCCCGAGTCGCTCTCGTACAGCGTGTCGAACATGTCGTCGACGAGGCGAGCGATCTTGCCGTTGATCTCGGTGACTGCCGAGGCCTCAGCCTTGAGTACCGGGTCTCCGAAGGTGCGGATCTCGTACGCCATGAACTGCAAGGCTAGCGACGGAATGACTGCCCCCGGTTCGCACTACTTCGACGAAGACCCCACCACTGAGTCCGCCCCACGGGTCGTGACGCTGTTGCTGCCCGACCATCTGTTCGCGCTCACGACCGACCGCGGCGTGTTCGGCTACGACCGCATCGACGCGGGCACCAAGTTCCTGCTGCTACAGGCACCGCCACCGGCGCAGGAGGGCGACCTGCTCGACATCGGCTGTGGTACCGGGGCGATTGCGCTGACAATGGCAGCACGGGCACCCGGCGCCACGGTGTGGGCCGTCGAGGTGAACGAACGTGCTCGCGACCTGTGCCGCGGCAATGCCGAACGCAACGGCCTCAGCAACATCAAGGTGTGCGCCCCCGACGAGATACCGACTGACGTGCGCTTTCGCACGATCTGGAGTAACCCGGCGATCCGTATCGGCAAACCAGCCCTGCACGCGATGCTGCTGCGCTGGTTCGAGCGGCTCGCACCGGGTGGCGAGGCGATGCTCGTGGTGCACAAGCATCTCGGCAGCGACTCGCTGCAGACCTGGTTGATCGCGCAGGGATATGCAACCGATCGACTGGCCACCACCGGCGGCTATCGCGTGCTGCGCACGGTTACGCCCGCGGCGGATCCACTTCCACTCTGAGCCGGGAACCCTTCGGGCGGGGCACGGCGATCAGCGCCGCACCCAACTGCAACCACGTGTCCGCACGCAGCAGCATCCCGTTCGCCGTGGCGGCAGACTCCAGACCGGTGGCCGCCGCCACCTCGTGCGCTCCTGCGCCCTCCAACAGCGCCATCGCCCGAAACGGCGGCAGCCCGAGCAGGCGTCGTCGGGTCTGTTCGCTGTCGGCGAGGTCTCCGACATCGGCCGACTGTGCGGCTCGCAACACCTCGTGTTCCGGGACGAACGTCTGCACCAGCACTCGGCCCCCGCCGGCGCGCGCGCCCACCAGGCGGCCGGCGCGGACCAGCAGGGCAAGTGCCTGTTCTGCCGCCCGGTAACGCGGCGCGAGCATCTCTGCGTCGAAGTCGAGGAACGCCACCACGTCGACACCACGGACACGATGCAGTACCGCCTCGGTGCCGACGTACACGTCACCCGGTGGCAGTTCTTCGGTCGCTCCCGTGACCGCGACGACGGGACGGTTGGCTGCCGCCGCCAACTCTTCCTGCAGCCGCGACACACCCGGTTTCATCAATGCCATCGCGCTCGAACCGCACTGCTGACACACCACGGGACGAGTGGTGCTGCAGCGACGACATGTCAGCAACCCGTCGTCGCCCTGCGCCACGGCAGCGTCGCAGCGGGCGCAGCGCTGCAGCGTCCGACAGGATCGACAAGCAAGCAACCGCGCCCGGCCGGTGGTGTTGATCACGCAGACGACCTTCTTGCTGCGGTCGCGCAAATGGGCAATCAGCTCAGATGTCAGCAGCGACCGCTTCCACGGCTCTTCCTCGGTGCGATCGACGATCTCCAGCGTCGGCCACCCGTTCACCAGTTCGGACTGCGAGGGACGCACCACGCGATCACCGGCCCACCGCAACGCGGTCACTGTGGGGCACGGCGACACGAGCACACAGGCAGCGCCTGCACGCTCTGCGCGCTCGATGGCGACGTCGCGCGCATGCCACGTGGGAGTGCGTTCTTCTTGCAGTGACTCGTCGTGCTCATCGAGCACCACGATGGTTCGCAGCCCCGGGCACGGCGCCCATACAGCGGCACGACTGCCCACCACGACGTCCACTCCCCCGGCAGCGGCGGCCCATTCGTCGGGCATCAGCGCCGTGGTCAACCCCGCCTTGCGAAGTCGGGTGGCGACTGCTCGCGCCGCGGCCGGTGTCGGGTGAATGACCAACGTCGGCCCATGACGAGCGATGTCGACCACCAACGGCAAAGGGTCGGTGAGCGGAGTGATGACGTGCACACCGGACGACAGCGGCGCACCATCAGGGCTGACGGTGCGCCGCGTCCGCGGCACTGCAGCCACCATCGTCGGCGGATCGGCGGTGACCAGGAACGGGCGCAGACGTGCTGCCGCCCAGCGCAACTCGGCCCATTCGGCCAGTTCGATGACCTCCGCTGTCGGGCCCACCGACGACCACTTGGCGATCGGCAGCAACTTCTCCGCCGGCACTGCAGGATCGGCCGGCCCGAGGCCGACCACCCAGCCACCCACCTTGCGACCATGCAACGGGACGCGCACCAACGAACCGACCGAGATGCGCTCACGCATCTCGGTCGGGACGAGGTAATCGAACTGTTTGTCGAGCCCGGTGACGTTCGGGACGACCCGAGCCACCAGAGCGGGCGGCGTCTCGCCCGCGACGGTCACACGCCGACGGCGCGCATGAAGGCGTCGAGGCGGCTGACCTGCTCCCACGTGAAATCAGGGCGGTTGCGGCCGAAGTGACCGTAGGCGGCCGTCTGACGGTAGATCGGACGCTTGAGGTCGAGGTCGCGCACGATGGCGCCGGGGCGTAGGTCGAACGTGGAACGCACGGCGTTGACGATGGTCTCGTCGGAGACCTTGCCGGTGCCGAACGTCTCGACGTAGATGCTGACCGGGTGAGCCATGCCAATGGCGTACGCGACCTGCACCTCGCAGCGGGTGGCAGCCCCAGAGGCGACCACGTGCTTGGCCACCCAGCGAGCGGCGTACGCGGCCGAACGGTCGACCTTGCTGGGATCCTTGCCCGAGAAGGCGCCACCTCCATGGCGGCCCATACCACCGTAGGTGTCGACGATGATCTTGCGGCCGGTGAGACCGGTGTCGCCGTGAGGACCGCCAATGACGAACTTACCCGTCGGGTTGATGTGGATCTCGGGCTTGTCGTCGGCGAACTGCGCCGGGATGATCGGGTTGATCACCTGCTCGATCAGGTCTGGCCGGATGACCGTGTCGCGGTCGATCCCGTCTTGGTGCTGAGTACTGATGAGCACGTTGTTGAGGCGCACGGGGCGGCCATCCTCGTACTCGACGCTGACCTGGGTCTTGCCATCGGGTCGCAGGTACGGGATTGCGCCGGACTTGCGTACTTCGCTGAGGCGCTCGCTGAGACGGTGCGCCAGCCAAATCGGCATCGGCATCAGGTCGGGAGTTTCGTCACAGGCGTAGCCGAACATCATGCCCTGGTCGCCAGCGCCCTGGAGTTCGAGCTGATCCTCGGCGTGTCCGGTGGACCGCACTTCTTCGCTCTTGTCGACTCCCTGGGCGATATCGGGGCTCTGCTCGTCGATCGAGACGATGACACCGCAGGTGTTGCCGTCGAAGCCGTAGAGGGCGTTGTCGTAGCCAATGCCGTTGATGACCTCGCGGGCCAGCTTCGGGATGTCGACGTAGGCGAAGGTCGTGATCTCGCCGGCCACCACGCACAGACCTGTGGTGAGCAGGGTCTCGCACGCGACACGGCCGTTCGGATCTTCCGCCAGGATGGCGTCGAGTACGGCATCGCTCACCTGGTCGGCCATCTTGTCGGGGTGGCCTTCGGTGACGCTCTCGGAGGTGAACGTGTAGCTGCTCACTTGGTGAGGCTCCTCTTGCTGTTGGGGATGGTGCCCGCGGCACGAATCCCGACCACGATAGTCAGGATCGCTTGCGCGATGGATCGTTTATCGGTGAGTGCGATGGTGTGCACCTCACCGCCACGCTGCAGCAGCGTGACAGCGTTCGTGTCGTGCTGGAAGCCAACGCCTGGGGCGGCGACATCGTTGGCGACGATGAGGTCGAGGTTCTTGCGCCGCAACTTCGATTCGGCGTTGGCCAGCAGGTCGCTCGTTTCCGCGGCGAACCCGACGAGCACCTGACCGGCAGGTTTGCTGGCGCCGAGCCCAGCCAGGATGTCGGGGGTCGGTTCCAGCATGATCTGCGGGATGCCCTGATCCTTCTTCAACTTGCCAGCAGCTACGGTGACCGGACGGAAGTCGGCGACGGCGGCCGCCATCACGATGACATCGGCCGTTGGTGCCAGTTCGTCGAGTACGGCGTGCATCTGCGCTGCAGTCTCGACCGTGCGCACCACCACACCGCCGGGGACCGGCAAATCGACGGTGGAGACCAGGGTGACGCGGGCGCCGCGAGCGGCTGCCTCGGCGGCGACGGCGTAGCCCTGCTTGCCACTGCTGCGGTTGGCAATGACACGGACGGCGTCGATCGGCTCACGGGTTCCCCCAGCGGAGACCACCACGTGCAGGCCGGCCAGATCGTCGCCAGCCGACAGAACAGCCTCGATCGCGGCGACGATGCGCTCGGGTGCAGCCAAGCGACCAGCACCGACATCGCCGCCGGCCAGACGACCCTCTTCGGGTTCAACGATGTGCACACCCCGCGATCGCAGCGTGGCGATGTTGGCCTGCACGGCTGGGTGCTCCCACATTTCGGTGTGCATCGCCGGGCAGACCACCACGGGCGCTCGCGTGGCAAGCAGCACATTGGTGAGCAGATCGGTACTGAGCCCGGCCGCATACGCGGCCAAGAGGCGGGCCGTTGCCGGAGCGACGACGATCAGATCAGCGGTCTGCCCCAACATCGTGTGCGGGATGGGGCTTGCTTCGTCCCACAGGCTGGTCTGCACTGGCTCGCTGGCCAGGGCCGACAGTGTGGTGCGACCGATGAAGTGTTCTGCACCGGCGGTCATCACCGGTACCACGTGTGCTCCGGCGTCGACAAGACGCCGGGAGACCTCGACGGCCTTATAGGCCGCGATGCCACCGGTGACACCCAGCACGATTCGCTTGCCGGCGAGCATGACGGCAGGAAATCTCAGGCTTCGGCGTCGGCCGCAAGCCCGTCGGGGTCATTGTGGTGATGATCGACGCGCACGACCTTGTCGGCAGCGATCTCTTCGAAGGCGATGCTGAGTGGCTTGCGGGCCACGCTGCTCACCTGCGGGGGCACCATGTGTCCCGGAGTGTCGCCCAGCTGATTGAAGTAGCTGTTGATCTGACGTGCCCGACGGGCCGCCAGCGTGACAAGGCTGAACTTGGAATCGACGCGATCGAGGAGCTCCTCGATCTGCGGGTTGATCATCGTGTCGAACGAACGGTTGGACATTCAAGGCCTCCTGAAAACAGCGAGGCAGTCTACCCGGAAACGTCAGCCTGCGAGACGATGCTGACTGATGATCTGCATCATCTCGCCGACAGTGCGCTCCAGATCGTCGTTGACGACCACATGGTTGGCGATCGCCATTCCAACCGGTTCCTCGTCGAGCGCCTTCTGCAGGCGCTGGCGAACCTTGTCCTCGGCGTCGCCGCGGCCACGCAACCGGCGTTCCTGCTCCTGCCGTGAGGGAGGCAGCACGAAGATCAGGATCGCCTCAGGTCGAAGTGCTTTCACCTGCCGGGCGCCGTCGACCTCGATCTCGAGGACCACGTCGCGGCCCGCCACCGGATCAGGTATCGGGGTTCCGTAGTAGTTCCCGAGGAAGTTGGTCCATTCGAGAAATCCGTCGACCGCGATACGACGTTCGAACGACTCGGGGTCGGTGAACACGTAGGCAGTATCGCTCTCGCCCTGCCGTTGCGCTCGGGTGGTCCACGACCGGCTCAGCCACAGCCGAGGGTCGCGTTCGACAAGAGCGTTGACGATCGTGCCCTTTCCCACGCCGCCGGGGCCGGACACAATAAAGAGACGCGCAGCTGAGGATGGGTCAGCGCGCATACCTCACTTGCCGAGTTTGTCGAGCAGTTGCAGTTTCTGCTGGGCGCCGAGACCCTTGACATGCCGGTTGTCGGCGATCTCGATCTCTTCCATGATCTTGCGGGCCTTCACTTTGCCGACGCCCGGAAGCGATTCGAGGAGTGAGATGACCTTCAGCTTCAGTGCCGTGTCGCTGGTGGACTCGAGTACTTCAGCGAGCGAGACGGAACCCATCTTGAGCTGATTCTTCAGCTCGGCGCGGGCAGTACGGGCCTCGGCAGCCTTGGCAAGGGCGTTGGCCCGCTGTTCGGGAGTGAGTTGCGGAGGTGTTGCCATGAGTTGACACTAGCCGCGCACGCCGAGGAAGGGGCGTCAATCGGATTCCTGTCACAGCCGATTCCGGCGGCGCCTTCAGGCCGGAATGCCACCCCGATGGGCCAATCCGGTGAGTTCGGCGGGGGTCACACCTCGCTGGGAACACCACGTGAGCAGCTCGGCCTGGACGCGCAGCGGTGCCCGCGGGTCAGCGAACGTGGCGGTTCCCACTTGCACCGCGCTGGCACCGGCGAGCATCAACTCGACAGCGTCCCAACCGCTGGCTACTCCCCCGGCACCCACGATCGGCAGCTCTGGGATCGCGGCGTGCACGTCGTAGACCGTTCTCACGGCGACCGGGTGCAACGGGCGGCCGCTGTACCCGCCACCGCCCGCACCGAGGACGGGGCGACCCGTGTGCGGATCGAGCACCATGCCCAGCAGCGTGTTCACCAGGGTGACCGCCTCAGCCCCGGCCGCGTGAACGGCCTGGGCCACCTCGACCACCCGATCGGTGTTCGGGCTGAGCTTGGCCCACCGAGGTCGCCCACATCCGGCGGTGGCCGCGATCACGTCGGCCGAGAGCGCTGCGTCGTGGGCGAAGATGCCCCGACGCCCTTCGAGGTTCGGACACGACAAGTTGACCTCGACGGCGATCACCGCCGCTGGAGCTGACGCCAACATCTCGGCAGCTGCGCGATAGTCCTCCAGCGAGCGGCCCCAGATGCTGGCAACCACGCGGGCACCAGTGGCCGCCAGGGCCGGCAGCTCCTCGGCGAGCCAGTGCTGCACCCCCGGCCCTTGCAGCCCGACGGCGTTGACCATCCCCACCCCGGCAGGGTGCACCCGCGGTGACGGGTTACCGGCCCACTCGAACGAGGCCAGCGACTTCACGACGAACGCACCCAGCTCCGACAGGTCGAAGTACGGCGCCAGTTCGGCACCGTGCCCCGCCGTTCCCGACGCCGTCATCAGCGGCGCGGGCAAGGTGAGCGACCCGACGCGCACCGCTGACGTCACGGGAGCGACCGCCTCACGCGTGGTACTCCTGCAGCGGGCGCACCGAAATCTCGCGACCGACCATCTCTGCCATCCCCTGGGCCGCAGCCAGCGCGGCTTCCACCGTGGTGACCGAGCTGACGTGGTGACTGTTGGCCGACTTGCGAATGTGTTCGCCGTCGGTACGGCCACCACGGCCTTGCGGGGTGTTGATCACGAAGGCAATCTCGCCCGCCCTGATCAGATCGAGCACGTTGGTGCCCTCACCGTCGGAAAGTTTGCCCACGACCTGGTCGACCTCGATGCCGAAGCGTTCCAGATAGGCAGCGGTGCCCTTGGTGGCCGCGATCTTCAACCCGAGATCGCGCAGTCGACGACCGACCACGATGCCAGCCGGTTTGTCGCCATCGGCCAACGACAGGAACACCATGCCCTCAGTGGGCAACACCGTCCCCGCCGCCAACTCGGCCTTGAAGAACGCCTTACCGAACGTGGTGTCGATTCCCATCACCTCGCCAGTACTGCGCATCTCCGGCCCAAGTGCCGTGTCGACTTCGGGGAACCGGCTGAAGGGCAGCACCGCTTCCTTGATCGCCACGTGACCGTGGTCGCTGGGTGGGCGCAACAGACCCTCAGCTCGGAGTTCACCGAGCGTGGCGCCCAGCATCACTCGGCTGGCCACTTTGGCGAGCGGCACGCCGGTGGCCTTGGCCACGAACGGCACCGTTCGACTGGCGCGGGGGTTGGCCTCGATGACGTACACCGTGGTGCCGAGCACGGCGTACTGCACGTTGATCAGACCGCGCACGTCGAGCGCCTGGGCGATCGCCCGGGTGTAGCTCTCGATGACCTCGACCACCCATGCAGGCAACGTCTGCGGCGGAATGGCACACGCCGAATCGCCGGAATGAATCCCAGCCTCCTCGACATGTTCCATGACCCCGCCGATGAGCACCTCACCGGTGTGATCGCGAATCGCGTCGACATCCACCTCGGTGGCGTCCTCCAAGAACCGGTCGACCAGCACGGGACGCTCCGCCGAGAGGCCGCCTTCCTTGCCCAGCGACCCGAAACCGGCCAGCTCGGCCATGGCTCGGGCGAGGTGGTTGCGGTCGTGCACGATCTGCATCGCACGGCCGCCCAACACGTACGACGGGCGGACGAGCACAGGGAAGCCGACCTGGTCGACGATCGTCAGTGCTTGCTCCAGATCGGTGGCGGTGCCACCAGGGGGCTGCGGGATGTGAAGTTGATTGCACAGCGCGCTCCACTTCTCGCGGTCTTCGGCGAGGTCGATGGATGCCGGCGACGTGCCCGCGATCAGCTCACGTGGCAACTGTCCGGACAGCTTCAGCGGTGTCTGGCCGCCGAGCGACACGATCACCTTCGGGGGAACTCCCCCGGCGGCCGCCGTCTCGGCGGCGATGACGTTCAGCACGTCCTCACGTGTGAGCGGCTCGAAGTACAAGCGATCGCTGGTGTCGTAGTCCGTGGAGACGGTCTCCGGGTTGCAGTTCACCATCACGGTCTCATAGCCCGCTTCGCGCAAGGCGAACGAGGCGTGCACGCAGCAGTAGTCGAACTCGATGCCCTGGCCAATGCGGTTCGGGCCGCTCCCCAGAATCACGACACGAGGGCGGTCGCTGGGACGAACTTCGTTCTCGTCCTCCCACGTGCTGTAGTGGTACGGCGTCTCGGCGGCGAACTCGGCGGCGCAGGTGTCCACCGTCTTGTAGGTGGGGAAGATCCCGGCCGCTTCGCGAGCCGCGCGCACCGCAAGTTCGTCGAGACCCCACGCGAACGCCATCTGCGCATCGCTGAAGCCGAACTGCTTGGCTCGCTTCCATGAACGCTTGGTCATCTGCTCGGGTCCGAGCAAGGTGAACACGACTCGCTCTTCCATAATCTGCAACATCTGGTCGAGGAACCAGTGATCGATCCGACATGCGGCATGGATGCGCTCGGCACTCACACCGCGGCGCAGCAGCTCGCCGACCTGGAAGATTCGTTCTGGTGTCGGAATGGCAACCTTCGCCAGCAGGTCGTCGTCGCTGAACGCGTCCAGCTGCGCCTCGGCTGGGTCGCAACCCAACCCATAGCGGCCCTGCTCGAGCGAGCGCAGGCCCTTCTGCAAACTCTCGGTGAACGTGCGGCCGATGGACATCGCCTCACCCACCGACTGCATCTGCGTGCCGAGGATGCCCTTCGTGCCGGGCAGCTTCTCGAACGCCCAACGCGGGATCTTGGTGACCACATAGTCGATCGACGGCTCGAAGCTGGCTGGCGTCGCTTTGGTGATGTCGTTGCTGATCTCGTCGAGTGTGTAGCCCACGGCCAACTTGGCGGCGATCTTGGCGATCGGGAAACCGGTCGCCTTCGATGCCAGCGCGGACGAACGTGACACGCGCGGGTTCATCTCGATGACGACCTGCTCACCCGTCTCGGGGTTCACCGCGAACTGCACATTGCTGCCGCCGGTCTCGACGCCGACACGGCGGATACAGGCGAACGCCGCATCGCGCATCTCTTGGTACTCGACGTCGCTGAGCGTCTGCGCCGGAGCGACGGTGATGCTGTCGCCGGTGTGCACGCCCATCGGGTCGAAGTTCTCGATACTGCAGATGATCACGCAGTTGTCGGCGCGGTCGCGCATGACCTCGAGTTCGTATTCCTTCCAACCGGCGATGCTCTTCTCGATCAGGATCTCGCTGATCGGGCTGGCGTCGAGGCCGTTGGCACACACGGCTTCGAACTCCTCGGCAGTGGAGGCGATGCCGGTGCCGCGGCCACCGAGGATGTACGCGGGCCGAATGATGCACGGCAGGCCGATCACCTTGAGAACCTCGCGGGATTCCTCCATGTTGTGCGCGATACCGCTCTCCGGCACGTTCAGACCGATCTCGATCATCGCCTGCTTGAACTTGTCACGGTCTTCGGCCGTCTCGATGGCCAACGCGTTGGCGCCGATCATCTCCGGAGTGCCGGGCACGCCGATGATGCCTCGCGCGTACAGCGCCATCGCCGTGTTGAGACCGGTCTGACCTCCGAGCGTGGGCAGGACTGCATCAGGCTTCTCGCGCTCGATGATCCGGGCCACCACATCGGGAGTGATCGGCTCGATGTACGTCGCGTGAGCGAAATCGGGGTCGGTCATGATCGTGGCCGGGTTCGAGTTCACCAGGATGACCCGGTAGCCCTCCTCCTTCAACACTCGGCACGCCTGAGTGCCGGAGTAGTCGAACTCGCATGCCTGACCGATGACGATCGGGCCGGAGCCGATGATCAGAATCGAGTGAATATCGGTGCGCTTCGGCATCAGACCGTCACCCCGTTCTTGGCAGTGGCGTCGCCCATCAGGTCGGCAAACATCTGGAACAGGTACCTGCTGTCGTGTGGGCCGGGGCCGGCTTCGGGGTGGTACTGCACGCTGAAGGCCTGCGCGTTGCGCACTCGCATCCCCTCCACGGTGAGGTCGTTGAGGTTCAGGTGGGTGATCTCTGCCCGACCTTCGAGGCTCGCTGGGCTGACGCAGAAGTTGTGGTTCTGACTGGTGATCTCGACATGGCCGGTGGCCTCGTGGCGTACCGGGTGGTTGCCGCCGTGGTGTCCGAAGGGCAGTTTGTACGTGTCGCCGCCGATCGCCCGGCTGAGCAGTTGGTGGCCAAGGCAGATACCGAAGATCGGCACGTTCGCGAGCAGGTCGCCGATCGCCTCGACCGCGTAGCCCACCATCGCCGGGTCGCCGGGGCCGTTGCTGAGGAACACACCATCGGGATGCAGCGCCAGCACTTCGGCAGCGGTCGTGGAGGCCGGAACGACCTCCACCGTGCCGAGTGCGCTGAGGTGGCGCAGGATCGTGGTCTTGATCCCGAAGTCGTAGGCGACAATGCGTCGGCCGCCGACACCGCCGACACCGCCCGCAGCGCCGGTGAACGGCACGGTGTAGCGCTGCGCAGTGGTGACTCCCGCGACGAGGTCGATCCCGTCAGTGCCCTTCTCGGCCACAGCGGCGGCACGCAGTGCTGCCTCGCCGGTACTCACCGGGCCGAAGGCACCGGGCAATGCACCCGTATCGCGGATCAGGCGCGTGAGCCGACGTGTGTCGATGCCGGCGATGCCGCTGATCCCGAAGCGGCGCAGCAGACCGTCGAGCGAACCCTCACTCCGGTAGTTGCTCTCGCGGCGAGCCATCTCACGCACGATCACACCACGACAGAACGGACGGGCCGACTCGAAGTCGGTGGCATTGACGCCGTAGTTGCCGATGTGCGGGTAGGTGAAAGTGATGATCTGACCCGCGTAGCTGGGGTCGGTGATCACCTCTTGATACCCCGACAGCGTCGTGTTGAACACGACCTCGCCACCGGCGACACCACCGACGGGTTCGGCGCCGATCAGTTCACCTTCGAACACACTGCCGTCGGCCAGCACCAATGCGGCGTCACGCATGATGGTCACCGCCGATCGCCGTCACGGTCTCAACGTCTTGCATGTTCATGCACGATAGTGCACGAACATGCAGAAGGGCACACGGAAACAGGGCAACCATCGCGTCTCTCCTCCCGTACGGGCCTCACGGAACCCGTTTCACGGTCGAAACCCGAGGATAGCGGGGCCACGCGCACCTCACAGCGCTTCTCTTCGCACCGGCCCGTTTCATGGCCTCGCCACCGGTGCCGAGACCCGGCAGCGTGCCCGTCCGGGTCAGCCCTTGTGGCGTAACTCCAGCGCCTGGCACGAACTTGCCTGCGGTCGCACGTCGACCTCGTCACTCGTTCCCACCCGATGCGCCACGACCACGTTGTCGTCCTGGAAGACGGCCTTGAACGGGCCGTCCGGTTTCATCATCGCCTCGAACAACTGCTGGTTGCCCGTTCCGATCTGCGAACGGTCGAGGATCACGTAGTCAATGGTGCGTGGGTCGGGCAGGTGATCACAATCGTCGTTCCCCCACACTGCGGGCGTGAACGGGTTCGGCCAGTCGTAGATCTCGGTGCGATGGCTCAGGTGCGGCAGTAACTGATAGCTGGCCGACACCGACGCGTCACCGGGGATGTAGGTGAGCGCCTTGCGGAGCGAATCGTTGCGTCGGCTGGGCTGGCTCCACACCTGGTAGTTCGCGGCCTCGGCCAACGGCGAGGGCGACCACGCCACATTCGTGGTGAACGCGCACAGCAACAGCCAGACCGGCAACAGCACCTTCGCTTTCGGCAGCTGCCAGAGGCGGTGCCCGCCATGGATCGCCGAGATCATGAGCGGAGCGATCATCACCGACGTGTACTGGTACTTGATCATGCGCGCGTATGGGCTGAGGCCGATCACGCTGGCCAACATCTGCGGCAGCGCCATCAACAAGCCGAGCGGACTGGCCAACGGCATCCACCCCAGCGGCCAGCCGAGTTGCTTGTAGAACTGCAACCGATCGTGCTGCACCGCGTCGCTCACCACCCGGTTGGGGTAGCTCGCGATCGTGCGGCCGATCTCAAACGCGTTGTGGCCGTAGTTACCGTAGAAGTACGTGATGTAGAACGGCTGCTTGCCGTCGTTGAAGTAGGGCAGCACAAGCTTCGTCGTGATCGCGTACCACGCGCCGCCGAGCACAATGACGCCGATACAGCGGCGAACGACTCGGCGGTAGTCGGGTGCGTTGCGCATGTAGACCAGCAACACCAGCCCCATCATCACCACCGCCAGAGCGACGTCTTCGCGCATACTCAGCGCCAGCAGCACCATCGCGAAGCACCACCCCCACCGCTCACGTGTGGCGAACCACCAGGCGAACAGGAACGGAGCGATCACCATCGCCTCGGGATGGAACATCGCCCAGCTGATCCACTGCACCGGCGCGTACATCAAGTACACGACAGCGAACACGAGGCCCATCCATGGCGTACGGAACTTGTCGCGAGCGATGAGGTACACCGGGATCGCCGCCGATCCGAGGAAGATCGCCTGCACCACATATAGGAACGTCGGCCCAGCTCCGAGCCAGTAGAACGGCACGAACGCCACCACGATCAAGTTGAGGTGGTGACCCCAGAAGTTCATGCCGCGCACCGACATGAACGAATGCCCGCGCGAGACCAACCAGAACCCCTGGTCGTAGATGCCCATGTCGTACGACCAGGTGCCGAAGTTGCGATGGTTCTGTACGCCGAGTCTGGCGAAGACGATGACAAACAGGACGGTGGCGCAGAATGTAAGCCACGCGGCCGGATGCATGCGGCGCAGGCGCAGGCCCAGCCGATACAACACGTCGTTCAGTCGTTCAGTCACGGCGGGCAGTCTTGCCGATGCGCGTGCTTCAGGGCGCGCGCAGGATCGGCACCAGTGCAGACAGCACACCGTTGACGAAACGACCCGAGTCGTCGGTGCTGAAACGCTTGGCCAGTTCCACTGCTTCGTCGAGCACGACTGCCACGGGAACCTCGGGGCGGCCCATCAGTTCGAACGCCGCGATACGCAACACGTTGCGGTCGATCGATGGCATGCGCTGCAACGTCCAACCCTTGGACTGCTTGGCGATGGCAGCGTCGAGCGCCGGTTGATTGGCCTCGACACCCTTCACCAACAGCGTCGTCATCTCGTCTGCAGGCGAGATCTGAGTGGCCAGCACCTCGCTGGGTGGGACGGCTTTCGACTCGGACTCATAGAGCAGAATCAGGGCCCGTTCGCGCGCATCGGTGCGCTCGTCAGGCATCCCGCTCGCTGGCCGTGAGCTGCCGGAACCTCGGCGACTCATGGTGGTCAGACTCGCGTCATGTAATCGCCGGTGCGGGTGTCGATCTTCACCTTGTCACCAGTGTTGATGAACAGGGGCACGGACACGACCTTGCCGGTCTGCAGGGTGGCCGGCTTGCGGGCACCGCTGACGCGATCTCCCTGGATACCAGGCTCCGTTTCGGCGATGACGAGTTCCACCGAGGCCGGAATCTCCACCGTGACGATCTCACCCTTGTAGAACGCGATGACGGCGACCGAGTTCTCGACCATGTAGTCGGCGGCATCGCCGAGTGCGGCGGGCGCGACGTGTTCCTGGTCGTACGACTCCTGGTCCATGAACACATACTGATCACCGTCGCGATACAGGAACTGCATGTCGCGCTTGTCGAGCATCGCCTGCTCGACGCGGATACCGGCGTTGAACGTGCGGTCGATCACCGCACCGTTCTTCAGGTTACGCAGCTTGCTGCGCACGAACGCACCGCCCTTGCCGGGCTTGACATGCTGGAACTCGACAACCTGGAACAGGCCGTTCTCGAGTTCGAGCGTGATGCCGTTCTTCAGGTCGTTGGTGGTGATGGCGGGCACGGTGAATCCTTCGGAGATGCAGTCAGAACGAGGCATCCAGCACTGGTGACGACCACCAGATCTTCGACACGGATACCGCCGAAGCCTTCACGATAGACGCCAGGCTCCACGGTCACTACGTTGCCGACCTGCAAAGTGGCCTCACTGGTGGCATTCGCGTAGGGATCCTCATGGATCAACAGGCCCACACCGTGCCCCGTTCCGTGAGTGAACCACTCGCCGTAGCCGGCATCGGCGATGATCCCGCGGCATACACCGTCGATCTCTTTGCCGGTGACGCCCGGCCTCACTGCCGCCACACCGGCGACCTGCGCAGCCAACACCAGCTCATACAGTTCGCGCTGCAACGAGGAGGGCTCGCCGATGACGAACGTTCGCGTCATATCGCTGTGATAGCCACCCACCAAGGCCCCCACGTCGATGATCACCGTGTCACCCTCGGCAATCGGAGTGGCGGTGGGACGATGGTGCGGCAGCGCCGCATTGACCGTGCCGGTCGCGACAATCGTGTCGTAGCTGGGACCGGTGGCGCCCAACTCGCGCATTCGGATCTCCAGCAGGTTGCGCACCTGCTCCTCTGTCAGGCCGTCGGCAAGCCGGGGCGCAACGTCGGCGAGTGCCTGATCGGCGATTGCACAGGCTCGTGCCATCAGCTCGATCTCGCCGTCGTCCTTGATCCGTCGTTCGCTCTCGACGACACCCACCGTGGGCACCAGCGACGCAGAGAACTCCTTCGCCCAACTGGCGTGCTGCTGGAAGCTGACGTGCGCCGCCTCGAACCCGACGGTGGATCGCCCCGCAGTGCGGTCGCACACATGGGCCAGGGTGGCCGACGCGGTGCGGCCGACCAGCACCTCGCCCACCACTCCTGCGTCGCGCATCTGCCGGGCCGCTTGGTCGCCGTAGCGGCCGTCCGTCACGAGTGTCAGCCCGCTGGCGTCGACTAGCACCCAACCGCTCGAGCCGGTGAACCCGGTGAGCCAACGGATGTTGGTGAGGTCGCTGACCAACAGCGCATCGACATCGCCGAGCCGCTGGCGGACCCTGTCGATCCGCTGGATGTGGCTCACGCGCCCAGCTGCTTGGCGATCGCCCGCACCGCCAGTTCGTAGCCGTGCATACCCAGCCCCATGATCGAGCCAGTGGCGACGGGAGCAACCACGCTGGTGTGCCGCCACGGTTCGCGGGCGTTCGGGTTGGAGATGTGCACTTCCATGATCGGCCCGGCGAAGGACGCCAACGCATCGTGGATCGCCCACGCGTAGTGAGTGAAGGCCCCGGGGTTGATGATGATGGCCGCAGCAACCCCGCGGGCGGCCTGGATGGCGTCGACGAGCGCACCCTCGTGGTTGGTCTGGAACGCCTGCACCGTGTGCCCAAACTGGGCGGCCGCGGCGGTGACCGCAGCCTCGTAGTCGGCGAGGGTCGCACTTCCGTAGATGTGCGGCTCGCGTTGTCCGAGCAGATTCAGGTTGGGTCCGTGGAGAAGGGCGATGATGGCCACGGGTCTATCGTGCCACGCTCGCCCACCATGTGGGCCGATCAATGCAATAGAGCACGTGGCGTCGCTCGTCCCATTGCGGCAGCAACGGGTGATCGAACTCACGCTCTGGGTCGTTCCGCATCCCGATCTTCTGCATCACGCGCTGTGATTTCACGTTGCGCGTCGTGGTGAAGCTGACGATCTCATAGTCGGGTAACACCACGTGGTCGAAGCCGAACGCCAGCGCCGCACGAGCCGCCTCGGGGGCGAAACCATTCCCCCAATGTTGGTGTGCCAACCGCCAACCAATCTCGACACACGGCGTGGACGCCCACGACGGACGTGACAGCCCGACGAAGCCGATGAACGCGTGCGTATCCAGCCGCTCGACAGCCCACAAGCCGAAGCCATGCGTCGCCCACGCCCGCGCCATGCGGTCGACCATCTCGTCACTCTGCTGCGCAGAGAGCATCGATGGAAAGTGCCGCATGACCTCGGGATCGGCATTGAGGATCGAGTACGGCAGCTTGTCCGTCTCGCGCCACCCACGCAACAACAACCGATCAGTTCGCACCTCGGGTGTCATCCCCCCACCCTCCCCGGTGCGAGTGCCACAGCGCCAGTGCGAGTGCCACGTGCGCACCCGAGTGGCAGCCGCACCCCCGTCGCGCGTGTGCCACTCGGGTGCGGCTGCCACTCGGGCCGGAGCGCTGGCACTCGCCCATGCATGGGTTAGCCCATGTCGGCGAGGGCGGCGAGAGCAGCCTCGGGCGAGACACCCTTGACCACTTCCACGCCGCGATCACTGTCGAGCACGAACGTCAGACCACCATCGAGCACCTTCTTGTCGAGACCCATCAGCCGCACGAGTTGCTGCGGGTGCAAGCCGCCGGGCAGCGAGCCGTCGAGTTCGTAGGCGCCCTCGACAACGTCGTAGTGCTGCTGCACCCGAGCATCGTTGATCCGCCCGAGCCGGCGCGCCAAGTGGGCGGCGTAGATCAGACCGACGCCGACCGCCTCGCCGTGCGCGATCTCGTACTCGGTCTCGATCTCCAGCGCATGCGCCAGCGTGTGCCCGTAGTTGAGCAGCGCCCGGCGACCACCTTCGCGCTCGTCGCCGGCCACCACCTCGGCCTTGATCTGCACACACCGGGCAATACGTTCGGGCTCCGCCATCGACAGCAGGTCGTCGCCCGTGAGGAAGTGGTACTTGGCCATCTCGCCGCGGCCGCAGCGCAGCTCACGCGGGGACAGCGTGGACAGCGCGTCGAGATCGCAGATGACACCGCTGGGCTGCCAGTAGGCACCGACCAGGTTCTTGCCACCGACACCGTCGATGGCCTCCAGGTTCACGCCGGTCTTACCGCCGATGGCTGCGTCGACCATGCCGAGCAACGTGGTGCTGACGTGCACGACGGGGATCCCCCGATGCCACGCTGAGGCGGCGAAACCGGCGACGTCGGTGACCATGCCTCCGCCGACACCGACGACCACATCGTTGCGGGTGAGGCCCATGCCTGCGAATCCGCGGCACAGGGTCTCGATCGTCGCCATCGATTTGTAACGCTCGCCATCACCGATGACGAACGTTTCAGATGGGATCCCCAGCTCGACCTGCAACGGGATACCCGCCTGGGTGACGATGGCCGCTCGCTTGGCTGTGGCGGGCAGCAGGGCTGCCAACTCTCGTCGCGCGCCGTGGCCGACCAGCACGTCGTAGCTTCGATCGCCGAGCGGCACGTGCACGGTGATCATCGCAGCACCGCCTCGACGACATCGTTGACAGACCGGTTGTCGACGAGCACGATCGCGTCGGCGACCTCTCGGTACAGCGGTTCACGAGCCTTGAACATGAGATGCAACGTACCGGCTGGATCAGCGTCGAGCAGTGGACGGTGTCCGCCGGGCTGCACTCGCTCGGCCAGCGTGGCCGGATCGGCGCACAGCCACACGACACGCGCACCAGCGGCCCGCATCGCTGCACGATTCGCTTCGGCCACCACCATCCCACCACCGGTAGCGATCACCAACGGGGTCGGATACGCCAACGCATCCGCCAGCGCTTCACTCTCCAGCCTCCGGAACTCAGGCTCGCCGTCCTCGGCGAAGATGTCGCGCACACTGCGCCCCGTGCGCCCCTCGATCACCTGATCGCTGTCCCACACTGCACGACCCAACCGGACAGCCAGCACCCGCGCGACGGTCGATTTGCCGACACCCGTCATCCCCACCAGGACAACGTGCTGGTCGGGCTTGATCACGGCAGCGTGGCGCGGAAGGATTCCGCGTTGCGCACGAACTCGGAGAGACTGTCGCCGCCGAACTTACGCTGTGCCTCGGTGGCCAACACGAGCGCCACCATCGTCTCGGCGACCACGCCGGCGGCGGGTACGGCAGTCACATCGGTGCGCTCTTTGAAGCTCACCGTGGACTCCTTGGTGACCACGTCGACTGTGGGCAGCGTAGGCCGGTTCAGAGTGGCCAACGGTTTCATTGCCGCGCGGACCACGAGCAGTTCACCGGTAGTGATCCCGCCCTCGGTGCCACCGGCCAGCGCGCTCGTGCGCCGGTAGTCGCCCCTGCCATTGTTGAGCGTGGCATCCCACACGATTGCGTCGTGAGCAACGCTGCCGCGACGACCGGCTACTTCGAAGCCGTCGCCGATCTCGACACCCTTGATCGCCTGGATACTCATCACGGCCTGAGCGAGCGCGGCATCGATCTTGCGATCCCAGTGCACGTGGCTGCCCAGACCCACGGGCACGCCGTAGCCGAGCACCTCCACCACGCCGCCGAGCGAGTCTCCGTCCTTGCCCGCTGTGCGCACCTCCTCGATCATCGCCGCTGAGGCCACCGCATCGAAACAGCGCACCTCGTCGGCATCGACCGCAGCGAGATCCGCGGGAGTCGGGCGTGCGCCGCCAACGACCTTGGCAGCACCCATCTGGACAACGTGCGAGATCACCGACACACCGAGGTGCGACAGCAACTTCTTGGCGACCGCTCCGGCGGCGACGCGGGCCGCAGTTTCCCGGGCGCTCGCGCGCTCAAGTACGTCGCGTGCGTCGGTGAACCCATACTTCTGCATACCCACAAGGTCGGCGTGACCAGGACGCACCGAGGTGAGCGGATCCTTGGTGACTCCGGGTGCAGGCGACATCTCTTCGTGCCACTTGTCGCTGCGGAACCACTCGCTGTTCTTGATCTCGATCGCTACCGGCGAGCCGAGCGTGCGCCCATGTCTGACGCCGCCGACGAGCGTGATCTCATCCTGCTCGAACTTCTGACGCGGGCCGCGGCCGTAGCCCAAGCGACGGCGAGCCATCTCGGCCTGGATCTCCTCGACGGTGATCTCCAGCCCAGCGGGGAGGCCCTCCATGATGACCACGAGCGCTTGGCCGTGGGATTCGCCGGCGGTGAGGTAACGAAGCATCCCGCGCAGGCTACTGCCGACGTGCGGCGAGTTCCCGCTCCGCGGCGGCCTCCATCGCAGCAACATCCGGCAGCGCGCCGTGCCAGACCTGCTGTTGCAGCGCCGCCTGATGCACCAACATGCCCAGACCATCCACTGTCGTGGCTCCCACAGCAAGGGCAGCCCGCAAGAGCGCTGTCTGGCGTGGGTGGTAGACGACGTCGGCCACGACTTGCTGCGGCCGGAGCAACGACACGTCGCAGGGAAGCTCGTCGCTCCCCATACCGATGGACGTGGCGTTGACGACGAGATCAGCCGTGCCGACATCGGCGGCAGTGCCGTGCACGCCCACGTCGCCGGCAAGTCGAACGGTGTCCTGTGCCGTCGAGAAGGTTCGGTTGAGTACTGCGATGCGAGCGGCACCCGCTCGTGCCAGCGCATCGGCGATGGAACGAGCCGCAGCACCGGCGCCGAGCAGGCACACCGTGCGGCCCGCCACTGCGACGCCGCGAGCGGCGAGCGAGGCGACGAAACCGGCCCCGTCGGTGCTGTAGCCCTTCAGCGAGCCGTCGGCCTGCGGGGCCACCGTGTTCACGCTGCGGAGCGCCGACGCCGCTGGGTCGAGTGAATCCACTGCGGCCGCCACTGCCTCCTTGTGCGGCATCGTGACCGACAGACCGCCAAGCCCGAGGACGCGCATCGCGGCCAATGCCCCTGCTGCCGAACCCGGTGCCACCTCGAACGCGGTGTACACCCAGTCGATACCAAGTTGCGCGAACGCAGCGTTGTGCAGCGCGGGCGACAGGCTGTGGCGCACAGGGCTGCCGATGACGGCAGCGACACGAGTCGCTCCGGTGATCAGTGGTCGGTCGGACACAGGCACCTCACCCCAACAGGCCCTTGTCGCGGGCGGCTTGCACGTTCGCTTCGTGCTGCTGGACGGTGGCGGCGAACACGTGGTGGCCGTCCTCGTCAGCGAGCACATAGAACAGATAGTGGCACTGCGTGGCCGGGAGACCGACACACAATGGATCGCCCAGCGACGGATTGGCTGCCGGGTTCAGCGCCGCGTGAATGCTGGCACGACCGGGATTGGCAATCGGTGTGGGGGGCAGCCCGAGGTGCAGGTAGGTGTTGTACGGCGTGTCGATGGCCTTCAGATCGCTGAACGCAAGTGTGCCGTCCTGGCGGTAGTACAACGTCGCGTCCACCTGCAGTGGCATACCGGCGGCGAGGCGGTTGTAGATCACGCGAGCGATCTTGGGGCGATCTTCGGGAATCTTCGCCTCGCGCTCGACGATGCTCGCGACAACGAAGATCTGATACGGCGTGAGGCCGAGCGCAGCTGCACCCTGGTCGATGTTCTCTTGGTCGCCGACGCGCTCCATCAGCTTCACCATGCGCGCGACGACCTGTGCCGCCGACTCGCCGTTCGACACTTGGTAGGTGTCGGGAAACAGCAAACCCTCGAGGCCGTTCACACTCTGAGGCAGGTACTTCGAGCGGATCACACCGTCGCTGGCAGCGATGTTGAAGTCGACGCCCTGCAGTCGTGGCACTTTGTCCTGCAAGCGCAATGCCATCTTCTCGTAGGTGTAGCCCTCCGGGAAGGTGACCTTGCTGAAGGTCTCCGAGGGCGGCGTGCTCAGCGTCCGCATGATGTTGCCCATGTGGTCGGCCGGTCGCAGCTCAAAATAGCCGGGGGTCAACTTCAGGCCCCCGTGGTGGTCGATGTACCACTGGAAGACACCGACGCTGGTAATCAGGTGCTCGGCGTGCAGTCGCTCGGTGACGGTCTTCACGGTGTCGTCGGCGTTCACCGTGAACGTGATCGGATCACCCGGATCTCCCTTCGGGTTCACCTGCCCCGTGTACCAGAGGCCCACCAGACCGGCGACCACCAGACCGGCGAGCGCGAGATACGCCATCCCCCACACGATCCACTTGACGTGGATCCGTTGGGTGCGTGTGGACTCGACGGCCACACCGTCGGTGTCGTCCGGGTCGTCCCACGGGTCGTGGTGCCACTCCCGGTCGTCGATGTAGGTCATCGACCCGGGACACCCGAACCGGAGGCCCGAGAGTCGAGCCAGTGCTGCAGCAGGATCGCGGCGGCCACCTTGTCGACGTACTTGCGGCGATCGCGGGCGCTGATGTTCGCCTCCATCAGCGCACGGTCGGCGGTCACCGTCGTGCGGCGCTCGTCGAAGGTAATGACCGGCACGCCCACCACCGTAGCCAACGCCTCAGCCTCTTTGATGGCAGCCTGCGCCGCTGGCCCGGACGACCCGTTCATGTTCAACGGCAGCCCCACGACCAGCATCTCGGCCTCCTCCTCAACGGCGAGAGCCCGGATTGCTTCGTGATCGCGACGGGTGGAGCCCGAACGTTGCAGCACCAACAGCGGTGACGCGATGGTGCCAGAGCGGTCGCTGACCGCAATACCGATGCGCTTGGAGCCGAGGTCGATGCCGAGCGCACGCATGTGGTGAACTCCTACTGGAGGGTCGCCGCGGCAGCGGCGATACGCAGGGCTTCGTCGAGTCCTTCGGCGTTCTTCCCGCCGGCCGTGGCGATATCGCCTTTGCCACCACCGCCACCGCCCACGACCTTGGCCGCGTCCTTGATGAGATCGCCGGCGACGCGACCACTTGCCGGCGTGACCGCGGCCACCAGGGACACACCACCGGTGTCGCTGATCCCCCCGAGCACCACGATCTGCACACCTGCCTGCTGGCGAACGGCGATTGCGAGTTCACGCAGATCGCCGGGCGACAGACCGTCGATGCGGGTGACCACCAGACCGTCCGTGGCGTTCGCTGCCAACTCGCCTGCCTGACCGCTGGCCAACTTGGCGCGCAGCGCCTTGACCTCGTCCTGCAGTGACTTGATCTCGTCCATTCGCCGCTGCACACCCACGAGCAGGTCGTCGGCGGCGATGCCCACCAGGCGAGCGGTGTCGGCAATGAGTGCCTCGTCGCGCTGCAACAGCGTGACGGAATTCGCGCCCGTGACGGCCTCAAGACGGCGCAGGTTGCTACCGACGCTGGATTCGCTGACGACCTTGATGAGGCCAATGTCGCCAGCGGCCTGCACATGCGTGCCACCACAGAGTTCGATCGAGTTGCCGACCTCGAGCACACGCACGACATCGCCGTACTTGTCGCCGAAGAACGCGATGGCTCCGAGCCCGGTGGCTTCGTCCTTCGTGGTCTCGAACGCTCGCGCTGGCGAGTTGGCCAATGTCTCGGCGTTGGCGATGCGCTCGATCTCGGCTACTTCATCGTGAGAGAGCGCTGCGTAATGACTGAAGTCGAAGCGCAGACGATCGGGACCGACCAGCGAACCGGCCTGTTTGACGTGCTCACCCAGCACCTTGCGCAGCGCGTGATGCAGGATGTGCGTACCCGTATGGTTCCGGCGAATGGCATTTCGGCGCTCGACATCAATCGCCGCTGTGGCGGTATCGCCGACGAGAATCTCGCCGTTGACGATACGCACGGTGTGTCGACGAAGACCGGGCAGAGCGAACGTGGTGTCAAGTACCTCGGCCACACCGCCCGCGGTGCGGATGGTGCCGGTGTCACCCACCTGGCCGCCGCTCTCGGCGTAGAAGGGGGTGCAGTTGAGGAAGACCTCCACCGTGTCCGTATCGGGCTCCCCCGGCAGCACGGCGAGCACAGTGGCTTCGGCGGTGTCGTCGGCATAGCCCACGAACGTCGTGATTCCGTGCTGCTCGACGACCTCGCGGTAGCCATCGAGCGAAGCGCCGTCGACCGCACCCTTGCGGCCCGCCTTGGCCCGCTGTCGCTGCGATTGCATCTCGGCCTGGAAGCCAGCATTGTCCACCTTGACGCCGCGCTCGCCGGCGATCTCCTCGGTGAGTTCCAGCGGGAAGCCGTACGTGTCGTGCAGCAGGAACGCTGTGCCGCCGGGCAGTTGTTCGGTGTGCGTGGTGAGTTCGTCCTCGAGGATGCTGAGTCCGGTCTTCAACGTCTGACGGAAGCGCTCTTCCTCACGCGTGAGCACGCCGGTGATGAAGTCTCGGTTCGCGGCGACGTCGGGATAGGCGTTGCCCATGACATCGATCGCGGTGTTCACCAACGTGGGCATGACCAACTTCTCGGTACCCAGCAGGTACGCGTAGCGCACAGCCCGGCGGATGATGCGCCGCAGCACGTAGCCACGGTTCTCATTGCTGGGGAATACGCCGTCGCTGACCAGCATCGCTGCCGAGCGGGCGTGCTCGGCGAGCACGCGCATCGAGAAGCTGTCACGGTCGTCGTAGTCGCCGGCGCGGTAGCTGCGACCGGTGAGGCTGCAGGCTTGATCGACCAACGGCTGCATCAACGAGGTCTCCCACACCGCGTCGACACCCTGGAGCAGACACAGCATGCGCTCCAGGCCGAGGCCCGTGTCGATGGACGGCTTGGGCAGCAACGTGCGGCTGCCATCGGCCGCCTGGTTGTACTGCATGAACACGAGGTTCCAGAACTCCATGTAGCGGTCGCCGCGCTGATCGTGCAACGGCCCGCCTTCGGGACCGAACGACGGGCCACGGTCGATGTGGATCTCGCTACACGGACCGCACGGGCCGGTGTCGCCCATCTGCCAGAAGTTGTCCTTGTCGCCCAACCGCTGGATGCGGTTCATCGGCACGCCAACCTGCTCGTGCCAGATCGCCTCTGCCTCGTCGTCGCTCTCGTGCACCGTGATCCACAGACGGTCGCCGTCGAGGCCGAATGTCTCGGTGGTGAGCTCCCAACTCCAGGGGATGATCTCGTTCTTGAAGTAGTCGCCGAAACTGAAGTTGCCCAGCATCTCGAAGAACACGAGGTGGCGCTTGGTGCGACCGACATCGTCGAGGTCGTTGTGCTTGCCGCCTGCGCGGGCGCACTTCTGACTGCTGACCGCACGGCTGTAGGGCGGCGCTTCGTCGCCGACGAAGTAGGGCTTGAACGGCACCATGCCCGCAACCGTGAACAGCACAGTGGGGTCGTGTGGAATCAGGCTCGCCGAGGGGACGACTGCGTGTGCCTTCGCGGCGAAGTAGTCGAGGAAGGCGGAACGAAGCTGATCGGCGGTCTGCGGTGGCGTACCCATGAAGGACCAAGCCTACCCAAGCGGGTCTCTTGCCGACCTTGTATTGGTATGGTCGAACCTCGTGCCCACCGACATGCCCATCGACCTCCACGAGTGGATCAGTTTCGAGGACGAGCACACCCGCCGCACCTGGGTGTTCGACGCGACCTTCCTGCGCAGCGGGTGGAACTGCATCTACGGATCCGGCTGCAAAGGCATCCTCGACGACGACGCCGCGCACATGAACCAGGGGTGCTGCAGCTACGGCGCACACTTCATCGACGATGCGGATATCCAAACCGTCGTCACCTCGTCAGCCCGGCTGAAGAAGCGCCATTGGCAGTTCAAGAAAGAGGGCGCCACCGGCGGCATCTTCGGCGTGGAGGATGGGGTCACCACCACTCGCCTCGTCGACGATGCCTGCATCTTCCTGAACCGACCGGGATTCGCCGGCGGCGAGGGGTGCGCATTCCACATCGCCGCTACAGAGGCTGGCGAACGACCGATGGACTGGAAACCCGACGTGTGCTGGCAGTTGCCACTGCGTCTGGAGGAGCACACCGACGAACACGGCTACGTCACATCCACCCTGCGCGAGTGGAAACGCCGCGACTGGGGCGCAGGCGGTCACGAGTTCCACTGGTGGTGCACCGACGACCACCTCGCGTTCAGCGGGGCCAAACCCGCCTACCAGTACCTGCGCGATGAGATCATCGAGATGGTCGGCCAGGAGCCCTACGAGCAACTCGTCACGTTGCTCGAACGCCCGAAGTGGACACCGCTCCCCCACCCATCCGTGAAGCGCTGACATGCGCGCCGTCGTCATCGTCTCCGGTGGTGCGGCCAACAGCCCGTTCACCACACCCACACGCGCTTGCGGCGGAGGCCAGCCAGCCGGCAGCACCGATAGCGGTCTGCGTGGGGCATTGCTCGCCGCGGGCTTTGCGGTGTACACGTCACCGGCGCGGGCCGGCCGTGGGCTCGCCGACGAAGACCTCGACTTCCAGGGCTACACCGAGCCGCCCGAGGTGTTGCCCGAGGAACTCACCGTCAATTCCGTCGGCACGATCGACGTCGCTGGTCAGCACCTCGCAGCGTTCCTCGCCCATCTCGCGCGCACCGACGGAATGACCGCAGTCGACCTCGTCGCCCACTCGATGGGCGGCCTGTTCTGTCGCGCGGCGATCAGAGTGTTACGCGACGCCGGCCACCCGCTGCAGGTGACGTCACTCATCACATTGGGCACACCGTGGACCGGCTCGTATGCCGCCGACATCGCCGCCGGCGACCTGCTGCGCTCCACCGTCAGCGCCGACCCGAGCACCAATGCGATCATCGACGATTTCCTGCTGCTCGTCAGCAGCACGCCCGATGGCGCGGCCACAGAGGTGACCACTCGCCACCTGTGCGGCCCCGACGGGTGGAATGCCCGGCAGGCCGGTGTGCTCGACGGTATTCCGGTCACGATCATCGCCGGCGACCACTTCCACCTCGCTGGTGGCGACACACGGGCCTGGCCGCATGACGGTCTCGTCACACGTGCCAGCGCGATGGCCGAGGGGCTTCCCCCCGAGGTGGTGCAGCCGCGAGCGGTGCACCTGTTCCCAGACGTGCACAGCATCTACTTCGCCGAACCGTTTGGCCTGCCCTGGGAGCACGCGCTCACCTGGGACCCGAACGTGTTCGCGGTCGTGACCGCCGCGATCCTCGACGCCCTCTGAGGGGATCGAGGATCGAGCGACGGTCAGCAACGACTCAGATCAGGACTTGCCCTTTTTGTTCGACTTACGGCGGTCTTCCAAGACCAAGTAACGCTTGCGGATGCGGATCGCCTTCGGCGTGACTTCCACCAGTTCGTCGTCGGCGATCCACTCGATCGCCGTCTCCAGGCTGTGGATCTTCGGTGCCGGCAGCTTCACCGCGTCGTCGTGGCTGTGCGTGCGGATGTTGTTCTTCTCCTTGGCGCGCACGCAGTTGACGACCATCTCGTCGTCACGTGCGCACTCGCCCACGACCATGCCTTCGTAGACCTGCTCGCCGGGGTTGACGAAGAAGCCACCGCTGAGCTGCAGCTTGTCGAGTGCATATCCGGTGGTGACGCCCATGCGGTCGGACACCATCGCGCCGCCACGGTTGTCGGGCATCTCCCCGGCCCACGGCATCCAGCCCAAGTGGTGCTGGTGCAGCAGTGCGGTGCCACGAGTGGCGGTCATCAGCAGCGAACGGAAGCCGATCAGGCCACGGCTGGGGCACTCGAAGGTGACGATGGTGCGACCAGCGTCGCCTCCGCGCAGGTCGGTGACCCGACCCTTACGCGGTGCCAGTTCCTGCGTGACGGTGCCCACATGCTCGTCGGGCACGTCGCACACACCGCGCTCTTGCGGCTCGAACTTCTTGCCATTGACTTCCTTGGTGATGACCTCGGGGCGGCTGACCTGCAGCTCGTACCCCTCTCGGCGCATGCTTTCGATGAGCACGGCGAGCTGCAACTCGCCACGACCGGCAACCTCGATAATGTCGGGCGAACCGGTCTCGAACAGCTTGATCGAGACGTTGCCGAGCAGTTCCTTCTTCAGCCGGTCGACCAAGTGACGGCTGGTGAGGAACTTGCCGTCCTTACCGGCCAGCGGCGAGGTGTTCACGCCGAACGTCATCCGCAGCACCGGCTCGTCGACCACGAGGCGGGGCAGTGCGACAGGCGACTCGGCCGAGGCGATGGTGTCACCGATCTCGACCTCAGGGAAGCCGGCCACGACGAACAGGTCGCCGGCGCTGAGCTCTTGGACTTCGTTACGGGACACACCTTCGAATGCCATCAGCTGGGCCAGACGACGCTTCAGCGGCGGCTGCCCCTCGGCGAACTCTTCTTCCAACAGGGCGACGGTCTCGCCACGACGCATGACGCCGTTCACCACGCGCCCGATGGCCAGGCGGCCGAGGTACTCGCTGGCATCCAGCTGGGTAACCATCGCCTGCAACGGGGCGTCGGCGTCACCTACCGGGCACGGAATGGCCTCGATAATGGTGTCGAGCAGCGGGCCGAGGTCGGCGTCCTCGCCCGGGTAGCCGATGCCACGCATCGCCTTACCGTCACGGGCGATGGCCGAGATGATCTCAAAGTCGATGTGCTCGTCGCCGGCGTCGAGGTCGATGAACAGCTGGTACACCTCGTCGAGCACCTCCTCAGCACGGGCGTCATGGCGGTCGACCTTGTTGATGACGACGATCGCCGGCAGGTTGCGGGCGAGTGCCTTCTGCAACACGTACCGCGTCTGCGGAAGGGGACCCTCGGCTGCATCAACCAAGAGCAGCACGCCGTCCACCATCGTGAGCGCACGCTCGACCTCCCCACCGAAGTCGGCGTGGCCAGGGGTGTCGACCAGGTTGATCTTGACACCCTTCCAGGTAATCGACGCAGCCTTGGCAAGAATCGTGATGCCGCGCTCGCGTTCCTGGTCGTTGGAGTCCATGACTCGGTCGACGACCGCCTGGTGGGCGGCAAACGTGCCGGTGGCCCGCAACAGGGCATCGACCAAGGTGGTCTTACCGTGGTCGACGTGAGCGACCAATGCGACGTTACGGATGGGAATATTGTTCTGCGAGGACATGGAGCCGGGTTCTTCTCTAGTCGCCAGGCTGGTTGCCACGCAGGGAAGGGTCAGTCGTCGGACTCGTCGTCGTCTTCGTCGAAAGTGACCCCGTACTTTTCCGCCAACGCGGCGTACTGGTCATCTTCGGTGTTGTGACGCTGATCGCTGCCGCCGAGACCCAGATCAAATGCACTGGGACCGGCCTGCTTGAGTTTCCGCGCTTCTTCGAAGCGACGGTGACGACCCTTCTTCACGGTAGGGCTCCCGAACCTAGAGAGTTGACATTGCTGCTCAGTCTATCGGCTCAGTATCAGAAATGAGCGGCACCGCTCTGCGCGCGTGCCAGCATGGGCTCATGGCTCGCATTGTCGCTGTTCTCAACCAGAAGGGTGGTGTCGGCAAGACCACCGTCACCCTTGGTCTCGCCTCCGCCGCCGCCACCGCTGGGCAACGGGTACTCGTGGTCGACCTCGACCCCCAGGGCTCCAGCAGCTGGGTACTCGGTGTCGACCCCCGCGAGGTGGAGGACTCCCTCGCCGAAGTGTTGGGCCGACTCCCCGCCTCGAAGGCGCTCGTCCCCACAGATTGGGGCGACGGCGTCTGGCTGTTGCCGTCGTCGCCGCGGTTGTTGTCCAGAGATCATGGCGGCAGCCCTACGCGCCTCCGTACCGCCTTGCACGAGGTGGCGGACGACTTCGACGCGGTACTCATCGACTGCCCGCCGTCGCTCGGCGCGCTCACCGCCGCTGGCCTCACCGCCGCCGACCACGCGGTGATCGTGGTGGAACCCTCCGAGCTCAGCCTGCGCGGCATCACCGGCGTCGCCGACCTGATCGACGATGTGTGGGATGCCCAGAACCCCGACCTAGAACTCGCCGGCGTGATCGTCAACCGAGTGCCCGCAGTGAGCGCCGAGGCCGACCGCCGCTACGAGGAGCTCACGCGCATTGTCGGCAAGAAGGCCGTCTGGCAACCGGTGATTCCCCAGCGGGTCATCGTCAACCAGGCGCTCGGCGAGCGCACCCCGATCCACGGCTACGGTGCGCGCAGCGCCGAAGTCTCCGAGGTGTTCGACAAGTTGTGGGCCAAGTTGCACCGACTGCTCAAGGACTGAGCAGCGGGCCAGGCCGACGATCGGCCACTGCTACGCAGCAGGTTCGGGAGTCACGTCGACCAGACGCAGTCCGCCGCGACCATCGAACGTCAGCGCCGAGCGCCCTTCGACGAGACGACGGATGCCATCGCCGAGGAACTCGTTGCGCCACCCGTGAGCCAGGCGCGACGTCTCGTCGCCACGCAGGAACGAGACGAGGTCAGTGCGTGTGGCCAACAGGGCAGCGTCGACACGCTGTTTACGAGCGACCTCGCCGACCCACGCCGACACCAGCGCCACGGCCGGACGCATGTGTCGTTCCAACTCTTCACCCTCGGCTGCGGGCATGGTGACCTCCGCAGCCAGACCGGTCTCCACGGCGGTGAGCAGTTCCTTGCCGATCGTGCCCCGCGTGTGCCGGTCATCGACTCCACGGCACTGCGCCAGATCTGCGATCGTGCGCGGCTGCTTCTGGGCAATACCCAGCACCGCCAGATCCGGAAGCACCTGTCGCACCGGAGAGTCCAGCGACATTGCCCGGCGCTCGCGCCATTCGGCGACGGCCTGCGCCACGCCGCGAGCTTTGGCCTTCAGCACGCGCACATCCTTCAGGCGCGACCACGCCATACCGGGATCGACACCGCTGACCGGCTTCACACGCAGTTCCTCACAGGCCGCGCTGGCCCATTCCGAGCGGCCTTCGGCGGCGAGTTGGGCCTCGATCGTGTCGTGCAACAGCAGCAAATGAGCGACATCGCTGGCTGCGTAGTCGCACTGTTCATTGCTGAGCGGGCGACGCAGCCAGTCGGTGAGTCGATCACCCTTGGCCATCGGCACCTTCAACTCGGCCTGCAACAGCGACACCAAGGAGGGCGTGCTGTAGCCCAGGAAGCCTGCCGCCAACTGGGTGTCGTACAATCGGCGAGGAACGGCACCGCACGCATGCGTGAGCACATCGAGGTCTTGTTGAGCGGCGTGCAGCACGGCCAGCACGTCGCTCTCGAACAAGGCCTTCAGGGGTGAGAGGTCGCAGGCCAGCGGATCGATGAGCACGATCTGCTCTGCATCCGCGATCTGCAGCAATGCCAACTTCGGAAAGTACGTCCGTTCACGATGGAACTCGGTATCGAGCGCATAGCGCTGTTGTTGCAGCAATCGCTCGACATGAGCGACGAGATCAACGTCCGTCGTGATCCAGCGATACGTCACTCCGGGGCGCTGCCCGTCACCACAGGGCGACCACTGGCGACCCACTGCATGGTGCCGCCGGCAACATTGATCACTTCCAGGCCCTGTTCGGCCAGGAACTCGCACGCCTTCAAGCTGCGTCCACCGCTCTTACAGATGACGTAGGCAGGACCATCGCCACGGAAGGCGTCGACCTGCTGCGGCACCGTTGAAAGCGCGATGTGGACAGCGCTGCCCACATGGCCCGCCACATATTCGTCCGTCTCACGGACATCCAGGAGGCGAGCGCCCGCGGCGAGGGCCGCTTCCAACTCGTCAACGTTGACTTCGGGGATCGGCATGAGCGTGAACGCTACTGGGGCAGGTCGCTGGGCGTGTTGACATTCGTCAGATCGCCTATCGGAACAGCTGAATGGACCGCGCCGACGAGTTCGGCGGCCACGTGGAGCCGGCGCTCGCCTGCGCTCATCGCTGACACCAGCGCAGCCACGGCCGTTGGTCGCCACGCGGCACACATCGGTTCAGCGCGGCCAGTGTGGGCCATCGCCACCATCACTTCCTGGTCGGCGCCATTCAAGCTCGCAAGCACTGTGCGGATGGTGGCGGGCGCGAGCAGCGGAAGGTCGCAGGCCACAACCATCACGGCCGGGGCATCCGGGAAGTGACGCAAGGCAGTGATCACTCCTCCCAGCGGCCCTTCGCCGGGGAACTCGTCCTCGACACACATCAGGCCCGCTGCGTTCAGTGCTCCGGCGTCGCCCCCGATCGCAACCACCGTGCCACAGCCAGCGGCGCTCAAGGAGGCCGCCACGCGCACCGCCATGGCGATGCCGTCATACTCGACGAACGCCTTGTCGCGACCCATCCGGCGACTGGCCCCACCGCACAACACGGCACCGACCGGCACGCTCATCATGTTCAGGCGGCGCTACCAGTGGGATCGAGTTGGAAGAGGAACACCCCGATGCGCTCGACCTCGTCGGTCTCGCCGATCACCTCGGCCATCGCCTTCAGTCCGCGCAGACACCCGAGGAAGCCGCGGTTGGGCTCATCGGCCCAACGCACATAGCCCGACCCGCGCCACCCGCTGGCGCGCAACGTATCGAGACCGCGGTGGTAGCCAACGCGGTACGCCGCGTAGCGCTCGACCGTGTCGGTGGCGTGGTCGCCGAGCGCACACCAGGCCAGCAGCGAGCGAGGATTCGCAGCCACGACTGCCGCAGCAGCGCGCTTGCTCTCAAGTTCGGTCAGGTCGCGAAGCTGGGCCAAGGCGTGGCGCACCTCGGCGGACTCCTCCGGCAAGACCGTGCGCGGCGGGCCTTGCGGCGAAAAGGGAACGGGGTGGTCACTCACAGTGCCACCCTACGACCTAGGGTTCCCATCATGTTCGGACTCAGCCTGGAAACCGCGAAGACTGCCGCCATCGCCATTGCTGGTGGTTTCGTCCTGATCAGCATCCTGTCGGCGTGGCTGATCAAGACCGTGGTCACCAAGGTCATCGTGATCGTGGTGATGCTCGGCTTGGCGGCGGCCGTCTACAGCCAGCGCGCCAGCCTGCAGGACTGTGCCGACCGCGAGAAGGCCAAGATCGAGGCTGGCGACAAGAGCGGCGTTTCCTGCACCTTCTTCGGTAAGACCATTCAAGTGCCCGGTCTCGACGGCTGATCGGTCAACCAACCCTCAGTAGCCCCAGCTCATCAAGGAGGGGATCGACCAATAGGTGGCGGAACATCTCCGGATGAGTGTTCGGCGCCATGTGGCCACACCCCTCCAGTTCCACGAGGTGAGCACCGGCGATCAGCGATGCGGCGTACGGCATCCCCCTGCGATGCTGCGGTAGTGCATCCGAGCCGTACCCCAGCCAGACCGGCACGTTGATCTCGCCAGGGTCCCACGGTCGTTGCGAACGCAGGTCGGCGAGTTCCGACACCATTGCGAGTCCTTCGGTACGCCGAATCGCTCGAGTTCGCTCGGGCAGCCCTTCCCAGCGTTCGTCACCGATGACCCGTCGCATGAAATCTTCGGCGGCCTCCGCCGGGTCCGTGGCGCGTTCAACGGCCAGAGCACCGGTGCTGGCTCCCGACCACCACGGCTCCCACGACAATGGGGTCTCGTAGATCGCGACACCGCGCACCAACTCGGGGTGCCGTGCCGCTGCCGCGAGCGCCACGTTCCCACCGTAGGAATGGCCGATGACCACAGCTGGTCGACCGGCCAGGAGCGCCACCAGATCGCCCACCTGCGCAGCCATATCGAACGGGCCGGGGTGCGGCACCGACCGTCCGTAGCCGCGGCGGTCGTACCGCAACACGCGCAGGTCGTGGTCGAGGCGGCGGCTCAGCCGCAACATGCCGGCCGAGCGATCCATCGCCCCATGGACGAGCGCGATCAGTGGGTGTTGCGGATCTCCTGCTTCTTCGGCGTGGATCGGTGCGGCGTAGCCCTGCGGGTGGCGCGTCATGCGACGCGCACGATACGCAGCACATCGGTGCTGGCGCCACTGGGCCGATCGGGGGCGCCGGCCAGTACCAACACTGTGTCGCCCGATCCGATCAGACCTGCCTGTACGGCCCGTTCCACGGCGTACCACACCAATTCATCGGTGGAGTGGTAGGTGCCCACCTCCAACGACCGCACACCCCAACTCAGGGCCATCGTGCGCACGGTGACAGGATCCGGCGACAGGCCGATCAAAAGCGGCACCGGGCGAAACCTGGCCATCGCGCGAGCGGTGCGGCCCGTACGCGTGCAGCACAGGATCGCAGTGGCCCCAGCATCGACTGCTGCCATTCCGGCCGCATGCGTGATGGCCATCGTGATGCGGTCGGGCCCGTCTGGCCATTGATCGCGTTGAATGCGGCCCAGACGTGATGCCCATTGGGCATAGCTCGCCTCTCGCTCGGCACGAGCGGCAATGCGGTTCATCGTGCGCACCACGGCCGGAGGGTCGAGACCGACAGCAGTCTCGGCCGACAGCATCAGCGCGTCCGTTCCGTCGAAGACCGCGTTGGCGATGTCGCTGACCTCGGCACGTGTCGGCGACGGCGAGGTGATCATGCTCTCCATCATCTGGGTGGCGGTGATGACGGGAACCCCGACCTCCACACAGTGTCGGATGATCCGTTTCTGCAGGTGCGGCACATCCTCGAGCGGACATTCGATTCCGAGGTCGCCGCGGGCCACCATCACGGCGTCGGCCTCGGCGGTGATCTCCTCCAGCGCCTGCACCGCGGGCATCGTCTCGATCTTGGCCACCAGTCGTGTGGTGTGCGGCAGGATCGCTTCGCGCACGACGCGCAGATCGTGCGCCGCACGCACGAACGACACCGCGAGGAAGTCGACGCCAGCCTCGGCCATTGCGGCGCCAAGGCGCAGGTCTTCCTCGGTGGGTGTCGTGAGACGCAGCCGCTCGGATGGCAGATGCACGCCGGGGCGACCCTGCACGAAGCCGCCGGTGAGCACTTGGCAGGTCGCCCGTTCGGCGTCGACGGCATCCACCCGCAGGCTGATCGCACCGTCGCCGAGCACCACTCGATCGCCCGGTTGTAGATCGTCGAGCAACGTCGGGTAATCGACCGTGATCAACTCACCCGTCGATGCCCCCTCGGCCGGGGTGAGCTGAACGATGGCGCCACCGACCAGCTCGCAACCACCGTGCGGGAATGCACCGGAGCGCACCTTCGGGCCGGGCAGATCTGCCAAGACCGCACACACCCTGCCGGTGCGTTCCGCCGAGGCACGCACATCGCGCAAGTGACCGAGGTGTTCGTCCAGCGACCCGTGGCTGAGGTTCAAGCGCACCACGTCGGTTCCGGCGAGCAGCAACTCGTCGAGCACCTCGGGTGACTGGCTGGCCGGTCCCAGAGTGGCGACAATCTTCGTGCGGGTCTCGGTATACGCGGTCATAGCTGCTTATCTAGTCGGCATGGAGTTGATGTTGATACGTCATGGTCTACCAGTACGACGGGAGTTGAGCGAGGGAATCGCCGACCCCGAGCTCGCACCTGCCGGTCTCGAACAGGCACGCCACCTGGCCCGATATCTGGACTCCGAACCGATCGATGCGATCTACAGCAGCCCGTTGCGACGGGCGCACCAGACGGCTGTGCCGCTCGCCGAGGCCAAGGGACTGCCGATCACGGTGGTCGACGACGTCGCCGAGTCCGATCGCAACTCCAGTGAGTACGTGCCCATCGAAGAACTGAAGGCAACCAACGATCCGCGCTGGAGAGCAATGCTCAGCGGTGAGTACTCCTTCGGCGAAGAGTCGCTCGAGCAGTTCCAACGCCGCGTCGTCACTGCTGTCGAGGGGTTGATCGACGTGCACCCGGGTCAGCGCATCGCCGTGACGTGTCACGGCGGCGTGATCAACATGTACCTCGCCCACATTCTCGGGCTGGGACTGAAACAATCGCTCTTCTATCCCAACTACACCAGCATCAACCGCGTCGCCGCCTCACGCCGCGGGCACCGTAACGTCGTCACCATGAACGAGACATCGCACCTGCGTGGGACGGGTCTGCCGATGGGTCTGGTGCAGCAGGGATGAACGCGCAGCTACACGACCTCATCGACTATCTCGATGGCTCGCCGTCGCCGTGGCATGCGGTCGCAGCCACAGTCGCCAGATTGCAGTCCGCAGGGTTTGCCGCCGTCGACGAGACCGCTGCATGGATCGACCTTCCCGCACGCGGGTACGTCGTGCGCGGCGGGGCGCTGGTTGCCTGGAGCCGCGGCGCGAACGCTCGGCCCGCCTCGCCATTGCGCATCGTCGGCGCACACACCGACTCGCCGGGACTGCACGTCAAGCCGCGACCCGACCTCGGCGTTGCCGGCTGGAAGCAACTCGCTGTGGAGGTGTACGGCGGCGCGTTGTTGAACTCGTGGCTCGACCGCGACCTCGGCATCGCCGGTCACGTCGTACTGGCCGATGGCTCCACCTCGCTCGTACGGGTCGATACGCCCATTGCACGTGTGCCGCAGTTGGCGATCCACCTCGACCGCGACGTCAACGAGAAGGGCGTGGTCCTCGACAAGCAGCAGCACCTCACCCCGGTGTGGGGTGTCGGCACGTCACGCGACGGCGAGTTCCGCGAATGGCTCGCGGAACGGGCGGGCGTTGGTGCGGCAGACGTCGCCGCTTGGGACCTTTGTCTGTACGACCTCACGACGGCGGCGGTGCTTGGCCCCACCGGCGATCTGCTGGCCTCGGGTCGGCTGGACAACCAGGTGTCGTGCTGGGCGGCCACTGCGGCCATCTGCACCGCTTCCCCCACCGACGACGCCACCGCGGTCATCGCCTTGTTCGACCACGAGGAGGTCGGTTCCGAGAGCACCACTGGCGCTGCCGGGCCGCTCCTAGAAAACACGCTGGAACGGCTAGCGCTGGCGTTCGGCGCCGACCGTGGGCAGTACCTGGCGCAGCTCGCGTCGAGCACTTGCTTCTCGTGCGACAACGCGCACAGCGTGCACCCGAACTACCCCGAACGCCACGACCCTGGCCACCGTCCGATGGTGAACCAGGGCCCGGCGATCAAGCTGAACCACAACCAGCGTTACGCCACCTCGGCAGTCACCGCGGCGCTCGCGCAGCGGGTCTTCGCTGCGGCCGGTGTGCCGTGGCAGGTGTTCGTCAGCCGCAACAACATGCCCTGCGGCAGCACCATCGGCCCGATCACCGCTACCCGCCTTGGCATCGCCACCGTCGATGTCGGCGTACCGCAGTTGAGCATGCACAGCGCTCGCGAGCTGTGCGGCACGCACGACCCGGTGTGGCTGGCCGATGGCCTTGCCAGTTGGTTCGCCGGCGCCTAGTTCAGAGTTCGCCGCGCGCAGCTTCGGCGTTCACACGTGGCCCTGCCCCGTCTAACCGCCAACATTGGCTCAGCTTCCGACGACGACGCAGCAGTGCCGAGTTCAGAGTTCGCCGCGCTGGACGGCACCCATCGACATCTGGCCGCGTGCACCCATCTGGGCCCACGAGCCGATGTGACGACGCGGTGAGTCGACGTGCGCATCCGCGCACCCCGCGTGCAAGACATGGCCGTCCGCCTCGATGGCGTCGTCGCCCTCGCGCACCTCGATCCCGCAGATCCTGCACTCCGTCATGGTGCGCATCATGCGCCCGCCGCGGCCGGTCCGCAAGCTCCGCCGGCCCGCTCTGGGAAGTCCTGGTTCCGGTTTCCGGGACCAGACCTGCCCAGAAACCCGTTTGGGAAGATTCCTTCCCAGAAACCGATGCGCAGACCGTCAGTAGCCGGCGCGGGACTGGGCGACGTCGAACAGGCGCTGGAGTTCGGCGTGCAGGTCGGCGGTGAGCTGGCGCGAGGCCTCACGCTGTTCCTTGGCGCTCTGCCCCTCGACCACGGGCACCGACATCGGCTTACCGACCATGACGTACATCTTGCGCGGGAAGATGAACTTGGCACCCTTGGGCATCACCCGTTCGCTGCCGCCGATACCCACCGGGATGATCGGTGCACCGGTCTTCATTGAGATGTACGCAGCGCCCTCGAACAGTGGTTGCACGACCGTGCCGCTCTTGCGTTCGCCCTCAGGGAACATCACCAGTGGCTCGCCGCCCTCGATCACCGCGAGACAGCGCTTCAGCGCCTCGCGGTCGGCGCTGCCCCGGCTGACCGGGAACCCACCGAGCGCAGTGAGCAGCTTGCCGAAGTACTTGTTGCTCCACCACTTGTCGGCGCCCATGAACCGCATGCGCTTGGTGTACACACCAGATGACACCGGCGTGTCGATGATGCTGCGGTGCGTCGGGGCGAGGATAAACGGGCCTTCCTTGGGGAAGTGCTCGCGACCCTCGATCTGCATGCGGCACCACAGCCGGCAGAACACGGTGACGATCCCGCGGACGGTGTGGTACGCCACCTTGTCGGGGAAGCTGGTGCCGGCCAGCTTGGTGGAGACCCTCGTCATCGCTGCTCCGCTTTCTCGCTGGTCATCAGTCCCTCGATGTATGCGAGCACCGCCTCGACGCCCATACCTGTTGTGTCTACCACGATCGACCCGTCGGGCATTACGAGCGGACTGTCACTGCGGCTGCTGTCGTGGTGATCGCGAGCGGCGATGGATCGCTCGATCTCGTCGACATCGCCACCGGCCTCGGCCACTCGACGCTCAGCGCGAGTGCGTGGCGAAGCGGTGAGATACAGCTTCAGCTGTGCATCCGGGAACACCACCGAACCAATGTCGCGACCCTCGATCACTCCCCCGCCACGCGTGGCCGCCCACGCCCGCTGGCGCGCACGCATCTCGGCACGAACCTCGCTGTTCGCCGCCACCTGACTGACGGCAGCCGTGACTTCCGGGGTGCGGATGGCGGACGTTGCGTCGAGCCCGTCCACGAACACACCGCGGGTACCGACCTCGAGCGTCACCGTACGCGCCAGCTCACCAATCAGCGCGAGGTTGGCGAGGTCGAGACCGCGTTGCATCGCCAAAAAGGTGACGGCCCGATACATCGCTCCAGTGTCGAGGTACTCAAGGCCCAGCTTGGCCGCCAAGGCCTTACCGATCGTGCTCTTGCCCGCCCCCGCGGGACCGTCGATGGCGACGACGTTGCTCACAGAGCCGGGCATTACCAGCTCGTTCCCTGCGGCAGACCTTCGCTGTAGCCGGCGGCGCTCTGCACGCCGACGACAGCGCGCTGGGCGAATTCCGGGATGTTCGCTGCACCGGCGTAGGTGCACGCTGACCGCGCGCCGGCGACGATGTCGTCGATGATGTCTTCCACACCGGGCCGTTCAGGGTTCAGGTACATCCGCGACGTGCTGATGCCCTCCTCGAACAGTTCCTTGCGCGCCCGCTCGAACGCCGTCTCGCTGCGGTTGCGGATCTTCACGGCCCGATTGCTGGCCATGCCGAAACTCTCCTTGTAGAGGCGCCCGTCTGGATCTCGCAGCGTGTCGGCGGCGGACTCATACGTACCTGCCAGCCATGAACCGAACATCACGTTCGCGGCACCGGCGGCAAGGGCGAGGGCCACGTCGCGGGGATGACGCACACCACCATCGGCCCAGATGACCTTGCCGAGGCGAGCGGCCTCGCTGGAACATTCGTGAACGGCGCTGAACTGCGGGCGGCCGACACCGGTCATCATGCGCGTGGTGCACATCGCACCGGGGCCGACACCGACCTTGATGATGTCGGCACCGGCGTTGATCAGATCGCGGGTGCCTTCGGCGGTGACCACGTTGCCGGCCACGATCGGCGTGTCGGGGCACGTGGCCCGCACTTCCTCGATCGCCCGCAGGGTGCGGATCTGGTGGCCGTGCGCGGTGTCGATCACCAACACGTCGGCACCGAAGCCGACGAGCGCCTTGGCCTTGACACCGGGATCACCGTTGATACCGACAGCGACGGCCACCATCAGCCGACCGTTCGTGTCGACTGCAGGGGTGTAGATCGTGCTCCGCAGCGCTCCGGTACGCGTGACGCACCCGATCAGGCGACCGTCGCCGTCGACCACCGGGGCGACCGACAGACGCTGACCACTGAGTCGGTCGTAGACCTCCTGTGGGGCGGTCCCGTCGGGCAGCACCACCAGATCGCTGCTCATCACGTTCTTCAGTTGCGTGAAGCGGTCGTAGCCGGCGCCGTCGCCCTCGGTGAAGATTCCGACCGGACGACCTTCGTCGTCGACTACCACGACAGCGCCGTGGGCACGCTTGTGGATCAGGCCGAGCGCATCGCCGATGGTGTGCGTCGGGCTGAGCGTGATGGGGGTGTCGTAGACTAGGTGACGACTCTTCACGTACTCGATCACTGTCTTGGTGATGTCGAGCGGAATGTCCTGCGGCAGCACGGTGAGCCCGCCACGACGAGCGACGGTCTCGGCCATACGGCGACCGGCGACAGCGGTCATGTTGGCGACCACCACCGGGATCGATGTGCCAAGGCGATCCGGCGTCGACAGGTCGACCGAAAAGCGCGATGGCACTTCGCTGAGGCTGGGCACCATGAAGACGTCGCTGTACGTCAAGTCGTACGGCGGAGTGGTACCGAGGAATCTCATCGTGGGTCGTCCTTTGGGGCGGTGGGTTCCCTGGAAACGGGCGGACCAAGGCTACCGCCACCCGGCTAGGTTGAAGGACGTGGGTACACCGGTCGTTCTCGTACACGGATGGGGTGGATCGTTCGCGGCCACATGGCAGCGCAGCGGGTTCACCGAACTACTCAGCGACGCCGGGCGCTCGGTCATCGGAATCGATCTGCTGGGTCACGGCGCTGCGCCGAAACCACACGAGCCCGAGGCATACGCCGACCTGGGTGCGCGAGTGCTCGAGGCCTTGCCCGACGAGCCGGTTGATGCCGTGGGCTTCTCGCTCGGGGCGATGACGCTGCTGCGTCTGGCCGCACAGCACCCGCATCGGTTTCGCAAGATCGTGCTGGCTGGTGTGGGCCGCAACGTGCTCGAACGTGACGCGGAGAACTCACGGCGGATGATCGCCGGAGTCGAGGGCACCGCTCCCGAAGACGACACCATGGCTCACGTGTTCGGAAACTACGCGCGCTCCGATGGCAACGATCCCGAGGCACTCGCCGCGCTGCTGCGCTGCACTGCTACCGAGCCGATCACCCCGACAATGCTCGGCACCGTCACTTGCCCGACACTCGTCGTCATCGGCGACAAGGACTTCGCCGGCCCCGGCGACCCTTTGGTCGCCGCACTCCCCCAGGCCACGCTGAAGGTGCTGCGCAACGTCGACCACTTCGCCACACCGGAGGCCTTCGGGTTCATCGACGCTGCACTCGAGTTCCTCGACGCCCTCCCTGCATGAGTCCGGCCCTGCATGAGTCCGGCCCTGCATGAAGTGCGGCCCTGCATGAAGATCGGCCGCTCATGACCATCGGCACGTCCGTCGACCGGGCGTTGGAGATCCTCCGCTCCGGTGGCCTGGTGGGCATACCTACCGAGACGGTCTACGGCCTGGCTGCCGATGCATCGAACCCAGACGCCGTGCGCCGCGTGTTCGCGGCCAAGGGTCGGCCGCCTGATCACCCGCTGATCGTGCACATCGCCGACGCGGAACAACTCACTGAGTGGGCCACCGAGGTACCTCCTGCGGCGGCGGTGCTGGCCGAGACGTGCTGGCCCGGCCCGCTCACACTGTTACTGCCCAAGGCCGCACATGTGCTCGATCTGGTCACCGGCGGCCGTCCGACAGTTGGCGTGCGCGTCCCCGCCCACCCGCTCACCACCGAACTGCTCACCCGTTTCGGGGGCGGCCTCGCGGCACCCTCAGCGAACCTGTTCGGGAAGGTCAGCCCCACGACCGCCGAGCATGTGCACCAGGATCTGGGCACGTTGGTCGACTACGTGCTGGACGGCGGCCACTGCCCAGTGGGCGTCGAGAGCACCATCGTCGACTGCACGGTGGATCCCCCACAGATCCTGCGTCCTGGTGGCATCCCGTCCGAGCAGGTCGCTGCGCTGCTCGATGGTCGCATTGCTGCACCCAGCGGGCCCAGCCGCGCCGCCGGCATGCTCGCCTCGCACTACGCGCCATCAGCCAGAGTGCTGTTGGTGGACAGTTCGGCTGCTGCGCTCAGTCGTGCCGCCCAGCTCGCAGACGCTGTGGTGATCGATCGCACCGACAACCTCGTGGAGTACGCCCGATCGCTCTACGCCGACCTGCGACGTGCCGACGACATGGGTGCCGCGGTGATCATCGCGGTGATGCCACCATCCGGCGGGCTCGGACACGCCATACGCGATCGGCTCACCAAAGCGGCTCATTGAGCCCGGCGACCCACGTGTCGCGCACCAGGTCGATATCGGGCGGCGGCAGTATCCCCACGCCGTCCTCCTCCACCGCCGCAACGGTGAGGCTGATGGTGGTGGCGCCCGCGTCCGGCACGAGATCCAGCCGACACCAGCACGGCGCCGGTTCGTGCAAGAACACTTCCAAGACGTACGGCGGATCGTCGACCAGCACCTCGCCGATCCATGACGTCACGATGAGCAGCGCCTCGAATGCTTCGGCGGGCAGCACCGCAATGGTGAACGACGGGTTGTCGTGCTGAACGTTGCGCGCCGGACCACGTCGATGCGTGCTCGCCTGCGGCTCCCTCACTGGAGCCGGTTCAGGCTCGGCAGGTTCAGCCGGTGGCGGCTCGGCGAGAAGGCGTAGCGCCTCGTCGTAGGCCACGTTCACCGCTTGCATCGCCGCAGCATCGCCGCCGACGTCAGGGTGCAGTTCGCGGGCCAACCGTCGCCGGGCGGCACCCAGCGTGGCGGCATCGGACATCGCCGGCACGCCCAGCACCGAGAATGGGTCGTGGGTCACTTCCATGCCGTGAACTGCGTACCGGGTGGGTCGACGGCCCACTCGGCGGTCTCGCCCCACTGGCCGTCGAACACGACGTCGCGCAGCGGCCGACGACGCACTGGGCCGTGCTGACCGGCGGGGCGGCCCAACGTGATGCACGCGGACAGCGCAGCCTCGTCCGGGATGGCCAGGATCTCACGAAGTTCCTGCTCGACCGGCAACTGCCACATCGTGACCGCTCCGCCGTAGCCGAGACCCCGTGCGGCCAACAACAGGTTCTGCACCGCCGGATAGACCGACGCTCCCTCGTAGGGATTTGCGTCGCGGTACCGCAGCAGGCACACCAACACGATGACCGGCGCCTCGTGGAAGTGTTCGACATAGTGCTGCATCGTGGCCGCCATGCGCGATTTGGGCGAATCTGCCGCAGCCCCGCTGCCTGCGCCATAGCCGTCGGCAACCTCCTTGTGCTGCCACGCAGCGCGGGCCGAACGACCGAGCGCGGCCCTGGCCTGTAACGCAGGCTCGCTGTTGCGCAGCACGACATACCGCACGCGTTGGCGGTTGCTGCCACTGGGGGCACGCGTCGCGTGCCACAAGATCCGACCAAGGTCGTGCTGCTCGACCGGGTCGTCCGTGTAGCGGCGAATCGTGCGAGTAGTAGCCAGCGCTTCCAGCAGTTCGTTCACCGGCGCGCCCTTCTCAGTTGCTGGCATCACTGACCCGTGAACGTGGGCGGACGCTTCTCCATGTAGGCCGTGACGGCCTCGCGGAAGTCGTCAGTGCGCAGCAGCGGCAGCAGCTGCAGGAACACGTGGTGCACGTTCTGATCGAACGTCTCGGTCTCGGCAGCGCGCATCATTCGCTTGATCGCCCGCACGGCCAGCGGCGCATTGGCAGCGATTTCCAACGCCAGGTCGCGAACAGCATCGGTGAACGCATCGTCGGCAACGACATGGTTGACGAGCCCTAGCTGCTCGGCCTGCGTCGCGCTGAGCATGCGGCCGGTGAAGGCAATCTCGGCTGCCCTGGCGTAGCCGACCATCCGCGGCAGTAGCCACGTGCCGCCACTCTCGGGCAGGATGCCGCGCTTGGCGAAGCCGGGGTTCAGCTTTGCCGAGGCGCAGGCGATGCGGATGTCGCACCCGAGGGCGATGTCGAGGCCATAGCCCGCAGCGCCGCCATTCAGGGCGCAGATGACCGGTGTGTCGAGGTTGTGCAGGACCGTGGGTGGTGTGGTGCGCAGGTCGAGTTCGCCGTTCATCCCGCCTTCACCACTGAGTCCACCCAGCGAACCCTTCGAGGCGCCCATCTGCGCAGCCATGTCGAGCCCCGCACAGAACACCCGGCCGGCCCCTGTGAGCACGATCACTCGCACATCGCGGTCACGGTCGGCCTGGAGGAGCCGCTCGGCCAGTTGGTCGAGCATCAGACCGGAGATCGTGTTCATCCGCTGCGGTGCATTGAGCGTGATCGTGGCGATGTGCTCGCCAACGGCGTAGAGCACCTCGTCGCCGCTCTGCGCCGGGTTGTCGGAGGCAGTACTCGTCATGTCCGAAACCGTAGCCGTGGGGTCACCCACAACCCGGACCGCATACTTGTTACCCCTCGGTATAGGTGCCTAGACTGCGAACCTCGCATACCACGGGGCCGCATTCGGCGTCCCCGACTCCTAGGGGGAGAAAACACATGCAGAAAACCACAGTGCGCCGTTTGGGCGCATTGCTCGCAACCGCAGCCATCTTGGTTGCGGCCTGCGGCGACGACAAGAAGGCCGACCCGGCCACCACCACTGCCGCTGGCGGCGGCGGAGGCGCCACCTGCAGCGGCGTCAAGATCGGGTTCATCGGTGCGCTCTCCGGCGACAACGGTGCGCTCGGCACGAACATGATCAATGGCGCACAGATCGCCATCGACGAGTTCAATGCCGCCAACCCGAACTGCCAGGTCGCGTTCGACACGTCGTTCGACTCGCAGGGCGATCCGGCTCAGGCCACCCCGCTCGCTGACAAGATCGTCAACGACGCAGCCATCATCGGCCTCATCGGACCGGGCTTCTCGGGCGAGAGCAAGGCAACCATGCCGAAGTTCGAGGCCGCTGGCCTGCCGATGATCACGCCTGGCGCCACCAACGCCAAGCTGTCGACCAACGGCTGGAAGATGTTCCACCGCATCCTGGCGAACGACGACAAGCAGGCTCCTGGTGTCGTCACCCTCATCAAGGACACCGTCAAGGGCACCAAGGTCGGCGTCATCGATGATGCTTCCGACTACGGCAAGGGCCTTGCCGACTCGGTCCGCAGCGGTCTCGGCGCCCTCGATGTCGCCGATGCCCAGATCGACCCGAAGGCTGCCGACTTCTCGGCCGCCATCACCAAGATGAAGGATGCCGGCGTCGACACCATCTTCTACGGTGGTTACTACGCCGAGGCTGCCAAGCTGGTCAAGCAGATTCGTGACGCCGGCCTCACCGCCACGTTCGTCTCGGGCGATGGCTCGCTGGATCAGGCATTCGTCGACAACGCCGGTTCTGCCGCTGACGGTGCGTACCTCACCGCCACTGGCGCCCCGGCCGACGTGAACGCCGACTTCCAGGCTGCGTTCAACGCCAAGTTCAAGAAGGACCCGGCTCTGTACTCGCCGGAGGCCTACGACTGCGCCAAGGTGCTCCTCGCAGGCATCGCTGCCGGCAAGGTCACCCGCGCCGACCTGGCCGCCTTCGTGTCGGCCTACGACCAGCCTGGTATCACCAAGCAGATCAAGTTCGATGCGACCGGCGAGCCGGTCGGTAACGCTGTGTACTACAGCGTCGTCGAGGGCGGCAAGATCATTGCCAAGGGCCTGATCGGCTGATCCAGTCCATTCCATGAACGAGGGGGTCGGGGCCCTGTGCCCCGACCCCCTTATTCATACCCGGTCCACTTCAACGTGAACCGGCCTTCGGATCCCGGGGGGGATGCGTGGATTTCAATTCCTTCGTCAACCTGTTCTGGCCCTCCACCGTCAATGGACTGGTGCTCGGCTCGATCTATGCATTGATCGCGCTGGGGTACACGCTCGTGTACGGCGTCCTTCGCTTGATCAACTTCGCCAACTCCGAGGTCTTCATGTTCTCGGCGTTCGGCTCGTTCTTCGCGATCGACATGCTGGGTATACCCGACCGACTCTCCAACGGCGACGATCCGTACAAGACGGGTTTCACGTTGGTGGGTGTGTTGGCGTTGTGTCTGGTGATGTCGATCATCATCGGCGGCGCGTCCGCCGTCGTGCTGGAGCGCGTCGCCTATCGGCCACTGCGCAAACGCAATGCACCCCGCCTGGTGTTCCTCATCTCCGCCATCGGCGCCAGCTTCGCGATGTCCGAAGCGGTCGGCGAGTGGGGCACCAAGCAGCGCCAGGACTACGCCCTAGCCCGCGTGTTCAAGAAGCGTCGCCTGTTCTCGATCTTCAATGCCGATGTGCGTAACGACTACGTACTCGTCGTCATCGGCTCGCTGATCATGATGGTGATCCTCGTGCTGTTCGTGAACCGCAGCAAGGTTGGCCGCGGCATCCGGGCCGTCGCGCAAGACATGGAAACAGCCCGCCTGATGGGCGTCAACGTCGACCGCATCATTCTCATCACCTTCCTCGTCGGCGGCGTGATGGCCGGTGGCGCAGCGTTCTTCTTCGAGATCTACAACGGTTCCGCCCGCTACTCACTGGGCTTTGAACTCGGTGTGAAGGCCTTCACTGCTGCCGTCCTCGGCGGTATCGGCAACATCAAGGGCGCCCTGCTGGGCGGCCTGATGCTGGGCGTCATCGAAAACTGGGGAACCAGCCTGTTCGAGTCCAACCAGAAGATGGGTTCGGTGACGGCGTTCGTGGTCCTCGTGCTCGTCCTGATGCTCAGGCCCACCGGTCTGCTGGGCGAGTCAATGGGAAGGAGCAAGGCATGAGCGAGCGGCCGCCCACCACCGGCACCGACCTTCCTCCCGGGCCGCCGCCCACGGCAGCAGCCAAGCTCGCCTTCGGTGAGCGCATCGCTGCCGCCTCGGACAGCCGCCGGCGGTTCTTCGCCAAGTGGCAGCAGGTACCCAAGCCCGCCCGCTGGGTCATCGGCATCCTCGGCCTCGCGTTCTGTTATGCGTTGCCGTCGCTGAACCTGCCCGTGATCCCCACCACCGGCACCGACTTCAGCTCGATGCTCGCCGGCAGCGTCGTCATCTACGTGATCGTCGCCCTCGGACTCAACGTAGTGGTCGGCATGGCCGGTCTGCTCGACCTCGGCTACGTCGGTTTCTATGCCGTTGGCGCGTACACCGTTGCCGTGCTGAGTTCGCAGCATGGCAACTTGCCGTGGCTGATCTGTCTGCCGATCGCAATGTTGGTGTCGATGTTGTCGGGCGTGCTGCTCGGCGCTCCCACACTGCGCCTGCGAGGCGACTATCTCGCGATCGTCACGCTCGGATTCGGCGAGATCATCCGCCTGCTGGCGCAGCGATTCGACTGGCTGGGCGCCACTCCCGGCATCAGCAACATCCCACCGCCACCGAACATCGGCCCGATCCACTTCGGCGTGCTGGACAGCAAGAGCTTCTACTGGCTCGGACTGACGATGGTGGTCATCGTCTACTTCTTCCTCAGCCGCCTGGAGCGCAGCCGCGTCGGTCGCGCCTGGACCGCCATCCGCGAGGACGAGGACGCTGCCGAGCTGATGGGCGTACCTACGTTCAAGTTCAAGCTGTGGGCGTTCGCCATCGGCGCCGGGGTGGGCGGTATGGCCGGTTCGCTGTACGCCACCAAGACCGCGTTCATCCTGCCGCAGAACTTCGAGTTGAAGCTGTCCATCTTGTTCCTCGCCGCCGTCGTACTCGGTGGCCCTGGCAACATGCCAGGCGTCGTCATCGGCGCGGTCGTGGTCGCCTACCTGCCCGAGCGGTTCCGCTTCCTCGACACCAGTCGCTACTTCTGGTTCGGTGTGGCGCTCGTGGTGATGATGATCTTCCGCCCACAGGGTCTGCTGCCCCGCCGTCAGCACGGCAGGCAGGTCGAGCCACCATCCGACGATCCGCCCCCGTTCGAAGATGTCCGCGAAGGCGATCCCGATCTGGAAGGAGGCGCTCATGGAACAGCCACTGCTTGAGATCGACAACGTCACGATGCAGTTCGGCGGCCTGGTCGCACTGGGCGAAGTCAGCTTCGACATCCGCAAGGGTGAGATCCTGGGCTTGATCGGCCCGAACGGTGCCGGGAAGACCACGTGTTTCAACGTGATGACCGGTGTCTACCAAGCCACCAAGGGCGAGGTTCGCTTCGACGGAAAGAAGCTGGCCAAACTCGACCGGCACAAGATCACCCGACTGGGTATCGCTCGCACGTTCCAGAACATCCGCCTCTTCCCGGAGATGACTGCTCTTGAGAACGTAATCGTCGGCTGCGACGCCCACGCCCGCACCAGCGTGCTCGGCGCGATGTTCCGCCTCCCGCGACAGCGTCGCGAGGAGAAGGCCCACACCGAGCGAGCAATGGAACTGCTGACGTTCATGGGGATCGCCGACCGAGCGGCCGATGCGGCCAAGAACCTGCCGTACGGCTATCAGCGTCGCTTGGAGATCGCCCGTGCGCTCGCCACCGGTCCCAAGCTGTTGTGTCTCGACGAACCAGCCGCCGGTTTCAACCCGGCCGAGAAGATCGAGCTGATGGGTCTGATCCGCACGATCCGCGATCAGGGGTACACCGTGCTGCTGATCGAGCACGACATGAGCCTGGTCATGGGTGTCACCGATCGCATCATCGTGCTCGACTTCGGCCGCAAGATCGCCGAGGGCACGCCGACCGAAGTTCGTGCCAATCCGGCCGTCATCGCCGCCTACCTGGGGGAGCCGTCCGATGCTGCTTGAGGTCAACGACCTGCACGTGTTCTACGGCCGCATCGAGGCCATCAAAGGCATCTCGTTCACCGTTGGTGAGGGCGAGATCGTCACGCTCATCGGCGCCAACGGCGCCGGCAAGAGCACCACCTTGAAGACGGTGTCGGGCCTGCGTCCGGTCGCTAAGGGCACCATCACGTTCGATGGCCAGGACATCACCAAGATGCCCGCCCACAAGCGCACTGAACTCGGCATTTGCCAGGCACCTGAGGGTCGCGGCATCTTCCCGGGCATGAGCGTGCTCGAGAACCTCGACATGGGTTGTTGGACGCGGAAAGACCGCAAGAGCGCGGCCTACAAGTCCGACCTCGAGCGGGTCTTCGAACTGTTCCCGCGTCTTGCCGAGCGCAAGTCGCAGGCCGGTGGCTCGATGTCCGGTGGCGAGCAGCAGATGCTCACCATCGGCCGCGCGTTGATGAGTCGTCCGCGAGTGCTGCTGCTCGACGAGCCCTCGATGGGCCTCGCCCCGATGCTCATCACGCAGATCTTCGACATCATCACCGAGATCAATCGCCAAGGCACCACGGTGCTGTTGGTCGAGCAGAACGCCGCGCAGGCACTCCGCCGCGCCCACCGCGCCTATGTGCTCGAGACCGGCCTCGTGGTGAAGACCGACGAAGCCAGCAAGCTGCTCACCGACCCGGCTGTGCAGGCCGCGTACCTCGGCGGCGCCTGATCCGTTCGGGCGTCCCCCACTGAACTCGAACACCCACCGCCGGTCAGCCGTTCTGGCCGTCCTCACCGCGGCCGCGCTGTTCGGTACCTCCGGCACGGTGTTGGTCAACGCTCCTGAGGGAGCCGACGCCTATTCGGTCGGTGCGCTGCGTCTCCTCGTCGGTGGCATCACACTGTTGGCCGTCGCCCGACGGCAGGGACGGGGCGTGTTCGCGCCGTGGCGCCAATCGATCACGCTCGTGGGAGCACTGGGAGTGGCGGTCTTCCAACTTTGCTACTTCCTCGCTGTCGGTCGCACCGGTGTCGCTGTCGGCACCGTCGCGACCATCGGCTCGGGCCCGGTGCTGGCGGGAGTGCTCGCCGCTCTCCGGCACCGTCGCGCGCCAGCCCGCACGTGGCTGACAGGCACCGGCATCAGCGTGGCTGGGGTCGCGCTGCTCGGCCTTGCCGGGCGGTCCGACGCCATCGACCACACCGGCATCGCGCTCGCCGTGTGCGCCGGTTTGGGTTGGGCGACGTTCGCCACCGTCGGCAAGTCGCTCATCGACGCAGGCGAGCACAGCACCGCAGGCATGGCAGCGATGTTCTGCGGCGGGGCAGTGCTGCTCACTCCCCTGCTGCTGGCCCACCACCCCGGCTGGGTGCTGCACGGGAACGGTTGGTGGGTCACGATCTACCTCGGGGCCATCACGGTCGGTGGGGCATACACGTTGTACGGATTCGCCCTGCGGTATCTCCACGCACCCACCGTCATCACACTGACACTGCTCGAACCGTTGACCGCCGCCGTGCTCGGTGCGGTAGTCGTGCACGAGGGCATCCGTGTCGCCGGCTGGGCAGGCATCGCGATGGTGCTCATCGGGCTGGTGGTCACCGCTCGCGGTGCATCGGGCGGTGCCGAGCCCACCGCTACCGTGGCGGCGTGAGCCACACCAACCAGCCTGAACAGGGCACCCAGACCGTTCCGCAGCCCCTGCTGCGCTCCCCAGAGCCCGACGAGTGCGAAATGCTGCTCATCCGCCACGGCCGCTCGGCCGACGTGGTTCCGGGGTCACCCGAGTCACTCGACCCGCCGCTGCACGCTGTCGGTGTCGAACAGGCGGCTCTCCTGGCGGATCGGCTGCGCACCAAAACCATCCACGCCGTCTACAGCTCGCAGCTCAGCCGGGCCATACAGACTGCGGCCCCACTGGCCGCCGAGCGCGGGCTCGATGTCGCCGTGTTTCGCGACCTCGAAGAGATCCGCCTGGGCGACTGGGGCCATGGCGAGTTCCGTCGCCGAGCCTCGATCAAGGACCCGGAGTGGGTGGCGTGGAACCGCACGGGACGCTGGGACGGAATCCCCGGCTGTGAAGGTGACGACGCGTTCCGCAGCCGGGTGGCCGGGGTGATCGACGCCGTCGCGACGCAACATACCGGGCAGACGATCGCTGTCGTCTCGCACGGAGGCACGATCAACGCGTACCTCGCCCACCTACTGGGCATACATCGCTCAATGGTGTTCACGATCGAGAACACCAGCATCACCACCGTGCGCGTTGGCCCCCATGGCCCCACGGTGCTGGCGACGAACGACTGCCAGCACCTTTACGACGCGGTACTCGGGCTCGACTGACCATCTCGCTACCCGTTCGTGTCCCACGTCGGCCACGGGCACCCGTGATGTGTGTGCGACCGGGGCGGGGTGAAACCGGGGCGGGGTGAAACCGGGGCGGGGTGAAACGGGGTCAGGGTTCGTCGGCAACGACGGACGTGGTGCTGCACCACAGCCATGCGGTGCAACCGGTGAGGGTTGCGGCGCCGGCCAGGTGAACGGCGACCAGCGCGACCGGAAGACCGGCGGCGTACTGGACGTAGCCGATCGCTCCTTGCACCAGCGCCGTGATCAACCACGCCGTCAACGGCGCGTCGAGCACCTCGCGGTCGTGGGCTACCTTGCGGAGCATCCACAGCAGGCTGAGTGCCACGAGCACCGTCACCCAGACAATCGCGCTGTGCACCCGCGTGACCCACTGCAACGCATGGCCATCGATGTCGGCGGCGGTACCGAAGAAGCGCTTGGCCTCGTCGTCACCTGCGTGCGGACCAGTGCCGGTCACCACGGAACCGGCCAACAGCGCGAGCACCGTCCATCCTGCGAGCAGTTGCACCCGGCGGCGCACAGCAGCCGCCACGCTCAGCGAGCGAGCGCCCGTATCGACCTGACGGGAACGTACGATCATGACGACCGCTGCCCAGATGAGCACCAACGACAACACCATGTGGAACTGCACCGCCACCGGGTTGACCTTGGTCCAGACAACGATCGCGCCAACGACACCCTGGAACGGCACGCCGATCAGCATCACCAGCGACAGACCCAGCAGGTCGCGCCGACGCGGCCGGCGGTACCACGCGGCGATGGCCGCCAACGCCACGCCGATACACACGACGAACGTGAAGAATCGGTTGATCTGTTCAATCGCCGAATGAGCGTTGGAGACGCTGACGAGCTGAGCCGAGTTGCAGTTCGGCCAATCAGTACATCCCAGACCGGAACCGGTGAGCCGCACCACACCGCCGCTCACCACGATGATGCTGAGCAGGAACAACGCCCCGATGCAGATGGAGAGGAACTCGGTGGGTGTGAAGCCATCGCGGCGCACCCGGCGTGGAAACGCCGTGAGTCGATTCATGCCCGCAGGCTACGGCGCGGCACGGTGACGAGACCAACTGCCGGATGGCCTACCGTTCCCGACGTGCTCACGAGCTTCGACGACTACCCGATCCATCAGGCCACGGTGCCGATCGCCCACAGCGCGACCGGCGACCTCAACCACTACGACCGCTACTTCTTCAACGGCTACGCGCGCGACGGAGGCCTGTTCTTCGCTGTCGCGATGGGGCTCTACCCGAACCGGCACGTCGCCGACGCCTCATTCTGCGCCGTCGTCGGTGGCCGCCAACACAGCGTGTTCCACACCCAGCGAGCGCCCCTCGACCCGCGCGACGCCACCACGCTCGGGCCGATCGCGATCGCGATTGTGCAGCCGTTGCAGACGCTGCGGGTCAGCGTCGACGCGCCCGAACACGGGTTGCGCGCGGAGCTGGTCTTCGATGGCCGGTCGGCGGCGATCGAAGAACCGCACTTCTTCGAACGGGTCGGGCTGCGCACATTCTTCGACTACACCCGCCTCACGCAGTTCGGGGCCTGGAGCGGCTGGATCGAGATCGACGGCGAACGCCACATCGTGGAGCCCGATCAGGTCTGGGGCACCCGCGATCGCTCGTGGGGAATCCGGCCCGTCGGCGAGGCCGCTCCCAGTGGGGCGCCCGTGCAGGTACCGCAGTTCTTCTGGCTCTGGGCCCCGGTGAACTTCCCCTCGTGCTCCACCCACTTCGACGTCAATGAGTACGGCGATGGTCGCCGGTGGCACGAGACCGGCGCGCTTGCACCCGTGGGCGGTGACGGCAGTCTGATGCGCTCGGTCGAATGGCGCGTGCAATGGCGGCCCGGCACCCGTTGGGCCGAACACTTCGAGTACGACCTCGTCGACTGGGATGGCTCCGTGCACACCGTCACGCTGACCCCCCGCATCGACTTTCACATGTGCGGTGTCGGCTACGGGCATTCGAAGTTCGCACACGGCACCTGGCACGGGGAATCGCTGACTGTCGGTGAGCAGTTGGATGTACCCGTAGCGCAGCCGTTGACGCGAGAGAACGTCCACGTTCAGACCATGTGTGACGCGGTACTCGTCCGCGCTGACGGTACTCTCGAACACGGTATGGGCATCCTCGAACAACTCTGCATCGGACCGCACCCCACAGGCCTCACCGGCCTGCTCGATGGGTTCAGCGCATGAAGGCGCGCACGGTCGCTGCCGTCGCCATCGTCGCTGGCGCACTCATCGCCGCAGCGTGCTCCACGAGCGACGCATCATCCGACACGCAGTTGGTCGACACGACGGCGGCACCCACCAGCCAGAACCCGCAGTCCACGGTCGAACTGTCCACCGACACCACGATCGCTGATCTGCCCACTCGGCCGGGGGCCGTCACGCTGAAGTTCAAGGCCGGGCCGTTCGCCATCCAGCCCGGGCAGAACAACATCGACACGCTCACCACCATCCCGCAGCCCGACGTCAGCGGATGGATCGTCGGTTTCCGGCCCAACCTCGAGTACGCCGACGGCACCGTGCCGCGTGTCGACGTCGTGCACCTGCACCACGGTGTGTGGCTCAACCTCAGCAATCGTGATTCCACCTCAGGGCTGCCGCAGCGGTTCTTCGCTGCCGGCGAGGAGAAGACGAACCTCGTCCTCCCGTCGCCCTACGGGTACCGCTACGACGCCGGCGACCACTGGGCGCTGAACTACATGTTGCACAACCTCACACCCGACAACACCCAGGTGTGGGTCACCTACGAGATCGACGTGATCGCCGACTCGGCGCCCGAGGCGACCGGAATGTTGGCTGCGCACCCCGTGTGGATGGATGTGCAGAACGGTATGGGCTACCCGGTGTTCGACGTGCTGCGAGGCGACGGAGACGGCACCACGTACACCTTCCCGGATCAGGCCAACCAGCCTTACGGGAGCGACACGCCGAGGAACCTGTGGACGGTCGATCAGGATGGCACGCTCATCGCCACTGCTGGCCACCTCCACCCGGGCGGGCTGCACACCGACTTGTACGCCAGCCGCGCCGGCACCACTGCACATCTGTTCAAATCCGATGCCAAGTATTACGAGCCGGCCGGAGCGGTGTCGTGGGACGTGGCGATGACGGCAACCACACCGGACTGGCATGTCGCGGTGAAGAAGGGCGACGTACTGTCGACCACCGCGACGTACGACTCTGCATCCGCTTCCTGGTACGAGTCGATGGGCATCATGGTCGTGTGGATGGGCGAGCCGGGCGGACCGGCCGACGATCCGTTCCTCACCACCGTCGACACACCCGGCATGCTCACGCACGGTCACCTGCCCGAGAACGATCATCATGGCGGCGACGCCGATACGTCGTACCTCGACCTCACTGCGCTTCCCAGTTCACCCGCGGCCTCCACGATCCAGATCCAGGACTGGCTGTACGGCCAGGGTGATATGAACTTCTCCAAGTCGGTGCCCACCGTGCGCCAAGGTCAGACGATCACCTACGACAACCTCGACGCCGATATCGGCAATGGTCAATGGCACACGATCACTGCCTGCAAGGCGCCGTGCAACAAGAGCACGGGTATCGCCTACCCGTTGGCCGACGGGCCGGTCATCTTCGACTCGGGCCAGTTGGGCCACGGCGGTCAGCCCACCGCTGGGCGCACGACCTGGACGATTCCCAGCACACTCGCGCCGGGCACCTACACCTATTTCTGCCGCATCCACCCAGTAATGCGTGGAGCATTCCGCGTCGAGAAGTGAGTCCATCGTCGGCACTCCGCTTGTCGGGCACCTCATCGCAGTATCGTGCGCGGAAGTGAAGAAGCCCACCGTCGCCCAACGCCGTGCCGAGATTCTAGAGACCACGTGCGAAGTGGTCATTGAACGAGGTTTCGCGGCAACTCGCATTGCCGACGTCGCCAAGCGACTGGAGGTGTCGAGCAGTCTCATCCACTACCACTTCGAGTCGAAGGAACATCTCCTCGCCGAGGCGTTTGCCCACTACGCGCGCAAGGACGTCGCCGAGATGGAGGCCGAGGTGGAGGCCGCTCCCACATCCGTCGCCCAACTCGACCGGGTCATCCAAAACTACGTGCCCGAAGGAAGCGACGACGTCGAGTGGATGTTGTGGATCGACGGCTGGGGCGAAGCCCTCCGGAACCCGATGATGCGCACAATCAGCCAGGAACTCGACCACCAGTCGGCGTCGCTCGTCGAGCGCGTCATCCGCAACGGCGTCGACGCCGGCGAGTTCGTGTGTGTCGATCCGGCAGCGGCGGCCATCCGTCTCACCTCGGTGGTCGACGGCCTTGCCGTTCAGTTCGCGGCACACAGCGGGATGATGAGCCGCGACCAGTTCATCGAGCACGTCCGCACCCTGGCGGCGTGGGAGGTCGGCCTCGAACCCGAAGATCTGCGCGGCAGCGACACACCGCGAGCAGGCCTCACCAGCGCACCCTCCCCCGCGACCGAGGCGGCCCTGCGCCGCCTGATTGCGCGCTGGTGCGACAGCGCCGTGCGGCTCGATCCCGGTGATTGCGCCGCGTGTTTCATCGAGGATGGCCTGTGGAACATCGGCAAACCACTCCAGGGGCGCGACAAGATCCGCACCAGCCTCGCGCGCATTTTCAAAGACCTTGATTACGCAGTGCAGCTCGCACCCAACACCGTGTTCGAGGTGGATGAAGCCGCCGGCACCGGCACGGGACGAGTCATCATCCACGAGACACTGCGCCGCAAGAAGAGCGAACCTGAGACCATCCTTGGCGTGTACCACGACCGCTACGTGCGGGTCGGCGGTCAGTGGTTGTTCGCCGAGCGCAAGTTCGAGCACCTCAACGCCAGCTGACCCACTCGGTCAGGTGCGGGTCAGGGCCGCACCATGTAGAACGCATTGACCGCATGGTCGATCGGCAGCTTCTCAAAGCGGGTGAAGCCGGCGGCCTGCGTCATTGCGCGGGCCTTGTTCTCCGACAGCCCCAATGTGCCGAGACCTTCGCCACCCTCCTCGCTGAGCGCGGACGACATACACGAGAGCACGCTGATGCCGTACATCAGCGGCGCCATCGGGTTCTTGCGAGCATTCTCCTCGAACGTGTCGAGTGCCTTGATGTCGACCAGCAGCCACACGCCATCAGGTGCGATCGCCCGACGAATGGCCTTCATCATTTCCGACGGGTGGGTCATGTCGTGAATGCAGTCGAACGTGGTGATGAAGTTCAGCGTCTGGTCATCGGGCAGCGGCACCTGGCGCGGGTCGTGGAACTCGGCGTTGTGCAGACCGCTCTCCTCGAGCTTCAGTGCCGCGCGAGCAAGCGCGTACTGCGAGATGTCGTAGCCGCGGAACTGCGAATGCGGAAACGCTGCCGCCATGAGCAACACAGCGCTGCCCGCCCCACACCCGATATCGGCGACCGACGCACCGGATCGCATCCGCTCAACGAGGCCATCGATCGCGGGCAACACCACGGGGAGCAGGTTGGCGTTGCTCCACGGTTCGAAGTTGCGCTCGATACCCACTGCGCCCTGCGGTCCGTGGCTGTCGTAGTCGTGGCCGATGCCGGTGCGGAAGCTCTCGCGCACATCCTCCAGCGCGCGCATCGTCTGCGGCAGACGGTGGAACATGCCCATCCCGTAGGCCGGGTGTTCCGGTGAGGCCAGCACCGCAGCGGCTTCCGGCGTCAGCCCGAACCGGCCCTCGTCGACGGTGATCAACTTCGCCGCCGCCTGATTGTGCGCCCACTCGCGAACCCAGCGTTCATCGAGCGCCGTCCGTTCCGCGAGCTCGTGGGTGGTGATCGGTGCGGCAGCGTCGGCCAACGCGACATAGAGGCCCAGCTGGTCACCCAGATGAATCATCCCTGCCGTGACCGCACCCTCCAGCTTGGAGAAGACCTGGAACGAGAACAGCTTCAGCGCATTGTCGTCGATCGTCGTCACGGCGAGCTCCTCAGACCGGGTCGATGAAGTGGGCGGGACGGTTCTCAAAGTTGCTCGCGACCGCTTCGGCCTGGTTCGGCTTGCCGATAATCGAGCGGATCACACGTCGTTCCTCAGCGAACTGCTCGGCCGCACCGGCATTGAACAGTCCGTTCAGCAAGGCCTTCGCACCACGAACTGCATCCGGGCTGCGTCCGGCGATCTCGCGGGCCATGACCAACGCATCGTCGAGCGGGGTGTCCGACAACTTGGTGGCAATGCCCAGAGCGAACGCCTCACGGCCGTCGAACATGCGGGCGGTGATCACGAGTTCCTTGGCCACGTCGGCACGTACCAACCGCGAGAGCATCATTGTGCCGGTCATATCGGGCACCAACCCCCAGTGCACCTCACGAACGCTGAGTTTGGTATCCGGGTGCACGATGCGGATGTCGGCCCCGAGGGCGACCTGAATGCCACCACCGATCGCGTGTCCGTGCACTGCGGCAATGACCGGCACTGGCACCTCTTGCCACACCCACGCAACCTGTTGCCCGAGGTGCGTGATGCCGCTCTCCTGCAACAGACCAGGGTTGTCGCGTCCATCACTGTCCACGCCAGTGGCCAGCGCGGCCATGGTGGCGAAGTCGAGACCCGCGCAGAACGACGCGCCCTCACCGGAGAGCACTGCAACGCGCACGCCGGCCATCGTCTTGAGACGTTCACCGGCTTCGGCGAGCGAGACGAACATCGCACCATCGAGTGCGTTGCGCTTGTCGGGCCTCGTCATACGAACGTCGGCCACGCCGTCCGTGAGCGTGATCGATACCCGGTCGCCGATGTTGATCGCAGTCATGACCGTGAGTGTGTCAGGCGCAGCGCAGCCTGCATGTGTCGTGGCACACTCTCGGCATGCACTTACACCTCTCCGCCGACGAAGTCCTCACCACCACCCGCGCCGTGCGCAAGCGCCTCGACTTCGACCGGCCGGTCGAGCGCGAGGTGATCGAGGAGTGCCTCCAAATCGCATTGCAGGCACCCAGCGGTAGCAACTCGCAGGGTTGGCAATGGCTGATGGTCACCGACCCGGCCAAGAAGATGGCGCTCGCCGATATCTACCGCGCCAACTGGGCGGGCTACAGCAGCAGTGTCGCCGCATCGGCGCTGGCCGCCAGCGGCGAGGAGGGTGACCGCCGAATCGAGCAGGTGTACTCCTCCGCCAACTACCTCGCCGAGCACTTCCAACGGGCGCCGATCATCATGGTGCCGTGCATCGCCGCCGACCTCGACCGGCTGCCGCTGTGGGCTGCTGCTGGCGTGTGGGGCAGCATCCTTCCCGCCGTGTGGAGCTTCCTGCTGGCCGCACGCGAGCGCGGGCTCGGCACCGCCTGGACCACCGTGCACCTGGCCAAGGGCGGCGACGCGCAGTCGGCCGAACTGCTGGGTATCCCGGCAGGGTTCAGCCAGGTCGGCATGTTCCCCATCGCCTACACCGTGGGCACCGACTTCAAGCCCGCCGCACGCCTGCCGCTCGAGCCGATCCTGCACTGGGATACGTGGTGAGCGTGGTTCACACCTGATCGACGAGGCGCAGCCCGCTCGGCACGAGCGAGGGCGCTGCCTGGGGAAGCTCCACCACGAACTCGGTGCGGTGCGCAGGGAAGATGTGCTCGGACAAGAGCACGGGCTCGCCGGTCACTGTGGTCGTCAGCCGCTCACAGCGCAGCACCGGGCTGCCGACGGGCACCTCCAGCAGTCGGGCGTCGTGCTCGGTGGCTGCTGCCGCGCCGATGGTCTGGGTGGCGCCGCGCAACTGCACACCGAGCAGTTCGTAGAACGGACGCCGCTCGACCTCGCGCCGAGACAGGTGTTGGCCCAGTTCGGCCGGGCACCACACCGTGACCACGGCGAACGGTGCGCCGTCGGCGAGGTTGCGACGCTTCACGCGCAGCACCTGCGCGCAATGCAGGCGCTCGGCGATGTGCGGTGGCGCAGGGACGAACGCGAACTCGAGGATCTGCCGCTCAGGACGGATCCCGCCGACAGCCAACTGGTTCTCGATGGTGTCCAGCTGTCCGAGCCGCTGCTGCAACGGCGCCATCGCCACGTACCAACCGAACCCCTGACGTGACTCCACCACCCCGTCGTCGCGCAGCATCTCCAACGCTCGGCGCACCGTCACACGGCTGACCCCGAACTCCGCCGACAGTTCGCTCTCGCTGGGCAGCACATGGCCGGGGCCCTGCTCAGAGAGCCGTCCCCGCAACGTGTGAGCTATCTCCTGGTAGCGGATCGTGCGCATCGGGCGACCGACGTTCCTTTCTTTGGCAACCTCATGAACTTGTATTATGCTTGTCTACATCTCGTCGCCGATCAAGGGGAAACTTCCATGACCGTCTCTGCAGGAACGCCGATCGAACTGGTCGAAGGTGTGTACGCCACACTCCCCGCTCGGGTCGCCGCCGGCCGCGAGCGCTTCGGGCGCCCGCTGACCCTCACGGAGAAGATCCTCCTCAACCACCTCTACGACCCCAACGAGCCGATCGAGCGCGGCGGCACGTACAACGACTTTCGCCCCGACCGGGTGGCAATGCAGGACGCGACGGCGCAGATGGCGCTCCTGCAGTTCATGACCGCCGGGCTGCCCACCACGCTCGTGCCCAGCACTGTGCACTGCGACCACCTCATTTCGGCCAAGGTTGGGGCCAAGATCGACCTCGGCGTAGCCATCGACACCAACCGTGAGGTGTACGACTTCCTGCGCACCGTCAGCGCCAAGTACGGCATCGGCTTCTGGGGCCCGAACAGCGGCATCATCCACCAGGTCGTCCTCGAGAACTACGCCTTCCCCGGCGGCATGATGATCGGCACCGACAGCCACACCCCCAACGCTGGCGGCATGGGCATGGTGGCCATCGGCGTAGGTGGCGCCGACGCAGTCGACGTGATGACTGGCTTCCCATTCAACGTCAAGTTCCCCAAGGTCATCGGCGTACGTTTGACCGGAAACTTGAACGGTTGGACGGCACCGAAGGACATCATCCTCGAGGTCGCCCGCGTGCTCACCGTCGAGGGCGGTACTGGCGCAATCGTCGAGTACTTCGGCCCCGGCGCCGACCGCATCTCGGCCACCGGCAAGGCCACGATCTGCAACATGGGCGCAGAGATCGGCGCCACCTGCAGCGTGTTCGGCTACGACCAGAACCTGGCCGACTACCTGAAGGCCACCGGCCGCGCAGCCATCGCCGCAGCTGCCGACAAGGTCGCCGCCGACCTGCGACCCGACGAGGGCGCCCAGTACGACCAGGTGATCGAGATCGACCTCGATGCGCTGAAGCCGCTGATCAACGGCCCGCACTCGCCCGACCGCGCCAACCGCGTCGGCGCCGCTGTCGGCGCCGAGGCCCGCGCCAACGACTGGCCACTAGAGATCAGCGCCACGCTCATCGGTAGCTGCACGAACAGTTCGTATGAGGACATCACCCGCGCCGCCTCGATCGCCCGCCAGGCCGCAGCTCGCGGCTTGAAGGTGAAGACACCACTGTTGGTGTCGCCCGGCAGCGAGCAGACCCGTGCCACCATCGAGCGCGACGGTCTGATCGCCGATCTCGAGTCCATCGGCGCCACGGTGCTGGCCAACGCCTGCGGTCCGTGCATCGGCCAGTGGGACCGCCCGGCCGCGGCGATCGACAAGCCGAACACGATCGTCAACTCGTTCAACCGTAACTTCCCCAAGCGCAACGACGGTTCGGCGAACACGCTGTCGTTCGTGACGTCACCCGACACGGTCGTGGCGCTGGCGCTCGCTGGCAACCTCGACTTCGACCCCACCACCGACACGATCACCGCCCCCGATGGCAGCCAGGTCAAGCTGGATGCACCGGTCGGCGAAGTGCTGCCGGCCAAGGGCTACGACCCCGGCCAGAACACGTTCACCGCTCCCCCGGCGGACGGTTCGGGCGTCGATGTCGTCGTGTCGCCCACCAGCGATCGCCTGCAACTGCTTGCTCCCTTCACCGCGTGGGATGGCAACGACTACCTCGGCCTGCCGGTGCTGATGAAGGCCCAGGGCAAGTGCACCACCGACCACATCTCGGCGGCAGGCAAGTGGCTCACCTACCGCGGCCACCTGGAGAACATCTCCGGCAACCTGTTCCTCGGTGCGGTCAATGCCTACGCCAAGGCCGACGGCAGTGCGTACCCGGTGGGCATCGGCAAGGACGCCCTCGGTGGCACCGACGACACCTACCCGAACCTGGCCAAGAAGTACAGCGAGGCCAACGTGCGCTGGGTGGCCATCGGCGACCGCAACTACGGCGAGGGTTCGTCGCGTGAGCACGCCGCCATGGAGCCCCGCTTCCGCGGCGGCGTGGTGATCATCACCCGCAGCTTCGCCCGCATTCACGAAACGAACCTGAAGAAGCAGGGACTTGTGCCGCTCACCTTCGCCGACCCGGCCACCTACGACCTCATCGGCGAGGACGACCGCATCAATGTGCTCGACCTTCCCCCGGTGCCCGGCAAGAACGTGCGCTGCCAAATCGTGAAGCCCGACGGCAGCACGGTCGAGTTCGAGGGTGTGCACACGTTCAGCCCCGAGCAGATCGAGTGGTTCAAGGCCGGCTCGGCGCTCAACGTCGTACGCAAGAAGGTCGCCGAAGGCAACGCCTGACGCTGATCCGAACGTTCCGTCCGAGTCGGCGTTGAACCGGGCTCACGGCCTGCCTCCGCGCCGACTTGCACGTTTTCGGTGTTGAGTTCCAGCGTGAAGCGGCGCACGATCGCGTTGGGTGATCGTGATGACATCGAATCAGGATCGGCGGCGACGTGGACGTGTGCTCTCATGGGTGGGTGGCGCGATCTTGTTGCTGGGCGGGTTGTTGGCGTGCAACGGAGGAATGCAGGAGATCGGCTGCGGTGACCGCGACACCGGCTACGAGCAGTGCCGTGATACCGCCAACGGCGATCGGACTGCGGGCGCGGTGACGATCGTTGCCGGGCTCGGCATCGTGCTGTACGGCGCAATCGAGATGCGACGCAAGTGAGGCGGCGAGCTCATGGGATGGCTGGAGCCTTCATAAACCTCCTGGTCGTGCTCATGGCCAGTGGGGTGTGAGCTACATCTGGCCCACCAACCTCGTTCTTGTCACATCTCGACCACGGGCGGTCGTGGTCACGGTGCGACCGGGGCACTGTGTGGCATCGTGGGCCGATGGACATCTCCACCGCGATCCGCACCAATGGTTCCGTTCGCGCCTTCACTACCGACCCCGTCGACGACGCCACTGTCACCGCGGTGCTCGACGATGCACGCTTCGCTCCCAGCGGCGGCAACCGCCAGCCGTGGCGTGTGGCGGTCGTCAAGGATCTCGCCATACGACGCACGATGGCCGACCTGATGCTGCCGATCTGGCACGAGTACCTCGGCGCGAACGCGACGGGAGCGACCGCGTTTGCGTTCGGAAAGTCGATCGATGCACCGCCGAAGGTCGTGCCCAACGCGCTCGTGGAGACCATCGAGGACATCCCGGTGGTGCTGGCAGTCGCGGCCGATCTGCACCACATCGCGCTGATGGACGGAAACCTCGATCGCCCGCCGGTCACGGCAGGCGCCAGCATCTACCCGTTCTGCTGGAACCTGTTGCTGTCGGCTCGAGCGCACGGCCTGGGTGGCGTGATGACCACGTTCCTCTCGCGGGCCGAACCCGCCGCCGCGCCGGCACTCGGCCTGCCCGAAGGCCACGCGCTCGCAGCCGTGATCTTCCTCGGCGTGCCGGTGCACCAGCCGACGAAGTTGAGCCGCAAGCCGGTCGACTCGTTCACGACCGTCGACCGCTTCGACGGCCCAGCGTTCACCGCCTGACCCTCACCAGATCGAGAAGCCCGAGGTCCCCTCGGCAGGATCCTCGCGCACATCGATGCCATCCACCTCGGCCCGTGGTGGCCCCGCACGACACCACGACACACAACGGGCGACTGCCTCGATCGGGCCTTCGAACACCGCTTCGACGGTGCCGTCCATTCGGTTGCGCACCCATCCGGCGACGCCCTGGTCGATCGCCATCCGCCGACACGAGTCGCGGAACCACACACCATGCACCTTGCCGCGCACGACGACGGCTCGTGGTCAGCACCGCGACACAGACGGAAGGGAATGGCGGCAGAAGGCACGGGGTTAACCTCCAAGGTATGCGTATCGGGCTGATCATCTTCCCCACAGACCAAGGTATCCAGCCCATCGAACTCGGCCGCGAGACCGAAGCGCGTGGCTTCGACTCGCTCTGGTTTCCCGAGCACAGCCACATCCCGGTGTCGCGTCGCACACCGTGGGGCGGGCGCGTCGGCGCACCGCCGCTCTCCCCGGAATACTGGCGAACGCACGACCAGTTCATCGCGCTGACGGCGGTCGCTGCCGTCACCACCACGTTGAAGTTAGGCACCGGCATCACGCTCGTCGCCCAACGCGACCCGATCTGGCTGGCCAAGGAGGTTGCGTCGCTCGACGTCATCTCCAACGGCCGCCTGAAGTTTGGGGTCGGCTACGGGTGGAACCACGAGGAGATGGAGTCGCACGGTATCTCTCCGGCCGATATCAAGCGCCGCCGCAAGATGGTGCGCGAGAAGGTCCTCGCCTGCAAGGAACTCTGGACAAAGGACGAAGCCGAGTTCCACGGCGAGTTCGTGAACTTCGAGAAGAGCTGGAGCTGGCCCAAGCCAGTGCAGCAACCACACCCACCGATCGTGATCGGAGCATCGCCGACCCCGCTGCACTTCCAGCACATCGTCGAATACGGCGACTACTGGATGCCGATCGAGGGACGCTTCCCGGTCGACGAAAAGTGGACCGCCCTCCAGCACGCAGCGACCGAAGCCGGTCGCGACCCGTCCACCATCGGACTGGGTGTCCTGGGGGCCAAGGCAGACGCTGCCCATTTGCACCACCTGGCATCGATCGGCACTGAGTTCGTGGCCCTGTGGCTCCCCCCGCTCGACCGCAGCGCGGCGCTGCAGGCGATGGACGCATACGCCCCACTCGTCGCCGAGTTCAACGGCTGACCCATGCCTGGCACGCTCCGACGGCGGATCGTCTCCATCCCTGTGCTGTTCCTGGCGGCGGCCATTCTCACCGCCACCATCCCGGTCTGGTTCGTGGTCGCAGGCGCGGCTGATCTGGTCCGCGGGCGCACGCGGCTCCCCACCGTTCGGCTGCTCGCCTTCGGCGTGTGTTGGGCGTGGCTCGAGGTCTGCGGTGTCATCGCTGCGTTCGGCCTCTGGTGCGTCGGGCGCGCACATGCCAGCCGCTCTCAGTACGCGCTCCAACGCTGGTGGGCCGCGCGGTTGATGAGTGCGTTGCGCGCCACCACCGGCATCGCCATCGAGGCCGCCGACGCGAGCGCGCTCTCCCCCGGTCCGACAATCATGCTGTGCCGCCACGCGAGCCTCGCCGATTCGCTGGTCAGCGCTTGGGTCGTCACTTCGCAGGCACGGATGAACCCTCGTTACGTGCTGAAACGTGAACTGCTGGTCGACCCGTGTCTCGACATCGTCGGCAACCGCCTGCCGAACCACTTCCTCGACCGCGGCGCCGATGACTCGTCCGCTGAGCTGGCTGCGCTGCGCGAACTCGCCGCCGGGCTGCAGGCCGACGAGGTTGCAATCATCTTCCCTGAGGGCACCCGCGCCGCCGGCCACAAACGCGAGCGGGCGATCACCAAGATCGGCGAACGCGACCCTGCACGAGCCGCGAAGCTCGGCGAGTTGCAGCACCTGCTGCCTCCACGACCGTCTGGCGCCGCTGCGCTGCTGGAGGGGTGCCCCACCGCCGATGTGGTGATCGCCTGGCATGTCGGCTTCGATGGCCTCGACACCTTCGGCGGCATTCTGCGCCACCTTTCGCGTCGTCCCCGGCCAGTGAGGTTCCACGCAATCCGCATCGCCCGGGAACAGGTTCCCTCCGGCGACGGTTTCACCGCCTGGCTCGACGACCAGTGGCTACTGGCCGACGCTGCCGTCCACCTATTGCTCGCCTCATAGGAGATCGATGCTCGCCACCACCAACCCTCTCGCAGTTGCCGCGCTCACCATCGCTGCGCTGATGTTCGCCACCTGGGTGATCAGCCTGATCGTGAAGAACGCTTCGATCGTCGATGTCGTGTGGGGCCTCGGCTTCGTCGCCGTTGCATGGGCCGTACGCCTCAGCGTCGACGGCCTCTCTGCACGCCAGAACCTGCTGGTGGCGATGACCTCTCTGTGGGGACTGCGACTCGGCGGCTACCTGTTCTGGCGCAACCACGGCAACGGCGAGGACTACCGCTACAAAGCGATGCGCAAACACTGGGGCCCGCGCTTCGGGCTGATCAGCCTGGTCACCGTGTTCACCCTGCAGGGCACCCTGATGTTCCTCGTGTCGCTGCCCGTGCAGCTGGGTCAACTGCGCACCACCCCGTCACTCGGTGCGCTCGCATGGGTCGGCGTCGCGGTGTGGCTCGTCGGTCTGTTCTTCGAGGCCGTCGGTGATGCACAGTTGGCTCGGTTCAAGAAGAACCCGGCAAATGCCGGCACCGTGATGAACAAGGGTCTGTGGAAGTACACCCGCCACCCGAACTACTTCGGTGACGCATGTGTGTGGTGGGGTATCGCACTGGTCGCGGCCGAGGTACCGATCGGCCGCTGGGGCTTCATCGGCGCGGCGGTGATGACGCTCTTCCTGCGGCGGGTCAGTGGCGTGACGTTGCTGGAGAAGAGCCTGGTGAAGCGCCGCACCGGCTACGTGGAGTACGTCGCCCGCACCAGTCCCTTCGTGCCGCGACCGCCGAAACGCGCCTGACCTGTCGGCGCCCACCCGAGTGGGTGGGCGCGCCCGAGTGGGTGAACGCGCCCGTGGCGCGCTCTGCCACTCGGGTGCTCCGCAGGCACTCGCACCGGCGGGCACCCACTCGCACCGGCGGGCAGGCACTCGCACTTGGTCAGTTGGTGCCGGGACGGCGGGTCGCTTCGTGCTCGGCGCTGGCATCGACGTCGGCAACACCCGCGGGCAATGCCCGGGCGATCTCCGCAGCGGTGGGCTCGCGGCGCTCGCTGGCTTCGGGCGGCAGCAAGGCCATGATCGCCTTCATGATCCGCTTCGTATCGGTCTCGGCCCGGCGATACACCAGGCTCACCGGCTCGCCGATCGTGACCGTGATGGTGGGCGGGTTCCACACGTTCAGCAGCGCGGGCAAGCGTGCCGAGCGCGGCCACACCTGCTCGGTGCCCCACAGCCCGATCGGGATCACGGGTGCTTTCGTCATCGCCGCCAGACGGGCAGCACCCCAGCGACCCTTCAACACCGGGTCGTAGAACGCCCTCCCGCGCGGGATCGTGCCCTGTGGCATCAGCGCCACCAGATCGCCGGCGGCCAACGCCTCGGCAGCGGCGGCGAGCGGCCCTTCGTCGCCGGTGCCCCGATCGACACGAATGCCACCCATCGCCGCGGCGATCGGGCCGACCACGGGTGCGTCGAACACTTCCTTCTTCCCGAGGAAGCGCACCGTGCGGTTCGTACGCGCGATTGCCATTGCGATGGCTACAGGATCGAAGTAGCTGCGGTGGTTGCCGACAATGATGGCCGGACCCTCAGTCGGCAAGTTCTCGAGGCCCTCGATGCGGAACTTGGCATACGGGAACAGCACTGGGTGCACACAGCTCAGCGCCAGACGCTGGATCTCGAGGTTCACCACCGGAATCCGCGCCACACCTGAGCCTCCACGAGCAAGGTCGATCACCGGCCACCGGCGGGCAGCCGCCATCACCGCCATCCGCGGATCGGGGTTGACGACGAACGGGTGCCCCACGGCCGCCAACAATGGAGTGTCGAACACACTGTCGGAGTAGGCATAGCTCTCCGTCAGGTCGACCCCGTGGGCCTCCGCCCACGAGCGCACGGCAGCCAGCTTGCCGCCACTCCACACGAACGGCCCGTCGAGCGAGCCGTCGTAGATGCCATCGTCGTGCACTCGGTGCCGCGTGGCCACCACATCGTCCATCCCCAGCAACTCGGCCAGCGGTTGCACCAGATCGTGCGGCGTCGTCGTGGCCAGCACTACCTTGCGCCCCGCGGCGCGGTGCTCGGCAAACAACGGAGCTGCCAACGGCTGCACCATCGCCGCCAGCTGAGGTGCCACCTTGGCCGCCGCAGCGCGGGTGGCGGCCTGCGAATGACCTTTGGCCATCCCCACGGCCTGGCGAGCCAGCAACATCGATGGCAAGGTCTCGCCGATGCGGTTGAACAGCGCGAACAGCGTCTTTTCTCCAGGGAAGGGCCCACCGCCGATACCGGCCTCACGCATTGCGCTGGCGAAGACCTCGCCCGAGGCGCCTGCCAACAGGGTTCGGTCGAGGTCGAAGAACGCTGCGCCCGTGGTCACGGCACAACCCTAGTGGAGAACGGGAAAGGCCCCGACTGGGGGAGCCGGGGCCTCTCAACCTTGAACCCTGTGGCTGGGGGAGCCACATTGTGGGGTTCTGTCGAGCGGATCATTGGGGGATGATCCGCTTCGATTACATGTGAAAGTATGCACGAGCGCGAGTGATCTTTCAAGCAGTAATCGCGGATACTTGGTATCGTTTTTCGTGATGGACCTCCGGCAGCTGAACAGCCTCGTGGCAATCGCCGACCACGGATCGTTCTCCGCTGCCGCACGGGCGCTCTACACCGTCCAGTCCAACGTCAGCGGGCACATCGCCCGGCTGGAACGGGAACTAGGCGTCACGCTCGTCGACCGCCAACGCGGCACGCTCACCGAGGATGGCGCCATGGTGGTCGAGCGCGCCCGTCGGGTACTGCACGAACTGGACGACATCGCTGCCGACATGGCATCCCGAGGTGACGAGGTGCGCGGCGATACCCGCCTGGGCGTGATCGGCACCACGGCCCGCTGGATCCTGCCGCAGCTGCTCACTCAGGCGGCGAAGCAGCACCCGTTAGTACATGTCACCGTGCACGAGGGAAACACCACCAACCTGCTCCCCCGATTGCTCGCCGGCTACATCGACGCCGCCATCTTGCACCTGCCGGTTGACGAGCCCGAAGTAGAGGTCGAACCGCTGTTCTCCGAAGACCTGGTGCTGTTGATGCACGGCAGCCACCACCTGGCCGGACGCGACACGGTGACGCTGGCGGAGCTCGCCGTCGAGCCGCTGATGTTGCCGCCACGAGGCACTGCGCTTCGCCGGATGATCGACCGCTCCGCCGGGAACGCCGGCGTCGAGTTGCAGGCGCAGGTGGAGATCGATGGCGTCCGCCTGCTCACATCGCTGGCGTTCGAAGGGTTCGGCGCCACGATCGTGCCGGCGACCGCGGTGCCGCGGTGGTTGAAGGCGGACTTCAAGAGGGTCGGCGTCCCAGAACTGCCGCGTCGTGTGGTGGGCTGGGTGCAGCGCCGGCGGCCTGCCCCTGGCGCTCCCACCCGCGCCGCGCTGGCAGTGCTGCGCGAAGTCATCGCCTCACAGGGCGCTGAGCAACCCGGCGTGCACATCGGACCCGAAGCGGTGTCAGCCCACCGCGCTGTCTAGTCTCTCCCCCGATGGCTGACATCGCACTCCGCAGCAAGGTCCCCGGATCCGTACGCGCCGACGTCCGGCAGTTCGAGGGGCGCGACGTGGTATGGGTCGAGGTCGATGCCACCGATCGCAAGGGTGCGCTCACCAGTGAGGCGTCATCCATGCTGGAGATCGCCGCTGTCACCGCCGTCACCCAGCGGCTGCCGCTCATCGGAGTCCTGCGTTCCAGCGGAGCCGACATCGTCGAGGGATTCTCCGCGCTCCATGGTTGGGGACGCGCCGCCAAGGCGCTGACCGATTGCTCGGGCGTGGTTCCCAGCATTCTGATCGTCGATGGCCCAGCTGTGTCTGGCCCAGCGCTGCTCCTGGGCATCGCCGACCATGTCGTGATGACCGAAGGCGCGTACGCATTCGTCAGCGGACCGACGATGGTGGCTGAGTTCACCGGAGTCGTCATGGACAACGACGAACTGGGCGGAGCGACGAGCCACGCTCGCTACAGCGGTGCAGCCACGCTCGTCGCCGCCGATCTCGAATCGGCGATCGAAACCGCCGGACAGATCTTGTCGTACTTCCCACAGCACAACGACGAGGAGCCACCCACCTGGCCCACCGACGACGAAATCGAGCGACAGACACCGGAAGCGGGCACGCTGATCCCGGCGTCGTCGACCGGCAGCTACGACGTCAGGTCGGTCATTCGGGCATTGGCCGACGATAGCGATCTGTTGGAGTTGCGCCCACGGTGGGCCAGCAATGTGGTCACGGCGCTCACCACCATCGGCGGCATGCCGGTTGGTGTGGTCGCCAATCAGCCGCTCGCGCTCGCCGGCACGCTCGACATTCCGGCATCGCAGAAGGCTGCCCGCTTCGTCACCATGTGCGATGCGTTCAACCTGCCGATCATCACCCTCGTCGACACGCCGGGCTTCTACCCCGGCAAAGACCTCGAGTGGCGCGGCATGATCCGCCACGGTGCCCAGCTCGTGTTCGCCTACGGCAGAGCCACCGTGCCCCGTATCTGCGTGATCCTGCGCAAGAGCTACGGCGGCGCGTACATTGTGATGGATTCCAAGAAGATGGGCAACGACCTGTGCCTGGCATGGCCATGGGCCGAGCTGGCGGTCATGGGTGCCGGTCAGGCTGCAGCGATCCTGCAGCGCCGAGCCACACCTGAGGAACGTGCTGCATTCGAAGCCGACTACAGCCAACGGTTGCTGAACCCATACATCGCCGCCGAACGCGGCTACGTCGATGCCGTCGTCGAACCGGCGGAGACGCGCCAGATCATCGGCGAGGCATTGCGGATGTTGATCGACAAGCGCGAGCGCATCCAGCCGCGCCCCCATGACAACACACCGCTCTGATCAGCGCTCACACGGCTGAGAGAACCGACACCTGGATTGCGTGGCTCCGCGAGAGCCACCGCTAGTCTCAAAGGTCGGGGGAGAAAGCCCCTATTTCGTATCCGCGTGTCGCCGAAGGGAACAACATGCCCGACACCATCACCATCACTGACGATCGCACTGGCAAGACAGTGACGGTACCCATCGAGGGTGGGGTGTTCCCGGCCTCGGCTGTTCGCGAGCTCGATCCGTCGCTGTTCATCTACGACCCTGCCTACATGCAGACCGCAGCGTGCAAGAGCGCCATCACCTACCTCGACGGTGAAGCCGGCATCTTGCGCTACCGCGGCTACCCGATCGAGCAGCTCGCCGAGCGCAGCACCTATCTCGAAGTCGCGTACCTGCTGCTGAACGGCGAGCTCCCCAACGCGGTGCAACTCGAACAGTGGAAGACCGACGTCACCAACCACACGTTCATCCACGAGAACATGCGCAAGCGCTTCGTGGACGGTTTCCACTACGACGCCCACCCGATGGGAATGCTCGTCAGCTCGCTCGCAGCGCTGGGCACGTTCTACAACGATGCCAAGGACATTGAGTCCAAGTCCAGCCGCGACAAGCAGATTCTGCGTCTCATCGCCAAGACCCCGACGCTGGCAGCCATGTGCTATCGCTTCTCTGCCGGGCTGCCGTTCGTCTACCCGAACAACGACCTGTCGTTCCCAGCCAACTTCCTCAACATGATGTGGAGGGTCGGCGGCTACGAGGTCGACCCGCGCCTCGAACGGGCGATGGACGTGCTGTTCATCCTGCACGCCGACCACGAGCAGAACTGCGGCACCACCGCCATGCGCGTTGTCGGCAGCAGCCAGGCCGATCCCTACACGTCGGCAGCGGCCGCCGCCTCGGCCCTGTACGGCCCATTGCACGGCGGCGCCAACGAGGCGGTCGTGCGCATGCTGCAAGACATCGGCCACATCGACAACGTGCCGGCATTCATTGAAGAGGTGAAGAGCGGTAAGGGCAGCCGCCTGATGGGCTTCGGCCACCGCGTGTACAAGAACTACGACCCGCGGGCCACGATCATCAAGAAGACGGCCTACGAAGTGTTCGAAGTGACGGGCAAGAACCCATTGCTCGACATCGCCTTGAAGCTTGAAGAGGCTGCACTCAGCGACCCGTACTTCATCGATCGCAAGCTGTACCCGAACGTCGACTTCTACTCGGGGCTGATCTACCAGGCGCTCGGGTTCCCGGTCGCGATGTTCACCGTGCTGTTTGCCATCCCGCGCACGGCCGGGTGGCTGGCGCACTGGCAGGAACTGCTCGGCGACAAGGAACAGAAGATCAGTCGCCCGCGTCAGTGGTACACCGGCACCGACGCCCGCGACTACGTGCCCATCGTCAACCGCTAGTTTGGCGGGGTGATCCCCCGACGTACAGCCTCCCTAGCAGGACTTCTGGCAGGCGGCTTGGCCGTCGGCATCGGCATGCTGCTCGCAGCCATCACCAAGGTCGTCTCCCCCATCGACGCAGTCGGCAGCGAGGTCATCGATCGCGCTCCGCGATGGGTGAAGGAGCAGGCGATCCGCACGTTCGGCACCGACGACAAGATGGCGTTGCGCATCGGCATCATCGCCATCCTGGCGCTCGCCGCGCTGGGACTTGGCCTGGCATCGGCCAAGCGTCCCGTCGCTGGAGCGGTCGGTATCGGTGCATTCGGAGTGATCGGTGCATTCGCTGCCGCGCACCGGCCGGCCGAGTCCGCCGGCGCGGCGACGCCCAGCATCATCGGCGCGATCATCGGCGCTGCCGTGTGCTACCGACTTGTCCGCCAACGACCACCCGCACTCGAGTACCCGCACGAGTCGCGGGCACCGTTGGGCTGGGATCGCCGTCGCTTTCTCATCGCCGGCGGGGCCACTGCCGCAGGAGCACTGACTGCCGGCAGCATCGGCCAAGTGGTCGAACGCCGTCGGGTCAGCGCCATTCGCAATGACGCTGCGCTGCCGTTGCCTGAGCTGACCGACCCTGGGATCGACGTGCACGGCGCAGAGCTCTTCAATGCCACGCCGTACATCACCGCCAACGCCGACTTCTATCGCATCGACACTGCGCTGTCGTTTCCGCGCATCGATGTGGACTCGTGGAAGCTCACCATCACCGGCATGGTGGACCACGAACTGTCGTTCAGCTACGCCGAGTTGTTGGCGCTCCCACAGCTTGAGCGGATCGTCACGCTGTGCTGTGTCAGCAATGAAGTCGGCGGGGAGTACATCGGCAATGCCGTGTGGCGTGGCGTGCTGTTGGCCGACCTGTTGCAGCAGGCGGGGGTGCAGGCCGAGGCACAGCAGGTGTACAGCACCAGCCTCGACGGGTGGACCTGCGGGTTCCCGGTGAAGGTTGCCGTTGACGGGCGCGATGCGATGATCGCGCTCGGTATGAACGGCCAGACGCTGCCGCTCGAACACGGTTACCCGGCACGTCTGGTGGTGCCGGGACTGTACGGCTACGTCAGCGCGACGAAGTGGCTGTCGAAGATCGAACTCACCACATGGAAACCGCAGGGCTACTGGGTGCCGCGTGGATGGTCGAAGGAAGCGCCCGTGAAGACTGAGTCGCGCATCGACGTCCCGCGCGTGGGGAACGATCTGGCTGCCGTTCGTCAGCCGATCGCCGGCGTCGCCTGGGCCCAACACCGAGGCATCGAGAAGGTAGAGGTGCGCGTCGATGACGGCGAGTGGCGAGTTGCCGACCTCGGCAGCGACATCACCGACGACTCATGGCGTCAGTGGATGATCGAGTGGGATGCAACACCGGGCGACCACGAGATCATGGTGCGCGCGACCGACAAGACCGGAGCCACCCAGACCGCCGAGCACGCCGACCCGGCACCTGACGGAGCCACCGGTTACCACACGATTCACGTCACGGTACGGTGACGACGATCTTCCCTGCGTTGGCGTTGCTCTCCATCACGCGGTGGGCCTCACCGATCTGATCAAGCGGAAACCGTCGGTCGATCACCGGGCGAAGGGCACCGCTGTCGAACAAGGGCAGCATCTCGGCGGCGAACTGGCGGGTGACTGTCACCTTCTCCTCGATCGGACGAGTACGTAAGGTCGTGCCCACCCAATGGGCACGCTTGGCCAGCAGCAACCCGACATTGACGGAGGTGCGACCGCCGCCCATCAAGCCGACCTGGACGATGGTGCCCTTCGCCGCGACTGCCTGCAGGTTGCGATCGACCTCATCGCCGCCGATCACATCGAGCACCACGTCGAACCCGGCCGGCACTGCGGCCACAGCGTCGGCCAACCAGGTGTGCGGCGAGCGTTGAAGTACGAGGTCGGCGCCCAGCTCATGACACAGCGCGGCCTTCCCCGCCGACACCGTCACCGCGACGCGGGCACCGATGGCCTTCGCGATCTGGATCGCGGCCGTACCGACGCCGCTGGCGCCGGCATGTACGAGCGCCCAACGACCGCTGGTGAGACCACCCTGTAGCACCAGTGCATCCCACGCAGTGAGGAACACTTCCGGAATGGCGGCGGCATCGACGAGATCGATACCCGCCGGCACCGCCAGCAGTTGCCGTTCATGGGTAGCAATGCGCTGGGCGTACCCGCCGCCCGCCTCGATCCCCATCACCCGGTCGCCGACCTTCCACATCCGCGCTCGTTGACCGACCGACTCCACCGTGCCCGCGAACTCGAGACCGGGGATCTCCGGCGATAGGCCGCGAGGGTCGGGGTACGCACCCATCCGCTGCAACAGGTCGGCGCGATTCAGCGCAGTCGCGGCGATACGCACCACGACTTCGTCGGGACCGGCGATCGGGTCGGCGACTTCCTCGATCGTGAGGACCTCGGGACCACCATGGGAGTGCAGGACGACGGCGCGCATACGCTCAGTCTTGCCCGCTACGGGGCCATGCGTCGCGCAACTTGGCAGCGGAGTACGACAACGGTTCGGGCAGTGTGCGCGCTTCAGCGATTGCCGTCATGAAGTTGCCGTCACCCTGCCAGCGGGGTACGACATGCACGTGCAGATGCTCGCTGATACTGCCCCCGGCCGCCTTGCCGAGGTTGATACCAACGTTCACACCGCCGGGTGCATAGGCCGCCTTCACAGCACGAACCGCATCCGTCACCATCGGCCACAGTTCGGCGCTCTCATCGTCGGTAAGCGCTTCCAACGCGCCGACCTCGCGATACGGCAGCACCATCAGGTGCCCCGATGTGTACGGGAAGGCGTTCAGTATCGCAAAGACCGACACACCGCGATGCACGATGTTGGCCTCCACATCGGACACTCCTGAGGCGAGAATGCGAGTGAACACGCTGCCGGCATCGTGAGGCATTCGCGCTCCCGATTCATTCACGTACTGCGAACGCCAGCCATTCCAGATGCGATCCAGTTCTGTCACGCTGTCGAACTTAGCCCCGGTGCCTGCGCCGATCAGGTGACGGGGTTGAGCATCATCACCAGCGACAGACGATCAGCAGCGCCCATGAACGGTCGCACCTCGACAGTGACCCCGAGCGCGTTTGCCAGGCCACGCGCCACGGCGAGGCCCATCCCCACCCCGGGGATCGTGTGACTACCGACGAAGGGGTACCAGACCTCATCAATCATCGCTGCACCAGCTGCGACCACCAGTTGCAAACCGGCGCGAGTGCCACGAACGAATGGCCCGATCTCGATCTGTGCAACGTCGTCGGCATGTATCGACGCCTCGGCCAAGAGGAGCGCGACCGCTGCCAGACGAGCACGGTCGGTACGCACCGTTGCGTTGCGCGGCGACGACAGCGGAACGAGACAGCCGGGCACACACCACGGCTGTTCGGATGCCGTCACCAGAATCTCGGCGCTGATGTCGTTCAGGTCGATCATCTGTTCATCGAGGCGCAGGAGCCCCTGGTCGAGCTGTCCGAGCAGCAGCAGGTCGTCCACGATCTGCACCATTCGTTCTACGCCGCGTTCGATGTGGTCAACGTGATCATTGGCTACGCCAGGCAGACGCGATCGCCCGAGGAGTTGGCTGTAGCCATGGATCACGTTCAATGGCGAACGCAGTTCGTGACTGACGCGCGACAGGAACGAACGGTGAGCCTCAGCGGTCGCCGTCACCATGGTGAGCGCGGTGCGCACCGCCAGCTCCTCCGTGCGCTCGAGGAACTCGAGCACGAAACGGTCGCCAGCAACCACCAATGCGAACTCCACGCTGCGTTCCTCACCACTCCCCGTGGTGACCGACACCCAACCGGTTCGCTTCTTCTCTCCAGCGTCCAGCATTCCTCGCGCCAGCTGCAGCAGATCCGCGTGCGCCAACACCGCCTGCATGTCGAGTGGACCACCGGTGAGGTGCTGCCCATTCCCCGCGGCCACCCACAGCAGCTGCAGGTCGAGCAGCTCGTCACCGTCGAACGCGGGCTCGAACACTGCGATCGTGCCGAACGAGCCATTTCCGATCGCCTGCAGCACACGGTCGCTGCGCTCGAGCTCGGCGCGAACGAGATCCTCGGAAGTGAGTTCACGCCCGGACAGCATCACCTGGCCGACGTCGACCAGCGTGAACGTGACCTCCACAGAGATCGTTCGAGCTAGAACATCGCGGTTCACGATGCGCCGCACGGGAACCCCGAATTCCAACTCAGCGACCGCCGGACGGATGAAATCCTCCAGCGGCGCAGGAGCCGCAGCACCAACCTTCAGCAACGGATTGAAGCTCAGCGCGGTCGGGTTCGCGTAGGACACGAGGATTTCGTCGGTCACCGGATCGATGTTGAGCAACAGCAGACCGTCCGAACTGGCATCAGCCATCAGCCGAAAACGCGTATCAGCGGCCTCGAGCTGCGACGACGACGTGTGGTCGGTGGAGACCTGCCCGATGAACTCGCCGACGCGGAACGTGGCAACCTCGTAGCGCACCACAAGCTGCCGACCGTCTTGCATCCCGCGCCGTTCGATCTGATATGCGAGCGGGCGCTCACCGCGCCACACAAGGTCGGCTGCGTTGACCGCCAGTTCGTAGTCGACATAGACCTCTGAAGCCAGCGTTCCTGCGACGATGTGATCTGCCAGTGGCACCCCACGCGCCGCGTCGTTCACCAGAACGATCTCGAGGTCAATGATCCGATCGCCAGTCTCGTCGAACAGTGGTCGGTAGAGGTACACGGCCTGCGCCATCGACTCGCTGTCGATCAACAGTTGCAGACCCGATGTCGTGAGCAGCGCCATCGCGTGATCGGCCCCGGCAGCCGTTGCCGGGCTTGACGACGCGTCTGGCGTGAGGCTGCTCATCGACATCAGGATAGACCTCCACCCGCCGCCGGAAATGCGAGGGGTTGCCAGGACGACTACCCTTGACTCAGTGATAGACGACGCCGATCAGCGCGGCACGGCAGCACGCAGTGGAGATATCGATTTCGCCGACCTCGTACGCGTGCTCCACCAGGGTGTGTGGGTCATCGACCTCGATGGCATCACCCTGTACGCCAACCAGCGGATGGCGGATCTCTTGCAGACGACGCCCGAGGCGATGATCGACGGTTCGGTGCTGGAATACTTCTTCGAGCACGACCACGCCTTGCTGTTGGAACAGATCGCAACCCGACACCGCGGCGCCAGCGACGACTACGTCGCCCGGCTGCGACGAACCGACGGCGAACTCGTCGTCGTTCGCGTCCACGCCAGCCCGCTGCGACGTGACGGGGTCGTGTTCGCATCCGTCGCTGCCATGTCCGACATCACCGAACTCACGGCGGATGCGGCTGACAACACAGTTGCATTGCACGATGCCGAGGAATCGCTCCGACGCCGCACGCGCCTGATGTCGTGGGTGGCGCACGAGTTGCGCACTCCGCTGAACACGATCGCCGGCTTCGCGCAGCTCTTGCGAACGAGTTCCCTACCGCCTCGCGACCTCGACCGGGTGAACAACATTCTGGCGGCCAGCACTCATATGGACGGCCTGGTCCAGGACTTGCTCGACTACGCGCGCGCGGACTCGGCGACGATCGAGGCTCGCCTCCAAGCGGTGGCAGTGGCCGATGCCGTCGCCGAAGCCGTCTCCTTGGTTGCCGGCGTCGCCCAGCAGCAGCAGGTGCACATCGACCGCAACGTGCCCGATCTCTGGGTCATTGCCGACCACCGCAAACTCGTCGGCGTGCTGGTGAACCTACTCTCCAACGCAGTGAAGTACGGCGGCTCGGGCAACGTCGTCACAGTGAGCGCGTCCGCTGTGAGCGGCAGAGTTGAATGCACTGTCGCCGACCAGGGGCCCGGAATCACGCTTCGCCACCAGCGCGCGATCTTCCAACCGTTCGAACGCCTCGACAATGCCGAAGGTATGCACGGCACTGGCCTCGGCCTCGCGATCGTCGACGCCTACGTGCGAGCGATGCACGGCACGATCTCGCTGGAGAGCGTTCCGGGGCAGGGCACCACGTTCACCGTCGATCTGCCACCGGCACAGCGACCCGACCCCGAGCCGGCCCCGCCCGACGCCCTCCCCGCGCATCAGGAAGCCGGCGAGAACGTTCGCACCGTGCTGTACGTCGAGGACGAACCGCTGAATGCCTCGTTGTTGGAAAGCATCGTTTCGTTGTTGCCGGGGCGAAGGCTGCACGTCGAACCCACAGTCGCTGGCGGCATCGCGGCGGCTTCCAGTATCCGACCGGCGCTGGTGTTGCTCGACCTGAACCTTCCCGATGGCTCGGGGTTCGATGTCCTGCGCTCGATCCGCAGCAACCCCGATCTCGCCGCGACCCCCGTGTTCATCCTCAGCGCTGACGCCACTGAGCAGGCCACGCAGCGTGCTCAGGAACTGGGTGCCGACCGGTTCATCTCCAAGCCGTTCGATCTCGAACAGTTCCTTTCGCTGCTCGATCACCACACAAAGTGACGGAATGGTTCTCTTCGTCAAGACTTTGCGCAACTCACCACAGGCGGCGACACCGAGCGTTCATGCTGCTATGCTGCGTGGGCAATGAGTCGCATCCGCAACGCCTTCGTCGCCGCTGCCTTGGTCGTGGTCACCATTCCCGGGGTCGCTCATGCCTCCACATCGGTCACCGCCGGCACGAACAAGTGCACGGTGACCGCTATCGCCCCGACGTTGAAGGGCACTCTGCTCACCGCAACCGCCACTGTGCTGTGCACGTCGGCGAGTTCGGTCGCAGTGCTGGTGGGCGTCGTTGAACTCGACGGCACCGTCGAAGACCTCAAGGTCGAAATCCCGGTGAAGTCGATCGCCGTGGCAGTGAGTGCCAACAAACTGGCCACCATCACCACCGCAACGGTCACCTGCGTGAGCACTGAGACCGGTAACGAGGAGTTCGCCACGAAGGCGGCAGTGAACATCGCTGGCACGGTGTCGGCGTACGACCGTACGGTGCCAAAGCTCGATTCATACGCATGCTGAGTTGCTGTGCCCGGTGCCACAAGTCACCACGCTCGGTTGTCGTCCAACCTTGTTGCGTAGCGAACAATGTGTGATACTTCTGTCTAGCTCAACATGAGAGGGGGGACAGTGAACTACCAACTTCCACGAGGTGTAGCGATCGCTGGTCTCGTGGCCTTCACTCTCGGCGTCACCACTGAGGCAGACGCAGCACAGAACGTTACCGCTGGCAAGAACAGGTGCACCGTGACCGCCGTTGCCCCGACGTTGAAGGGCACCACCCTCAAAGCAACCGCGACCGTGCTGTGCACGATGGCCGGTTCGGTCGCAGTCCTCATCGGCGTCGTCGAGCTCGACGGCACCGCCGAAGACCTCAAGGTCGTCGAAATCCCGGTGAAGTCAATCGCCGTGACAGTGAGCGCCAACAAGGCCGTCACCGTCACCACCGCAACGGTCACCTGCGTGAGCACTGAGACCGGTAGCGAGGAGTTCGCCACCAGGACAGCGGTCAACCTCGCTGGCACAGTGTCGGCGTACGACCGTACGGTGCCAAAGCTCGATTCATACGCGTGCTGAGATGGTGTGCCCGGTGCCACAAGTCACCACGCTCGGTTGTCGTCCAACCTTGTTGCGT
>WLIV01000010.1 GCA_009702045.1 Actinomycetota bacterium | reverse complement strand
GCGAACGCGAGCAGTTCGGGCGCAAGGTCGGCTCGTTCCAGGCTGTGAAGCACCACTGCGCCAACCTGCTCGTGTTCTCCGAGACCGCACGGGTGGCTGGGCGTGCTGCGGCCGACGCCATCGATGGCGCCCGATGGGTGGAGTGGGCGGCGATCGCCAAGTCGTATTCCGGCGACACCTACACCGAGGCCACGCGCATCGCCGTGCAGTGCTTCGGCGGTGTCGGCTTCACCTGGGAGTACGACATCCACTTCTACATGAAGCGGGCGCGGCTCAGCCAACAGCTGTTCGGTAGCCCCACGTATCATCGCCAGTTGCTGACCCGGGAGCTGCGCGGTCGGACAGCCGATTGACCTTTTCCGTTAGCGTTATTAGGATGACCACGCTTTCGCATGTGCAGCGGCTGGAAGCATGTCGACAAGGGAGAACGCGTGCATTTCGACTACAGCGACGAAGAACTGAGCTTTCGTAAGGAGCTGAAAGGGTTCCTCGACGGGGAACTGCCGGTGTACTTCGAGTTCTTCGATCTGCCACAGCAGGAGCGCTTCGATCGCTCGATGGAGTTCGTGAAGAAGCTGGCTGCGCGCGGCTGGTTGACGCCCGCCTGGCCGGTGGAGTATGGCGGTAGCGCGCATGCTCCGTGGCAGCAGATGATCCTGTCCGAAGAGATGATCGCGCACGGTGAGCCGCGTACCGGTCAGTACATGAACGTCAACTGGATCGGTCCGGCCATCATCCTCGCCGGCACACCGGAGCAGAAGGAATACCACCTGACGCGCATCAGCAACGGCAATGTCGTCTGGTGCCAAGGTTTCTCCGAGCCCGACGCCGGTTCCGACCTGGCGGCACTGCGCACCTCCGCGGTGCGCGACGGCGACGAGTACGTGATCAACGGCGAGAAGATCTGGACGTCGAATGCCGGCGTCGCCGAGTTCTGCTTCCTGCTCGCCCGCACCAACTCCGAGGCCCGCAAACAGGAAGGCATCTCGATCTTCCTGGTGCCTACCGCCACGCCGGGCGTCGAAGTGGGCGACATCGACGCGGTGGTGCACCCCGGTGCGTTCCACCACGTGGTGTTCACCGATGTCCGGGTGCCGGCGTCCTGCCGCCTCGGGCCGGAGAACGAAGGCTTCACGATCGTGCGCAAGCTGCTCGCCAACGAGCGTGTCGGCGTCGCCCGTTACCACCGCGCTGCCGGGTATCTCGACCGGGTCGCCAAGTGGTGCGACGAGCGCGGCCTGCTCGACGACTCGTCCGTCATCGAGACGCTGGCGCACGCTCGAGTCGCGTGCGACGCGGCCCGCGTGCTGGTGTACCAGGTGTGGGACGAGCGAACGCGAGGCCTGCATCCCGACGAGAGCGCATGGGTCTACCGCACTGCGGCGGTGAACGCAGAACGTGCAGTCAGCGAGGCTGCGTTCAAGTTGATGGGTGCGGAAGCTCTCGTGCGCCATTCGCACGCCGACAACCAATTCGAGTGGGCCACCACGGCCGGCATCGCCGGTGGATCGTATGAGATGCAGCTGAACTCGCTCGCGCGAGTTCTGCTCGGAACGAAGGGCTGACCCCGATGGAGATGACGCTGTCACCCACCCAAGCGGCGATCTGTGAGGCCTGCACGACCATCTTGCGGCGTGCCGCCGGCCCCGCCCGGGCCAGGGAACTCCGCGCTGAAGGCGGCGCGGACACCCGGCTCCTCGGCCTACTGGCCGACGCTGGCTACCTTGACCTGGCACTGAACGCCGAGACAGGCCCGCTCAGCGCGGCGCTTGTCACCGAGTTGGCGGCCACTCACCTGGCCTTGGCGCCGATCGGCGTGCGCTCGCTCGTCGTTCCCGCGGTGGCCCCTGCAGGTGATCTGCCGAACCTCGTGGCGATTGTCGACGTGGCCATCCCTGGCCCGGTTCGGTATGCCGCCGAGGCCGAGGCGTTGATCGTGATCGATGGTCACGAGGCCCGCATCCTCCAGGCAGCCGAGTTCACGGCCACGGCGGCCTCCACCCTGTTCGGATACCCGATGGCGACTGTCGAACTACACGGCAAGGGCGTCGATTTGGCGCCTGGCTCGGGTGATGTCGCCCGCCGTTGGTGGCGCGTTGCGATCGCGGCGGAGATTGCCGGCACCGCCCGCGCTGCGTTCGACCTCACGAGCGACCACTTGATCGGTCGCGTGCAGTTCGGCAAGCCGCTGGCAGCGTTTCAGGCGATCCAGCACCGAATGATGGAGACCCATGTCCTCATTGAGGGCGCAAGGTGGCTCGCACGTGAGGCCGCCTTCCACGGTGCACCGGCTGAACGGGCAGCGTCGGCGGCGCTCGCGGCAGCCGAAGCTGCCGGACGCACGCTGTTCGAAGTGCACCAGTTGAGTGGTTCGATCGGCTTCACGAACGAGTACGACCTGACGTTGTCGTCGCTACGCCTGCAGGCGTTGCGTGTGGAGGCCGGCGGCGCTGCCGGGCATTCCAAGGCACTCGTGACGGGCCGTTGGCTGTGAGTCGCAAGGAGCTCACTTCCGGCGAGGTGCTCTACTCGGTGAGCGACGGGGTGGCAGTGATCACCCTCAACCGTCCCGAGCAGGGCAATGCCTTGTCGCCGGCCATCGCCGCCGCATTGGTCGACATCTGGGCCGACATCCGCGACAGCGACGACATCCGGGTCGCGATCATCACTGGCGCCGGAGATCGGCACTTCTGCACCGGTGCCGACATGCAGCGCGCCGCCGACTCCGGTGGCATGCGCGCCGGTGAAGGCCCGATGTCGCAGGAGGTGCGACTCTCCCCTCGTCAGAATCACGTCTGGAAGCCGGTGATCGCTGCGATCAACGGTGTCGCCAACGCCGGAGGCTTGCACTTCGTGGTCGACTCCGACATCGTCGTCGCCTCCACCACGGCCAGCTTCATGGACACCCATGTCACGGTCGGCCAGGTGAGCGGTATCGAGAGCGTCGGCCTCGCCAAGCGCCTCCCGTTGGGGTCCGCGCTACGGATGACCCTCAGCGGCAGGACGCACCGACTCACGGCCCAGCGTGCGTACGAGTTGGGTCTCGTCGAAGAGCTCGCTGAGCCGGCCGAGCTGATGACGCTGGCCATGTCGATCGCCAACGAGATCAAAGCCAACTCGCCTCGCGCCGTCTCGCTGACACAGCAGGCAGTGTGGAACTCGGTCGAGATGGCCTACACCGCGGCGATGGAAGCGGGTTGGGGGTTGGTGCGTCTGCATCGCTATCACCCCGACTCCGTGGAAGGCCCGAAGGCCTTCGCCGAACGTCGTGCCCCGCGCTGGGAAGGCAACAGCGAGTGACCGAGATACTCGCTACAGGCTTTGGCCTGCCAGAAGGACCCGTCTACGACGAGATCGAGGATCGCGTGCTGGTGACCGACGCCTCGGGCGGCGGTGTGTGGGCGGTCCAGCTGGACACCGGCGAGAAGTCGTGTGTGGTGGAGCATCGCAAGGGCATCGGCGGTCTGGCCCTGCACGCCGACGGCGGGTACATCATCTCCGGTCGGAACCTGGCGTGGAAGCGCGGCGACGAGACGTTCACGCTGCTCGACCAAGCCTTCGGCTCGCCCACGGCTCGGTACAACGACATCACCACGTCACCCGAGGGCGGCGTGTACGCCGGCTCCATCGACTACGACCTGCAGACCGGCAAGGTGCACCATCTGGGCGATCTGCACTACGTGTCGCCCACGGGTCCCTCGCGCGTGGTTGCGTCGGGGATCGAACTGACGAACGGGTTGGGTGTCTCGCCGGACGGTTCCACGCTGTACCACGTCGACACCGGGCCCCGCGTCCTGTACCGCTACGACATCCTCGACGCCGACGGTTCGCTCTCGGAACGACAGGTGGTCATTCACTTGCCCGACGGCACGCCCGACGGCATCGCCATCGCGGCCTCGGGCCACGTGCTCGTGGCCGTTGGTTGTCACGGTGCCCCAGGCTTCATCTCCGTCGTCGCCCCGAACGGCACCGAGGACGATCGCTGGATCATGCCCTACGAGCACGTCACCAGCCTGTGCATCGGCGGCCGCGACGGGCGCTCGGTCTTCGTCACCATGGGTGGCACCGCGAAAGCGGACGAGCGGTTGGGTGTGGTCGCCAGGATCGACCAGCAGGTAGAGGGACTTCCCCGCCCGCGTGCGCGTGTGCGTCCCGTCTGAGGGCAGTGCCCTCCGCCGTCTGACGATGCTCAGTCGCGGTGCAGCGCGAGGCCTTGGGCGTTGTAGAAGAACCCGCCGGCGGTGACCAGCGTGCGGCGAGCATTCGCCACCTGGCGGACTCCTGCTCGTCCCTGCAGTTGGTGGATGGCCTCGCGAATGTGGCCCGAACCTTGGGTGCCGCCTTCGGACAGCGCGCCACCGTGCGGGTTGACCGGGATACGACCGTTGATGAGAATCCGGTTCTTCTCGGCGTCCCAGTTCGCGGCGAGGAAATCGCCTGCTTCACCGCGTCCGCAGAAGCCGATGTTCTCCAGCCAGTTCAGGGTGATGATCGTGAACCCGTCGTAGGGGAAGTAGACGTCGATGTCGTCGATCCAGAAGTCGCTCTTGGCCTTGAGCGCTTTCGCTACGACGTGATGACCATGATGCTCGAGCGACACGGTCTGGTCCTCGACGTTGGCATCGACCATGCCGAGTACGGCGGCGTTGATCATCACCGGAGAGAAGGGCAGGTCGCGAGCACGTTCCGTGGTGGTGATGATGAACGCGTCGGCACCATCGACCGGCACGTCCATGTCGAGCAGGCACAACGGCCAGCGCACCATGCGCGCGGACATGTAGTCGTCCATCGTCATCGGCTCGCGCATCGCGGCCCCTGGGTTGTCCTGTGCGTTCGAGCGATCGTTGATCGCGACCAGACCGAACCGCTCCTTGGGCACGTTGTAGTCGTGGATGTAGCGCGATGCCCAGGCGGTGTAGCCGATGGGGCCCCACATCGTGTCGGGGTTTCCGCCGGGAGCGATCGCAGGCATCACCCTGCGGAACGGATCGCGCAATGCCGACGCCGTGAAGAACGCATGGCGATACGGCACGTGGTACACCAACACGGTGTCGCAGACACCGGCATGTACGGCGCTCGCAGCCTGGATCACCTGGTTGACGAACGGGATCGGCGGGTTGGACCACCACGTGAGCTCGGGGATGCCGAGCGTGTTCTGCAGGTCGCCAGCACTGACGCTGGACGGGCCGCAGATACCGTCGATGTCGGAGGCCTTGAGGCCGCACTCACGGAGCAACTTCGAGCACGCTTCCGCGGCGAGCGACAGCGGTGTGCGATCGGTGTTGTGCGCGCTGAACCCGGTGGTGGCCGCACCGGCGAACGCCACCAGGTCCTTCATCGGGTTGCGTGACGAGGTGCTCATGCCGCACCGCCCACGAGACGGAAGGCGGGGGTGGGCACACCGGCCCGGTCGAACCAATCGAGCGTCACCCGCTGACCGATCGCGATCTCCTCGTTCGGGCTGCCGATCACCGTCGCGGTGAAGCGCAGACCAGCCTGCTCGTCGAGTGCGACGCTCGCCACCGGATACGGCGTCGAGTAGTCGACGCCAGGGGCCTGCGGGCCCTGATGGAGAAAGATCAGCAGATCGATCACACCATTGCCGGTCACCTCCGTGGCCGCCACGTCTGTCGACCAACACTTCGCACACATCGGGCGCGGCGGATGGTGATACGTGCTGCACTCGCCACATCGATTGATCAGCAACAGGTGCTCCAACCGGCCGGCGTAGTGCGCCGCGGAGTCGCGGTCGATGCCGAGGTGGGCAAACGTCGACACGAGGTCGCTGTCTGAAATGGATCTGCTCATGGCGACATCCTCCCACTTGCACCTGTCCCGCCGGAGGGCTCGTCCAACTGCGTGGCCTTGCGATATGTGGCCGAACGCAGCCTCAGACGGCGGCACCGGGCACGTGCGACGCAGACTCCTCCCACCAATGAGATGGTGTCGACGATTCGACGAACCGGAACTGCAGGCCAGCGACCGTCACCGACGTACCGACCAGTGCAGCGGGGCCGGCGCTGACGTCGACGCCGGTGAGCCGACCCCGACCATGCGTCTCGCTGGGGACGAAGCGGAGTGCACCTCGGTCGAGCGCCAACTCAACGACGCCCTGCGGCCGAGGGGTGAGTGGCCCACCGACCACTTCCGCCCAGCGTGCAGCGGCGCGGGCGGGATCGGGCACGCTGATTTCCGCGGCGAGGATCTCGCCAGCGATGTGCGTGCGAATGTGCGACGGCCAATCCGACCCGGCCCACCGCCAGTGGTCAGGTGTTGCGGCCCAGTCGATCGCAAGCAGCGTTCCGCCGACGGATGCGTTGCTGAGGTGCAGCTCCTTCGCGTCGGGATAATCGATCTCCCAGTCGATGGTCACGCCGGCATCGTCGAGACGTCTCCTCACCGGTTCCAGATCACTGGCCTGGAGGATCACCATGTAGCCACCGTCGCCGAATCGTGCGTGGAATCTCGAGGTTGCGTCACCCGGGACTGCGGGCGACGCAAGCTCAAAAATCGTGGCGCCGATCGGCATCCAGGCGTTGGAGATCCCGTGCAGCTGCGCGGTCGTGCCGTCGTCGCGAAGGCTCACCGACAGACCTAACGCGCGGCGTGCATCATCGACCGCTCGGTCGAGGTCTCCGACGAGCGCGGTGATCTGGCGGAGTCGCCACCGGACCTGGCGGGGTGTACTCACGCGTTGGGCCGATCCGCTGATGACCGCAACCCGCCGTTCGAGCGCCCCATAGCTGTGCCCCCATTCTGTCGGCCGAGCCAACAGCTCGGTGGTCCAGAGAGCGCAGCGTAGACATTTCCGATGAGGCGATCGGTTGGACGGCCAACGGCCAACGGGAGGTGGGACGAAGCTCTGGGCGCGCGGTCCGGTGTGGACACAGTTGGTCGCGGGGCGCAACCCGGGGAACGAAGCGTGCAAACTCCATGAGGTACGCACAGGAGATCCGACGTCATCTGACGTGAGTGAGGGGCCCATCGATGTCTGACTACGAATCAATCCTCGTCACGTCGCCGGTGCCTGGCGTTGCCCAGGTCACCCTCAACCGGCCTGGCGCAGCCAACGCGCTGAGCCCCGGGTTGTTCAATGAGTTGGCGGCAGCGCTCAAGGACATCGAGAAGGACGACGAGATCGGGTGCTGGATCCTGACCGGCGCGCCGCGGCTCGATGGTCGGCCGTGGTTCAGCGCCGGGGCCGATCTGAAGGGGTTCGCGACGCGGTCACCCGGCGACATCGACCCGTCACGGGTGATCAACGACATCGACGACTCGCTGAAGCCCTCGATCGCCGCGATCGACGGTTTGTGCACCACGGGAGGGCTCGAGCTCGTCCTGGCCTGCGATATGCGCGTAGCCGCGCACACCGCACAGTTCTGCGACTGGCACCTCAGCCGCCTCGGCGCAGGTATCGGCGCCTGGGGTGCCGCGACCCGCCTGGCACGGTTGGTGGGCACGCCCAAGGCGACAGAGTTGCTGCTCACGGGTGATCAGATCGACGGTGCCGAGGCTGCGCGGATCGGTCTCGCCAATCGGGTGGTGGACTCGTCGGACCTGCTCGCTTCCGCCGTCGCCCTCGCCGCAACGATCGCCAGCAAGCGTTCCGAGGGCGTGCGGCTGACGATGGAGTTCCTCAATCAGCAATCGATGCTGAGCAAGCACGAGGCCCTACGCCTGGCGGAGCGGATCAGCTCGGTCATGAGAATCGATCGCCGGTTCCCGGACATGATGCAACGCGTCTACGAGCGCGACAAGGAGTGACGTGATGCTCCACGCAATCACGTCGGTTTTGACTGAGGAGGTCACCCATGGCTGAGGACAATTGGCTCGGGCCGGTGTCGGTCGTCAACAGAGAGGCGGTCGAGGGCAGCTGCCCCGAGTGCGGCGGCGCGCAACTGCAGCGCTACCCGGTGCTCTCTGACGGTGGCTGGTTCATGGCGACGAAGTGTCAGGACTGCCTCCACTCGTTGGAGCGCACTCCGTGGAACAGATTGGGGTACATCGTGCTGCCGGAGGATTCGATCCTGTGAAGCGTCTCGTTGCTGTTGATGTCGGTGGCACGTTCACCGATGTGGTCGCCGTCGAGCACGGTGAGACCACCCGTATCTACACGTCCAAGATCGCCACCGACCTGGTGGCCAGCGAGACCTCGGTCTTGGCCGGTGCCAAGGAGGTGGGTGTCGACCTTGCGTCGGTCTTCAACCTCGCGTCCACCGCCGGCTTGAACGCTGTGATCACGCGCAAGTTGCCCAAGATCGGCGTGCTCGTCACCGAAGGCGAGCGAGATGTGCTCGACGGCGGCAGCACCGGCCGACCGGTCGAGTTCCTCACCGACCCCACGTGGCATCGTGCGTTCTCCGATCGTGCGCGGCCGCTGGTGCCGCGGTACCTGCGCCGCGGCGTGCCCGAGCTGCTGGATCACCACGGCGCGATCTATCGCCCGCTGGATGAAGACGCCGTTCGCGCGCAGTTGCGGGTGTTTCAGCGTTGCGGAGTGCAAGGGATCGCCGTCAGCCTGAACCGTTCATGGATGAACCCGGTGCACGAGCTGCGCGTGTTGGAGATCGTGCGCGAAGAAATGGGCGACATCGAGTGCTGCATCTCCAGCGAGGTGTCGCCGCTCTCGCGTACCTACCCGCGGTTGCTGTCCACCGTGGTGAACACGTTCATGCGACTGCTCTACCGCACCTACACGGCGCGGCTCGAGGAAGGGTTGCGCGACCTGAAGTTCGAAGGGGCGTTCAACTACGCCGACTGCCGGGCAATGCTGGTGCCGGCGGCACACGCGATGGAACGGCCGTACCGCCTGGTTGCCGGCGGCCCCGCCGGTGGCACGGTGTCGAGCGCGCACTTCGGCTCGATGATCGGTGACGGGAACATCATCTGCGTCGACGTCGGCGGCACCTCGTGCGACATCAGCGTCGTGCTCGACGGTGAGCCGTGGGTGAGCGCGACGTTCGAGCTGGAGTTCGACCTCGAGGTGAACGCGCTGTCGGTCGACATCATCACGCTGGGCGCCGGTGGCGGCAGCATCGTCAGCATGACGCCCACCGGCGACATCAAGGTGGGCCCCGAGAGTGCGGGCGCGTCGCCCGGCCCGGCCTGCTACGGCAAGGGTGGCGTCTCGCCGGCCACCACCGACACGGCGCTGCTGATGGGCATCATCGACCCCAACGGTTTCGCCGGTGGCGCGATGAAGCTCGACCCGGCGCTGTCGTTGCAGGCGTTCGAGAACCTCGACACGAAGATGACGCTCGAGCAGCGCGTCTCGTACGCGTGGCGCATTGCGCTGAACAACGTCGCCGAAGGCATCTTCAACATCGCGATTCGTCGCGGCATCGACCCACGCGACTTCTCGCTGATGGCCTTCGGGGCCGCGGGGCCGATGATGCTGCCCTCGATGCTCGACCTCGTGCCGCTCCGCCGGGTGATCGTGCCTCCGCACCCCGGCCTGTTCAGCGCGCTGGGCCTGCTGAGCTCCGACCAAGTGTTCACCGAGGAGCGCAGCGTTTCCTGCGACCTCAACGAGGCCGGCATGGCCGTGATGGAGGAGACCTTCGCCGCCCTGGAGGCGACGTTGGCCGCACGAGTCGGCGGCTCGGAGAGCGACGTGCGGTTCGATCGCAGCTTCGACGGCCGCCTGCAGGGGCAGGGTTGGGAGACGCCGTTCGTCCCCGCTCCGGCGCCCATCACTGCCGATTCGGTGGAAGCACTCACGACGGCGTTCCACGATGTGTACGAAGTACGCAACGGCAACCGCTTCGCGATGCTCCCCGTCGAAGTGCTGACGCTCCGCGTCAACGCCGTGGTGCCGGCCATCAAGGTCGACTACCCGCCGGTGGGCAACGCCGCCGAGGGTGACAAGCCCACCGGTCGGCCGATGCCCATCCGCTACCTCTACGGCGACGCCGTGGAGGCGATCGAGTACGACCGCAGCCTGCTGCGCACCGGACATCGAGTGCCCGGTCCGGCCATCATCCGTGAGGCCATGTCCACCACGTTCATCCCTGCCGGCCACGAGGCTGTCGTCGGCACCTACGGCGAACTCGTCATCGAATGACTTCCGAGGAGACGACCCAGATGTCAACCAACACCTCGTCCAGTGCGGTGCGGCTGCGCGATATGAGCGACGCCGAGTTCATCGAGCGCTACTCGTGCGAACGCTTCACTGCCACGGTGCTCTCGAACCGATATGCGTTCGTGATCGACAACATCAAGGATCAGTTGATGCGCACGGCGTTCTCGCCGATCGTGCGCGCATCCGACTTCGCCGCGGGCCTGTCGGGTCCACCCGAGATCGGTTGGCCGATGGCCGCGGTCAGCCAGACGGTGCCGCTGCACGTGGGCTCGATCCCCGATGCGGTACGCATCACCCTTGAGGAGTACGGCCTCGAGAACCTCGCCAACGGCGACATCATCGCCTGTAACGACTACTACCGAGTCGGCACGCACCTCAACGACGTGGTGTTCATCCGCCCGCTGATCCTCGACGGACGACTGCTCGGGGCACTGGCGCTGCGCTGCCATCAGATCGACATCGGCGGCAAGGCCCCCGGTGGGTTCCAGGCGTCGAAGATGAACCGCTACGAGGACGGCCTCACGCTCCCTCCGATTCGCCTGTTCCACAAGGGTGAGCCGGTGAAGGAAGCGATGCGGTTGTTCTTCTCCAACACCCGCTTCGCCCCGTTGATCTACCAGGACATGCAGACGATCAACGCCTGCCTGAAGATGGGCGAGTCGCTGATCCTCGACTCGATCGCGAAGTACGGCGTGGATGCATACCTCGGCGCGATTCGCTACACCGACGACGTCTCCGCCGAGACGATGCACGACGCCCTGGCCAAGCTGCCCGACGGCGTGTACGAGGGCGAAGAGATCATTGATACCGACTTCTTGCCCAACAGCCCCGAGTACCGCATCAAGATGCGGATCAACAAGCGTGGTGGACGCGCGGAAGTCGACCTCAGCGGCTCGTCCATCGCGGCGCGTTCGGCGCTCAACTCGTCGTGGCCCGATGCCCGCACCGGCATCGCCCTCGGGCTGAAGTGCCTCATCGACCGCTACAGCCGTTACACGTCCGGGTCGCTGCGCCCCATCGACGTGGTGCTGCCGCCGAACTCGATCGTCAACCCCGATCCGCCGCACGCGTGCATGTACTACTTCGAGGTCACCCTGTCGATGATCATGGCGGTGTTCAACACGTTGAACGCGGCGCTCGGCGAGGATGCCGTTGCTCACGACAGCGGCCCGCAGGGAATCGGAACCGTCTCGGGTGCCACCGACGACGGAATGGCCGAGATGCTGTTCAGCGGCGCCTACAAGCTCGGCCCAGACGTGGGGCACTCCAACACGCCATGGGGCGGTTCCCGATTTGGTGACGGCATGTCAGCGGCGTCGACGCATCCGTTCAACGTGCGCATGACCTACGACGAAGCCGTGCACAACCCCAGCGCGATGCTCAGTGCGGTCACGATTTCCTCCGGGGTCATGCCCGACAGTGGCGGGCCGGGGAAGCACCGTGGTGGCACCAGTCGCTACATCGACGACATGTGGCTCGTGCCCACCCGTCAGTCGTCCACCAACGCGCGCACCAAGCGTGAACGCCCTGGGGTGTACGGCGGCAAGGGCGGCCGCCTCGGTGGAGTGTGGATGTGGTCGGGCGACACCAATACGTTCGGTTTCGACAACCAACCCGCCGCTGCGCTGCACGGCGAGGCGTATGCATCGTCACGGCCCGTCATCGGCACATGCAACCCGGTCACCCACGAGCCCGATCCCAACGGCGTCTACTTCCACAGCGAAGTGGCCGTGCCCGCGCCGGTCGGTTCGGTGGTGCGCACCGTCACCAACGGTGCCGGTGGCTGGGGCGACCCGTTGACCCGCGAGATCAGCGCTGTGGTGGAGGACGTCCGCGATGGCTACGTCACCATCGGTGGCGCAGCGCGCGACTACGGCGTGGTGATCACCGGCGACCCGGAGAACGACCCCGAAGGTCTGATCGTCGACGAGGCGGCAACGAGCGCGTTGCGTTCAGCGCCCCGTTCCTGAGCACGAAGGTAGATACACCACATGTCTGCAGCGGCAGAGTCAACAGAACAGTCGCCTCCACGCAAAGGCGTTCGCCTCACCTCTGATGAAGCCTGGCAACGGATCGAAGCGTCGCATACTGGAATCATCACCACGCTGCGACGCGACGGTGTGCCGATCAGCCTGCCCGTCTGGTTCGTCACGTTCGACCACCAGATCTTCCTCTCGACCCCGGCCGGGTCGAAGAAGGTCGTCCGTGTCCGCAACGACTCGCGGGCCTCGTTCCTCATCGAAGGCGGCGAGCGGTGGGCCGAGCTCACGGCAGTGCATCTGACCGGCACGATCTCGCTGCTCGAGGACGAGCAGTTGTTCGAGCGGATCGATGCGGCCTCCCACGCCAAGTACGCCTCATTTCGCACATCGCGTTCGGAGATGCCGAGCGCGACCCGCGACCATTACGCGAACACCAAGGCGTATCTGCGGTTCGTCCCGGATCCGCGCATCGTGTCCTGGGACAACTCGCGCCTGTTCTCCTAAGGCGTCGCTTGCTCAGGTAGGTGGGGTGAGCCGGCGGGTGGTGCCGTGCACTGAAGCGATCTCTCCCCAGGCGAACCAATGCGCGGGCTCGCGGGTGTCGCCGCGACGTCGCCAGCGACCCTCGATCTGGGGGTTGGGGATCGGCATCAGATCGACCATCCGACCGCGGGGATCAGGCAGGAACTCCCACTGCTGGCCACCGGCGGTGAGATCGATGCGAGTGGGCCACGGGCCCTCGCCGTCCAGCGTCACCTCACCGCCCAAGTCGGTGCTAGTGACGACCGAGCCGTGCTCGTCGTAGACGACTGCGAAGCCGAGGTGGCGATGGCCGAGCATGAAATGGCCGCCCTCGAAGCTGCCATCCAAGTAGCGCGTCGCCCACGTGTACCACACGAGTTCGGCCTCGTCGCCGATGAAGATGTCGTCCTCGTAGATCACGCCGTCCATGTACAGCTGGTCCATCGGGATGAAGCCGCGGACTTCTTTGTCGAGGATCCGTCCCTCGACCTCGAAGATCTGCGAGACGTAGTACATGCCCTTGTTGGTATCGGGCAGGTGCCAATGCAGGCCCGGCTTCACCGCGGTGCCGGTCAGTTCGAGCACCCCGTCTTCGACCCAGTGGAACGTGTCGGCGGTGACGCTGATCGCGAACGGCTGGCCCTGGGCGTCCGGGTCGTTGGCGAACTGCACGACGCCGTCGGCGAAGCTGCGCTGAACACCGAAACCGGTCGCCGAGTGCTTGCTGGCACGGTTGACGTGCATCGCGTCTGAGTCGGCATTCGTCTGCAGGAGCAGCTTCTCGTGCCCACCGTCCCCACTCATGAATCGACGCATCGGACTCCAGATGTTGCCGTCGCCGTCGCGCACGCTGCCGTACACGAATGTCTGCGACGGTCGCAGTCCGAGGATCGGCTCGGTGCCCAGGTAATCGCTGGGGCGCATCTCCAGCGCCCCAGCGACGCAACTCCAGTCGAACTGCCCGCGCCCATTGCCCGTTGTCATGCTCATGTTGCTTTCTGATTCGGTCAGCGGATGACGTCAGCGGATGAGGTCGCCGGCGAGGTCGCCGATGGTGATCAACCGGTTGCGGCCCGCCGGCGTGTAGTCGTAACCCGACATCGGGTAGCCGTTGGTGAGGAACGCGAACGACACACCGCTCTCGGGATCGATGAAGCCCATCTGGCAGGGCGCGCCACCCGAACCGAATGTCGTCGGCGAGGCCGTGCGCGGCATCCAGTCGCCGGGGCTGTCGCCGGTGACGGTGCAGAACAACGCCATGTGGGTGACGATGTCGCTGCCGCCGTACAACTTCTCGCCGGCCGCGGCTGCGCTGTTGTGTGTACGGCTGCCCTCGGCAACGGCCTCGGGTGTCCACAAACCGCTGGTGAACAGGGCCTGGTAGAACAGCGCCACGTCGGCGGCCGTGCCGACCATTGAGTGGCTGGGTTCACCCGCCGCAAGGATGTCGGCCTTGGCGAGGTACCAGGGGCCCCATGGGTCGACTTCCTGATCATCGCTCGTGCGGTCGATCGCCACCGGCCAGGAGATCGTCTCCTGCTGACGTGCTTCGGGCACCTTGGTCTCCAGGGTGAGACCGAGTGGCTCGGCAATTTCCTGGCGAAGGTACTGCGAGAAGTCGAGGCCGGTACGGCGCTCGACGAGTTCGCCGATGATCCATGCCGCAGACGTGAGGTGGTACTGGAACTGCGCGCCCGGCTCGTACGACAGCTTCCAGCGACCGAAGGCCTCGAGCCGCTGGCTACGGTCGAGCATCTTCGGGTAGCCGAGGGGAGCGAACGGGAAGCCGGCGGTGTGGGTGAGTACCTGGTGGACGGTAACGACTTCTTTACCGTTGGTGCCGAACTCGGGGATGATGTCGGCGACGCGCTCGGAGGTGTCGAGCACACCCTCGCCGATCAGCTTCCAGACGATGCCAGCGACGACGCCGCGGCCGACCGACTGCAGGATGTAGCGCAGATCAGGCTTCGAATCGCCGATGGTCTCGAACGCCGCGAGCTTGCCGTGGCGGGCCACTGCGACCTGCACCGACGACAACGGACCGTGCTCGACCTCGAGGCGCACGCGGCGCAGCAACACGTCGAGGCGCGCCGGGTCGACTCCGGCTGCTTCCGGGCCGACGACTTGGGTGGACATCTTGCTCATGTGGTCTCCTGTGAGGTCAATCGCTGACGAGGGTGAGCCCTTGGGCGTTGAAGAAGTAGCCACCGGCGGTGATCAGCGCGGTGCGCGCACCGTCCACCTGGCGCTCGCCGGCGAGGCCCTGTAGTTGATGGACAGCTTCGCGGATGTGGCCCGATGCCTGGCTGCCACCTTCGGAGAGGGCGCCGCCGTGGGGGTTCACCGGGATCCGGCCGTCGATCAGGATGCGTTGCTGCTCGGCGTTCCAGTTGGCCTCGACGAACTGGCCGCCCTCACCCGGACCACACCACCCGGTGTTCTCGAACCAGTTGAGGGTGATCGGCGTGAAGCCGTCGTAGGGGAAGTAGATGTCGGTGCCGTCGGTCCAGAAATCGCTCTTGGCACGCAGTGCGTCGACCACCACCTGTTGCCCGTGGTTGCGCAGACTCGGTGTCTGGTCTTCCTGGTTCTTCTCCACCATGCCCAGGGTCACGGCGTTGACCAACACCGGCGGAAGGGCCAGGTCGCGGGCACGCTCGGCGGTGGTGATGATGAATGCATCGGCGCCATCGACCGGTAGGTCCATATCGAGCATGCACAGTGGCCAGCGGATCATGCGCGCCGAGAGGTAGTCCTCCATCGTCAACGGCGTGCGCTTCGCCGCGCCCGGATTGCGGGCTGCGTTGCTGCGGTCGTTGATCGCCACCAGCCCGAAGTGCTCGCGTGGCACGTTGTACTCGTGGATGTAGCGCGAGGCCCAGGCGGTGTAGCCGACTCCGCCGAAGATGCTCTCCGGGCCGGGTCCGGAGCCCGCCGGCATCCCGATGCCGCGGAACGGATCCTGCAGGGAGGACGCGGTGTTCCAGGGCAGGCGATAGGGCGTGTGGTAGACGAGCACGGTCTGGCACAGGCCGCTGAACACCGCCGCCGTGGCCACCGCGACGGCGTTGACCACGGGCATCACCGGGTTGTCGAACCAGGTGACGCGCGGGATGCCGAGCATCGTCTGCATCTCCGGCGGTGATGGAACCATTCCGCAGATGCCGTCGATATCCGCCGCGGTGAGACCGCAGGCCTTGATCACGTCGGTACATGCCTGTGCGGCGAGCGAGGCCTGACTACGGCCGGAGTTCTTGGCGACGAAGCCGGTGGTGGCCGCGCCGGCGAACGCGACAGCGTTCTTCATCGGGTTGTGACTGCTGATCGTGCTCATGTCGCTGCCCCTTCGGCGAGACGGAAGACGGGCAGCGGCGTGCCAGCGCGGTCGATCCAATCGAGCGTCACCCGCTTGCCGATGACGATGTCGTCGTTGGGGGCGCCGATGACGGTGCTGGTGAAGCGCAACCCGGGCTGCTCGTCGAGTTCGATGGTGGCCACCGGGTACGGCGTGCTGTAGTCCACGCCGGGAGCTGGTGGCCCCTGGTAGAGGAACACCACAAGGTGAATGGTGCCGGTACCGGCGACCTCGGTGGGGACGACTGCGGTCGACCAGCATTTCGGGCAGATCGGGAACGGTGGTTGCTGCCACGTTCCACAATCCGTGCAGCGGTTGATCAACAACCGTTGCTCGAGACGACCGCGGTAGTGCGCGGCGCTGTCGTGGGTGAGTGGCTGGCCCGGGAACAGCCGAACCAGGTCTGCGTCGGTAATCAGATCGGTCACTGAATCCCCCTTGTTGTCGAACGAATCAGCTCAATCATATAACTCTGTCCATCTGTGGCAGGAGTCGTGCGTCAGGTGAAGGCCGGCATCACTTCGCGGCTGAACATCTGCATCATCTCCGGCGACGGGTCGCCACCTGTGGACACCAGGATCTGCTCGCAGCCGGTCTCGGCGATCGCCCGGCGGATACCGGCGATGCAGTCGTCGGGGGTTCCGGCGATGAGCATGTCGTTCCCCATCTCGGCCAGCGAGATCGTGCCCTTGTTGGCTGCCTTGAGGGACGCCTCAGTGGCGTCGCCGCGCTCGGTGGGAGCCTGCACGCGGGCATAGCCGCGCAACATCTGGTAGATCGTCGGCAACCACGTGGCCTCCACGTCGGCGCGTGTGGCACCGAGACCCACCAGGCGCATCAGCGCCACCGTCGACGTCCGACCATTGTCGGCCGCGAGCGCCCGGTACTCGGCCAGCCTCGGCACCAACTTCGGCAGACGGTCGGAGAACCCGACGATCCAACCGTCACCCAGCCGCGCCGCGCGGTGCATCGCCGCGTCGCTGTTGGCCCCGACCCAGATCGGAATTCCGGGCTGTTGCACCGGCCGCGGCGTGAGGGTGACGTCGTCGAACGAGTAGAACTCACCGTGGTGCGAGTACGACTCGTGCTCCCACACGCCGCGCAGGATCTCCATGCACTCCGACATCAGGCGGCCGCGCTTGTGGTACGGAAGGCCAACGGCGTCGTACTCGTACTTGCGATACCCCAAGCCCGGCCCGAAGATCACCCGCCCCTGCGACAGTGCGTCGAGCGAGGCGACTTGCTCCGCCACCTCCAGAGGGTGCGACAGTGGCAGCAGGAAGATGCTGGTGCCGAGCCGGATCCGCTCGGTGCGGGCGGCGATCGCGGACAGCATCACCCACGGATGTTGCGTCTGGCCGAAGCCGGGGGTGAACCGGTGGTGACCGATGAAGAAGCTGTCGAACCCGAGTTCATCGGCGAGCACTGCGCGGTCGAGCACTGCGCGTGGGTCGGTGCCTGGGTCGGTTAGTCCGAACTGCATGTCTGGTCCCCTTCGGGTCGGGTCGGTGTCAGGGTCGGTCGTCGGTGGTGGTGGCGAGGTGTTGGTACATCCGTCGCATGCCGCCGAGCCACCGGTCGTGGTCGGCTGCACGACGTTGCGCATAGGTCTGCACCTCGTCGTGGGTGAGGATCAAGAAGCGTCCGGCCTCGATACCGTCGACGATCCGGGTGGCAGCGTCGAGCGGTTCGATCGCGTTGGCCAGTCCGAACGCAGCCAGCTCCGGCGGGGCACCGTGCAACTGGCCCAGCAACATGGGTGTGCGCATACCTTGGGGACACGCGCACCCGATGTAGACACCCTGGTCGTGGTGGTCGATGGCGAGCGTCTCGGCGACCGCCAGCGCTGCGTGCTTGGTGGCGTTGTACCCCGCCATCTCGGGTTGGCTGCTGAGCGCCACGCTGGACGCCACGTTGACCAGGCCGCCGTGGCCGCGCTGGATCATCTCCGGCAGCAGTGCGCGGGCGGCCCACACGTGGGCCATGACGTGGATGTTCCAGTGCCGCGTCCAATCTTCGTCGCTGGCGAACACCGACGACCGCGACCCGATACCGGCGTTGGAGATGTACAGGTCGATCCGGCCGTAGCGCTCGCGGGCGCGCTCGATGATCGTGTCGATGCCGCTGGGTGTGGAGACGTCGGCGTGCACGGCGTACCCACCGATGCGTTCGGCGACCGAGGTGGCGTGGTCGAGGTCGAGGTCGGCCACCACGACACCTGCCGCGCCGCGGTCGGCGGCAACCTCGGCCAGCGCAGCACCGAGCCCCTGACCGGCGCCAGTCACCACCACCACGTGTCCTGCAATCTCCATCGGGCCCCCCTGTGCCACTCAGTGAACCCTTGCCGTGGGTCAAACCGCCCAATAATATAACTGTATAGTCAGTTGGCGGTCAACCAAGGGGGAACGATGACGGACAGAGCTGTGCACATTCCGTTCGCGGAGATGGATCCGACGATGCGGTCCTTGCTGACGTACGAGAACAACGGAGCGATGGACGTCGCCTGCCCGTGGGCAGGCCTCGTCGATATCGTTCGCGACACCCCGGTGGTGCGCTGGGACATGGGTGTCGGCTTCTTCTCGATGGCCGATGTGGTGGCCGTGGGCAACCACCCCGCCGTGGTCTCAGCGAACCCGGTCACCCACGAAACGATGGGTATGGGCTCGCGCGAACCGCTCATCCCGCTGCACCTCGACGGCGACGCCCACCGCCACTATCGCAAGCTGATCGACCCGTTGCTCGCCCCACGCCAGGTCGCCTTGTACGAGGAGGGTTTCCGCCGGTTGGCCGACGAACTGATCGATGGGTTCATCGCTGACGGTGAAGTGGATTTGCAGACCCGCTACGCGATTCCGCTGCCGGCAACGATGTTCATGCAGATTTTCGGCGCACCAATGGAGGACTTGCAGTTCTTCATTGAGATGAAGGACAACATCCTCAAAGCTGAGGGGTTGACCCTGGAGGAGCGCGAGATCGAAGGACGTCTGTCGGGCGACCGTCTTCGCGTTCGGCTGCGTGAGATCCTGGCCGAGCGCCGGGCGGCGGGCACCCATCAGGACGACCTGATCACCAAGTTCATGACGTGGGAACTCGATGGCCACCGCTTCAGCGACGACGACATCGTCAACGTGATGCACCTGTTCGTCATCGCCGGCCTCGACACCGTCACGTCGTCGATCGGGTGTCTCGTCGGGTGGTTGGCGACACATCCCGTGCACCGTCAGCAGTTGTTCGACGATCCTGCGCTGATCCCGCACGCAGTGGAGGAGTTGATGCGCTACCAGAGCCCGGTGAACGTCGGTGGGCCGCGCTGGGCGACGGAGGACTTCGAGGTCAACGGGGTCTCGGTCAAGCAGGGCGACATGCTGCTGCTGGGATGGTGGACGGCGAACCTCGACCCCGCAGTGTTCACCGACCCGCTCACCGTCGACTTCACACGCGAAGCGAACCGGCACGCTGCGTACGCCGCTGGTCGTCACCGCTGTCTCGGCTCGCACCTCGCCCGGCTCGAGCTGCGCGTCGCGATCGAACAGTTCCACCGGCGGGTGACCGACTACTCGCTCGCTCCTGGCGCCGACCCTCAGTACAAGTGGGAAGGCGTCCGCGCGCCGGCCACACTGCCGATCGTTTTCAGCGCCCGCCAGTAGCCGACAACTGCTGCTGCAGTTCGAACTTCTTCACCTTGCCGGAGGCGGTGAGCGGGAACGAGTCGACCCGCTCCCATCGTCGTGGCACCTTGAACCCCGTGAGGCTGGCGCGCCCATGCGCTTCCAGCTCCTCGTCAGTCACCGTCGCCCCCGGCACGAGCCGCACGACGCCGACCGGCACCTCGCCCCAGTAGTCGTCTGGCATGCCCACGACGGCCATCTCGGCGACGGCCGGGTGGCTCAACATCACGTCTTCCACCTCGGCCGGGTAGATGTTCTCGCCACCGCGGATGATCACGTCGCGCAGGCGGCCGCGGATACGGATCAGGCCGCGTTCGTCCATCGAACACAGGTCGCCGGTGTGCAGCCAGCCATCGGCATCCAACGTCCGCGCGGCGGTCGCCGCGTCGACACCCACATACCCCTCCATCACCAGCGGACCGCGCATCCACAACTCGCCCGCCTCGCCGACGAGGAGGGTGTTGCCGTCCGGCCCGACGATGCGCACCTCCCGGTGCGGGAGCGGCGTGCCGATCGTCTCCGACTTGTCGATGTCGGAGTCGGTGAGCGAGGTCATGATCGCGTTCGGCGATTCTGACTGACCGAACGCGTTGGCGATCGAGGCACCGAACGCGTCCTCCACGCGGCGAATCAGCGAGGGCGCCAAAGTGGAACCGCCAGCCATCAGCACGCGGATGCTGGACAGATCGGTGGTGTCGAAGCCGGGGTGCTCGAGTATTGCCAAATGCATCGTCGGCACCCCGCTGAAGATGGTGACCCTGGTGCGCGGGATCATCTCGAGCGCCTTGCCGGCGTCGAACCCCGGCAGCAACGTCACCGTTGCACCCACCGAGAGGACACTGATCACGACCGACACGCTGCCGCCGACGTGGTGTAGGGGCATCGTGTTCAGCCAGTTGTCGTCGTGCTGCGCGCCGAAGCGGGCCATCATGCCCGCGGCGGAGTTGTATGCCGCGCGGTGGCTGAGCAGCGCTCCCTTCGGCCGCCCGGTGGTGCCCGACGTGTACTGCACGAGGAACACTTGGTCGGCATCGACCGGGGGCAGGTCGTCCTCGATCGCGAGCAGGTCGCGCCAGTCCGCCAATCGGTGGGCCTGCACGGCGCGCTGGGTGGCGAGGGACGACAGGCGAGCGAGCAGTGGCGTGCCGCGGTGCTCGTCGTCGGCGAACACCACCCGGGCACCCGACGTGTCGAACAGGTGGGTCATCTCGCTGTCCGTGAAGGCCGGGTTGAGCGGAACCAATGGGGTGCCGGCGAGCGCCGCACCGTACTCCAGGGTCACCCAGTCGATACCGGGAGCGGCGGCGACGGCGATCGGTTCGCCGGCGGGCACCTGCGCCAGCACTCGCCGGGCGAACGCAACCGCGTCTGCAGCAAGCGCGGCATAGCTGAGCCCGCGGATCGAGCCGTCGGCGTCCTCCCACTGCACCGCGATGCTGTCGGGTGCGGTGCGGGCCCAGTCGAGCAGCACCTCACCGATCGAGCGCGGGTCGAGCGGCACGCGTTCATCGGCCGGCCAGTGGGCGAGTGGCGCGCTCGTGTGCTCCATAAGTTGGCAACGTACTTGACGTCAGGCCCGCTGACTAGTTTGATGATTGAACGATTTAAGGGGAATGGGGACGAAGATGCGCAATGACATCGTCGAGATCAAGTTCGAGGACATGAGCCGTGAGCTCCGGTCGATGATTGTCTATGAGTCGAACGGGGCAATGGACGTGGAAACCCCGCAGGCCTTGTTCGACGAAATCCTGCGCACCAGCCCGGTCGTGCGCTGGGAGATGGGGGTCGGATTTTTCAAGATGGAAGACATCGTCGCCGTCGCCCGCCACCGCAACATCGTCTCCTGCGACCCCAACACGGGTGAGGCAATGGGCATGGGTTCGGCCGAGCCGCTGATCCCGCTGCACATCGATGGCGACATCCACAAGCACTATCGCAAGCTGCTCGACCCGCTGTTCACTCCGCCGAAGATGAAGCTGCTCGAGCCCACCATCCGCGCCACCGCCGATCAGTTCATCGATGGGTTCATCGGTGCCGGTCAGGCCGAGATGTACTCGGCGTTCTGCACACCGTTGCCGTCCACCGTCTTCATGCAGATCTTCGGTCTGCCGTTGGAGGATCTGGACTTCTTGATCGAGAAGAAGAACCGGATCCTCAAGAACGAGGGCACGTCATTCGAGGAGCGAGAGGCCATCGGCCGCGTTGAAGGGCTCGAGATGCGTGCGCACCTGCGCAAGCGCCTGCAGGAACGGCTGAGCACAGGGCTTCGCCACGACGATCTGCTCGACACGTTCATCCACTTCGAGGTCGATGGTCATCAGCTCAACGAGGACGAGATCATCAACATCATGCACCTGTTCACGATCGCCGGCCTCGACACGGTGACGTCGTCGCTGTCGTGCATCCTGGCGTGGTTCGCGAAGCACCCCGAAGAGCGGCGACGGATGATCGACCATCCGGAACTGTTGCCCGCGGCGGTCGAGGAACTGATGCGCTACGAGAGCCCAGTGCCATCCGGCGGGCATCGGACGGTGACCGACGACTGCGAGATCAACGGCGTCCCGTTGCGCAAGGGCGATGTGGTCTACCTCTGCTGGGCGAGCGCCAACGTCGATCCGGCCGCGTTCGAGTCGCCGCACACCGTCGACCTCACCCGCGAGCAGAACCGGCACATCGCCTTCGCGTCCGGCCTACACCGTTGCCTCGGCTCGCACCTCGCGCGTATCGAGATCGTCGCGGCCATCGATCAACTGCACCGTCGGGTCAGCGACTACTGGGTCACGCCGGGTGCAGAGGTCGACTACGAGTTCGCCGGGGTGCGTGCTGCGAACCACCTGCCGCTCTCGTTCACGGCTCGCTGACATGCGTGACGTAGTAGTTGATATCGACGTGACCGAGGCGGCCGGCCTCGGCGAGCGCTTGCACACACGGGTGACAGTGACGTTGCCCGATGCGGTCAGCACTCCACCGGTCGTGTGCTTCGGGTTCCCCGGTGGCGGCTACAGCCGCGGATACTTCGGGTTCGACGTCCCCGATGCGCATGCCGACGAGACCCGCGGTGGCCAGGCCGCGTGGCACGCACGACGTGGCTGGATCTTCGTCGCCTGCGATCACTTGTGCGTGGGCGAGAGCGCGATGCCCACCGACCCGTCGCAGACCACGTTCGAGAACATGACTGCGGTAAATGCCGCCACGGTCGAGGCTGTCACCGCACTGCTGAACCGCGGCGAACTGCACCCCTCGTTCCCCGCGGTGCAGGGGCTCACTCGCATCGGCATTGGGCAGTCGATGGGTGGCTGCTTGCTGGTCGTGCAGCAGGGGCAGCACGCCACCTTCGACGGTGTCGGCATCCTCGGCTACAGCGCGATCCACACGGTGCTGCCGATGCCCCCTGGCACGCCGGCGTTCCAGATGGACTATCTGCCCCGTGGCACTCGCCTGGCCTTCGATGCGTCGCAGGCACGCTCGCAAGAGGTGACCCAGGCCGCCAATGCCGCGGTCGACGACACCCCGCCCACGGCGGCCGACCTGCCGATCACGACGTGGGGTTTCCACATGGACGACGAACCCCAGGACATGGTGATCGCCGACATGGTCGACTACCCCCTGCGCAGCCGCACCCACCCGTTGCCTCCCTGGGCATCCACGACCATGCCCCCGTGTGCGGCGTCGATGCTGTCACCCGGCTCGGTGGCGCCAGAGGCTGCCACCATCACCGCTCCCGTGCTGGTGGCGGTCGGTGAGCGCGACGTGGTGCCCGACCCGCGGTTCGAGCCGAAGGCTTACCAGCGCTCACCCGACGTCACCGTCGTCATCGTTCCCAACATGTCGCACATGCACAACTTCGCGTCGACTCGCGTACAGCTCTGGGAGCGCCTGCACTCCTGGGCTGAGGGCATCGCTCGCCAGCGGTGACCCTCCTCCCCAAGGGTTTGTGTCGCACACTGGCCACGGTGCACCGTGGCCAGTGTGCGACGCGAACGCTGTGTTGGTGAACGCGATGTATCCACCGGAGATGATCGGCCAGATCATGGGCACCGATCCCCAGCCGGTGCTCGATGCCTACGCACGGCAGTGTCCGATGCACGAGCGGGCACCTGGCTGGTACACGGTGACGCGGATGCAGGAGTGTGTGGAGATCAACCGCCACCGAGGTGTCGCCGGTAACGGCAGCACTCGCGGCATGGGTGGCGATGAGAAGCTGATCCCGCTCGACATCGACGGCGAGATGCACACCCACTTCCGCAAGCTGATCGACCCCGTGTTCGCGCCGAAGCGCATCGCCCCGCTCGCCGAGCGGATCGCCGCGCAAGCCGGCACGCTCATCGACCAGTTCGTCGCCAACGGCGAGACCGAGCTGTTCAGCTCGTTCTGCCAGCCGCTGCCGTCGCTGATCTTCCTGTCGATCCTCGGCCTGCCGGCCGACGAGCTGCCGTTCTTCCTGGAGATCAAGGAAGGCATCCTGCGGCACGATCCGCTCGCCGACCCCGACGAGGTCGATCGCCAGCAAGAGGTTGCTCGCCTGCAGTGCTCCAACTACTTCGGAAAGCTGTACGACGAGCGCACCGCATCAGGCGATCTCGGCGACGACCTGCTCGGGTGGCTGATCGGCAGTTCCGTGGACGGGCATCAGCTCACCCGCGAGCAGTTCCTCAACATCATGCTGCTGATGATCGTCGGTGGCCTCGACACCGTGTCGGCGTCGTTGTCGTGCATCATGTCGTGGCCGGCGATCAACCTCGATCCGGAGACGTTCGTCAACCCGCTGGAGGTGGATCTGCAGCGTTCACCCAACCCGCACGTCGTGTTCGCCACAGGGTGGCACCGCTGCCTCGGCTCGCACCTCGCCCGCCTCGAGCTGCGGGTGGCGATGGAGGAGTTCCACAAGCGCATTCCCGAGTACGCGGTGAAGCCGGGCACCGAGTTGCAATACGTTCCGCTCGGTGTGCGCCAGGTGATGAACCTGCCGATCGAGTGGAGCGCCTGACAGCCGACGCAGATGGACGTCGCCTCTTCGGTCGCGGCTATATTTCCGCCACGCGGCAGGGGCGCCGCACAGATGAGGAGCTGTCACCATGTCGACGCCGCAAGAGTTGATGCATGCGCAGTTTGCTCAGGTGTTCAAGATCGCTGCACTGGCCTGGGGCGACCCGGCGGTGGCGGCGGCCAGGGCATCTGCTTCCCCGCAGCAGACGTACGTCGACATGACGACAGAGTGTCCGGTGAAGCAACTCGGCGACGGCATGTTCCGGCTCACCTCGATGGCCGACATCGTCGCCGTCACCAGAAACCACGATGTCGTGCAAGGCACCACGTATCTCGGCAGCGACCGCCCGGCGATCCCGCTCGGTCTCGACGGCCCGCTCCACAAGCAGTATCGGCACATGCTCGACCCGGTGTTCACCGCCAAGCGCATCGAGCCGCTCGGGGCGCAGGTGCGCCAGCTGGCCAACGAACTGATCGACGGGTTCATCGCCAAGGGCGAATGCGACGCGTTCCAGGACTGGTGCGAGCCGTTGCCATCGATCATCTTTTTGTCGATCATGGGCCTTCCTCTCGATCAGTACGAGAACTTCCACGGGTTCAAGAACCTGATCCTCGGCAATGCCAACGTCGCAGCGATGACCCCCGAGGAGCGACTGGCCCGTAGCACCGAAGCAGTGGTGTGGATCCAGAGCTACTTCAACTCCAACCTCGACGAGCGCGAGCAGGAAGCCGCACCGCGCGACGACATGATCGGTTGGCTGCTCAGCGCCGAGTTCGACGGCCGTCGCCTCAGCCGCACGGAGATGCTCGACATCCTCGGGCTGCTGATGATCGCCGGTCTCGACACGGTGGCCGCCTCGCTGGGCTGCTTCCTCAGCTTCCTCGCCAGCCACCCCGACCAACGCCAGCGACTGCTCGACGACCCGACCCTCACGCGCAGCGCGATCGAGGAACTGATGCGTTACGAGTCACCCGTCACTGAGGGCACTCGTGTCGCCAAGGCCGACATTGATCTGCCCAGCGGTGTTCGTGTGCCGGCTGGCTCGTGGATGCTGATCTCGTGGTCGGGGGCCAACGTCGACCCGGCGGCCTTCGTCGATCCACTCACCGTCGACTTCGAGCGCAAGCCGAACCCGCACATCGGTTTCGCGAGCGGATTCCACCGCTGTCTCGGGTCGCACCTGGCGCGGCTCGAACTGAGTGTCGCGCTCAATGTCTGGCACGAGCGCATCCCGCACTACCGCATCGCCGAGGGCACTGAGTTGGTCTATTCGGGCAACCCACGCGCGCCGCACCACCTTCCGCTCGTCTGGAGCGCCTGACGGGGCGCAGATGGACGAGCACTGTCACTCGCGCCGCTAGTGTCCGCGGAGCATGGCCGGGGGGCTGTGCACACAGGGGGAGTCCACCATGCCGACACCGCAAGAACAGATGCAGGAAGAGTTCGCCAACATCTTCAAGGTCGAGGGGCTCGCGTGGGGCGACCCCACGATTGCCGCGGCCAGAGCTTCGGCCACGCCGCAGCAGATGTACGTCGACCTGACCGCCGAGTCGCCGGTGACGTACGTGGGCGACGGGTTTTTCCGGATCACCTCGATGGCCGATGTTGTCGCTGTCACGAGAAATCACGATGTCGTGCAGGGCTCGACCTACCTCGGCAGCGATCGCCCGGCGATCCCGCTGGGTCTCGACGGCCCGATCCACAAGCAATACCGGCACATGCTCGATCCGGTGTTCACGGCCAAGCGCATCGAACCGCTCGGCGCCCAAGTGCTGCAACTCGCCAACCAGTTGATCGATGGCTTCATCGCCAAAGGTGAATGCGACGCCTACAAGGAGTGGTGCGAGCCGCTGCCGTCGATCATCTTCTTGTCGATCATGGGCCTGCCGCTCGACGAGTACGAAAACTTCCACCGTTTCAAGAATCTGATCCTCGGCAACGAAGACCTCGGGGGGATCGAACCCGACGAGAAGATGGCCCGCACCACCGAGGCCGTGATGTGGATCCAGCGCTACTTCAACGCCGACCTCGACGCACGTGAGCAGGAAGCAACGCCTCGCGACGACATGATGAGTTGGCTGCTCAGTGCCGAGGTCGACGGTCACCGCCTCGGCCGAACCGAGATGCTCGACATCCTCGGGCTGTTGATGATTGCTGGTCTCGACACGGTGGCCGCCTCGCTGGGCTGCTTCCTCAGCTTCCTCGCCAGCCACCCCGACCAACGCCAGCGACTGGTCAACGACCCGACCCTGACGCGCAGCGCGATCGAAGAGCTGATGCGCTACGAGTCCCCCGTCACCCAGGGCTATCGCATCGCCAAGGCAGACATTGATCTGCCCAGCGGTGTTCACGTGCCGGCCGGCTCATGGATGCTGATCTCATGGTCGGGGGCCAACGTCGACCCGGCGGCATTCGTCGATCCACTCACCGTCGACTTCGATCGCAAGCCGAACCCGCACATTGGTTTCGCCAGCGGGTTCCACCGCTGTCTCGGCTCGCACCTGGCGCGGCTCGAGCTCAGCGTGGCACTCAACGCGTGGCACGCGCGTATCCCGAACTACCGCATTGCCGAGGGCACAGAGTTGGTCTATTCGGGCAACCCACGCGCGCCGCACAACCTTCCCCTCGTCTGGAGTTGAGCGAACCGAGCGTCCTCACCGTGCTGGACCTCGTCGAGGTCCAGCACCTCGCGGAGGACGCATTCTGTTGTGTGCCGAGCACAGGCAACAGCACACGGTTGGGTGGTAGCGAGTTGATGGTCGCGGGCTTGCTCGCGGCCTCGGCCACCACCTCGGGTGCTCTGCCACCGGCGGCGGTGCACGCTTCATTTCTGCGGTCCGGTCGCAGCGACGCCCCGGTCGAGGTGACGGTGGCGCGTCTCCACGACGGTCGTTCGAGCGCGGTGCGGGTGGTCACCGCCACCCAGGACGGTGTGCCGATCATGACGGCGACGTTCCGGTTCTTCGCAGCACGGCCGGCAGACGACTGGCAACGTGAGACGGTGTTCGACCTCACCGCTGCCGAGGGCGAGGAGCAGTTCGCCGTGGTGGCCACGCTGCCGACGCTGCGGAATTTCGAAGTACGCGCCGCCGTACGACCCACCGATGGCAAGCGCGTGATCCACCCCTACTGGGTCAAGAGCAAGGCTGCGCTGCCCGACGATCCGCTGTTGCACGCCGCGCTGGTGCTCTATCTCACGGATCTGGGCACGACGGGAAGTGCCCGAGCACCGGGAACGCCCATGCGCGAGCGGATGGGGCCGATGAGCCTCGACCACGCGTTCTGGTGGCACCGTCCGGTGCGTGTCGACGAGTGGGTGCATGTGAATGCCACCTCGCTGACCGAAGCGAGCGGACGCGCGCTGGCTCGCGGTGAGGTGGTTTCGGCCAACGGTGTGCTGGCCGCGTCGTTCTCACAGGACGTCGTCGTACCTGCACAGACTCCCGAACGGAGGACGCAATGAGTGTCGTCGAAGTGGAACAACGGGGCCTGGTGCTGCACATCGCGCTGAACCGTCCCGAGAAGCGCAACACCTTGAACGCCGAGGTCAACCATCAGCTGCGCGAAGCGTTCCAGACCTTCGCCGAGGACGGCGAGCTGTGGGTGGCTGTGCTGTCGGGTAACGGGCCGGACTTCTGCGCCGGTGTCGATCTGACAACGTCGGCTTCGGGTGGTGGGCCCAAGACGTGGCCCGGCGGCATTACCCGCGAGTTCGAGTGCTGGAAGCCGATCGTGGCCGCGCTGCACGGTCACGTGTTGGGTGGCGGGCTCGAACTCGCGCTGTGCGCCGACTTCCGTGTGGGCGACGAGACAACCCGCCTTGGCGCGCCCGAGGTGCGGTGGGGGCTGATGCAGGGTGCGGGTGCCACGCAGCGCTTACCGCGCATTGTGCCGTTCGCTGTCGCGTTGGAAATGCTGCTGACCGGCGACCCGATCGATGCCGCCCGCGCCGAACGGATCGGCCTACTGAACCATGTGGTGCCAGCGGGCGGAGCGTTGGAGCGTGCGTTCGAACTGGCCGAGCGGTTGTGCGCCCGCGCCCCGCTCGGCGTTCGCCGCGCCAAGGAAGCTGCCTACCGCGGGTGGGATCAGCCGCTGCCCGACGGATTGCGCACGGAGATGCTGCTCAGTCGACTGTTGGCGGGAACCGCCGATCTCGACGAAGGTCGCCGAGCATTCCTCGAGCGGCGCGATCCGGTGTGGCAGGCGCGCTGACGGTACGGTGCAGCGCTCGGCGGATGGACACCGATCTGCGGGAGGTCATCGCCGCGTGACATCGTTGGTGGGTGCACTCCCACCGACACCCTGTGCCTGGACCATGGGCACGTGAGTTCGAGGTCGCGACCTCGCGGGCGACGCTGTCCGGTCTGATCGCCGAACCCGCAGGTGGGGTCGAGCCGCGAGCACTGGTCGTTGCGCTGCATGGCATGGACATGCACGCCGGGTACTTCGATGCCACTGCTGCGCCAGGGTTGTCGTTGCTGGAGACGGGCAGCGCGCTCGGGTTTCGTGTCTGGGCTCCCGATCGTCCTGGCACTCGCGCCAGTGTCGACCTCGCCGGTGAGCATCGCCTGATCCGCCCTCAGGCCGACCTGCTGTTGGAGGCGCTCGACACGGTGGTGGCCGACGGCCCGATCGGCGCAGGTGTGTTCGTCGTCGGTCACTCCTACGGCGCCAAGGTGGCGATCGGTGTGGTCGCGCGCGGGGGCAAGCGGCAGTTCCTCGGCCTCGACATCAACGGCGTCGGTTCGGGCCTCGGGCACGGCCTTGATGAGCCAACGGACAGGATGCGGTACGTGTCGGTACGCGGCGACCGCGGCCCGTCGTGGGGGCCGCCGGCGCTGTACCCACACGGTGCCATCAGCCGTGCTCGCCTCCCCATGGCCGCGTCTCATCCCTTACCTTTCAACGAGACGCTGCTGTGGCCTACCGACTTCGCCGAGTTCGCGCCGATGCTGCGTATGCCCGTACGCCTCACCTATGGCGATCATGAACGGTGGTGGCCGATCGACGACGACAGCATCGGTGCCATGTGGGCGAAGTTCACGGCGGCGCCGAGTGTGGCGGTCCACATGGAGCAGGGGGGCGGCCACAATCTCAGCCTGGGTACGGCTGCTGCGTCGTACCACCGTGCAGTGTTCGCCTTCGCAGATGAGTGCATCGATGGAGCAGTTGGACAGTTCGAGACCAAGGCCCGGCGTGCGTAGCCTCTCCGATGTGTCACGTGTGCTTTCTCTCGACGACCGGCTGGCGATCCACGAGCTCGCCGCTCGCTACGGCAACGTGATCGATGCACGCGATTGGAATCGACTCGACCGTGTGTTCAGTGTTGATGGCACGTTCGAAACGCATGGGTTCGGGCCGCCCACTCGTTGTGAGGGACGTGAGGCGATTCGCACCATGCTCGAGTTCAGTACCGGACACCCGGTGGCGCACCACGTCACCAACGTAGAGCTCGACGAAACTGATGGTCAGACGACCCTGTTCTTCAAAGTCATCGGCCCTGGGCCCAAGGGGCGGGTCGGATCGGTGGACTACATGGACATCGTGCGTCACGAACCCGAGGGGTGGCGGATCGTCACTCATGTGGCCACCCTTCGCCGCCCGATTGCGCCGCCGACGACGACGAGCTGAACTCAGCTGGAACGTCGTTCGCCGAGGAGAGCGAACGTCGCGGTTCCCAGCGCACACAGTCGCTCGCTGTCACCCATGTCGACGACATCGACTTGAACGACGACCGCCCGGCCACCGACTTTTCGCATTCGAGCGATTGCTCGTGCTGGGCCGTGACGTAGGGCGGCGAGATAGTGGATGGCGAGGTCCTGAGTTGCGAAGCCGCTGTCCAGCCCGACGTGGTGGCGTACGGCCGAGCCGGCGGCACAGTCGATGAGCGTCGCCACCATGCCTCCTTGCAGCCCGCCAGCGCCGTTCGTGGTCTCGTCGGTCACGTCGATCTCTACGATCGCATCTACACCCGAGCCGGCTGGAGTCGTGATGGTTCGCATCGCGGCGCGATGGATGAAATGCGTCGCGGGCAGATGGTCGTAACGCAGCGGCACCGACTCAGGGGTGGGTTCGGTCATGGCATGAGGTTAGGGGACGCAATCACCGGAGCCGCCGCCGATTGAGTCCCCTTTTCTTGGCGGTGGCGGCCGCCAATGGCGGTTGATTCGCTTCGCCTTTGACAATTGAGGGCACTTGTTGTTGAATGCGTTCTCTCCGCTGGTTCCAGTGCGGGGTGGCTGCGCGAAGGGAGGGGCAATGGCGTCACTCAGCGATGGTGGTGTCGCGGGCATCAGCCCTGCGTTCGACAGCTGTTCACTCACCGAGGTGGCAGTGGTGGCGCTCGCCTCGTTGCCTGTCGGCCACGCCTGGCGGGCACACGGCTTGGATGACGCGCGGGTGACCGCGCTGGCCGCTCGCTATCCGCAACTGCCGCCGGTGCTGGTCCGCCGTGATGATCTGCTTGTGGTCGATGGTGCTCACACTGTCGCTGCCGCACGTCGCCTGGGCATGCAGGTGGCGCACGTGCGATGGTTCGACGGTACCTGGGTCGACGCCGCCGAAGCGTTCGTCACGCGTAACAGCATCGCCAACAGCCTGCCGTTGAGTACCGAGGATCGTCGTGCCGTGATCCACTCGACACTTCACGCCGAGCCGACGTGGTCCGATCGGCGGATTGCCCAGGTGTGTGGCGTCTCGCCGAAGATGATCGCCCGGATTCGTTCCGCCGCGCCCAGCCTGCGGCCCGCGCACGCTGTGGGCGAAAAGCGCGTCGGTCGCGATGGTCGCGCCAGACCGGTACGTGCTGGCGCTATGCGCGTGCTCATTGCGCAGATGCTGGATGAACAACCGGACGCTTCCTTGCGCACCGTCGCGTCGGCCTTGGGCGTGTCACCCGAGACCGTGCGCAGCGTGCGCAGGGATCGCGAAGTCGGCCAGGAGTCGCGCATGGTCGGCTGGCATGGCTCGTCGACGGCGTTCGATGAACTGGCGCTCGTGCGCATTCGTCGCGAGTCGCCCGCCCCATGGCGTGGCGACCATGCGTTCAAGTCCACGTCAGCCGGTGAAGAGTTCATCGGATGGTTCGAAGCGACGAACATCGGTGACGAACCGTGTCGGGCTGATGACGTGCCCCTGAGCAGGATCTACGAGATCGCTGATGAAGCGCGTCGACGGGCGACGTTCTGGTCGGAGTTCGCCGATTCGATCGAGCGTCGGGCGCGTCGACGGTGACTGTCGCACGACAGAGGTACTCGTCGATCTGGTCTCGCGACCGGCGGCCCGGCGAGCGTACGGTGTTCCCACACAGCAGAAGCAGGAGTCGTCATGTCTGACACGGTTGAAGCACCTCAGGCGCTGTTCGAGCGCGACGGTCATGTTGCGGTGATCACGCTCAACCGTCCAGCGATCGGCAATGCGCTGTCGCCGACGATGGGTGCCTTGATGGCTGAGTACTGGGAGGAGATCCGCTCGAACCCCGACATTCGCTGCACGATCATCACCGGCGCGGGCGATCGGTTCTTCTGTACTGGTGCCGACCTGCAAGCGGTGGCGGCGACGGGCAAGGTCAAGGGCGGGTACGGCCGGATCACCGAAGAGGTGCGCTGGTCATCGCGGCAAAACGACATCTGGAAGCCGACGGTGTGCGCGGTCAACGGCACGGTCGCCGGTGGCGGTCTGCACTTCGTCGTCGACTCGGATGTTGTCGTCGCCGCCGAGAACGCAACGTTCATTGATACGCACACCAACGTGGGGATGGTGGGCGCAATCGAGAACATCGGCCTCGCCAAGCGCTTGCCGCTGGGTACCGCGTTGCGGATGACGTTGCAGGGGAAGAGTTTCCGGCTCCCCGCCGCGCGGGCTTACGCGCTCGGGCTGGTGGACGAGTTGACTCCGGCCGGTGGCGCGCTGGACGGAGCAATGACCATCGCCCAGGAGATCTCCAAGAACTCGCCCAACGCAAACTCGCTGTCAATGCGCGCCGTCTGGAGTGCGACGGAGATGCCCTACACGCAGGCCGTCGAGTACGGCTACGCGCTGCTGCGCATGCACTGGTTGCACCCCGATTTCAAGGAAGGCCCGCGGGCGTTCGCAGAGAAGCGCGAACCACAGTGGGCCACCGAATGATGCTGCAGCCCGGCGCAGCCAAGGAGACACGATGATCGAGGAGTTGCAGGCGCTCGAGCCCTTCCGCGAGGAGGTGCGCCAGTGGTGTGCCACCCACATTCCGAAGAACTGGCGCACAGAGCAGCTGGGAGCCGATCATCACCAGTTCGCGACGTTCCACCGCTGGTGGGGGGCGCAGCTGCGCGATGCCGGATACTTCGCACCGCACTGGCCCACCGAGTGGGGCGGCGGTGGGTTCTCCTTGTTGCAGCAGGTGGTGCTGGGCGAGGAGTTCGCCCGCGCCGACGCGCCACGCAACGGGCTGTATCAAGTAGCCCTGTTCAACGCCGGGCCCAGCATCCTGCATGCCGGCACCGACGAGCAGAAGGCGAAGTTCTTGCCGGGAATCATCAATGGCACGGTGTGGTGCCAGGGGTTCTCGGAACCAAACGCTGGCTCCGACCTCGCCGGCCTACAGACGCGCGCCATTCGCGATGGCGACCACTACGTCGTCACTGGCCAGAAAGTGTGGACCAGCCTGGCGATGGAGGCCGAGTACTGCATCCTGCTCGTGCGCACCGACCCCGACGCTCCGAAGCGCAAGGGCATCACCTACCTGTTGATGGATATGAAGTCACCGGGTATCGAGGTGCGGACCATCCGTCAGGCCACCGGCCAGAGCGAGTTCTGTGAGACCTTCCTCGATGAGGTGCGGGTTCCGGTGGAGAATCGCCTTGGTGCCGAGAACGATGGTTGGAATGTCACGCAGGCGACGCTCGCGTCTGAACGCGGTGCCTCGCTGATCGAGTTGGCCGAGCGCCTCCGACGCAATGGCACGCTTGGCCTCGCAGAGGCCACCAAGGGTTGGAAGAACAACGATGGCGTTGTCCAGGCCGACGACCCTGCGGTGCAGGAGGTCCTTGGCGCCCGGTATGCCGAGTCGATGGCCCTGCGCCAGCTGTTGAACACGATGGTCACCAACGTCATCCGCCGAGGTGGTGTCGGCCCAGAGGCATCCGTGGTGAAGGTGTTCTACAGCGAACTGTTGCAACGGGTGATGAAGGATGCGGTTGAGATCGGCGGGCTGCAGACGCAGCTCGACCAACCGCCACTGATGAGTGCCGGCTGGGAGTCGGGGGCCTGGTTGTACGACTACATCAACGCCTTCGGTTGGACCATCGGCGGAGGAACGAGCGAGATCATGCGCAACATCATCGGCGAGCGTGTGCTCGGTCTGCCGCGAGACCCTGAGCCGAAGGGGGCATGATGCAACTGTCCGATCAAGAACGCGATGAACTCGGCGCTTCCGCCCGCAAGTTCCTCGACAACGAAGTGAGCAGCGAGCGTGTGCGCGCGCTGCTGGACGATGCCGATGGCCTGGATCGCACGGCGTGGTCGGCGATCGCCGAACTTGGCTGGGCGGCGATTCTTGTCCCCGAAGAGCATGGCGGCATGGGCGCGACATGGGCAGAGATGTCCATCATTTTGCACGAGGTCGGTCGCCGCGTTGCGCCACTGCCGCTGCTGTCGTCGGCGGTACTCGCTGTGGAAGCACTCGTCGGCGGCACCTCGGACGCCTTGCGCTCTGAGTGGCTCCCGGCCGTCGCTGCGGGTGAGCGAATCCTCACCGTTGCGGCCCAGGGCCCGACAGGGTCGGTCGTCGCCAGTGAACTCGGTGCGGTGCTCAGCACGAGCGCCGCCGGGATGCGGCTCAATGGCTCGGCACGCTTCGTGCCGGATGCGCATATCGCGGATGCCATCGTGGTGGCGGCTCGCGATGCGAACAACGCAGTCACCTACGTGATGGTCGAGCGAGGGGCACCCGGGGTCACCGTTCAGGTGGAACCGACGGTCGATCAGACCCGTCGCTTGGCACGAGTCACGTTCACCGACGTCACGATCAGCGACGCAGCACTCCTGGTCGAACCCGGCACCGGGGCTGCGCTGCACACCCGTGTGGCTGCCGCCGGTGCCGTCGCCGTGTGCATCGACGCGGTCGGCGCCGCCGAGCAGATGATGTTCACGTCCAGCCGTTATGCAGTCGAGCGTCAGCAGTTCGGCCGCCCGATCGGCTCGTTCCAGGCTGTGAAACACCACTGCGCCAACATGCTGATCGCCGTCGAGGCCAGTCGCGCCGCGGTTGCCTTCGGCATCAACGCGCTCGACGACCCGTCAGCCGATGTGGCAGAAGGCGCCGCTGTGGCGAAGTCGTTCGCCGGCCCGGCGTGCGCCGACGCCTGTCAGCTCGCCGTCCAGGTGCACGGTGGGATCGGGTTCACGTGGGAGCACGATGCCCACCTGTACCTGAAGCGCACCAAGCTCGACGAGGGACTGTTCGGCTCCACTGCTTGGCACCGACGCCGCCTGGGACAAGTCGTCCTTTCCCGCTGACGGCACCGGTCGTGCGCTGTCCAAGCGAGTCGCGGCCTACTGTGCACTCATGAAGCTGATCATCGATACTGATGCCTGCACCGGCCATGGACGGTGCTATTCACTTGCCGCTTCGCTGTTCGACAGCGACGAACAAGGACACAGTGTGCTGTTGAGGTCAACCGTCGACGAGGGCTCGTTCGCCGAGGCCCGAGCAGCAGTTGTCAACTGCCCGGAAGGCGCGATCTCCCTCGTCGACGACTGAGCGAGTATCAGAGGGGGATCGACTGGTCGAACGTGACCGCGCCCCACTTGTCGGCGGCCTGCTGCAACTCGGCGACTGTCCATCTGTGGTCGGCCTCGATCGAGTCGATGATCGTCCACGGCTGGAACAGGTGGATGGCGCCGCCGTACACGAAGAACACCTTGCCGGCGATCGGGCAGTTCTCCGTGGCCAGGTACGCGACCATCGGGGAGATGTTCGCTGGGTCGAACTTGTCGAAGCCCAACTCCTCGGCCTGAGTTTCACGCTCGGCTTCGCGCTCTTCGCTTCCCGGGATGGTGGCGGTGAGGCGCGTACGCGCCGCCGGAGCGATCGCGTTGCAGCGCACGCCGTAGCGGGTGAGTTCCTTCTGGCAAATCTCGGTGAACGTGGCGATCCCCGACTTGGCGGCGCCGTAGTTCGTCTGCCCCGGGTTGCTCATCAGCCCAGAGGTGGACGTCGTGTTGATGATCGAGGCGTTCACCGTGACGCCGCTCTTGGCCTGCTCGCGCCAGTAGCTGGCGGCCCACTTGGTGGGCAGGAAGTGACCGCGGAGGTGCACCTTGATGACGCTGTCCCATTCCTGCTCGGTCATGTTCACGACGACACGGTCGCGCAGGATGCCGGCGTTGTTGACCAACACGTGCAGGTCGCCGAACGTCTCGATTGCCGTGTTCACAAGACGCTGTGAACCGTCCCAGTCGGCGACGTCGTCATAGTTGGCGACAGCCTCGCCGCCAGCGGCGATGATCTCGTTGACGACGCTCTGCGCCGGCGACAGATCGGCACCCGTCCCGTCGGGCGATCCGCCGAGATCGTTGACGACGACGCGGGCCCCTTCCGCGGCGAACAGCAATGCATGCTCGCGGCCAATGCCGCGGCCTGCGCCAGTGATGATGGCCACGCGGCCGTCCAGAGTTCCCATGGTTGTCCCCTTCTGTGCCTCCGACCGAGCAATCGGTCGGGACGTTGTTCGATATGTTCCAGAACCTATGGGTGGCGGGCGAGTCACGCAGTTGGACGCTGCACCGCGGGTCGGCTCCGGATGCCGCGTACGTTAGCCATATGGCTGTCGCTCCATCCGACCGTGTTTCACCCCAGGGTCTCGACATCGCTGGCCGGCTCCGCGACATCGTCGCCCTTGATCCGTCGGCGCCGGCGTTGCAGTTCGAAGGATCATGGCGGCCGTGGTCGTTCTTCACGTCCGGGATGAGCGCACTCGACGCAGCGCTCGCTCCGTTCGGGTGGGGGTCGGGTTCGATGATCGGTGTGGTGATCCGCAACCGGCCCGAGATCGCCCGAGCGGTCATCGGCGTGCTCGGGACGGAACGCTGCCTCGTGACGCTCAGCTCGGTGGTGCCACCGGCAACCCTCGCCGAGGAACTCGTCCGCCTTGCGCTGCCGGTGGTGGTGGCAGCCGACCAGGACTGGACGCCGCAGCTCCGCGAGGCAGTTGCCGCCGCCGGCTCACTGGGGCTGCGTCTCGTGGACGACGAGCAGCCCGCCGAGGTCATCGTTGCTGCGGGCGAGCGTCGCGGCGATGCGCCCACGACTCGCCCGGGTGTGGCCGTGCAGATGCTGACCAGTGGCACCACGGGCACACCCAAGCGCGTCGACCTGCACTACGACGCCCTCGGTTACGAGTTGGTGAGCACCAGCAAGTACAGCGCCACGGCCGATCTCAGCGTGCCCAGCCTGGCCTCGGGCGTCGCCATCATCTGGAATCCGATGGTGCACACCGGTGGCCTTCGCGGTCTGATCACCAACATGGTGGCGGGGCGGCGGGTGTCGCTGCTCGAGCGGTTCTCGGTAGCGAGCTGGGCCGCGCTGGTGGCCGAACACCGACCTCGGGCCATCTCGCTCGTGCCCACCGCCATTCGCATGGTGCTCGACGCCAACCTGCCGCGCGAAGCGTTGGACGGGGTGGTGGCGCTGTTCGCGGGCACCGCCCCACTCGCCCCCGAGCTGAAGGATGAGTGGGAGCAGCACTTCGGCATACCTGCGCTCGTGATCTACGGCGCCACCGAGTTCGGCGGAGTCGCCGGCTGGACGATCGGCGATTGGCGCAAGTTCGGCACCGGCAAGCGGGGCAGCGTGGGCCGCGCCAACGCGGGTGTCGAGATCCGGGTCGTCGACCAGCAGTCCGGCGCCCCGTTGGCGAATGGCGAGACCGGGTTGTTGGAGACACGCAGTGTGCAGTTCGGTCAGGACGGCTGGATCCGCACCACCGACCTCGCGCACATGGACGATGACGGCTTCCTGTGGATCGCGGGCCGCGTGGACGACGTGCTGATCCGCGGCGGCTTCAAGGTGGCCACGAACGCGGTCGCCGCCACGCTGTGCCGCCACCCGGCGGTGGCCGATGCCTGTGTGATCGCTGTCCCCGACGAACGTTTGGGGCAGGTGCCCGTTGCCGGCGTTGAGTTGCGCGACGGCGCCACGCTGACCAGCGATGAACTCGCCGCGTGGGCGCACACGCAGCTGACCGCCTACCAGGTCCCGGTGAAGTTCCTGATCGTCGACCAGCTACCGCGGACCCCGTCGATGAAGATCAGTCAGCCTGGCGTGCGGGCGCTACTCGACGCCGCAGGCTGACACTCAGCCGTTCTCACCGAACATCATGATGCGGGCCGCCGAGCTGACGAGCTCGACGTAGAGCCCGGACGCTGTCCGGTGCAACACGATCGAGGCGTCTTCGTCTGCCGATTCGACGCCGACCTTCGCCGCCAGCGGAATGCCGCGAGCCGACATCGCGGCCGACATCGCCGGGACATCGTCGCACCAGTAGCCGATGTGGTGGGCGTGCCCCGGGCCGGTGACCGTCCACAACGTGCCGGCCGTCGGCCGGACGAGCTCGAGGCGATGCGGCCCTTCTGCGGTGTATGCGTACTTGAACGACATCATCCGCATGCCGTCGGGCAGCCATACGGACACGTCGACTTCGCCCTCGGGGCCCCAGGTGACGCCCATGAGGTCGGAGTACTCGGCCTTCGCGGCATCCACGTCATCGACGACGATGCCTGTGTGATAGAGGTCGGCGTGGCGTAGCAGCGGCGTCATGGCAGTGGATCTCCTTCGCCCCGTGAGGCGTTCAGTCGGGAGATGCGCTCCTGCATCATCGGTTCCGCACCCACGAACGCCACGTGCAGTTGGTTGGCCTCGATCGCCGCAAGCACATCGGCTGCGAGGTCGTTCGGGTCTTGCATATCGGGGACGTCGGGGAACGCCGACGGCTTGGCGCTGGCGTCACGCTCGACGACGAGGTCGGACGGGCGGTTTCGCTCGGCACCTCGGATTGCCGTGTGGACCATGCCCGGACTGACGATCGTGACCCCGACGTCGACACCCTGTTGCTGCAGTTCGAGCAGCAGTGCCTCGGACAACGCCGTGACGCCGTGCTTGGCCACCGTGTAGGGGGAGAGGCCAGGGATTACCGCCAGACCGGCGGCGGACGAGGTGTTGACCACATGCCCGAATCCTTGACTGACGAGGTGCGGCACGAATGCGGCGACGCCATGGATCACGCCCATCAGGTTGACTCCGAGGACCCACTCCCAGTCGCGTTGGTCGTACTGCCATGTCGGCAGCGACCCGATCGAGACGCCGGCGTTGTTGCACACGACGTCGACCCGGCCGAACTGCTCCAACGTCAGCGCTGCCAGGCGGTCGACGTCGGCGCGCCGCGAGACGTCGGTGATGCTGCCAGTGGCACCGAGTTCGGCGGCCGCCCGTTCGAGCGGCCCGGCTTCGATGTCCGCCAGTACGACGTGCATCCCGCGTGCGGCAAAGGCACGGCCGAGTGCCAATCCGATGCCGCTCGCGCCGCCGGTGACGACGGCGACGCCGCCGGGTTCGAGGGTGGTCATGTTGGTGGGTGATCTTCCTGGGGGAGCGACTGCTGCAACGTCTCGACCACGCGCCGGACACCCTCGCTCGTGGTGACGCGAGTGGGTCCGATCGCGGCCACCATCGCCGTGGTGTCGGCCGGTGACGGTGAGTAACCCACGGGCACATCGACGTACGTCGTCGGTCGGCCGAGCAGCTCGCCCGCCAGCTGCGTGTACTCCTCGACCGACACCTGCTCGACACCGGCGAAGTTGATCGTGATCGGCGGCACGCTGGCGATCGATGAGGCGGCGATCGCCTTCTCGACGAAATCGGTCTCGAACATCGGGTTCTGCAGGATCGGCCGCAGTGGCGGCAACGGCACCGATTCGCCGGCCGCGACCTTCTGCATCAGCTGCGTCGGGAATCCGCCGCCAGGCCCGTACAGCGCGAAGATCCGCAGAATCACTGCCGGCACCCCGAACTCGATGGAGAGGAACCGCACCAACTGTTCGCCAGCAATCTTGGACAGCGGATAGTCGGGGCTCGGATGGCGATCGACACCGACGAGATCCGTCTCCGTGTACGACCCCTCTGTCTTGCGGGCATACACGCCGGCCGTGCTGCAGTGTACGAACGCCCTGCACTCGCGATAGCGACTGATGAGGCGCCCGCTGGCCTGCGTATTGATCTCGAACATCTCGGCCTGTGTGTTCTTGCCGGGCACGGCTGCGCCGCAGTGGAAGACGATGTCGACGGATTTGGGCAGTGCACTCTGGTCCGGGTTGGCGAGGTCGAATGCGACCGTGGTCGCTCCGGCGTCCTCGAGCCGTCGGCGGGTGTCGGCATCGCCGAATCGGGCGGCAGCGATGACTTCGTTGTCTGCCGCAAGGGCGAGCGCGAGCGCCGACCCGAACAGACCCGACGCGCCCGTGACGAGCACCGTCGAGTTCCGCAGTGTCGTTGGGCTGCTGTCACTCACGACGGCCACTGAGCGCGCGTGGTGGCCAACTGGTGTGCGGTGACGCCGCCGAACTCGACGCGCAGCGCGTGCAGGCGACTGGTCCACAGCTGCAGATCGAACTCGATGGTGAACCCGATCGCTCCGCTGAGTTGGTGCATGTCGGTGCCAATGAGTTGTGCCGCCTGTGCCGCATACGCGGCAGCTGCGGCGGCGGACTCGGCAGGGGCGCCCTCGAACGCAGCTCGCCGGGCGAGCCAGCGCGCGCCTTCGGCAGTCACGTACGCCTCAGCCAGTCGGTGCTGCAACGCCTGCAAGGAGCCAAGTGGCTTCTTGAACTGTTGCCGGTCGCGGAGGTACGCAACGGTGTGCGCGATGGCGCCGTCGAGCGCTCCGGAGATCTCGGCAGCCAACGCGACCCGCCACCAGTTGGCAAGGGTGGCGCCCGAACCGGGTCCGAGCGAACGGGTCCGCGAGGTCTCGATGTGGGCGAAGGGGTACCCGTAGGGGCTGTCGATGGGTGTGGCATCAGTGATCCTGGCCAGATGAGCCTCGTCGCCGTCGAGGATAAGTGCGACGTCGGCGTGTTGCCCGAAGCGGACGGGTCCGGGCCGCGAGGCGTCCATCACTGCCAGCCGCGCTGGTGTCTCGTCGCCGAGCAGCATTGGCCCGACGAGCGCGCGGATGGCGACGTTCGCCCGTGCGTGGTGCCGCGATGCCAACTCGGCCACCAGTACGGCACCGAGTGGGCCGATGGCCGGGTCGGCCGCGAGGTCGAGGAACCCCGCGTCGGCGAGTGTGCTCAGCAGGGTGTCGTCGTGGCCGGCGGCACCCACCGCCCGGGCGCGCTCGGTGCCGGCGTGGCGGGTGAGGATGGTGGTGACAGCGTCGACGATCCCCTGCTGGTCTTGATCGAGTGTGAAGTCCATGGTGTCAGCGCCTGGGGAGTTGAAGGACGAGGCCAGCGACGAGGTTCAACTGCACCTCGTAGGTGCCGCCGGCGACTCCGGCGGTGAGCGTGGGATAGAACGTGTGGCCGGCCAGCGACTCGCCGTCGATGCCCTGCTCGCCCATCAACCACAGTGCCAACTCGGCGACTTGCTTCTCCGCACGCACCATCGAGACACGAGCGACGTAGGCATTCGGGCTGGGCGGCACCTTGTGGGCACGTTCGTCGACCACCCGGTAGGCGAGCATCCGAGCGGCCTCGATTGCGGCTTTCGCCTCGCCGAGTCGGCTCTGCACAATCGGGTCGTCGAACCGGTCGTGCTCCTTGGCCCACACCACCAGCGCATCGAGCACCACGCTGCCGCGGTGCCACCGCGGCGCGCCCACTCGCTCGTAGGTCAGCGCGGCACGAACGATGTCCCAGCCGCCGTTCTCGGGGCCGAGGCGATTCGCGGCCGGCACTCGCACGTCGGTGAAGAACACCTCGGCGAACGACGACTCACCAGCGACGTTCGCGATCGAGCGAACCTCGATACCGGGTGTGTCCATCGAGACGAGCAGCACGGAAATGCCCTTGTGCGGTTCAGCATCCGGGTCGGTGCGCACGAGGAGGAAGCACCATTCGGCGAGCTGTGTGTGCGAGGTCCAGATCTTCTGTCCGTTGACGATGTACTCGTCACCGTCGGGGACGGCGCGGCACTTCAGCGAGGCGAGATCGGAACCGGAGTCGGGTTCGGAGAAGCCTTGGCACCAGAATGCTTCACCGTCGGAGATGCGCCCCAGGTGCTCCTGCTTCTGCTCCTCGGTGCCGTTGGCCATGATCGCCGGGCCGATCCAGTTGACGCTCATGTACTGAGGGCCACGGGGCTCGCCGACCGACCACATCTCCTCGCCGAGGATGATGTGCATCCAGGCGGACTGATCGGCGCCGCCGTACTCGGCTGGCCAGTGCGCCGTCAGCAACTTGCGATCGCGGAGTTCGTGAGTGAGTTCAGTGACTTGGTTACGTTCGCTGCGAGCGAAGGAGTGGTGCACGGGCTTGTCCCGCCACCCGGGATAGCGGTCGTCGACCAACGTTCGCACCTGCTCGCGGTACGCGGTCTCTTCCTCGGTCCATGCAAATTCCATTGCACCCTCACTTTCCCCGAAGACAAGCATCGCAGACCACGTGATCGACCCGCGGGCGCAGATGGACGCTGCGCACGTGGTGCGTAGTCTCGGCCGGATGAATGACGACCAGGAGTGCTTCGGTTTCTGGCAGTTCGCCGCCGCCGACCCGGAAGCCGTCGCGGTGATCGATGTCGACGGAACCCGCACCACGCGCGGTGCACTGGCGGCACGGGCAAACGCAGTGTCGAATACGTTGCGGCGGGCAGGTCTGGTGCTCGACGACCGCTCGGCGATTCTCGTCACCAACTCGGTCCGCTATTTCGACTGGGTGTTGGGTTGCTCACAGATCGGCGTGCACGCGGTTCCGCTCAACTTCCACTCGGTGTCCGATGAGATCGCCTACATCGTGGACAACTCGTCGTCGAAGGTGATCGCCGTCGGCTCGTCGCTCAAGGAGGTGGCCGATGTCGCGCTCACCTCCATCGGGTTCGAGGGCACGAGGGTTGCGCTGGATGTCGCCGATGGCTACGTGCCGTATGCCGACTTCCTTGCGGCCGGTGGTTCGGGCGCCCCCGACGAGCGAGTGAACGCCAACGCGATGCTCTACACGTCGGGCACCACGGGTCGGCCCAAAGGTGTGCTCTGGCCGGCGACGCCAGGGGTGACCCCGGAACTCGCTGCCCGCGGCGGGCGGCCGATGTTCGCCCGCCGAGGGATGTCGGTCGGTGGCGTCTCGCTGGTGTGCGGGCCGCTGTACCACGGAGCGCCTGGTTCTCAAGGACTGCAGGCGCTCAACTGGGGCCAATCCGTCGTGCTGCTCGACCGGTGGGACGGTGAACGTGTGCTGCAGTTGATCGAGGAGCACCGAGTCACACATGTGCAGATGGCACCGATCCACTTCCACCGCTTGCTGCAACTTCCGCAGGATGTGCGCAATCGTTACGACGTGTCGTCATTGCGTGCTGTCACGCACGCCGGTTCGGGCTGCCCGGTCGACACCAAACAGGCGATGTTCGATTGGTTCGGCCCGGTGCTCTACGAGTACTACGCGGCGAGTGAGGGCTTCGGTACATCGATTGGGCCGAATGATTGGTTGGCGCATCGCGGCAGTGTGGGGCACATGTCGTCCGATGGTGCCGAAGTGCGGATCCTCGACGATGCCGGCGAGGTGCTACCGGCCGATGAGGTCGGCATGGTGTACCTGCGTCTGCCGGGGGTGAGCGAGAGCAGTTACCTCGGTGACCCCGACAAGACCGCCGCGAGTCGTGGTGCTGACGGGTTCCGCACGTTCGGCGACATGGGGTACCTCGATGCCGACGGTTGGTTGTTCCTCGTCGATCGACGTACGGACATGATTCTGTCCGGTGGTGTGAACGTCTACCCGGCCGAGATCGAACAGCATCTCGCACGTCATTCTGATGTCGCTGATGTCGCGGTGATTGGGGCCCCCGATGCCGAATGGGGGCAGCGTGTGATCGCGGTGGTCGTGCCCGTCGCCGGGGTGCGCGGCGACGATGATCTGGTCGCGGCGCTGCGGGCACACTGCGACGCAGGCCTTGCTCGCTTCAAGTGCCCGCGGACGTACGAGTTCCGTGTCGAGTTGCCGTACTCCGGCGCAGGGAAACTGTTGCGCCGCGAACTCCGCGACCCGTACTGGGCCTGAGCGCGGTGTCTCCTACGCTGATGCCGGGGTACCCAGAGGGAGTGTGGTGTGTTGATCACTGACCACGAGTTGACGAGGTTCACGGACGATGTCCCGGACGCCGACGCGATCGAGGCCGGCGCGTGGGACACGCCGCGCTATGGCCGCGGCGATCGGCTCGGTAGCTATCACGAAGTTGGCCCCGACACCGCACAGCGGGCACTCTCGCTGCTCGATCTCAGCCGGCCGGTTCGATCGTTCTCCCTCGGCGAGACCTTGTACGTCGGATATCCGGGTTGGGGTGAGCGCGCGTACTCCCAGCAGCTCGTGGTGAACGGGTACCAGCCATCCCCCGATTTCGAAGGGGTGGTCCTCGCTGCTGAAGCGAGTGGTCGCAACCGTGCCTCGACGCTGGAGGAGGTGGTGTCGCTCAGCTTCAACCTCGGCTCCAAGGTGAACGGACTCGCCCATGTCGGTGTGGGCCGCGTGTATTACGGCGGTCGGCGGATCGAGGATCTACTCGCCACGGGCGGGGTCACCGATCTCGACACCACTGAGTGGGGCGCACCGTTGGTCACCCGCGGGTACGTCATCGATGTGTTGTCGTACCTGCTCGAGTCCGCGCCAGCTGGGAGCCCGGCGCTCGCCGCTGCGGCCGATGGTCGGGCGGTGCTGGCCGGCGATCATCGGATCACGTTGGAGGAACTGCTGGGCGCGATCGAGCGGCAGTCGTTGCCCTCGTTCGAGCCGGGAGACGCGATCTTCCTGCGCACTGGTTGGAGGCGCCTGTTGCGCACCGAACCGAAGCGCTACCTGCGCGGCAGCCCTGGTGTGTGGCTGCGCGAGACACGCTGGTTGGCGTCGTTCCGGCCGGCGATGGTGGGTACGGACAGTTGGTGCTGGGGCTCGACGTCATCGTCAGTGACGCAGGGCAATCTGGCCGCGTGCCATCAAGAATTGCTGGTTCACGAGGGCGTCAGGATCGCGGAAAGTATGGCGCTCGACGAACTGAGCGCCGCTGGCGTCGACCGGTTCGTGCTGATCCACAATCCGATCCGGGCGGAGGGCGCGGTCTCCACGAATGCCGCGCCGACCGCGCTGGCCAACGTCGAGCCCGGGGCCTGAGCGATGGATCTCGGTCTCAACGGTCGCCGGGCCATCGTCACCGGTGCGAGCAAGGGTATTGGCCGGGCGACGGCGCATCTCTTGGCCGCCGAGGGTGTGTCACTGGTGTTGTGCGCTCGCGAGCAGGGTCCGCTGAACGAGGTACGCGACGAGCTGGCCGAGCTGACCTCGGTGGTTGCGGTGTGTGCCGACGTGATGGAGCGCGAGTCGTCAGCGGCGCTGAGCGACGCCGCGGTCGCGTCGTTCGGCGGCGTCGACATCGTGGTCAACAACGCCGGTGGCGGTGGCAGCGCGCTGAAGGACTTCGACGAGGACGAGTGGCACGACCTGTACACGCTCAATGTCACCAGTGCGCTGCGGCTGACGATGGAGTGCATGCCGCTGATGGTGGGTCAGCGCTGGGGCCGGGTGGTGAACGTCGGGTCGACGATGTCGCGCCACGCCGACCCGCGCTTCGGCCCCTACGGCGCGGCGAAGGCCGCGCTGTTGCATGTCACGCGCAACCTGGCCCAGGCGTACTCACGAGATGGCGTGCTGACGAACTGCGTACTGCCCGGGCTGACCCGCACGTCCAGTGTGCTGGGTGGTTACGCCGCGGCCGCGGCGGCGACGGGCCGGACGGAGGACGACATCGAGCGGCGGATGATGGAGCGCCAGCCGATCGCCGCCGGCCGCGTGGGTGAACCCGAGGAGGTCGCCGCGATGATCGTGTTCCTGTGCTCCGAGCGCGCCAGTTGGGTGACGGGTACGGACGTGGCCGTCGACGGAGGCACGCTGACGGACTTGTGAGGGATCAGTCCCCAGCTGACCACTGGCCGCTGGCGGCCCGCATGGCGGCGAACCATTCGTCGAGCAGGGTGAGCAGGTGCTCCTCGGTGAACATCCCCGAGGCGTCGGCGCTCCATTCGTCGAGCGCGGCGTTCAGCACGGCGTTGCCGATGCGCACGGTGAGCTCGATCTCGCGTGTCGGTGAGGAGAGTCCGTGCCGTCGCTGCAACGCGACAGAGACGGCGTCGCGCCAGACGCGCCCCGTGTCGGAGACGCGGCCCCGTAACTCGGGGGTGCTGACGGACACGCGGTAGCGCTTGCGCACGTGGTCGAGGTTGAAGCGTTCGGCGAGCACTTGGCGGGCGGTGAGGTGGAAGACCTCCAGGTCGTCGAGTTCGGGCGGTGCCGCGTCGACGGCGGCTTCGAGCAACGGCGCGAAGGCGGGCCCCACCGTGAACAGCACGTCCTCCTTGGTGGGGAAGTAGCGGAAGAACGTGGTGGCCGACACCTGTGCGGCGTCGGCGATGTCCTGCACAGTGACGTTGTCGTAGCCCCGCTCAGCGAACAGTTCGAGTGCGGCATCGATCATCGCCGACTTCGTGCGTTCCTTCTTGCGTTCGCGCAATCCCTGCTCGGCCGGTGTGCGTCGTGCGGTGTTCGCAAGCATCGGGCTCCCTTCTGCGGTCCTGCGGATACTCGTCGAAGTGTATGTTGACACACGAATAGTAGTCCACTACCGTTTGCATTGTTGCGGTGCAATCATCGTGCTGTTTCGGGGGAAACGGCCAGCGTTCTCGAAGGGAACACCATGTTCAGTCTGTTCAGCGTCGACGATCACATCATCGAGTCGGCCGGGGTGTGGGTCGACCGCGTTCCGCAGAAGCTGAAGGACCGCGTGCCGCACGTGGTGGAGGCCGACGGCCGCCAGATCTGGGTGTGGGAGGGCGGCCAAGAAACGACGATGGGCCTCAACGCCGTCGCCGGCCGCCCGTACGAGACCTGGGGCGCCGAGCCCGTGCGTTTCGATGAGATGCGCAAGGGCTGCTACGACCCGCACGAACGCGCCAAGGATCTCATCAGCAACGGCATTCTCGCCAGCGTGTCGTTCCCGACATTGCCCGGGTTCGCCGGTCGCAAGTTCGAGACGTTCGCCGACAAGGAGTTGGCCGTCACCTGCGTGCGTGCGTGGAACGACTACATGATCGACGAGTGGTGCGCGGCCAAGCCTGATGTCTTCGTGCCGATGCACATCGCACCGGTGTGGGACGTCGCCCTCGCAGTCGCGGAGACCGAGCGGATGATCGATCGTGGCTCGAAGGCGCTGTGCTGGATGGAGGATCCCTCCAACCTCGGTCTGCCCGGGTATCACACCGAGTACTGGTACCCGTTGTTCGAGCTGTGCGAGGCGGCCGGTCTGCCGATCTGCATGCACATCGGTGGGGCGTCCGCGCAGGTGTCGCTGGCCGGCACGATCCCGATGGTCGAGATCGCTGCCGCGTTCGCCGGTGCCGCCCGCTCATCGGTGAGCATGATGGTGAGCCCGGTGCCGCGCAAGTTCCCCGGCATCAAGCTGGTGTGGTCGGAAGGCGGTATCGGCTGGATCACCGCCGCGCTGGAGCGTGCCGACCGTCAGTGGCTGCGCCACCAGGGCTGGACCCACATCCCCGATGCGCACATCATGCCGTCCGAGGTCGCCCGCCGGAACATGTGGTTCTGCATGATCGAGGAGCCGGTGGGGTTGAAGTATCGCCACGACTTCGCAATGGATCGCATTCTGTGGGAGTCGGACTACCCGCACGCCGACACGCCGTTCCCCAATACGCAGCAGGCGTGTACCGACCTGTTCGCCGGTGTGCCGCAGGACGAAATCGACGCGATCACCTATCGCAATGCAGAGGAACTGTTCGGCTTCACCATCAACAAGTCGTTGCTCCCGGGGTGACGGTGTTGTCGCACAGTGCGTTGCACGGCGTAAAGGTAATTGAGATGGGCGGGCCCCCGGGCTCGTTCGGCTCGATGTTCCTCGCCGACCACGGGGCCGAAGTGTTGCGTATCGGTCGCCCCGCGGCCGGGGCCTCGGTCGGTGCAACGGTGGGCCTCACCCGTGGCCAGCCGTTGGACCGTGGCAAGCGTGCGGTCTCGATCGATCTCAGTCGCCCCGATGGGGTGCAGGTGTTGCGCGAACTGATCAGTCGCGCCGACGTGTTCATCGAAGGGTTCCGCCCGGGCGTCGTCGAACGGATGGGCGTCGGCCCAGACGAGTGCCTCGCGAACAACCCTCGGCTTGTCTATGCGCGCATGACCGGGTGGGGTCAAGACGGCGACTGGGCGATGAAGGCCGGACACGACATCAACTACTCGGCCATCTCGGGCACGCTGCACACGGTCGGTTCCAAGGGCGGACCACCGGTGCTGCCGGTGAACTACCTGGGCGACTGGGCGGGCGGCATGTTGCTCGCGTTCGGCATCACCACTGCGCTGCACGCAGTTGGCACCACGGGTCGCGGGCAGGTCATCGACTGCTCCATGCTCGACAGCGCCGCGGTGCTGTCGTCCGTGCTGCAGGCCGGTCTGTCGTTGGGCGACTGGAGCGATACTCCTGGGTCGAACCTCACCGACGGTGGCACGCCCTACTACGCCCTCTACGAGACCGCGGATGGCCAGCACGTCGCAGTCGGCGCGCTCGAGCCCAAGTTCTACGTCACGCTCATCTCGCGGATGGGTCTGACCGAGGCCGACTTGCCCGGGCAGTTCGACGAGAGCCGGTTCGACGACATCCGTCGTGCCTTCACGCGGGTGTTCCTCACCAAGACCCGCGACGAGTGGGTCGCAATCATGGATGGCTTCGACGCCTGCTTCGCTCCGGTGCTGTCGATGAGGGAGTCGTGGGAACACCCGCACAACGTCTCTCGCGGCACCTTCGTGGAGTACGAGGGCGCGATGCAGACTGCGCCAGTTCCGCGCTTTAGTGCGACACCGGCGGCTATCCGCCCGTGGGCCGAATGTGCCGTGCCGTTGGCCGACACGTTGGCCGGATGGGGTCTCGACGGTGCCGCAGTCGAAGCGCTCGTGGACGCGGGCACGATCAGCGCGCCACCACTTTCATGACATGCAGAAGATCTCACCAGGAGGGTCGACCATGACCGGACCGCTCGCAGGGCTGCGCGTGGTGGATTGCAGCAGAGGGACTGCTGGCCCGCGAATGACGCGCATGTTGGCCGACTACGGCGCGGATGTCGTGTGGGTTGAGCCGCCCGGCGGCCACCCGTCGCGCGAGCAACTTGCGATCGACTACGCAGTCAACCTGCGTAACAAGCGCAGCCTCACCGTCGACCTGCACAGCGAAGCGGGCGTCGAGCAGGTGTTGGACCTCATCTCGCGAGCAGATGTGGTCGTGGAGAGCTGGCGCCCGGGCGTCGCCGAGCGACTGGGTCTTGGCGAAGCGGCGATCCGTGCACGCGCGCCGCACGTCGTGTCGTGCTCGATCAGTGGCTTCGGCGTCGACGGCCCGTGGCGCGATGTGCCAGGCCAGGAGGCTCTCGTCCATGCGTTGGTCGGCACGATGGCCGAGCAGCCCGGCTACCGTCCCGCGCCGATCTTCGAGGGCATGCCGTTCGCTTCCGCCGGCGCGTCGTATCTCGGTGCGGCCGGCGTCCTCGCAGCGCTCTACCGCCGCAACATCGACGGTATTGGCCGACACGTCGAGACCTCGCTCTATGACGGCGCGCTCGCGTACTTGATGATGCTCTGGGGCGACACCGACTCGGGCCAAGGGATGCACGTGCCGGGCGCGAACCGTCTGGTCACCCGCACGTTCCTCTGTGCAGACGAGGAATACCTCGGTGTCCACACCGGGGCGGTCGGCGCGTTCGGCCGACTGATGAAGGTGCTCGATCTCACCGATCGAATCCCCGCTGGAGAGACCGCGCACGAGATGGGTGTGCCGTTGACGCCCGAGCAGGCGCTGATCGTCGCGGAGGAGATTCCCGCGCTGTTCCTCCAACGCCCGCGCCACGAGTGGCTGGCGCTGCTGGGCGCGGCCGACGTCTGCGCGGTCGAGCACCTTCGACGGTGCCAGTCGTTCGACCAGCCGCAGGTGCTGCACAACGGCATGGTGGTCCAGGTCGACGACCCGGTGTTGGGCGCGTTGCAGCAGGTCGCTCCGCCGATCCGCTTCGCGGCGTCACCGCATGTCGCCCCCCGGCCTGCCCCCCGGGTCGGCGAGGGTGGCACCGCCCTCGTGGCCGATTGGACGCCCATGGCGCGCCCCGCCCCGACCGGTGGTGCCGACGTCGCACCCCTGGCCGGCGTGCGCATCCTCGACCTCGGCGCCTACTACGCCGGGCCGTACGCGCCGCGCCTGATGGCCGACCTCGGTGCCGACGTGGTGAAGCTGGAACCCCTGGCGGGCGATCCGCTCCGTGGGCTGGCGGTCGTCTTTCGCTCGGCACAGGCGGGGAAGCGCTCGATCGCCGCCGACATGAAGGCCGACGCACTGGCCGGTGTTCGCCAGCATCTGATTGCCAACGCCGACGTGATTCACCACAACATGCGGCCGGGAGCGGCCGAGCGGTTGGGTGTGGGTTATGAGCAGGCGGCGGCGCTGAACCCCGCTGTCGTGTACGTGTACTCACCCGGCTGGGGTTCCTCCGGGCCCGACCACCTGCGGCAGAGCTTCGCCCCGAACATGTCGGGCTTCGTCGGTGGTTGCTTCGAGGTGGCCGGTCGCTTCAACCCACCGATGTACCCCACCGGCAACGAAGACCCGGGCGGCGGGTTGGTGGGTGCGATCGCGACCCTGATGGGCCTGCTGCACCGCCAGCAGACCGGCAAGGGCCAGTATGTCGAGAGTCCCCAGATCAACGCGGCGCTCGATGGCATCTCGCACATCGTCCGCCGCGCCGACGGCGAGGTGCTGGGCGCCGAGCGGCTCGACCCGTTGCAGTACGGCTTCTCCGCGCTCGAGCGGCTGTACCCCACTGCTGACGGCTGGCTGTGCCTCTCCGCGCAGATGCCGCGCGATGCGGCGGCGTTGCGCGCTGCACTGGGCAACCGGTTGCCCGCGGAGTGGACCGGTGCTGAGTTGACCGACATCGACAGCGACGACCTCGGCGATGCACTCGGCGCACTCTTCGAGGCCCGCGGCACTGCCGACTGGGTGGCCGAGCTGACGGCTGCCGGTGTTCCTGCGGTAGCACCGAAGACCGAGCGGCAGACAGCGACGTTCCTGCGCGACCCCGAGAACCAGCGCACGCGTCGAGCCGCCGAGGTGGATCACTCGCGCGACGTGAAGGTGCGCGGCATCGATCAGTTGCTGCGGATGACCTCCGCGCAGATGCCTGCGTACCGACTTGCACCTGAGCTCGGAGCACACACCACCGAGATCCTGCTCGAGGCGGGTCTGTCGCCCGAATCGATCGACGCCTTCCGCGAGCAGCGGCTCGTTCGCTGACACCGTCACCCCCTCTTCGCCCAACCCATCACGAACACGGAGTTCATCATGCAGCTACTCGAAGGCAAGGTCGGTTTCGTCACCGGCGCCGGCCATGGCCAAGGTCGCACGCACGCAGTGCGGATGGCGCAGGAGGGGGCCAACCTGATCCTGTGCGACATCTGCGCACCGATTCCGCAGACGCAGGCGCCGATGGCCACGTACGAGGAGCTGGAGGAGACCGCCCGCCTCGTCGAAGCCGCAGGTGGGCAGGTCGTGTTCGGTATCGCCGATGTGCGCGACCGGGCGGCCGTGCAGGCGATCGTCGACAAGGGTCTGGCCAAGTTCGGCTCGGTCGACGTCGTGTCGGCCAACGCCGGGATCTGGAAGCCGACCCCGTTCCTCGACATCGAGGACGATGAGTACGACGCGATCGTCGATACCTCCATGCGCGGCGCGTGGAACACGTGCAAGGCAGTGGTGCCCTCGATGATCGCCAACGGGCGAGGTGGCTCGATCGTGATCACCAGCTCCGCTGCTGGAATCCGTGGCCAAGCCCCGTGGGCGCACTACGCCGCAGCCAAGCACGCGGTCGTCGGCCTGATGCGGTCGCTCGCCAACGAACTGGCGAAACACAGCATTCGCGTCAACACGGTGCACCCCACCGGCGTTGCCACGTTCATGGGCATGCAGCCGGTCGTGGCAGAGATGGTGGAGAAGGAGCCGCTGTTCTTGATGGGCGCGGCGAACATGCTGCCGATCGACGTCATCCAGCCCGAGGACGTCTCCAACGCGGTCGTGTGGCTGATGTCCGATCAAGCCCAGTGGGTCACCGGCGTGGCGCTGCCCGTCGACGCCGGCAACACCAACAAGCCCTAGGAGGAACGCGATGATCAAACTGCTCGAAGGTGTGCGCGTCGTGGAGTGCGCGGTGTTGTTCAACGGCGACCAGACCAGCCGACTACTTGGCGATCTGGGTGCGACAGTGATCAAGGTGGAGGCACCGGGGGTCGGTGACTACCTGCGCGACTTCCTCGGTCAGATCACACCGCACCACAGTCCGGCGCACATGTATGTCAACCGCAACAAGCGGTCGATGACGCTGAACCTGCGTTCCGACGAGGGCAAGGCGATCTTCTTCGACCTGATCCGCACGGCAGACATCTTCATCGACGGTTTCGCCGGCGACGCCTGCACGCGACTGGGGATCGGCTACGAGCAGCAACGGGCCGTCAAGCCCGACATCGTCTACGCCCAGTGCAGCGGGTTCGGCGCCACAGGCCCGTACGCCGAGATCCCGACCCACGGACAGATGATGGGCGCGCTCGGTGGAGGTGTGTCGCTGGGGATGGGCGACGACGGTCTGGCGAAGGAACTCGGTGGCATGAGCGACGGCACCACTGTCGCGGCGACCAATACGGCCCTCACCGCGGTGGCTGCATTGATCCAGCGCGATCGCACCGGTGAAGGCGCATACATCGACGGTGCCGGTTCGGACGCCGTGCTGGCGACGCAGTGGTTCCACGCGACGTACGAGTGGAACGCTGCCCGGCTCACCGATCGGCGTGGCATGCCGCAGAACGGTCCCAGTGCGAAGTACCACTTCTACGAGACGAGCGACAACAAGTTCATGTTGTTCTGCGCGATCGAGTCGAAGTTCTGGGGCAACTTCTGCCGGGCGGTCGGTCGCGACGATCTGCTGTCCAGCAACGACGAGAGTGCCCCGGTCGATTTTGGTTCTGGTGTCGGCGGCGACAGCCTGGCGCACGTGTTGCAGGAGATCTTCCACACGCGCACACAGGCCCAGTGGACCGCGCTGGCGCTGGAGGCCGACATTGCGCTCGGGCCGGCCAACCAGGTCGCCGACCTGCGCGACGATCCGCATCTGAAGTCGCGCGGCATCATCCACGAATCGGTGCACCCGCACGCCGGGCCGTTCACCAGCGTCGGCTGGGCAGCCCCCGTGAAAGGGCAACCGTTCGCGATCGAGCACCCGGCGCCACTGCTGGGCGAGCACACGGACGAAGTGCTCGCCGAACTCGGCCTCAACCAGGAGCAGATCGCGAGACTGCACAGTGCCGGCATCGTTTGATGGCGGCGTGCGTGCGCACGATGATGACGATGTGGGCTATCGATCGTTATTCGGTGTCCCTATCTTGCTGGAGCAGCCCTGACCATGGTGAGGAATCGCTGGACAGAGCTGAATGAGTACACCTAATATGTTCGGCAGCGGCAGTTGGCCGCTACTCACAAGGGGGAAGATATTGATTTCTACGACTAAATCCATTCGTCGTCGACTGGTGGCGGGCGTTGTCGTCGCCGCCTCAGTCCTCGCCGCGTGCAGCGATGACAAGACCGCATCGACGACGACCGCCGCGCCGGTCGCCACCGACGCTGCTCCGGCAGAGACGACCCTTCCGCCGAAGTCGTCGATCCTGATCGGTGGCACGATGGACACCACGGGCGTCACCAGCCGTCCCGAGGGCATCAAGGTCGCCGAGGCGTGGGTCGCCTACATCAACGCCAAGGGCGGTATCAACGGTCACCCCGTAGAGCTCGACATTCGTGATACGGGCGGCGATCCGGCCAAGGCTGCTTCGCAGACCACTGAAATCCTGGCCAAGAAGCCGGTGCTGTTCCTGTCGAACTCGAGCAGCACCGAAGCCAGCCAGGCCGAGGCGCTGATCGCGTCCGGTATCCCGATCATGGGTGTCGGCTACAGCCCGGCCCTGTGGGGCGGCGGCATCGCGGCGTTCAAGGTCGAGTGCGGCCCGAAGCCGGCTCCGATCCCGTGCGCTGCTGACACTGTGTTCCCGATCACCACCACGTTCGGTGCCGTGGTCGATGAGCAGGTGCTGGGTGCCAAGGCAGCCGGCGCCACCAAGTTGGCTGTTGCCGCGTGTGCCGAGGTCGAGGCCTGCTCGCAGGCTGGCCCCGTGTTCGAAGCCACCACGAAGGCTGAGGGCCTCGAGGTCGGCGGCACCACCAAGGTCAGCTCGACCGCGACCGACTACTCGGCTGAGTGCATCAAGTGGATTGCCGATGGCGTCGACTTCATCCAGATCAGCGGCGGTCGCTCGCTGGCCACTGGCCTCGTTGCCTCGTGCACCGATCAGGGCTACACGGGCATCTGGGGCGCGTCCGCAGGTTCGGTGTCCGGTCCGTTGCTGCTGACCAAGGGCATCACCCTCGCCGGTGGTCTCAACGGATTCCCGTGGTTCGTCGACGACCCGCTCGTCACCGAGTACCTCGATGCGATGAAGGCCAGCGGCGTCACCGATGACGGCATCAACGACCCGAGCTCCACCGCTCTGTGGAGCGTGTTGCAGTTGTTCGCCAAGGCCAATGCGTCGCTCGTCGACGAGCCGACCGCGAGCGACACGCTGGCGAACATGTACACCATCAAGGACGAGACGCTGGGCGGCCTGATCGCCCCGACGACGTTCTCGAAGGGCCAGCCTGGCCCGTCGAAGAACCGCAACTGCTTCTGGCCGTACATCCTCAAGGACGGCAAGATGACCAACCCGCTGGGTGGCCTCACCATCCAGTGCTACCCGGCTGCGTGAGTCACCTCACCTGACGAACTCGAAGGGGGGCGGGCCGAGTGGCCCGCCCCCCTTCACCACCTGCAGGCTGATAATGAAGCGAATCTCGCTGGACATTCGCAATCAGTACACCTATTATGCTGATGGGCAGTGTCATCTGTCACATACCAAGGGGGAAGATATTGATTTCTACAGCTAGATCCATTCGTCGTCGACTGGTGGCGGGCGTTGTCGTCGCCGCCTCAGTCCTCGCTGCGTGCAGCGACGACAAGACCGCAACGACCACCACCACCGCCGCTCCGGTCGCCACCGACGCTGCTCCTGCGGAAACGACCCTTCCGCCGAAGTCGTCGATCCTCATCGGCGGCACGTTCGACTCCACCGGCCCCACCGGTCGTCCGGAGGCCATCAAGGTCGTAGAGGCCTGGGGCGCATACATCAACGCCAAGGGCGGCATCAACGGCCACCCGGTCGAGCTCGACCTCCGCGAGACTGGGGGCGACCCGGCCAAGGCTGCCTCCGCAACCACCGACCTGCTGGGCAAGAAGCCCGTGCTGTTCCTCGTCGAGTCGTCCCAAACCGAGAGCAGCCAGGCCGAGGCGCTGATCGCGTCCGGTATCCCGATCATGGGTGTCGGCTACAGCCCGGCCCTGTGGGGCGGCAGCATCGCCGCGTTCAAGATCGAGTGCGGCCCGAAGCCGGCTCCGATCCCGTGCGCTGCTGACAATGTGTTCCCGATCACCACCACGTTCGGTGCGGTCGTCGACGAGCAGGTGCTGGGTGCCAAGGCTGCCGGCGCCACCAAGCTCGCCATCGCCGCCTGCGCCGAGGTCGAGGCCTGCTCGCAGGCCGGCCCCGTGTTCGAGGCGACGGCCAAGGCCGAGGGAATGCTGTCTGTGGGCACCACCAAGGTGACCGCAAATGCACCCGACTACTCGGCTGAGTGCATCAAGTGGATTGCCGACGGTGTCGACTTCATCCAGATCAGTGGTGGAGCCGCGCTGGGTGAAGGCCTGTACAAGTCGTGCACAGATCAGGGTTACACGGGTCTGTGGGGTGCATCGGCTGGCTCGGTGAGCGGCAAGCTCATCGTCATCGATGGCATCAGCCTCGCCGGTGGCCTCAACGCCTTCCCGTGGTTTGTCGACGACCCGCTCGTGACCGAGTACCGCGATGCCATGACGGCTGGTGGTGTCAGCGATGGCGGCATCAACGACCCGACCGCCACCGGTCTGTGGAGCGTGCTGCAGTTGTTCGCCAAGGCCAATGCGTCGCTCGTCGACGAGCCGACCGCGACCGACACGCTGGCGAACATGCACACCGTCACCAACGAGACGCTGGGCGGCCTGATCGCCCCCACCACGTTCTCGAAGGGCCAGCCTGGCCCGTCCAAGAACCGTGCCTGCTTCTGGCCCTACACCCTGAAGGACGGCAAGTTCAGCAACCCGCTGGGCGGCCTCACCATCCAGTGCTACCCGGCTGCGTGAGTCACCTCACCTGACGAACTCGAAGGGGGGCGGGCCGAGTGGTCCGCCCCCCTTCCCGCAGTGCAATTGATTTCATCTCCGCAGCTTCCGCACTCGCGGTAGCGCTCTGACTTGGGGGAGTCCACCGATGCCAGCTCGAATTAGTGCCACAGATCACGAGGCGTGCAATGAGTAGTCTGCTCCCCTTCATCATCACCGGTCTTGTCACCGGCATGATCTACGGCCTTGCTGGCACCGGCCTCGTACTGACCTACAAGACATCAGGTATTTTCAACTTCGGGCACGGCGCAATCCTCACCGCAGCCTGTCTTCTCTTCTACTGGATGCGCATCACTCTGGGCTGGGATTGGAAGGTTGGCGTCTTCGTCAGCCTGCTGATCGCCGGCCCACTGCTGGGCATCGTGCTCGAGCTCATGGCCAGGAACCTCTCCCGGCAGCGAACGACGATGAAGATCGTCGGCACCGTCGGACTGACGGTGGTCGTGCCAGCGCTGTGCCTCGTCTTCTACCCGCTCTCCAACAACGGGCTGAAAGTGGAGCGTTTCATACCGTTCAGCAACCGCGCGCGCTACCGCTACCGCATTCTGGACGTGAACATCTTTGGTGATCAGTTGCTCACCGCCGGAATCGCGATCGTCGCCGTGGTTGCGCTGTACTGCGTGTTCCGCTTCAGTCGCCTGGGCTTGAAGATGCGCGCCGCAGTCGACGACCCCGACCTGCTGGAACTCCTCGGCACCAGCACCGTCCGCGTGCAGCGCATGGCGTGGATGATCGGCAGCACGTTCGCTGCAGTCTCCGGCATCCTCGTGTTGCCGTACGCCAGCCTGGAGCCGTTCAGCCTTGTCTTCCTGGCGACGTATGCCTTCGGCGCCGCAGCGATCGGTGGCTTCACCAGCATCCCGCTCACATTCGTCGGCGGCCTCGCCATCGGCATCCTGCAGGACGTCATTGGCTACGTGGTCAACGACCAGAAGTGGACCAGCGTCGACGGACTCCCCGACGCGCTGCCGTTCCTGGTGCTGTTCGTCGTCCTCCTGGTGCTGCCGAAGCATCGGCTCGCACCTCGCGCCAGCGCTGAGGCTCGCCCACCGCTGACATGGACAGGCCCGATCGAGTTGCGCCTCGGAACCGGTGTTGTCGTGCTGGGTCTGATGATGATCATTCCGCAGGTCGTCGGCAACAAGTTGCCGTTCTTCACGTTTGGGCTCTGTCAGGCAATCTTGATGCTGTCGTTGGGTTTGCTGGTGAAGACCAGTGGCCAGGTGTCGCTGTGCCACGGAACGTTCGCCGCAATCAGCGCTGCAGCGTTCTCACAGTTCACTGTCGGTGCCGGACTTCCCTGGCTTCCGGCGCTGATCCTCGCCGGCTTGGTGGCGGTACCGGTGGGCGCCCTGGTCGCGCTCCCTGCGATCCGACTCCACGGCGTGTACCTCGCATTGGCGACCTACGGCTTCGGCATCCTCGTAACGCGCCTGTTCTTTGCGCAGAACTGGATGTTCTTCTCGTTCGCCGGTGGCCGCAAGATCACCTCACCGTTCGGCACCACCGACCCACACACCCGCTACTACGTGATCCTCGCGGTGCTCGTCATTGTGGCGATCACGATCGCGCTGATCTCAGCCTCGCGATTGGGTCGTGTGCTGCGCGGTTTGTCGGGTAGCCCCGCGGCGGTGTCCACGATGGGCCTCTCCACCAGTGTCACCAAGGTGATCGTGTTCTGCATCTCGGCGTTCATCGCCGGTATCGCCGGTGTGATGTATGGCATGGCGCTCACCACGGTGGATGGATCCACCACGGTGTTCCAGCCGTTCAACTCGCTGGTGTTGATCGCGATTCTCGCGCTGGCTCCGTTCCGTGAGCCGTGGTATGCAATCTTCGCTGCCGTCACGGCGGTCATCCCCGCCTACATCGGCGGTGACAAGACACCCAACGTGCTCAACGCGCTGTTCGGGCTGTTTGCGATCATGATCGCGCTGCGTGGCGGCCACCCGCCGATGTCCCCCAAGTTGGCCGCGTTCTTCGGTCGCTTCGGCCGTCAGCGCACTCACGCCGAGGTGCAACTGACCCGCCCGATCCGGTCGGTGGCCTCGGACAGTCCGGGCCTCGAGGTCGACGACCTGAGCGTGCAGTTCGGCGGTATCCGCGCTGTCGATCAGTTCAGCTTGCGGGCGCCGCTGGGCCGCATCACCGGTCTCATCGGCCCCAACGGCGCTGGCAAGACCACCACGTTCAATGCGGTCAGCGGTATCAACCGCAACGTCGACGGCGACATCAGGTTCCACGGCAAGACGATCTCCGGCTTGTCGGCCCCCGCACGAGGTCGTATGGGAATCGGCCGCACCTTCCAGCTGATGGAGTTGTGCGACGAACTGACTGTCCGCGAGAACGTGTCGCTCGGGTACGAAGCGCCCACGGTGGGTTCGCGTATCGTTCGCCAGGTCTTGGCTCCACCGCACGAGCGCAGGTCGATGAGGGAATGCACGGCGCAGTCGCTCGATCTGTGTGGAATCAGCCACCTCGCTGATCAGCAGGCCGGCTCGTTGTCCACGGGTGAGCGCCGTTTGGTCGAGCTCGCCCGGTGCCTCGCCGGTCCGTTCGATCTGCTGCTGCTCGACGAACCATCCTCTGGTCTCGATCGTGAGGAGACCGCCCGTTTCGCGGAGGTGTTGCAGCATGTGGTGGAAAGCCGGGGCTGTGGCATCCTGCTCGTCGAGCACGACATGGCCTTGGTGATGAAGGTGTGCAGTTACATCTTCGTGCTCGACTTCGGTCGGCCCATCTTCGACGGGACACCTGCAGAGGTGGCCACCAGTGAGATCGTCCGGGCGGCGTACCTCGGTTCTGAGTCTGAGGTGCTTGAGGAGTTCGAGGAGAACCTGTCATGAACACAACAGTCGAAACAAACTCCCTGGAACTCGTCGGTGTCACCAGCGGCTACGGCACCACCACCATCTTGCGCAACGTCGACCTCACTGTGCCTGCCGGTTCGGTGACCGCACTGTTGGGTTCGAACGGTGCCGGCAAATCCACCCTGTTGAAGACGGTGTCGGGCCTCGTTCACTCGACACAGGGCACCATCCGCCTGGGCGGTGAGGAGATCACCAACCTTCCCACCAACCGTCGAGCGCAGAAGGGGTTGTGTCACATCCCCGAGGGCCGCGCAATCTTCCGCCACCTGACCGTTCGGGAGAACCTGCTGCTGCAGGCTGGCCCTGGTCACGAGGACGAGTTGTTGGCACGCTGCACAGAGGCGTTCCCGATCCTGGGGCAGCGGCTGAACCAGCGTGCTGGCTCGATGAGCGGTGGCCAGCAGCAGATGCTTGCCATGTGCCGCGCATATGCCCATAACCCCAAGCTGATTCTGGTGGACGAGGCATCGCTCGGACTCGCACCGATCCTGGTCGACGAGATCTTCCACTTCCTGCGGCAAGTTGCCGACGAGGGAGCCGCGTTGCTGATCGTGGATCAGTTCATCACCCGCGCGTTGGCATTGGCGTCCAAGGTGTACGTGATGAACCGTGGTGAGATTGTGTTCACCGGGAAGCCGTCCGACCTCGAGAACGACGATGTGTTCCGGCGTTACCTCGGTGGTGACTGAGCACCACGCTGGTGTTCAGATTCCCAGCGCGCCGAGCATGTCGTTGTCGATGGCATTCCAGCCGAAGCGCAGCGTCTGCACGGTGATTAGGTCTTCGGGCTGCTGACGTGGGCTGCAGAGCATGTACATGAACCCGTGGATGGTCTGTCGACGCCACGAGAGCCATGCGTCGTCCCAAGGGATGACGGGACCGCCGTGCAGCACCAAATGGTGGAGGTAATGGCGCAGGATGGGTTGCTCGTGCTCTCGACGATCGTCGATGTCGAGCGAGCCCACGATCGCGTAATTGAGATCATCTCCCCAGCGCCCGACCATGGGTGACCAGTCGTACAGGCCCGGTCGACCGTCGGCATCGAAGAAGATGTTGCCCAGATGTGGGTCGCCGTGGATCAAGCAGTGCGGCAGCGAGCCCTCCGCTCGGTACTTGCTCACCAGCGCCTGCTTCATCGTGGCTCGGTGGGTCAGCTCTGCGGGCAGGAAGGCACAGTGGGGAAGTTGTGTGCGACGGGCCCACCAGCCCTCCTTGAACGAGCCGAAGATTCCGGTCTCCTCCGTAGCCATCTTGTCGAGGTCGACATCGCGTGCGGAGCTGTTGGCCAGCCAATCCGTGGAGTCCAACTCAGGTGCGTCGAACCACAACGCATGTAACTGGGCGAACTGCTCTGCCATCAAATAGGCGGTCGCAGGGGTGACGGTGGTTCCCGCAGCGCCGAGTGTCGCGTTGCGCGCGAATAGGTCTTCCATCACGATTGTTGAGCGCCGTCCGTCGGCAACCGAGGCGAAGTAACACTTCGTGATGTTGAGCTCCGGGAGCAAGGGGGCGACATCCTGGAAGAACCGAGCCTCGGTGAGCGTCATTGGCCCGAGGATGCCCTCGGTGGCACGCGTGCTCAGTTGCCCCTTGACGTACATCGTCGGTGGCAGCTGCTGCTCATGGCCGGCGCTGTTGTAGTCGAGCATGACCCGCACCGTGGACTCCGAACCGTGGCGGACGGCACCGAGGTGCAGGCCGGTGACCTCGACATCGGGGTGATGCACTTGGAGTGCATCGGTCATCCAGCCAGGGGTCAAGTCGTCGAGGTCCTGCAACGGAGCAACCGCATCGCCGGCGCGTGACACTTCGGGAGCCATCAACGCCACTTCCACTCGGGATCACGTTTGTTCTTGAACGCCTCGCGGGCCTCGAGGCTGTCCTCGAAACCGAGCAGTCGGTTGGTGTAGTCCTGCTCCGTCCGGTAGGCGTCTTTCAGCGTCAGACCCTCGATGCGGTTCATCGAGTCCTTCGCCAGCCGCATCGCAATCGGGCTTTTCTGCGCCAGCACTCGGGCGACTTCCATTGCGGCCGGGAGCAGTTGGTCAGCAGGGAGCACCTCGCGAACGACGCCAAGCCGGTGGAGTTCTTGGGCAGTGACTCTCTCGCCGAGCAGGAACATCTCGCGGGCCTTGTGCCGGCCGACGAGCTGCATCAGGTGGGCACTGGCACCGAGCAGACCAACGTTGATCTCCAGCGCCCCGAACCACGCGTGGTCGGCGGCGAGCAGGATGTCGCAGCAGGTGGCAAAGGCAACACCGGCTCCGACTGCGGGACCATTGATTGCGCCCACGACAGGGACGGCGCAGTCGGTGATGGCCCACATCGCGTCGCGGGCCACGCGTCCGCTGTCGGTCACGTCGGTCGGGGGCGTGGAATCTGGACCGCCGCGATCGCCGACCGAGTCGAGGTCTGCGCCGCCCATGAAGGCTCTGGTGCCGGTGGCGGTGAACACAGCGGCGCGCACATCGCGACGGTCGTCGAGCGACCGGAATGCATCGCGGATCGCCGCCAGGGTGGCGCGATTGACCGCGTTGACCGGTGGCCGGTCGAGGGTGACGAGCGCAATGTGCTCGTCAACGGTGATCGTGATCGGATTGGTCATCTGCAGAGCCTTTCGGTCAGCGGCCGGTGTAGTCGGGGGTGCGTCGCTGGACGAAGGAGCGCATCCCCTCCTTGAAATCGTCGGAGCGAGTGGCCAACTCCTCGTGCATCGCCTCGTTGTGCAGGCCCGTGCGCAGGTCGACCGCGAGGTTCGCGTGCAACAGCCTCTTCGACAGCCCGATCGCGACTGTCGCCGCGTTCGCGAACTCGTGCACGAGCGTGGCGGCGGTGCTGTCCAGTTCGTCCTCCGGTACGCACCGCGTGATCAGGCCCCACTCGACGGCCTGACGTCCGTCCACGGGTTCACCGCGCAGCACCATCTCCTTCGCGCGGGCAAGGCCGACGAGGCGGGGCAACAGCCAGGTGTTGCCGCTGTCGGGGGTGAAGCCCCGCTTCACCATGGGCACCCAGAACTTCGTGGAAGGGGTGGCAACGACGACATCGGCGCTGAGCGCGATCATGTTGCCGATTCCGGCCGCCCAGCCGCGCACGGCGGCGACGACGGGTACCTGCAGGGCGTCGAGTTCGAGGATCATCTCGTGCGCGCCATACTGCATCCGGCGTTCGAGGTGCCCGGTGCGCGGCTTGGTCTGCTCGGCGTTCGACTGTACGAGGTCGATCCCGGCGCAGAAGTCGTCGCCGTTGGATGTGATCAGCACAGCCCGCGTCCGGTCGTCATTCCCGGCAGCGCGCGCAGCAGCGGCGATCCCCGAGATCATCTCTTTGGTGATGGCGTTGCGCTGCCGGGGCCGGTTGAGCGTGATGGTCATCACTGGGCCGTCGTGGGCCACCAGCAGGTGCTCCTCGACGTCCGCTGTGTCCATCTTCACCGCGGCGGCGTCCATGTGATGAGTGTACTCTTATGGGGCATGGGTACCGAACAGCACAGCGTCACACCAGCAACAGCAGTGGGCGCGTGATGAACGGGGCAACTGATCAGGAGCAAATCGACGAGGGGGCCGCCCCGTCGCTTCACCTCCCGAGTTGGCTGACGCAGGTGATCGAGCTCGATCCGGCCGCGAACGCGCTGCACTTCGAAGACACCTGGCGAACATGGGGCTGGCTCGGCGCCGGCGTGCGCGCGCTGCACGAGCGGCTCGACGCGGCCGGCTTCGGTGAAGGTTCGATGGTCGGTGTGCTGATGCGGAATCGGCCGGAGATCGTGCGCGCAATCACTGGAGCATTGGCCACGGGTCGTTGCCTGGTCACACTCAGCTCTGCCATTCCAGCAGACAAGCTCGCGGATGAGATCCGCCGACTCCGTCTGCCGGTGATTGTCGCCACGGCGAGCGACTGGGCCAACGAGTCGATCCTCGAAGCAGCTCGCGACGCAGGCTCGCTTGCGCTCCTTGCGGACGAGAGCGATGTGCCCTTCGCGATCGTGGTCGCTGCCGGTGAGCGTGGAGACGCTCCCACCATCGCACCCGGGGTGGCCGTGCAGATGCTCACCAGCGGCACCACCGGCCCGCCGAAGCGCATCGACCTGCTGTACCGCAGTCTGGAACACGAGATTGTCAGCACCGCGTCGTACAGCCGCAACTCCGACCTGTCGGCACCGCGGCTCAGCTCCGGTGTCTCGCTGGTGTGGAATCCGCTGTTGCACATGGGTGGCCTACGTGCCCTCACCTCGTCACTCGTCGCCGGTCGCTCGGTGGCGCTGATGGAGCGGTTCAACGTCGACCAGTGGGCGAAGAACGTCCGCGAGCACCGGCTACGCGTCGTCGGGCTGGTGCCCACTGCGCTGGCGATGGTGCTGGCGGCCGACCTACCGCGCGACCTGTTCGAGCATGTGCAGGCAGTGTTTGCGGGCACTTCGCCGCTCGACCCCGAGCTGGGGCGCGCGTTCGAGGAGAAATACGGTGTGCCCGTCCTGGAGGTGTACGGCGCGACAGAGTTCGCCGGAGGAGTCGCGGGTTGGACGTTGAGCGATCGTCGTCAGTTCGGCGACACGAAGACCGGCAGTGTCGGCCGACCCAACCAAGGTGTCGAAGTGCGGGTGGTCGACGCAGAGACCGGTGAGTCGGTACCGAACGGCTCGGTCGGCCTGCTCGAAGTTCGTGCACCGCAGCTTGCTCAGTCAGGTTGGACGCGAACCACCGACCTTGCACATATGGACGACGACCAGTTCCTCTGGATCACCGGCCGTGCCGACGATGTCATCATTCGCGGTGGCTTCAAGGTGGCCACCGGCGAGGTCGGCAAGGTGCTGGCCGGACACCCTTCGGTTCTTGAGGCCTGTGTCATTGGGCTGCCCGATCAGCGTCTCGGTCAGGTGCCGGTCGCCGCGGTGCAACTCCGCGACGACGCCGAGCCGATCACCTCCGAAGCGCTGCTGATCTGGGCGCGCGAGAAGCTCAGCGGCTACCAGGTGCCGGTGGAGCTACGGATTGTGGCAGAGCTACCGCGGACGCCGTCGATGAAGGTCAGCCAGGTAGAAGTCAGGAACCTGTTCGTCGTCTAGGACGAAGCGTTCATCCGGTCTGCTGCCTGACGTGCGGCGGCGAGGATGCCCTGGTACCCGGTGCAGCGGCACAGGTTGCCGGACATGGCTTCCTTGAGATCGGCATCGCTCGGGTTGGGGTGGGTGTTCAGGTACGCCGTCATCGAGACCACGATGCCGGGTGTGCAGAAGCCGCACTGCAGACCATGGCAGTCGCGCATGGCCTCCTGCACCGGGCTGAGGCCGCCGTCGGGCGCGATGCCTTCGACAGTGGTGATCGATGCGCCCTCGGCTTGCACCGCGAACACGAGGCAGGAACGGGCAGCCTCGCCGTCGATCAACACTGTGCAGGCACCGCAGACCCCGTGCTCGCACGCGAGGTGGGTGCCGGTGAGGCCGAGGTTGTCGCGCAATACGTCGGCGAGGATCGCGCGAGGCTCCACCTCGACCTGTTCGGCGTGGCCGTTGACAGTGAGTCGCACTCGTGTCCGGTCGTTCATGAGCGGGCCTCCTTCAGGGCGGCGGTCAGGGCGCGGCGCACGATGGCCGGGCTGACGTGTTTGCGATACGCGGCGGACGCGTGAACATCGTGGGTGGGGGTGAGGGGAGCGGCGGCGATGCGCCCGATCTCATTGAGGTCGGCGTTGGCGCCACCGGCGATGAGTGCAGCTTCTGCCTCGTGGCAGCGCACCGGCGTCGAGCCGACGCCGATCATCGTGATACATGCTCGGGTAACCCGGTCGCCGTCGAGCGTGACGCCCGCAAGCGCCCCGACCAGTGCGAAGTCGCCCTTGCGGCGGGCGATCTCCTCGACACCGAAACCCGACCCGGCACCCCACACGGGGAACTCCACGGCGCTGAGAATCTCGCCGTCATCCAGTGCGGTCTGCCACGTGGAGAGGAAGAACTCGGAGGCGTCGATGAACCGCACGCCGCCCGGGCCGGTGGCCTCGATGCGTGCGTCGAGCGCGAGCGCTACTGCCGGCAACTCGCTGGCCGGATCGGCGTGGGCGATGGAACCACCGACGGTGCCTCGGTTGCGGATCTGGAAGTGGCCGATGTGCGGAAGTGCCTTGGCGAGCAACGGCACGGTTGCCACCGCAGCGTCTCGCTCAGCGTGTGACTGGCGCACCATCGCACCCACGCGCACCGCGTTCGGCGTGGCCGAGATCTTGGATAGGTCGGGGACGCGGGCGATATCCACCAGGTGCGGATATGTCGCCATGCGCAGGGCCATGATCGGGATCAGGCTCTGACCTCCGGCGAGCACCTTGGCATCGTCGCCGTACTCCGCGAGCAGGGCGACAACCTCGTCGACCCGCTCGGGTGCATGGTGCTGGAACTGGCTCGGCTTCACGCGCGCTCCTTCTGGCTGGCTTGCACGAGTTGGAAGATGTCCTCGGGGCCGAGGGGCGTGCTCGTCACATTCACACCGAGGTGTGCGAGCGCGTCGCCAACGGCATTGGCGACCGCTGCATGGGCGCCGATCGCGCCGCCTTCACCCATCCCCTTGAAACCACCGGGGTTGGTGGTGGACACGGACTCGATGTGGCCGATCTCGATCAGCGGCGTCTCGCCGGTGGTGGGCAGCAGGTAGTCGAGGAACGTCGTGGTCTGCGGGTTGCCATCCGGGTCGTAGCGGAAGTCCTCGTAGAGCACACCGCCCAGCCCTTGTACGACACCGCCGAAAATCTGACCTTCGACGACCTGCGGGTTGATCATCTTGCCGCAGTCCTCCGACACGATGTAGCGCAGGATGCGGGGGATGAACGTGTCGGGGTCGATCTCGACGACGCACACGTGCGTCGCGTTCGACCACGTGGGGAACCGCGTCGGCTTGAAGCGGATCGTGGCTTCCAGCCCGCTGCCCACGTCGCCCGGCAGCGTGTGGGCGTTGGTGTACGCCTGGGTGGCCACTTCCTTCATCGTCAGCGAACGATCCGGTGTGCCGCGTACGGCGATCACGCCTTCGGCGATCTGCAGATCTTCCGGGGCGGCCTCCATCATGTGCGCCGCGATGGCGAGCACCTTGTCGCGCACGGCGACTGCTGCGTCGTGGGCCGCGCCGCCGGCGATGACCGCTGTGCGGCTGCCGCCGGTGCCGGGACCATACGGCGTCGATTGTGTGTCGCCCTGCACCACCGTCACGTCGTCGTAGGCGACGCCGAGATCGTCGGCGATGATCTGCGCCATCGTCGTCTCGACGCTCTGTCCGTGCGAGCTGGTGCTCAGGTAGGCCACCACCTTGCCGTTGGAGTCGATGCGAATCGTGGCGCCCTCGGTGCCCAGCGTCGCCTGCTCCATCGAGGTGGGTTCGACATAGACACAGATGCCAACACCGAGCCAACGGCCTTGCTCGCGGGCCTCAGCCTGCTCCTTACGGAACTCCTCGTAGCCGAGCATCCCGAGCGCCTGCTCAAGGGTTTCGAGCGGGGTGATCTCCTGGAACACCTTCCCGCCGGGCGAGGTGAATGGCAGTTCGGCGAGCGAGAGCAGGTTGCGGCGACGCAGTTCTGCGGGGTCCATCCCGATCTGGCGGGCGGCGATGTCGATGGCCATCTCACGGGCCGTTGTCTCGAACATCCATGGGCCGCGGTAGGCGGCCTTGCCCATCGTGTTGGTCCACACCATCTGCGTGGAGAAACCGAGGCGGGGGATGCGGTACGGCCCGGGCAGCAGCGTGGGGTCCATCACGGCCGGGCAGGGTGTGTAGGCACCCACGTCGGCAACGTGGTCGACGGTGATCGCCTCGATGATGCCGTCGGCGCTGATCGCCATGCGGACTTTGCCCAGTTCGTTGCGCGAGTGGCCTGCGCTGGTGAGGTTCTCCAGACGGTCTTCGATCCACTTCACCGGGCGACCGAGCAGCTTCGTCGCCAGCACGACGGCGCACTCCTCGCGGAACACGAACATCTTCTGGCCGAATCCGCCGCCGACGTCGCGAGCGCTCACACGTACGGCACCCTCATCGAGACCGAGGTAGCGGGCGAAGAAGTTGCGGGTTTCGTGCACCGACTGCGTAGAGACAATCAGGTCGAGTTCCTCGAGGCCCGGAACCCAGGATGCGAGCACGCCGCGAGTTTCCATCGGGACGCACAGGTAGCGGTTCTGGATGATGGTGGTCTCGACCACATGTTGCACCGAGTTGAACGTCTCGTCGAGGTCGGGCGACATGGGTGTGAACGGCATGTCGACCATCACGTTCGACGGCAGGCCCCACGCGGCGTGGACCACATTGCCGTCGGCAGCTGCCGTGGCGTAATCGACGGTGGCCTGTTCTGCTTCGTAGTCGACCTCGATCAGGCCGCATGCATCCTCGGCGAGAGCGCGGCTCTCGGCGATCACCAGGGCGATCGGGTCGCCCACGTAGCGCACGTCCATGATCGCCAGCGGCGGCGGGACGACCAGTTCCTGGCCGAGCATCGCATGCCACGCCTCGCCGAACTTCTCGTGGAAGTCGGACCACAGGTACACGGCGACGACGCCGGGGGCCGACAGGGCGGCCTCGATGTTGACGCTGTTGAGCCGCGCCTTGGCGTGTTCGCTGCGCAAGAAGGCCGCGTGCACCATGCGCGGCGCCGAGGCGTCAGCGACGTACTGACCATGGCCGGTCAGGAGACGGCGATCCTCCTTTCGGTGGACCGCCGAGCCGACGAAACGCGCTGCAACCGGGGAGCTCATTGTCGCAGAGTACACTTATATAACTCATTGGCTCAAGGCCGAGTTGGTCAACCCCAGATCAGCACCGCGGCGACCACGATCGCGGCGACAGCGGCGAGCAGCGGGACGACCCGCTTCAGCACTGCACCACCGGCGAGGCCACTGAGCTGAATGGGTGCAGCCTCCGGGCCGTTCACCGTGCGCACCGCGGGTGCGGGTGCGGGTGCCTCGCCGGAAACGGCAACGACTGTGGGTTCGGCGTCGACGGCGGGTGTGGTCGTCGCTTCGACGGCCGGAGTCTGATCGGCGTCGAGCATCGTGTTGAGGTTGTTGGCGAACTGGGTCATCAGCTTCTCGCTGATATCGCCCATGATGCCGCGACCGAACTGGGCGACCTTGCCGGTGACGCGCAACTCGGTGGTGACGACACACTTCGTGGTGGTGTCGGTGAGTGACTGCAGTTCAGCGGTGATCAACGCGTCGGCGTTGCCCTTGCCGCCGGTGTCGCGGCCCTCGCCGCGAAGGACGGCGCGGTGGCCGGCATCGTCGCGTTCGAGGAACTGGGCCTGTCCCTTGAAGGCGGTGGAGATCGGGCCCAGCTTGACCTTGACGACGCCGCGGTAGAACTCGCCCTCGATCTCTTGTAGCTGCGCGCCAGGAAGACACGGCGCGATGCGCTCCAGGTCGGTGAGCACTGCCCAGGCCTGCTCGATCGGGCGGTTCACTACGAACTCGTTCTGCAAATTCTCCATCGTGGGAGATCCTCCGGCATGTCGACGTCAGCGGCTGAGACTACTGAGTGTCCTGAATCAACCCCAATCCGCCGACTGCGCCAACTGCCACAAAGAGGACAATGGTGTAGCGTTTTCTCCGGCACGTCGGCGCGGCCGAACCGTGTCCCGGGGGGTATGAGCGTGGCGTGTTGTGTTGGTGCTTCATCGATCGTGAGGGGCGCGTGAGCGCGGACTCGGTTCCCCATCATCCCGAGGGCCGCCTCACCGGCCGTGTTGCACTCATCGTCGGCGGCGGAACGACGGGCGACTACCCCGGAACCGGCTCGGCCATCGCCCGCCTGTTCGCAGCACACGGCGCAGGCATCGTGGTGATGGGGCGTACGGCGGAACGAACGGCGACCACCGTCGCGGACATCATCGGCGAGGGTGGCAACGCGATCGGCGTGGTGGGCGATACGACCAGCGGCGCGGACTGCGCCCGCGCCGTGCAAACGACCGTCGAGCATTTCGGCCGGCTGGACATCGTGGTCAACAACGTTGCGGTGCACCAGCACGTATCGCTCGATCAGTTCGACGAGGACGTGTGGGACCAGATCTACGACGGCAACCTCAAGGTCATCGTCCGTATGGCGTCGTACGCCTTACCCCATCTGCGCGCGTCTGGCCACGGATCGATCATCAACATCGGTTCCGTCGCCGGCGTGCAGGCCACCGGTGTGGTCGGCTACGGCACCGCCAAGGCCGCCGTCGGCCCGCTCACCCGCGACATGGCCGTGAACCTCGGCAAGGATGGCATCCGGGTGAACTGTGTGGTCCCCGGCCACCTGCACACTCCGCATGTCGAGCGACTCGGTGGCGGCGGCGCGCTGGCTCGTGATCTGCGTAACGACCTGAACGTCCTGGGCATCGAGGGTGACGGTTGGGATGCGGCGTGGGCCGCGTTGTTCCTCGCCGGTGACGAGTCGCGGTTCATCACCGGCCAGTCGCTGATCGTCGACGGCGGGGTCACCTCAGTGCTCGCCGTCACCCAGGTGATGCGCACGCGGGCGGCAGAACCGTCGTGACGTTGTCGATCGATGAGCTCGAGTCGGCTGCATCGGCGGCGGTGGGCGGGCTCACCGACTTCGGCAACGACGACCACCGGCCTGGGCTGGCAGCGCTGATCACCGCAGCTGCGACAAGTCCGCACGCGGGTCAGGCACTGGACGCGCGCGTGCGCTACACGGCTGTCGATGCGCTCGCCTCCCGGCTGTGCTCGCACGCCGCCTGGGCTGCCCGGCCGCAGTGCCTCACTGCGCCGCTGGCTCCGCAACTGGTGGTGCTCGGCTTACCCCGCTCGGGCACGACCGCACTGCATCAGATCCTCGCCGCCGATCCCGCGCATCAATGGATCCCCGCATGGTTGGCGCCGCGCCCCCGCCCCCGGCCGACACCGGACAAGTGGGCCGATCAACCCGAGTACCAGCGGGCTGTCGAGGCCTATCGGGTCAATGGTCCCAACGCGCTGCACGACGTCGGCCCCGAGGATCCTGAGGAGTGCCTGCAGATCATGCGGCAGTCGTTCGTCAGCATGCTGTGGGTGTCGTCGCTGGCCCTTCCCGCGTATCACGAGTGGTTCGTCACCCAGGACGAACGGCCCTCGTACCGTCGCTACGCCGACAACCTGCGTCTGATCGGCGCGGACGATACGGACCGCACATGGCTGCTGAAGAACCCCAGCCACACGTTCGGTCTGAGTGCGATGCTCCACGAGTTCCCCGATGCAGTCTTCGTACACATCTACCGCGACCCCGCCGACACGATCGTGTCGGGCTGCAGCCTGATCGGCTCGATGGGCTTCGGCCCCGGGGGGTTCACGGCGCAGGAACTCGGCGCGCATCGCCTGCGCATCTGGTCACTTGCTGCCGACCGAATGGAGAGTGCCCGCGCGGCAGCACCCGAGCGGACGATCATCGACGTGAGCTATCGACGCTTCATCGCCGACCCCGTGGGCACGGCACGCGAGATCTACGCCCGCCTGGGCCGCGAGTACACCCCTGTTGCGGAGGCGGCGATGCAGCAGTGGAGGCGCGACCGACCCAAGGACAAGCACGGGGCACACCGTTACGCGGCGGCGGACTTCGGTCTGACAGCGGGGGCGATCCGAGATCGCATGGCGGGCTACATCGAGCGATACGACATTGACTGAGCGGGCGAGCAATGGGGGAGCACCATGAGCACCATCAACCCTGACGACCGAGTGGTCCTGCGCGACGCGTGGCAGGGGCTGTGCGACGACCTGCGTATGTTCGGCACGCGCACGATCGACGAGCTCGACGATGTCGACAACCCGCAGGAGTTGGCCGAGGCCCTGCGCAGCGTCGCGCGCATGGCGTTGATGACCCTGCAGCAGCGCATGGAGTTCGACGACCCCGACTTCCCGACGTTCTTCCGCTCACTCGACGACCGTTTCAAGTACGCCGGGCCGGACACCTACATCACGTACGTCACCGCACCGGTGCGACCGGAGGCGACGTACCGGGTGAACGTCGACCACGGCGGACGAGATCTGCAGCTGGGGAAATTCTGGTCGCGGGATCTCGTACCGAACGAGGATGGCACCGTCGACATCATTGCCAGCGCGGCGGCACCCGATGCCGAGTCGGGGCCTGCGAACTGGCAACCGCTGACCCAGGACAGCGGTCGCTCGCGGCGCACGGTTCCAGAGCTGTACCCGATGGTCGACGGAGGTTTCGGCGGACGGATCTACCACACCGACCCGCACGACGATCGCCCGACTCGGCTGACGATCGAACGCGTCGACGACAAGCGTCCGCGCCAACCGGCGCCGCTCACCCCGCAGCGGTTGGCTGAGCAACTCGATTCGTCACGCGAGTTGCTCGACGCGATGACCACGTGGTGGTTCCAGCGCTCGACGAACATCAGGGCGGAGAACGAGCCGAACGTCGTCGGCCCGCCCGGCACGCGCCCCCCTGGTGTGCCGACGTTCACCCCGCCGGCGAACAGCCCGCTCAACTACGGAGTGTGCTGCTGGGAACTCGACCCGGATCAGGCACTGGTGATTACCTCTGAACTGCCGGTCGCCGACTACTGGAGCTTCCAGCTGAACACGGCATGGTGGGAGGCTCCGGACAACCAGCATCGCCAGACCAGCATCAACGATCACCACGCGCATGTCGACACCGACGGACGGTTCCGCTGTGTGCTGGCCCACCGCGATCCGGGTACGCCAAACTGGCTCGACGTCGGAGGGAATCGCCGTGGGTTCCTGTTCTATCGCTGGTTGCGCCCGACGACCCCGATGCCGACCCCGGTGGCTGTTCTGACGCCACTGGCCGACGTGCGTGCCCACCTGCCGCTCGAGCACCCCTTGTTCGATCAGGCGGCACGCGACGTGCAACTAGCAGAGCGTCACCGCTGGTACGCAAGGAGGTTCCAATCATGAACGATGTGTTCTCGACCCCCGCCATTGACGGGCAGCTCTACCACCTCGGTGTCGCCGTCCGCGACATCGACGTGGGGATGGCCACGTACCGAACACTGCTCGGTGTCCCGAAGTTCCACCGTCTCGACACCAACTACCAGGCCCGGCACCGCGAGTGGGAGGGCACGATCGCGAACCGGAATGCGTTCGGCCGGTGGGGGTCGCTGGTGGTTGAGCTGGTGGAACCCGGCCAGGGGCAGGGGCCCGCGCGCGAGTTCCTTGATGCGCGCGGCGAGGGCGTGTTCCACGTCGGTTACGCCACTGACGACCCGACGCAGCGGCCGGGCGGCGTCGAGGCCTGCTTCGAGGTGGGCAGCTCACTCCGGCCGGATGGCACGTACGGGATCGTGTACCTCGACACGCTGGGGGCCCTGGGGTTCTTCCTCGAGTTGGTGCACACGCCGATGGCGCAACACGTCATCGCGCTCGTCGACGCGCTCTGACCGCCGCTGAACGCGCAACAGCCCCGTGGCACTCGGGTGAGTGCCACGGGGCTGTCGCTGATGCCGAGCGAGGTCGACCGAGGACTCAGGCCTCGTCTTCGAGCGACCAGTTCTCCGGGATCGGAATCGAGGTGCGGGCGAAGTTGCCGCCGTCACAGGACTTGATGACGATGCCCGACATGTAGGCCGAGTCGTCGGAGGCCAGGAACGTGGCGACGTTGGCATTGTCCTGGAGCGACGGCGGGCGCTTCACCTTGAGCGGGCCGGGGAACATCGTGGCCGCGTCCCAGGTGGCACCGGACTCGGCCAGCGCCGCTTCCTCGTACGACATACCCAGGGCAGGAGTGTCGGGCGGGAGGGCGAAGTTCACCGACATGCCATGTGTGGGTGAGAGGCCGTTGACGCGGATGCCGTAGCGACCCCAGTCGTAGGCCATCGCACGGACGATGCCGATCGCGCCGGCCTTGCCGGAGGTGTACGGACCGAAGCCGGGGTACGCGTTGTGGCCACCGGCCGAGACGGTGACGACGATGTTGCCGCCCTCTTCCTGCGTCTTCATCTGCCGGCACGCATGCTTGCCGGCGTAGAACACACCCTTGTAGACCACGTCGTTGACGTCGTCCCATTCGGCGCTCGTGATGTCTTCGAGGGCGATCGTGCCCATACCTGCCGGCGCCTTGCCGGCATTGGCGAACATGATGTCGAGTCGGCCGTACTTGGCCACGGCGGCAGCCACGGCGGCCTCGACTTCGGCCTCGACGGAGACGTCGGCCTTCAAGCCGATCGCCTTGCCGCCCTTATCGTTGATGAGGGCCGCGAGGACGTGTGCCCGCTGCTCGACGACGTCGGTGACGACAACCGAGGCACCTTCCGCAGCCCACTGCAATCCGCACAGGCGCCCTAGCCCGGCACCACCACCCGTGATGACGATGACTTTGCCCTCGAACCGGCCCATGTTTCCTCCTTGACGACGCGATGTGACCATCGGCACATTCATTCAACTGAGTGTACGGTATTCCGCCCGGCGGTTCCAGGCCTCAGTCGGACGGTGTGTCCATTGAGCGCAAACCGGACTCCACCATCGCGAGGGCGACTCCTACGGCGTCGGCCGGATTGCCGCGCCCGGTCGTGCGCAGCCAACGGTCGAAGGCGGTCGCTGCCGCCGCCGCCATCACTGCAGCGGCGATTGCGGGCCGCGAATCGTGGACCGAGTCGACGCCCATTCGCGACGCGAGCGCATCGACGATCGCGTCATTGCCGAACACATCCTCGCCGTAGCCGCGCGCCAGGATTGCAGGCACGTCGAGGCGTACCCGGTTGTGCTGCAGCACCGCCTTGCGCCGATTGGCGGGGACGTCGGAAGTGGCGAGGTACGCGTTGCGGAGCGCAGTGATCGGCGGCTCCTCAGTTGGTCGAGCGGTGAAGGCATCCACCAACCGCTCCTGCATCCGTCGCTGCTCGAGCAGGACGACATCTTCCTTCGCCGGGAAGTACCGGAAGAACGTGCGGGGCGAGATCTCCGCCGCCTCAGCGATTTCTTCCACGGTGACGGCGTGAAACCCGCGCTCGGCGAACAGGGCCATTGCGGTGCGCGCGATCTCGCTGGCGGCGAAGGCCCTGCGTGTCTCCAGCCTCGTCATCACGCCACAGTACCTCCGGCCTCAGCTCATCTGCCGAAACGCGCCACCGTCAACGCGTAGCAACACGCCGGTGACGTAGGCCGATGCTTCCGTGGCGAGCCACAGCGCCGGGCCGACGAAGTCGTCCGCCTCCCCGATCCGTCCCAGTGGCACCGCCGCAGCCGACGCGAACATCTCGGGGGGCCAGACAGCGGTGATGTCCGTGCGCACACCGCCGGGCAGGATGCCGTTACTGCGCACCTTGGGGCCGAATGCATCCGCCAAGCCGATCGTGAGGGCGTTCAGGCCTGCCTTCGCGCACGCGTACACCAACTCGTTCCCGCTGGGCCGCAATGACCCGATGGTGCTGACGTTGATGATCGAACCGCCATCGCCGGCAGCCATGCGGGTGCCGACCAGCGCACCCAACCGGAACGGCCCCTTCAGGTTGATACCGACCACCTTGTCGAAGTAGTCCTCGGTGATCGAGGCGAGATCGGGGTACAGCGGTGAGAGACCCGCGTTGTTGACGAACACATCGCAGCGACCGAAGGTGTCGTACACGGTGTCGACGAGGCGGTCGCATTCGTCCCAGCGGGCCACATGCGTGGCGACGGCCAATGCTCGTCGTCCGAAGCGCTCGCGCACTTCGGCAGCGACCGACTCGCAGTTGTCGATCTTGCGGCTGGCGATCACCACGTCGGCGCCGGCGGCGGCGTAGCCGAGCACGATCGAGCGGCCGATCCCGCGGCTGCCGCCGGTCACGACGGCCACCTTGCCGGTGAGATCGAAGGACGGAAGACTCGTGGCGATCGACATCTTGCGCACGTTACGAGCAGGTGACATGATGTGTCAAGAGTGACGGTTTGTGTCACGTAACCGGTATCGGTGACGAACGCCGTGACCACGATGATGGAGGATTCCGAGATGGAAGTAGCTGGCAAGGTTGTCGTGGTCACTGGTGCCGCGAGCGGTATCGGATGCGCGTTGGCCTCGCGCTTCTCGGAGTTGGGCGCGAAGGTGGTGATCTCCGACGTGAACTCCGACGGTGTCGCCCTCGTGGCGTCTCGTCTCGGGGCGCTCGGTGTCACCACGGATGTCGGCGATGCTGCCGCAGTCGATGCGCTCGTCGCGGCCGCCACCGCCGAGTACGGCCCCGTGGACATCTTCTGCTCGAACGCCGGCTACAGCGACGCGCCGACAGCGGGTCTCACCGGCTCTGTGGAGGACTACCAGCGCATCGTCGATGTGAACCTGTTGGCGCATGTGTGGGCGGCGAAGGCAGTGGTGCCCTCGATGGTCGAGCGTGGTGGCGGCTACCTGCTGCAGACGATCTCGTCCGCGTCGCTGATCACCGGCCCGTCGGCACCGGGGTACACCCTCACCAAGCACGGCGCGCTGGGCTTCGCCGAGTGGGTGACCCTGAACTACGGCCATCTCGGCGTCCGTGTCTCGTGCCTGTGCCCGAACGCGGTGTACACCGGGATGTTCGGCCTCGAGGCCGGCGACATCTCGAGTACACCTCCGGATATGGGCGCCCTCGGCGAGGTGATGAAGTCCAGCGACGTCGCCAATTTCACGATCGACGCAATGATGACCACCGAACCGTTCCTCGTGTTGCCGCACACTCGGGTGGCGGACTCGTTCCTGCGCAAGGCAACGAACTACGACGAATGGATCGCCGGGACTCGCCGCAGATTGCTGAAGATGCGCCAGGAGCAGTAAGCGGAGACCTGAGCACGACAGCGCTGAGCTATTGCAGCACCGGGGCCATCAGGTCGAGGTGTTTCATCATCCGGCGGCGTGCCAAGGCGGTGTCGCGCTGGGCGATCGCGTCGACGATGCCATCATGCGCGTGACCAGATTCGGCGGCGTAGGCCACGCGCTGTCGGTTGGAGACGTTCGTTCCGGTGGCATGGACGCGGGTGAGATGGGCAAGGACGCGAACGAAGAGTGCGATTGCCGGGTTCCCGCTGAGGTCGGCAATCCGCAGATGAAGATCATCGGCGATCGAACCTGCGTAGTGGCGCAGCGTCGCGTCTTCATTGAGGGACCTGAGTGATTCGATGTCGTCGTCGGTCGCACGTTCGACGACGAGCGCGATTGCATCTGTCTCGAGGCCGATCCGCAACTCCAGCAGCTGGCCAGTCTTGATGCGGCGGTACTCGAGGAACACCGTTGCGGCCTCGACAATTGGGTCGACACTCGGCTCGGTGATGATCAGACCGCCGCGCGGCCCCGGCTTCATCGCGGCGACGCGTAGGTACTCGAGAAGGCGGACAGCCTCGCGCAGCGCAGCGCGGCTGACGCCGTATTGCCCCACGAGGTGAGCCTCCGAGCCCAGCACTTCACCGATCGGCCAGCCACGGTCGACGATGTCGACCATCAGCAGTCGAGCAACCTTCGTGCCGAGCTTCACGTCATCGGCCGACTCGAGCACACCTTCGAGCGATCTCGGCGATTCGCGATTGCGGCCCAGCCAGTCGCCGAGCGCCGTGAGGTGGGCGTTCATCCGTCGTTCTGCGAGGGAGCTGTTCCCTGCTGTGATCGCGTCGACGAGCAATTCATGCGCACGGCCAGAACTGCGCAGTGCCTCCAGATTCGTCGTCTCGGCGACGCTGGGGTACGACCACCGTGCCGTGAGCCGTCCGAGGATGTCGATGAACAACTCCGCCGCTGGATTATTCGCAGCGGCACCGATCATCGTGTGCAGCACATGGTGATCGGTGGGGTCTGAGGTGCTGCGCGACTGTTCCTCACGAACCCGTTGGCGCAGGGCCTCGACTTGCTCCTCCGTGGCGTGGAGCGCCGCTGCCCGAGTGATCGTGCGTTCGAGGCACGTGCGGGCTTCCATGAGATCGCCAAGGGAGATACCCGTGTACGTGAGGTACACCATCACTGCCTGCACCACGGCGCCCGTGGAGGGTGCGGCAACGATGAGCCCGCCGCCCGGGCCGCGCCGCGTGGTGGTGGCTCCGAAGTGTTCCAGCAGTCGTTCCGCCTCGCGGAGTACGGCGCGGCTGACGGCGTAGCGCTCGAGCAACTCAGTTTCCGACCCGATCACGGCCCCGACGGTCCAGTCGGATGCCTGGAGATCGCGCATGATCTGACTCGCCAGACGTGACGCGAGCTTTCGATCCTGCGGCATCGCGTTGGTCGCTGCGGCTCGGTCGTCGGTGCTCACCATGTGGTTGTCATCCCGGTTGTGCCGCGCAACGTGCTCTCCAAACGGTGACGCATGCTATCTGCAGCACCGGTATGCATCGATCCTGGCATCCAGGATACTGTATTGCGATGGGGACCTTAGACGGGATGCGGAGCAGCCGAACATGAGTGACGAGTTCTTGGCCGTCCACGGTTTGATTCGGCGCCAGCCGCAGGCAATTCCAGGGGTTCCTGCCTCTGTTGCATCGCTCGTCGACCACGCGGCAGCGACGTACGGGTCGCGACCGGCACTTGCCGACCGTCGCGTGTCGTACACCTATGAACAACTGCGCGGTGCCGTCGACCGCGCCGCAGCTGCGCTGCACATTGCTGGCGTCCGGCCGCTCGATCGGGTGGCGTCCTGCCTTCCGAACACCAGCGATGTCGTGATCACCTTCCTCGCCACGATGCGTCTCGGCGCGATCTGGGTGGGCATCAACACCCACCTGGCCGTCCCGGAGAAGTGCTTCCTCCTCGCCGACAGCGGTGCGTCCCTGCTCGTCGCCACCGAACAGACCATCACCTCCGTTCGCCCGTGGACCGCGGTGCCGGCGATCGCCGTCGAGATCACCGACCCCGGGTCCTGGTGGCGGGATACCGACCCGGCGAGCCGACCCCAAGGGGACGTCGACCCGCTGGCACCGGCGGCGATTTCGTACACCAGCGGTACGACGGGTTCGCCGAAAGGTGTCGTGCACAGTCAGCACAACATGTTGCTGCCCGGAGCGGCGCTGCTGCGGCGCGACCCCGCGGCGCTGATACAGGGTGTGTGTCTTCCGCTCACCATCTTGAACATGCAGGTCTTGTCGACCGTGCAGACGATGCTCAACGGCGGTGTCATCGTGCCGATGGATCGCATCGATGCGGTCGGTGTCGCCGAGTGGATTCAGGAGTTCGGCGTGCAACGGATGTACTCGACCCCACCGACGGTGTACGACCTGTTGACCCGGCCCGATATCGATCCGGCCTCGCTCGCATCACTGACACATCTGGGCGTCGGCGGGGCAAAGTGCCCCGAAGGTTTGCGCGAGCGGTATCGCGAGCATTTCGGGTCGGACTTCGGCTTCGGCTACGGGCTCACCGAGGCGCCGACGAGCGTGACCGGTGGAGCTGCTGACGGGTCCGCCGGACCGTTGGGATCGTCGGGTGTCGAGCACGAACAGGTTTCGGTCACGATTCGCGACGCTGATGGTGCGGAGGTCCCCGCGGGGGACGACGGGGAGATCTGTGTCGGCCCCACGCCCATCGGGTACTTCGCCAACTGCTACTCCACGATGCTCGGTTACTGGGATCGGCCCGAGGCCACACAGGCCGCGCTGCGCGGCGGGGTACTGCATACCGGCGACGTCGGCCGCTTCGATGCCGAGGGCAACCTGTGGGTGCTCGACCGTCGCTCCGACCTGATCATCCGCGGCGGTGCGAACGTCTATCCGGCAGAGGTCGAGCGTGCCGTCGAGGGTTTGTCCTGTGTGGCTGAGATTGTGGTCGTCGGGCGCGAACATCCGCGGCTGGGTGAAGAAGTCGTCGGCTTCGTCCTGCCCGCCGCGGGCGCAGCCGGCGCCGACCTGTCGCGCGCGGTGCTCGCCGCCACCTGTGAGGAGCAACTCGCCCGCTACAAGTGGCCGGTCGAGTGGTACGTCGTCGAGCAGTACCCGCGCAACGCGATGGGCAAAGTGGTCAAGCCGACGTTGCGCAAGTGGCTGGAGACCGGCGAACTGCCGGAGGGGTTGCAGGCTCCAGTGCTGTTGCCCGTCACCGGAGTAACGGCATGATCAAAGGACACGTCGCTGTGGTCACCGGTGCGACACGTGGCCTCGGCCGGGCGATCGCACTTCAGCTGGCGCGTCGGGGTGCTCACGTGGTGGCAGTGGGCCGCAGTACCACCGACACCCCACATCGTGTGATGCCAGGAACACTCCAGCAGGTACAGGCTGAGCTCGACGCCATCGGCGCTGAGGCCATCACCGTGCAGGCCGATCTCAACGACCTGGCGCAGGTCGACGCCATCGTAGAGCGGGTGCTCGCGTGGAAGGGCCGGTGCGACATCCTGGTGAACAACGCGTCGTACACCCCTGCAGGTGGGTTCTTCGAGGTGTCGCTCAACCGCTGGGCGACAGGGATGGGTATCACCGTGCTCGCTCCGGTGCGACTGTGCCAGGGTCTGTTGCCGGGGATGCTGGAGCGTGGCGACGGCCGTGTGCTGAACATCGGCTCGGAGGCGGGTGCCTACTCGGATGCCGAGACGGGCGCTCACCAGTATCAGACCGGTGGGGCACCGTTGATGTACGGCGTCACGAAATCCGCCCTCGAGCGCATGACGGTGGGCCTGCACGATGAGTTCGCCAGCCGCGGCGTGGCGTTCAACAACCTCCGCGCGGGGCAGATGTCCACCGAAGGATGGCACCTGATGCACACTGCCACGGGGTTCGACGACCCGGTGGAGTCGGTGCACACCCCCGAGGAAGTGGCCGCCGCAGTGTGCTGGATGCTCGAGCAGCCGACAGCGGTCTCCGGTCGCATCATCGACTTCGCCGAACTGGTCGAGCAGGGTGTGTTGCCGCGTCGGCGGTGACGGACCGCGTCAGCTCGATGCCGGCAGATCAGGTCCGATCTGCTCGATCACCGTCGTGACCAACAGTGTCGAGTTGCGGCGATCTGTGGTGGACGCCAATCGACCGAAATAGGTCTCGAGGCCTGTGCGGGCATCGGCAACGGCGGCGAGTGAGTCGAACCACAGCTCGTGCACCGCGTCGTACGCGAAGCCGCGCGCGGGTGTGCCCACGAGCGCGTTGCGAACCCATCGTCGTAGCCCGAGTTCGAGCAGCCCACTCTCGGCCAGGTTGGTCTCGCGAGCCTCGTCGTCGGTGCGGAAGTATGTGTTCGGTGCCAGCTCCGGCCGACGACGCACAAGATCGATGACCACGACTGGCGTCTCGTCGCCAGCCACGAGCAACTCGCTGGCGGTGAACAACGTGAAGTCCTCCACGGGGCGTTCGAACGTGCGCAGTTCGTCGGCGTAGGCAACTTCGTTCTCCACGAGCAGGGAGGCCATCGCGGGTGTCGACAGCAGGCTGCGCAGTGCCAGAAGTGCCACTCCGTCGTGCTCGTTGGTCGCCGAGGGCAGGATGCCGGCGGGGTCGTTCGTGAGGCAGTAGCGCAGGGCCGCCACCTCACGAATTCGAGGGTCGAGCGAGCCGCCGATCGTGGCGTGTCGCCTCCACCGCTCGGCGAACTCGGCGCGGGTGAGCCGGGGGTGCCGGTTGGCGAGGTAGATCATCTTCGCGGGAACTTGTCGGACGTCCACTCGTTGCTCCAGTTGGTCGGTGCCGGCCTGCATCCTGTCAGAAGTCGTGCGCGCCGCCGGTGAGGTGGTGGAGCAACTCGAACAGGATCTCGGCCTGCAGGCCCCACAGGTCGTGTTCCTCATCGATCGAGTAGTGGCGCAGGCTGGACATACTGAGCTGGGAAGCAGTTTCGGCCGGATGCCGGTTCGTCGGTTTCATGGCCGCGCGAAATGCGCGCCCGGGCTGGAGGAAATCGCCCAGCGGAATCGTGGCGATCTCGGACACCTCACCTGCATCGGGGTCCAGTCGCCCGGTGCCGCTGAGCACGCCGATGTACACCTCCACCACGTAGCCGGTGATGATCGGCCCGTGGGTGGTCAGCTGACCGATGACCTCGATCCGCTCGGGATCGACACCCAGTTCCTCGGCCGTCTCGCGACGGGCAGCGTCGGCGTGCGATGTGTCCTGATCGTCGAGGCGGCCGCCGGGGAATACCCAGTCGCCACCGTGGTCCATCCCCTGTGTGCGCCGCGTCAGCACCACTGCCGCCTGCCCGTCCACCTCGACGACCGGGATCAGCGTCGCCGCCGGACGGGGCCGCGGGTGCTCGCGCATGATCTGGTTGAAACCGGGCGCAGGCAGGGTGCGGCAGCCGTCGATGACCTGCTGCAGGGTGAACCCTCCTGAAGTGATCATTGAAGTTTCGCGTTGTCCCAGTTCAGGATCTTGCCCGTGGGCGTGAACCGGACGATGCCGCCCATGGACTCCCGGTAGTGCGCCGCAGTCTCGGTCGGCATGTCCTCGTTCGCGGTGCGAAAGCCGGTGTACTTGAGCGCAGTCTCTTCGCGGAAGCGCTGTGCCAGGTCGGCGTCGATGTCGACGATCTCCGCGATACCGGAGAGGTGCACCGCCTTGAGCTCGCCCCACTTCAAGCCGGCCTCGACGAGGAAAGCTGCCCGCGAGTCGTGGCGGATGCGGTCGAGCTTCTTGCCACGTGTGCGGCAGTAGATCTGACGGTCGAGGCACACGAACCACAGCGGCAGCGAGACCGGTGAGCCATCGCGGCGCAATGTGGTCATCACACCTGAGTGTGAGTCGGTGATGAACGACCAGATCTCGTCCTCGGTCATGCGCGGGCTGGGCATATGCTCTTCTCTCTCAGGATCGTCGCAGTTCGCGGAATGGGATGACGTTGTCGTTCGACGGCTCGCGCGGCAGCCCGAGGGTTTGCTCGCCGATGATGTTGCGCTGGATTTCGTTCGTGCCGCCACCGAGCGACGGCACTGGGCTGGCAAGTGCTGCGCGCTGGATGCGCCCACCCTCGAAAGTGGCGTCCCCCATCAGCGTCGCCTCCGCCCCGAGCATCGCCATCGACAGGTCGCGTGACTCGTGGGCCAACTGGGCGATCTGCAGCTTCAGCGTGGAGACCTCGGGCCCGGGGCGGCCGGACTTGGCGTTGTCGCGGCCGCGTTGTCCGGTCCACGAGTACACCTGGCTGTTGGCGTAGTACCGCATCAGCCGGTCGCGCAACACCGGGTCGGTGGTGCACCCAAGTTGCCGCGCCATCTTGATCAGCGTGCGCGAGCTGAGCAGCACCTCGGTGCGCATCGTCGGGTCGTTGGCCTCCTGCTTGGCCTTCGCCAGCAGCTCGCCGACGGGTTGGTGGAGGTTGCCCGCCTTCGAACCGGCACCGATGTTGATCGCTCCTGCGGCGCGGCTGCCACCGGCGCCGGCGCGCTCGAACGCCAGCGTGGTCTTGGCCACGTTCCAGCCCTCGCCGATATTGCCGATCACGTTCGCGACAGGTACCCGCGCATCGGTGAAGAACACTTCGCAGAACTCCGGGTAGCCGTTCATTTGCACCAGCGGGCGGACTTCGACTCCGGGCTGGTTCATGTCGATCATCATGTAAGTGATGCCCTTGTGCTTGGGCACATCGGGGTCGGTGCGGGCCAGCAGCATGCCCCAGTCGCTCATGTCGGCGAACGAGTTCCACACCTTCTGACCGTTGATCACGAACTCGTCACCGTCGCGCACGGCGCTGGTGGCCAGGCTGGCGAGGTCGGACCCTGCGCCGGGCTCGGAGAACAACTGCGCCCAGGCTTCGCGGCCACGGGCCAGCGGGCCGACGAAGCGTTGCTGTTGCTCGGGGGTGCCGTGTGCCAGCACCGTCGGACCGCCCATCGACGGACCGTTGCCGATGGGGGCGCCGATGACGCCAGCGGCAGTGATCGCCGAGCTGATCTGGCGCGCCTGCGCGGCCGAAGCGTTCATGCCGCCGAGGCCTGCGGGCCAGGTGGGGAACGCGTAGCCTGCGTCGGCGAGCCGCTGCCACCACTCGGCCAACGTGAGATCGTTACTCCAGTTGTCGGCGATCCATGCGGCGACCGTCTGGGCTGTCTCCATACCGTGGCTCCTCTGATCAGCGTGCCGGTGTGGATATGAGTATACTTATTGAACGACCGGTCACAAGTTGAACGGTCAGCACAACGAGCAAGGGGTTCTCGATGACTGAGCGCATCCACTACGACGAGTTCGCGTACTTCCATGAGAACGCGAGTGAATACGGAATCCCTTACGACGCGCCGCCGATCGTGCGCCGCGAGTCGATTGAAGTCGCACCAGGTCGCCGCGTGAGCTTCCTGGTCTGGGGCGAGGGCGAGCCCGAGTACGTGTTCCTGCACGGTGGCGGCCAGAACGCACACACGTGGGACACCGTGGCGCTGGCGCTCGGGCGTCCCCTGGTGGCGATCGACTTGCCCGGCCACGGGCACTCCGATGATGTCGCCGACCCCAGCCGTCTGTCGCCGCAGGACAATGCAGCCGACGTGGCCCACGTGGTGCGTGCTGTCGCGCCGAACGCGAAGGTGATCGTGGGTATGTCGCTGGGTGGTCTCACCACGATCGCACTCGCAGCACACGCGCCCGAGCTGGTGCGGCGCGCCGTGATCGTCGACGTCACCCCCGGCGTCAACTCCGACAAGTCGAAGGCCATCTCCGACTTCATCAGGGGGCCAGCCACGTTCCCCAGCTTCGAGGAGCTGCTGGCGCGCACGATCGAGCACAACTCCACACGCACGGTCGAGTCGCTGCGCCGCGGCATCCTGCACAACGCGTTCCAGCTCGAGGACGGCAGCTGGATGTGGCGCTATCGCCGCTTCCCCGGTGGTGGCGTCGTCGGTGGCGTAGTCACCGCCACCGAACACCCGAACTGGGCGCCACTCTGGGACCTGCTGGGTGCGAATACCGCGCCGGTGCTGCTGGTGCGCGGCATGCGCGTTCAGTCGGTGGTGGACGACGCCGACGTCGCTGAACTGATGCGCCGCCGACCGGATGCCGTGGTGATCGAGGTCGTCGAAGCAGGCCACAGCGTGCAGGGTGATACCCCCGTCGAGCTGGCGGAGATGATTCGCGACTTCGCCGCTCGTTAACGCCGCCGCTGGTCGCTCAGACCTTGGTGGCGCCCATGTCCACGGTGAGCTGGGCGCCGGTCATGAACCTCGATGCGTCCGAGGCCAGGAACAACACGGTCTCGGAGATGTCGCGTGGCTGAGCAACGCCCAACTGCGGCATGATCGAGCCGAAGCTGCTGAGGAACTCGGGGTGCTTCTCCAGCACCGGCACCAGCTCGGCATCCTCGGTCATCGGGGACTGCACGCCCCACGGGTGAATCGAGTTCACGCGGATCTCGTGTGGCCCCAACTCGATTGCCGCAGTCTTGGTGAGGCCGACGACGCCGTGCTTGGCCGCGCTGTAGTGACCTTGGCCGGGCAGCGACTTGATGCCGGCCACCGACGAGATGGTGATCATCGAACCGCCGCTGCCCTGTTCGATCATCGTCGGGGCAGCGGCACGCAGCGTGCGCCACACACCGGTGAGGTTGATGTCGATCATGTCCTGCCAACGCTCATCGGACATTTCCCAGAACCGACCCCACGACGAAATACCGGCGTTGGCGACGACGATGTCGAGCCGACCCAGTGCAGCGACACCGTCGGCGACCGCGCCGTCGAGGTCGCTCTGACTGCGGACGTCCCCGATCCGCGCGACGATCCGACGGCCGAGTGCCTCGACCAGGCGGACGGTCTCGTCGAGATCGTCGGGGGTTGCGGTGGGGTAGCCGACCTTGGCCGCGGGTGCGCAGATGTCGAAGGCGATGATGTCGGCACCTTCCTCGGCCAGGCGGATGGCATGGCTGCGGCCCTGTGCACGCGCGGCGCCGGTGATGAATGCAACCTTGCCGTCGAGAATTCCCATGGTGTGCTCCTGAACGTTATGGCGTGACGAGTTCGTCAGACCGGAGGTGTGATGACGCCACTGGCCTCGAGGGCATCGATGGTGGCGCTGTCGTAACCGATCTCGGTGAGTACCGAACGGTTGTGCTGGCCGCGGGCTGCGGGCAGGCCGACGCGACTGGGTGTCTCCGAGAAGGTGATCGGCGGCGCGGCGCGCACCATCTCGCCGTAGAACGGATGATCGAACGCGATCGTCAGCCCTGCCTCGCGCAGCGCCGGCTCGAAGCTGGTGACCATCGGTTGGCCGCGCAGGTCGGCCTCCACACAGCCGACCCGTACGGCGCTGAGTGTGGCCTCCCACTCCTTGGCAGTGCGTGTGCTGAACGCCTTCTGCAGTTCACTGATCAAGGCCCCGTCGTTCGCGGCTCTGGCCGTAGCGGTCGAGAACCGGTCGTCGGCGGCCAGGCTGGGGTTCAGCACCCCGGCCATGCGGGCGAACTCGCCGTCGGTGCGCACGACGAGGCACAGCCAGCTGCCTTCGGCGCCGGTGTAGACACGCTCGAGCGCGCTGGTGCCGAAGTACTCGTCGTCGCACAGTTGGGCCGGCGGCTTGCCCGCGTAGGAGCAGAAGTCGTCGGAGTAGGCCCATGCGTTCCCCGCGATCATCGAGGTGGAAACGAACTGACCTTCGCCGGTGCGCTGCTGGTGGTAGATCGCCAGGCCGAGCGCAGCCACGACTGCCAGTGCGGCGTTCGAGTCGCCATCGGTGACCTGGCCGAGGCGGGGCAGTACGACGGCCTGCATCTCGATGACGCTCATGTCGGCGTTCTGCTCGGGCGCCGACCAGTAACCCACCTGGCGGCCGAAGCTACCTGCCGCAGCCTGCGCAGCCTGCGCGTACAGCGCGCGGTGGGCGTACGGGCCGTCGGTGCCGTAACCGCCGGCGTGCACGTAGACCAGACGTGGGTTGATCGCGCGGAGATCCTCGTACCCAAGGCCCAACTTCTCGGCCACGCCGGTGCGGAAGCCGGTGAGGAACACGTCGGCCGTGGCGATGATCTCTTGCGCCAGCTTGCGCCCCTCGGGGGTGCGCAGGTTGACCGACACGCTCTCCTTGCCGGCGGTGGTCTTGTTGGAGGCAACCTCGGGACCGAAGGAGCTGCGGTGTGGGTCGCCGTTGCCGTCTTCCAGCTTGATCACGCGCGCACCCATCGAGGCGGCCATTGCCACGCCGTACGGCATCGCGTAGAAGTACCCGAACTCGACGATCGTGACACCGGTGAACGGGTGGGCTGGCGTGGGCTGACCTCCCGCGGGGAAGGCGTGGGCCGCGAACGTGCCGTCGTGCTCGCCGAGCCTTGGTGCCGAGCGGGTGGGGTGCATCGGTGTCGTTCTGGGATGACAGACCGGGCCAACTTGGCGAATCGGGCCGTGCACCGGGTCGTCGATGGTGATCACATCGCCGTTGTGGATGAACTGCGGGTGGTCGAGACCCTCCTCGCTGGTGACTGCCACCTCGAACGCGATATCGGGCGAGGCGAGGAACCTCGGCAGCCAGTAGTCGAGGTCGTGCTCGCGGGTGGCCTCGAGCATCATGTCCTCCCACTCCTGGGCGTCATCGGCGCTGTCGAAAATCGGCAACTTCGCGAATCGGGGATCGGCGAGCGCATGCGTCACGCCGGTGACCTCGCACAGCGCCTTGCCCTGGTGGGGCAGCATCGTGGACGTCTGCATGAAGCGGCCGTCCTTGGTGACCAGCAGCACGCCGAAGCGGCTGGCGCTCATCGATGCGCGCATGTCGCCGCTGGGAGCGCCCCCCTTCTTGGCCGCCAACTGCACGATCGTGCTGACGAAGTAATCGAGCGGGTCGAGGCCGGACACGAGGTTGGCGTCGAGTGCTTGGCCCCGACCGGTGAGGTCGCGGACGCGCAATGCGGCCATCACGCCGGCGACCGACTGCATCGCCGCGCCAAAGCTGCCCCACGGCACCGGGTACAGCAGCGCACCCTCGCGGTGACCAAAGCCGCCGCGAGCCCACAGGCCGGCCTTGGCGGCGACCAGTGAGTCGTAGCCCTTCAGGTGGGCCAGCGGCCCGGTCTTGCCGAAGCCGGTGATCGACAGGTGCACGAGGGCGGGGTTGATCGCTCGCAGCGCGTCGGCGTCGATACCCCACGCGGTGGTGGTGCCGGGGGTGAATGCCTCGATCACGACGTCGGCCTGCGCGACGAGTTCCTTTATCGAGGCCTGACCGGCGGCGGTGCGCAGGTCGGCGACGAGGCTCTCTTTGCCGCGGTTCCAGACCAGGAAGCCACTGGGGTTCACCGTGCGCAGACGGTCACCGTCGGGGGACTCGATCTTGAGCACGCGCGCGCCACCATCGGCGAGCACCATGCCCACCATCGAAGCGGCCACACTGCCCGAGCCGAGCTCGAGTACGTTGAGTCCCGCGCAGATGTCTGCCATCAGTGTCCCCTTGAAGTTCGTAGCCGATCCGAATCAGCTGACGGATTGTACCCGATTGTGGCAATTGAGTGACAGCCGTCACCATAGACCAGGGTCGTGAGGGTCTCAGTCGCGCACGAGCGTGAGGCCCTGAGCGTTGAAGAAGAAGCCGCCAAGGGTCAGCAGTGCAGTTCGCGCTCCGGCGACCTGACGATCACCGGCCAGCCCTTGGAGCTGCTGCACCGCCTCGCGGATGTAGCCCGAACCCTGCGTGCCACCTTCCGAGAGCGCTCCGCCATGGGAGTTCAGCGGCACACGGCCGTTGATCATGATGCGCGAGTTCGCTGCGTCCCAGTTGGACTCGATGAACGCACCGGCCTCGCCGGGGCCGCACCATCCGGCGTTCTCCAGCCAGTTCAGCGTGATCGGGGTGAAGCCGTCGTACGCGTAGTAGAGGTCGCAACCGTCGGTCCAGAAATCGCTCTTGGCCTTGAGGTTGTTGACTACGACGTGATGGCCGTGATGCCGCAGGCTGGGAGTCTGCTCTTCCTGAACCTTGTCGATCATGCCCAGTGTGCAGGCGTTGATCAGCACCGGTGGTAGCGCCAGGTCGCGGGCACGTTCGGTGGTGGTGATGATGAACGCATCTGCGCCGTCGACGGGAACGTCCATGTCGAGCAGGCACAGCGGCCAGCGGATCATGCGTGCCGACAGGTAGTCGTCCATCGTCATCGGCGTGCGCATCGCTGCCGCCGGGTTGTTGACCGCGTTCGAGCGGCCGTTGATCGCGATACGGCCGAACGTCTCCTTCGGCACGCCGAACTCGTGCATGTAGCGCGATGCCCAGGCGGTGTAGCCGATGACACCGGCCACGGTGTCGGGACCAGGGCCGGGTGCAGTGGGGCCGAGGCCACGGAACGGGTCCTTGAGCGACGACGCCGTGTTCCAGGGCAGTCGGTATGCCGCGTGGTAGACGAGCACGGTGTCGCACTGACCGCTGTGTACCGCGGCCACGGCGGCGGCCATGTGGTTGCCCACGGGAATCGGCGGGTTGGCGAAGTAGGTGATCTCGGGGATGCCGAGCATCGCCTGTACGTCTGCCGCGCTGGGGTTGGTGCCGATGATGCCATCGATGTCCGAGGCCTGGAGGCCGCAGGCCCTCATGACCGCGGTGCACGCTTCAGCGGCGTACGAGGCCTGGCTGCGCGGCGTGTTCTTGGAGGAGAAGCCGGTGGTGGACGCGCCGGCGAAGGCGACGGTGTTCTTGGCTGGGTTGCGGGTGCTGATCATGATGTGCTGCTCTTGATGAGGCGAAATGCGGGAACCGGTGTGCCGGTGAAGCGCAGACCGGGCTGCTCGTCGAGCTCGACGGTCACCACGGGATACGGCGTCGAATAGTCGACACCTTCAGCGGGAGGGCCTTGGTGGAGGAACACCGCAAGGTGGATCGTGCCGTTGCCAGCTCCTCGTCGGTGATCGTTTCGGGCATCGGCACTGTCTAGTTCGAAACCGTCGAGCTGCGGGTGGAATCCCATTCCGCTCGGGCCCCTTCACCTCGCCGAACACGGTGACTACAGTCAGCCGAATGAGTAACAAGATCTGGGCGCACTCCGCCGATTCGCACTTCCTCGAGCCCGCCGACCTTTGGCACCAGATCATGCCCAAGGCCCAGGCCGACCGCATGCCCCAGACGGAGATGCTCTCCGACACCGAGGAACGAGTCACCGTCGACGGGAAGTCGTTCACTCGTCCGGTGCCCAAGATGATGACGGCGAAGGGCACCACCGGGGAGACCATCGGTCAGCTGTCGCAGCGGCCGCCGGGTTCGCGCGACATCAACCTGCGCATGAAGGACCTCGACCAGGAGGGCATCTGGGCCGAGGTGATGTTCCAATCGATCGGTCTGTGGTGCTCGCTGATCGAGGATCCGCAGTTGATCCGCGACGCAGCACGGGCGGAGAACGACTGGCTCGTGTCGGAGATCCTGCCGGTCGCGCCGGATCGCTTGGTTCCTGCCGCCCTGATGCCAATGCTGCAGGTCGAGGATGCCGTTGCCGAATGCATTCACGCCGCTGAGATCGGGCTGAAGCTGATCAGTTTGCCCACGGGCAACCCTCCCGGTACCCGCGACTACAACCACGAGTCGTGGGAACCGCTGTGGGCCACCGCCGAGGAAACGGGCATGGTGGTCGCGTTCCACATCGGTACCGACGGCGCAGCCGATACCAACCAGATGTTCCGCGGCGCCGGCGGTGCAATCCTCAACTACGTGAACACCACGTACGGCGGGCAGTTCGCAGCGATGAAGATGGTCACCAGTGGCGCGCTCGAACGTCACCCCGGGCTGAAGGTGCTGATTGCCGAAGGCGGGGCCACGTGGGTGCCGCAGGTCGGCGATCGCATGAACGAGGCCTACCGCCAGCACTTCATGTTCGTTCGTCCGCAGCTCAGCAAACCGCCGAAGGAATACCTGTACGGCCAGGTCTACGCCAGTTTCCAGCACGATGAGTCAGCCCCGGCCGCGATGTCCGCGATGGGCTACCAGAACGTGATGTTCGGCAGCGACTACCCGCACATCGAGGGCACCTTCGGCCACACTCAGGAGACGTTGCACGGCCTGCTCGACGACGTCGCCCCGGCGGTGCGCGAGCGCATCACCAGGGGTGCGTTCGAGGAACTGTTCCCGCACGTCTCGTCGCCGCCGGCGGGCTGAACCCGGTTCAGCGTTCGCTGGGTGGAACTCCCAGCGAACGCAGCACGAACGCCACGGCCGCCTCGATCCGGTCGGTGGTGCTCAGCGCAGGGTGGTCGGCGAGTGCTTCGCTCATCTCCCCGCCGGTGAGCGAGTAGATCAGTGCTGTGTCGCGCTCAGGGTTCGCCCACTTGAAGTCGCCGCTGGCGATGCCCTCTGTGAGGGCGGCCCGCAGTGGCGCTGTCAGCAGGGCCACCCCCTCCGCGAGTTCGTTCGGGTACTTGCGCGTCAACGGCTGTTGCGCACTGAACAATCGTGCCCGGGCGCTGCGGCGCGGATCCGCGGCGGCTCCGATCACGGCACTGATCCACACCGCCACCTTGTCGACCGGCCGCTCGACGGCGGCAACCGCCGCAACGAGGTGCACTGAGGAGCGCGCCATTTCGTCGCGCATCAATGCCAAGAGGAGTTCGTCCTTGTCGGCGAAGTAGCGGTAGAACGTGCGCGCCGAGACGTCCGCCTCCTTCATGATCCGCTCGATCTTGCAGGTCTCGAAGTTGGATCGTTCCAGGACGCGCCACGCGGCAGCAATCACTCGCTCCCCATCAGCGTCCATCGACATGGCGACAACCTATTGGTCCCGACGAGTCAGGTGGCACCACGACGGTTGGACAGTGCCGCCGTGTGATGTGTGCCGACGACCACTTGTCATGCTTCCTTGTAATGGGTATAATCCGTCATATATTTGAAGATCGCCATCAGGTGGTCGCCGTCGTTGGAGGATCAGTGGCCGAGTACACCGCGTTCGAGACATACACCGACTACGGCATCTTCGATTGTGATCAGCACATCTACGAGCCGGTCGACTGCTACACGGGCTGGATCGAAAAGAAGTACGCCGATCGCACGCTGCGGATCGTGCAACGCGACGGCGAAGAGTTGTTCATGGCGCAGGATCGCCAGATCCAGCTCGACAACAAGGTCGACGAGTGCTACCGCCCGGGCTCGCTGAAGGAAATGCTGAAGAGCATGAAGGCTGGCGCCGACCAAGGTGGTTACCAGTGGATGACGATGGACCCGGCGTTCCTCGACCGCGACCTGCGTCTCGCGCAAATGGACCGTCAACATGTCGACGCCGCCGTCCTGTTCAGCGGCTCGATGGGCTTGTTCGCCGAGCACTTCCTCACTGACGACGATGTCTACTGGGCGTCCTCGTGGGCGTACCTGCGCTGGATGGAAGAGGTGTGGGGCTTCGGCGCCGAGGGTCGCATCTTCACCAGCCCCACGATCTCCATGCGCGATGTCACCAAGGCGTGCGAGCAGCTCGACTGGCTCTTCGCGCGTGGCTGCAAGGCCATCTCCATCTGCCCCGGACCGGCCTACGGCCGTTCGCCCGGCGATCCCCACTTCGACCCGTTCTGGGCGCGGATCGAAGAAGCTGGTGCAGTGGTCTGCTACCACATCAACGAGGCGATGCCCGGCTACAAGGCCAGCCGATCGGGTATGTGGGGCCAGGAGGAGGATCCGACCTTCTACACCCAGTCGGCGTGGCAGTGGGCGTGGGCCTACGGTGATCAGCCGGCGATGGAGACCTTCTCGGCGTTGATCTACGACAACGTGTTCGGCCGTTTCCCGAACCTGCGCATTCTGTCGGCCGAACACGGTGCCGAGTGGGTGCCGGGTCTGCTGACCAAGATGGACAAGATGCGGGGCATGGGCCGCAACGGCCGCTGGATCGGCGGCCAGCTCGCCGAGCGGCCCAGCACGACCTTCAAGCGGAACTTCCGCGTGGTGCCGTACTGGGAGGACGATCTCACCTCGGTCTTGGAGGCCACCGGCACGGATGTCGTCATCGGCGGCTCCGACTTCCCGCACTCGGAGGGCCTCGCCTTCCCGACACAACTCGTCGACCACCTCGGCATGCTCAGCCACGAGCAGCAGCGCTTTGTGATGCGCGACAACGCAATGCAACTGTTCGGACTCGTCTGAACCCTGTCAGCGAGTCCGCAGGTGTTCCAACAACACGGGGTTGCCCGGCGTCGGACGGAACTGGTGGCGTAGTCGTAGACCGTTGACGAGCGCATGGATCTCGCCGGCCACCTGTTCGGCGTCGAGGTCGGCGCGGATCGAGCCATCCGACTGTCCGCGGCGCACAAGTGCCGCCCAGCGCGTCACCCACACGTCGATCGCGTGTCGCATCAAGCCGGCGATCTCGGGGTCGGTGCTCGCGCGGGCGGTGAACGCGATCCACAGGCGCGCCTCGGCGGCGTCGGCGGCGAGGATCTCGGTCACGATCGCCGCGATGGCATCGAAGGCGTTCGGTTGTTGCTGCGCCGCGTCGAAGCGGGCCATGTTGGCCCGTTCCATCTCGCGCAGTGTTGCGCGCAGCAACGCGTCCTTGTCGGCGTAGTAGTGCTTCAGCACCCCGGTCGACCAACCGGACTCTTCGGCGACCGCGCGAATGGTGGCGGCCTCCAAACCCGAGCGACCGATGACGGTCAGCGCGGCCTGGGCGAGCTCGCGGCGCCGTTCGTCGTGGTCGACGATCTTGGGCACGGTGTCAGCCTTTGAGCGCAGGGATCAGGACCGCATCGGCGTGGTTGGTGTCGAGGTACTCGTGCACCTCGACGATCTTGCCGCCACGCACCGTCATGATGAAGACGTAGCGGTTGTTGTACAACCCGGTGGGCAACTCGACGTAGCTCTCGACTTCGAGAGCGACGCGATCGCCTGTCTCGATCGCATCGAGCAAGGTCATCTGCATCGGAAACCGTTCGGAGATCCTGTGGAAGAGTTTCCGCATCGCGGCCATCGTCCGATCGACGCGAGGCCCGGCGAGCGCAACCCAGTACACGCCATCGTCGTCGAGCAGGTCGAGCGCCTCGTCGACGTGTCCGTTGTTCAATTGCTCCCAGAACGACCACGCGATCGCGGCGACACTTCCAGCTTCGAGCGGCATTGGTACCCCTTCAGGGTTGGTGGAGGTCGGTCAGCCGGCTGCAGGCTCGTAGAAGTTCGCGGCCCACCGGCGTAGGGCGTTGAACCCCTTCACCTCGTTCGCCGCCCACGCAGCGCGCTCCACGTAGCGCTGGTGCTCCCAGATGACGATGTCGCCGGGGAGTTGGTTGGTGGCCTGCCACATGCGGTCGGCCAGGCGGCCCGGCACCTCGTCTCCCTGGGTCTTCTGCAACCACACGGTCTGGAACATCTCGGACGTCTCGTCGTCGATCGGAGTGGTGGCGAGCACGATCACGACGAACGGGTTCGTCAGGCTGCCGAGGGCGGTGTACGACAACCCCACGCCGACCTGCATGATGTCGAGCGCGTCCAGCGTTGAGGTGTCCTCGGGGTTGGAGAGCCAGCGTTTGCCGAAGCCCAGCTTCACGCTGAACAGGTGCCCGTCGGCCTCCGCGCTCACGACGGTGGGGATCGAGGCGCTGCCGTGCACTGCCATGAAGTGAGCAGGGTCGGCGACGTTGTCGAGGACGACATAGGGGCTCAGCTGCAGGGCGCCGAAGCGGATCTGTCCGTTGGGGTGTGGCGCGTGGTACTCGGCGGCGGCGACGTCCGGACCCAACGCCTCGAAAATCTCCGGCGGCTCCCAACTGGGTGGTGCCCCCTGCTTGTCGTGCCAGAGATACACCATGTCGTTGCGTTCGAGCAGTTGCCAGGTGCGCATCCGCACGGCTCGGTTGGGGCGATCCTGGTAGGGAATACAGGCGTTCTGGCCCTCGCCATCCCAGTCCCACAGATGGAACGGACAGCGGATCAGCTCGCCGCAGACGGTGCCGCCGAAGCCGAGATGCGCACCCATATGTTGGCAGTACGCCTCGAGCGCCTTCAGTTCGCCGCTCTCGGTGCGAAAGACGACCAGTTCGTCACCGAAGAACTTGCGCGCCGACACCGAGCCGACGGGAAAGTCGTTGGCCCAGCCGATCTGGAACCAGCCGGTCGGCTTGGTCATGTGTGCGGGTACCTGGTTCATCGCAGAAAGATATCCCAAGCGAGATAAATCCCGCAAGAGGGAGATCTACGCTCTTGAACAACGTTAAACAGTCCGCTAGCCTCGTCGGATGGGCGATGAACTGGCCGAGTTTCGCGACGCAGCACTGCGCTTCTTGGAGGACAACGCATTGCGGCGTGTGGCGGACACGCAGTCCGGCTGGGGTGTGGGTTCCGACGCGATCGGGCTGCTTGATTCGCACACCGATCGGGCCGAAGAAGCCGCCGCGCTGGAACGATCGCGTGAGTGGCGGCGCCGCGTGTTCCAGCACGGGTTCGGGTGGGTCGGTGGCCCGCTTGCACTCGGCGGGGGAGGCCGCAGCCCGCAACTGGACGAGGAGTACCGACGGTTGGAGGCCGAGTTCGACGTGCCCGACCAGCAGCCGTTTGCCACCGGGACGCACCTCGTCGCGCCGGCGCTGATGGCGCACGGCAGCCCCGAACTGCAGGCCAAGTACCTGCCCGGGATCTTCACCGGAGAACTGGTGGTGTGCCAACTGCTCAGCGAGCCCGAAGCGGGCTCCGACCTCGCCGGGCTGAAGACCAAGGCGGTGCGAGATGGGGACGACTGGATAGTCACCGGCCAGAAGGTGTGGTCATCGCAGGCGCACCTCTCACAGGTCGGGCAACTGCTGGTGCGCACCGACGTCGACGTGCCCAAACATCAGGGCATCACGATGTTCGTGCTCGACATGGACGCGCCCGGCGTCACCGTGGTGCCGCTGCGACAGATGACCGGCGAGACGCACTTCAACGAGGTGTTCCTCGACGAAGTGCGGATCCCCGATGCCAACCGGGTTGGTGAGCCCGGGTCGGGATGGCGGGCCGTCATGGCCACGCTGATGAGCGAGCGTGCCGCAGTCGGTTCCGGTGCCAACAACTCCGCCGTCGATCCAGTTGCGCGCCTGATCGAGATGGCGCGCCACCTTGATCGCGCTCACGACCCGATCGTGCGTCAGCGACTGGCGGAGCGGCACACCAACGCCGAGTTGCGACGCCTCCTGATCGGCCGTCACGAGGCGACGATGCTCGCCGGCAAGGCGCCCGGCGCAGAGGGTTCGATTTTGAAGTTGTTGTTCGGTGAGCAGGCAACGCAGTGCGCTGAGCTTGCTGCTGAGCTGCTGGGTCTGTCGGTACTCGCCGATTCCGGCGAGTGGGGCACGTATGCCTGGGGCCGGTGGATCACTGGCGCTCCGATGATGCGCATCGCCGGCGGCACCGACGAGATCCAACGCAACACGCTCGCCGAGCGCCTGCTCGGCCTACCAAGGGAGCCCAGCTGATGATGACCGGTACGCAGTACCTCGCGTCGCTCCAGGACGGACGAACGGTGTTCCTCGACGGTGCACGCGTGCACGACGTCACGACTGATGCCGGGCTCGGCCAGTCGGCGCGGATCGTTGCTCGCGGGTACGACGCGCTGCACCGTCCTGGGCCGGACGCGCGGAACCCGGTGTTCACCATCCCGCGCACGGCGGAGGAACTGCGCGCGCGTTGTGAGTTGTTGACCAAACACGATGTCACCCTCAGCCTCTCGGCCGTGGCAATGGCGCTGCTCACTTCCTCGACGGAGCTCACGCATGCAGACCCGGCAGCCGGCGAGCGGATCCAGCACTGGTTCGACGACTGCGCGACACGCGACGTGCGCTTCGCCGAGTTGATCACCGACGCCAAGGGCGATCGTATGCTCGCGCCGTCGCAGCAGGACGACCCAGATCTGTATGTGCGTGTCGTCGACCGCGACAGCACGGGTGTGGTGATCCGCGGCGCGAAGTTCCACACCACGGCTGGCCCGATCGTTCACGAACTGGTGGTGCTGCCAACGAAGCGGATGAAGCCGGGCGAGGAGCAGTATGCGATCGCCTGCGCGGTGCCGGCCGACACTCCAGGGGTGATCCAGATCACCAGCAGCCATCACGCCCGACACGGCCACCCGCGTGACAAGCCGATTTCGGCGAAGTTGGCGATCCCCGACTCGATGGTGGTGTTCGACGATGTGCACGTGCCGTACGAGCGGGTGTTCCTCGACGGCGACGTCGCCCGGTCTGCTGTGATCGCCCATTCGTTGGGGCTGTGGGAGCGGCTCAGCGGTGTGGCGCATATGGCGCATCTCGGTGATCAGCTCGCTGGTATGGCGCAGCTGGTCGCAGAAGCGAATGGCACGGCGGGTATCTCGCACATCAAGGACAAGATCGCCGACATCGTGATCTACGCGACCATGACGCACGCCTGTCTTGAGGCTGCGCTGGCCAACTCCGAGGTCGGCGCAGACGGGATGCTGCTCCCCAGTGAGTTGTACACGAACGCTGGCAAGCTGCATGCGGCGAACCACTATGCGGTGATGGTGCGACACCTGCACGACATCGCCGGTGGCACGATCGCCACCGCCCCCAGCTTCGCCGATCTCGCCAACCCCGAGACCGGTGCCTTCGTCGAGAAATACCTCAGGGGGGCGAAGGGTGTGAGCGCTGACGAGCGTCTGGCGTTGTTCCATGCCATCCGCAATATGACGGCTGACGAGTGGGGCGGACGCGAAGCGGTGTCGTGGCTGCAGTCGGGCGGCGGTCTGTTCGCGCAGCGAACCGTGACGCGCAACCATTACGACATGGCCCACGCAAAAGCGACGGCCCGAGCGCTGATGGAGCCCATCGATGACTGACACACGCGTCGCTCTAGTGAGTGGCGGAACCAGGGGAATCGGCCGTGCGATCACGGAGCGACTACTCGCCGATGGGTGGTCGGTGTTGGCGACCTATGTGCATGACGCGGAGAGCGCAGCGGCACTCGCGGCGCGGTTCCCGGGTCTGCGCGTGCTGCGTTCCGACGCCAGTTCCTCCGCCGATTGTGCGTTCGCCGTGGAGGAATGCCTGCGGCACTTCGGACAGATCGACCATGTGGTGTCCGTGGCGGGTATCACCCGCGATGTGCTGCTCGCCGAGTTGAGCGACGACGACTGGAACGACGTCGTCGCCACGAATCTGTCCGGCCCGTTCCGGTTGGCGCGTGCGGCGACGCCGTCGGTCACGGCAAGCCCGCGTGGCCGAATCGTCGTGATCTCGTCGGTCGCCGCGACGATGGGGAACGCACAGCAAGGCGCGTACGCCGCCAGCAAGGCAGGGCTGGTGGGGCTGACCAAGACGTTGGCCCGTGAACTTGCTCGTTCGGGCACCACCGTCAACCTCGTGATTCCGGGGCCGACGGGCGACACCGGTATCACCGCCGGTACCGACCCAGCGTTCGTCGCTGCGATCACACGGAAGATTCCATTGCACCGACTTGGCCGCCCGGAGGAGGTTGCGCACGCTGTCCGCTTCCTGCTCGACGATCTATCGGCGTTCACCACTGGCACCGCCATCGTGGTCGACGGTGGACTGAGCATGTGACGTGCCGAGCCATCGCGACCCACCCCTCACTGTCGACGAGATCGTTGCAACAACGCTCACGCTCACCGCGGAAGTCGGTCTCGACGCGCTGACGATGCGGGCGGTGGCGACTGCGCTCGAGGTCACGGCGACCGCTCTGTACCACCACGTTGCGAGCAAGGATGCACTCGTCGAGCTCGTACTCGATGCGGTGGTCGAGGGCGTCGACACGCCACACGCTGATCTGTCGTGGGATCAGTGGCTGATCGAATACCACGATGGGTTGTGGAACCGTTTGCGGGCGTACCGAGGTCTGGCCCGGCACTTGCTGGAGCGTCCCTCCACGCGTGCCGGAGCCGCCGTCCGGCGGACGACGGTGGAGATGCTCACGGCCAAAGGATTCGAGGAACGCGATGCACTGCTGGCTGCCGCGACGTTCCACACGTACCTTCTCGGTCGCCTTGCGGTGGACGCATTTCCTGAGGAGATCGCACGGTCGCACGAGCCGTCGTGGCGATCGCAGGGCCTCGTCGCCGGTGACTACACGGCCCACGGTCTGCAGGTGATCATCGCCGGGTTGCGGTTCCTGTACGGAACGCCGGCGGCGCAGCGGCACAGCCACTGACGGCTCAGTCCAGCAGGTCGAGCACCGTGGTGGCTCCGGGCAGTTCGAGTAGATAGCGGTTGGCTTCCACCAGATGCTTCATCCACAGCGCGTTGGCACCATCAGCATCCTTGGCCTCGATCAGTTCGACGAGTCGCCGGTGAGCGCGAAGGCCGTGGTGGAACGCTGCATCGTGCGCCGCGCCACCGGGGTCGGTGTCGACGCGTTGGTAGTTCGCAGTGTCGATGATCTGCCGCAGGATGCCGTTCAGCAGGTTCATCGTGTGGTTGCCCGACAAGCGGACCACCAGCGCGTGGAACTCCGTGTGATGTCGGATCAGGCGCGGTCGATCATCGGCCAGGCTTTCGCCGAACTCGACGCTCTCCCACAGCAGTTTCAAATCGTGCTTCGTCCGCCGACGAGCGAGCAGCGCGGCACATGGTGTCTCCACCAGTGTGCGTGCTTCATAGACATCGGCCAGCGTGGCCCCTTCGTACTCGAGCACCAGTCCGGCGTAGCGAGCAGCCGCTGACGCGCTGGGTGCGTGCACTCGGGCGCCGCCGCGCGCGCCACGGCGGACGCTGATCAACTGTTCGGCCTCCAGCACGCGGTACGCCTCGCGGAGCGTTGGCCGTGATACCCCGAACTCCTCGATCAGCGTGCCTTCCGCCGGCAGCGAATCACCCTCTGCGAGTTCGCCACGGATGATGCGAGCGCGCAACCGCTGGGCAACGAGTTCGCCGGTCTTCGGCACTCTGAATGAAGGCGCTTCACCGCCACTGGACGCGGACTCGCCGTTCGTCGCCATCTTGCTCACCTGCCCTACAGTTCAATTGTCTAGCGGAAAGCGACAGGTGTGCGACGCCATGGGTGCAACTTCAGATCATCGACGGTGTCAGCTATGAGCACCGCGCAACCCCTCGCGGGACGTGTCGCCGTGATCACCGGAGCCGGCCGCGGAATCGGCAGGGCACACGCCCTCCACCTTGCATCGCTCGGTGCTGCTGTGCTCGTCAACGACGTCGGATCCTCAGTGGCGGGTGTGGGGGCGGATGCGACGCCGGCGATGGAGGTGGTTGCCGAGATCGAGGCCGCTGGCGGCCGCGCTGCGGTCAACTCCGACGACGTGGCGTCGTTCGTCGGTGGCGAACGCATCGTGCAGGCGGCCATCGGGGCCTTCGGCAGGATCGACATCGTCGTCAACAATGCGGGCATCGTGGCCGCTGGCTCACTTGCCACCGTCACCGAATCCGACCTGCTGCGGCTGTTCGCAGTGCATTGCATCGGGTCGGTCGCCACTGCGCGCGCCGCGCTGCCGTTCATGCTGGCGCAGGGGCACGGACGTATCGTCAATACGGTGTCCGAGGCTGCGCTCGACACGCGCTTCACCGCTGGTGTCGCCTATGGCGGGGCGAAGGGCGCGGTGTGGGCGGCAACGATCGCGATGGCGGCGGAGGTCGCCGGCACGGGAGTCACCGTCAACGCGGTGTCGCCGGGGGCGCGCACACGGATGAACGAAGCGATGCTGCAGGCGGCAGGGACCGCCGACGCGCTCGGCCCGGAGCATATTGCGCGACTCGTGGGCCTGCTCGTGGCCGACGACGCGGGCGATATCAACGGGGCAGTGGTGCACGCCGCTGGAGGGGCGCTGCGCGAGTACAGGGTGTCTCGTTCCGGCGACACGCCGTTGGTGGCGCGGTTGCTCGGTCTCGCGCCCACCGCGTAACCCTGTTGGCCGGAACGGGTTTCCGGCGATGAGTGGAATGGTGTTCCGGTCGCCGCGGCGGGTCGTTGGGACTTAGGGCCCTAGGGCGCGGTATGGGTGTCCTGATTTGGTCGCAACACCACTTCATTCGTCCACCTCAAGGAGCTCCCCAATGCGTCCGTTCATTCTCAGCTGCGATGCCCACATCGCCGAACCCAACGATCTGTTCACCAACGCCATGACCGGCGATCTCGCCCAGTACGCGCCGAACTCCTCTGTCGAGGGCAAGATCCGTACCACCCGCCTGGGTGAGCGCGTGCTGATGAAGATCCAGCACGACTTCTTCGCCCACAAGGTGACCCCCGACGACGTCGACACCGGCCGCAAGGGCGCCCGCGATGTGTTGCTGCGCCTCAAGGACATGGAGCGCGACGGCATCGATGCCGAAGCAATCTTCCCCGGCCTTGGGCTGATGGTCTCGCGGATCGAGGATGCCGAGGCGTCGCGTGTTGCGTGTCAGACGTACAACGATTGGCTGTGGCAGCGTGTGGATGGTCTGCGCAACACGCTGATCCCGATCGCGTTGCTGCCGAATGTGAACATCCCCGACGCCGTCGCGGAGATGAAGCGTGTGATCGAGATCGGGTTCCGTGCGGTGATGTTGCCGTGTGCGGTGCTCGATTCGTGCCCGCAGTACAACGACCCGGAGTGGGACACGTTGTTCTCCGTCGCCGAAGCGAACGAGATTCCGCTGATGTTCCACACCGCGGTTGGCAAGGTCAACATCCGTGCGATGCGTGGCCCCGGCGGTGCGGTATTCAACTACGCCCGCCAGATGAGCGACGCGATCGAGGCCACCTCTGCGCTGGTCGCCGGCGGCGTGCTCGACCGTCACCCCGGCGTGAAGATCATGTTCCTGGAGTGCGGTGCCGGTTGGTTGCTGTCGCTCGCCGAGCGGCTCGACGAGTCGTACTTCAACCACGGCCCGTACGCGTTGCCGAAGCTGAGCCGTAAGCCCAGTGACATCGTTCGCGATCAGGTGATGTGCTCGTTCCAGAACGATCCCGGGTTCATCTACACGCTGAAGGACATGCCGGAGACCGCGTTCTGTTTCGCCTCGGACTATCCGCACAGCGAGGGCACGTTCCCGTTCTCGCGTGACATCGTTGATTCGTTCATGGCGATGCCCGATGCCACCGACGAGCAGAAGCGTTCGATCCTCGGTCTGAACGCGGCCCGCATGTTCAAGACCTCGCCGGAAGTCGTCGCCGCTGAGAAGCAGGCTGCGCTGGCCAACGCCTGACGCGATGTTCGTGTGCCGTGTTGTGGCCCTCCGCGGCGCGGCACACGAACGCGTTCGGCGTGTACCGCGAGCTAGCTGAGGCCGCCGATCGGCAGGGCCCGGATCTGTTCCGCGTCGTGGCCGAAGATCAGCCGGCAGCCCTGCTGTTCGAGCGCACGCAGGTGGCGCATCGACGCCAGTTGCGCGGTCAGGTCGGCTCCAAAAGGCGGTACCCGCATCTGCTCGTACATGGTGGCGAAGTAGATGCAGTCTGAGGTCAGCACAACCGGCCCGGAGGCGAGGCGCACGAGGAGTGACTGATGGCCACGTGTGTGTCCCGGAGTGGGGATGCACACGATGGTGCCGTCGCCGAAGAGATCGTGCTCGCCATCGATCAGCAGCCGGTCGTGACCCAGGTCGAAGTCCTCGGGCGTGTAGAGGCCGACCTCGACGAGTTTGGGGTTGTGACCTGCCTTCCACTCCGACTCCTGGACCACGATCTTCGCGTTCGGGATCTCCCAGGTGCCGCCACAGTGGTCGAAGTGCAGGTGGCTGAAGATCACGGTCTGGATGTCGGCCACCGAGTAGCCGGCCGCCGCGATGCGTGCGGTCAGTTCCTCGCCGACGGGGAAGTCGACGACCGTCGTTTCGAATGAGCCCTTCATCTGTCCCTCGGGTGTTCGCAACTTGGTGTGCAGACCCGTGTCGAACAGCACCAGTCCACGAGGGTGCTCGATCAGCCAGGCGGGCACCGGCAGCAGCGCTTGTCCGGGAATCCCGGCGAGTTGCATCAGGTCGGCCTCGAAGCGGCCGGTCTCGAGTGCGATCAGCTTCATCACACGAAGCCGACGACCGGGTGTGGCGTGTACGGCTCCTCGAGCCGTGCGATCTCCTCAGCGGAGAGCACGATCGTGGTGGCGGCGACAGCGTCGGCGATGTGCTGGGGCTTGGTCGCGCCGACAATCGGTGCGGTGATGAACGGCTTCGACAGCACCCAGGCGAGTGCCACCTGAGCGCGGGGTAGCCCGCGCTCACGCGCGACATCGGCGACACGGTCGACGATCACCCGGTCGCTCGCAGAGGTGTCGTACAGCATCTTGCCGAACTCGTCGGTCTCTGACCGTGCCGTCGTGTCGTCCCAGTCGCGGGTCAGTTTGCCGCGAGCGAGGGGACTCCACGGAATGATGCCGACCTGCTGATCGATGCACAGCGGGATCATCTCCCGCTCCTCCTCGCGGTTCAGCAGGTTGTAGTGGTTCTGCATGCTGACGAACTTGGTCCAGCCGTGCAGTTCGGCCGTGTACTGGGCCTTGCTGAACTGCCAGGCGAACATCGACGAAGCACCCAGGTAGCGCACCTTGCCCGCCTTCACTACGTCGTGCAGCGCCTCCATCGTTTCCTCGATGGGAGTGCGTCGATCGAAGCGGTGAATTTGGTAGAGGTCGATGTAGTCGGTGCCGAGGCGCCGCAGGCTCGCATCGATCTCGGTCATGATCGCCTTGCGTGACAAACCGGCAGCGTTGGGGCCCTTGCGCATCGGGCCGTGCACCTTGGTGGCGATGACCACCTCGTCGCGCCGGGCGAAGTCGGCCAATGCTCGGCCGACGATCTCCTCGCTGGTGCCCGCGGAGTAGACGTTGGCAGTGTCGAAGAAGTTGATGCCAGCGTCCAGCGCAGCGCTGATGAACGGCCGGCTGGTCGCTTCGTCCAGTGTCCACTCGTGCGTGCCGGCACCGGCGACGCCGAAGCTCATACAACCCAAACAGACTCGCGAGACGTCGAGTCCTGTGTTCCCCAGTTTCACCTGTTTCATTGGTGTCCTCCGTTGTCGTTCGTCGCGTTGGTACGGTCGCGCCAACTGCGGGTGGGGGCCCAGCCGAAGAGTCGGCGGGCCTTGGCGATGCTGATGCCGCCGCAGTCCTCGCGCTCGAGGTCGCGCACGGGCGGCGCGTCATCCCCGAGAGCATCGGCGACGAGTTGGCGGAACGAGGCACCCAGCAGGTTGTCAGGCTGTGCGGCGTAGACGACCTCGTGCCCGGGCGTCGGTGTAGCGGCCGCGAGCACGATGAGGTCGGCCAGGTCTTCGACGTCGACATACGACCAGTGGTTGAAGCTGCGGCCAGTCGCGCGTTGGAGGCCACCGATCAAGGCGTAGTCGGCCGGGGCCAGCACCAGCGACGGACGGATGGAGACAGCCGTTGCGTCGCAGCGTCGCACGAGCGAGTCGCAGATGTCTTCGCCGAGCGACTTGGAGAGCGCATACGCCTCCTGCGGTCGGCGCAGATGCTCCTCGTCGACCGGGAGGTAGTCGGGCAGGAACGGACGCAGGGCGGTCACGAACCCGAGGGCGGTCTCGCTGGAGAGATAGACGAGGCGCCCGACGCCGGTCTGGGCGACGGCTTCAGCGACGTGGAAGTTGGCCAGCGAGTTGTTGGCGAAGATCGTCGGGCCCGGGTCGTGAGAGCTGTCGGGGATGCCGGCTGCGTGCACGATGACGTCCGGCTTGGCTGCCATCACGATGCCGATGGTCTGCCCGTAGTCGGTGAGGTCCGCGCGCAGGTAGCGGAAGCGCTCGCCGGTGAGGCCGTAACGGGCGGGGCTGATGTCGCTGAGCACTACGCGGTGGCCGGCGGCGAGGAACGCCTCGGCGGCGAAGGATCCGACCTTGCCTCGAGCGCCGGTGATGAGTACGCGCATGTGGTGTCCCCTCGTGTCGCGGCCTGCTGGCCCTCGATGGTTCAATAGAGTATCCTTGTTTCATGTCATCTCGCCGCATCGCTGTTGCCACCTGATGGCCGTCATTCGGGCCTTCGCCGAACTGGATGCGGCACCGTGTACCGGTTGCAAACTGTGCGATCTCGTCTGCCCCAGCGGGGCGATCACGATGGTCGCGAAGAAGGCAGTGATCGACGATCCGTTGTGCATCGGGTGCGGCCGTTGTGTCGATCGCTGCCCCGAGGACATCATGTGGATGACCGAACGTGCCGAGCCGATCACGCGCACCGTGCGGCCCGATGAGGTCGATCAGGAGAAGGTGACGGCTCTGCTGCTGGCGGCCGGGATCGACGCCAATATCTCGGTGTGCGT
>WLIV01000001.1 GCA_009702045.1 Actinomycetota bacterium | reverse complement strand
GGGGTGGCCGTAATCCGGAACCCCCGCTTCCCAGAACGGAGCGTTGAACGGGCGAGCCGACTGCCCGACGGGACAGGCCGGTCAGTTGGCGGGCAGGCCGGCCCAGTGGTCGAGGATGCCTTGCACCGGAGCCACGACACCGACGTTGCGAATCGTGAACTTCAGCAACTGCTGCACGTACTCGGGTGGGTCTCCAGCCACGCAATCGCTGGGCACCACGACCCGGTAGCCGAGGTTCATCGCCTCGATCGCGGTGCCGTTGACGGCGATGTTCGCCGACACGCCCACGAGGATCACGGTAGTGACGTCGAGGTTGCGCAAATACGCGTCGAGTGGTGTTGCGTAGAACCCGGTCATCCCGTGCTCGCGGCCCAGCGAGATGTCGCCCTCGTGTGGCGTGAGTCGGTGGTGGATCGCCCCGTGACTCCAACTGCGCGACTCGGCACCAGCGATCGAGCGACCGATCATCAAGTTCTTGACCGCGCCCTTGCCATCGTCGCGTCGCGCATCGCTGACATAGACGACGGGAGCTCCCACACGCCGCGCGGCAGCCATCAACGCGGCGACATTGTCGACCAGGCCGATCGCCTCCGCATGCGCCGCCACACCGGGGATGAGCGCCTTGTGCGGATCGAGCATGTTCTCCTGCACCTCCAACGCCACCACTGCGGTGTGCCGAGGGTCGAGGAACGGAGCGAGGTCGATCGCCACCGTCAGACTCGCTCGCCGAAGTTCATGTCCTCGATGCGGCGCACGGTGGGAATCTCGTGCTCACGGCCGAGCCACGACGGCGTCGCAGTATGACCGGCGGCCGGGCGTGCCCACTCGATGTTGCCCCAATGTGTGCGCGACAGCTGATCGGGGAAGCTGGGGTCGATGGCCTGACATGCCCTCCAGTATCCCTTGGCGTACTTCACCATCTCCGGCTGCATCCACCAGTCTTCTTCGGATGACCACTTGCCGTTGCCGGCGTACTGGATGATCTGCAGCGACGGGAACGAGAACGGCCCCTGCGTCGGGTCGGGATGGTCGGCCAGGTTGAGGCCCTTCCACACGATCCGGTTGCCCTCAATGTTGTACCACTCGAGCGCGGTGTAGCAGTGCTTGCCAGTCATCATCGTGGTCTCGAGGAACAGCTGAATCTCCGCCGGGCCACGGAAGCGTCCATAAAAGTGGTCGAAGTACACGGCGTCGTCGGTGAACAACTGCGACCACGCGATCCAGTCCTCCATCACCGGCCCGACCATGAAGTAGTGCTGGAAGGCGGCTTCCACTTCGTCGCGGCTGTAGTCGGTCATGTCCGTCATTCCTCTCGCATGGCCCAGAACTGGCACCACCAACTGGTGCTCACCAGACACTGGAACTTCTCGTGCCAGCAGAACGCCAGCGGGTCGTCGGGCTGCAGGTAGTACAGGCAGTTGCCACAGCTGTCGCCCTCCAACGGTGTACCGCGCAGCGCCGTGGTGCGGATGAGCTTCGACGAGGCATTGAATGCCTTCTCGTCGACAGTTGGCTCGAAACTCATCAGTTCAACCCCTTCACTTGATCCCGGCGAGGCCGATGGGCGCCACCATCATCGCCAGCGGGCCACGGAACAACGCATTGGGGCTGTACTCCACCACCTGGTCGGGCACCAGCTCCAGGTTGGGGCAGTGCGTGGTGAGCAGATCAAGAATGATCTTCACCTCGAGGCGGCCCAGCGCGGCACCCATGCAGAAGTGAGCGCCCTTGCCGAATGCCAGGTGCATATCGGCGTTGTCGCGCTCGATCAGGAAGGCATCGGGGTTCTCGAACACGTTCGGGTCGTGGTCGGCAGAGGCGAAGCACATCATCACCTTGGCGCCAGCCGGAATGGCGACGCCAGCAACCTCGGTGTCGATCTTGGCGACGCGACGGTGGTTCAACACCGGCCCGTCGTAGCGCAGGATTTCTTCCACTGCGTTCGGAATCTTCGACGGATCGGCGATCAGTGCCTCGTACTGGCTGCGGTCGGTGAGCAGCGCCCGGGTGCCGTTGCCGATGGTGTTGCACGTGGTCTCGTGGCCGGCGAGTGCCATGGAGTACACCATGTTGACGATGTCGAAGTCGTTGAGCTGCTCGGGCTTGGCGTCGGACAGTGTGACCAGTTCCGAGACGATGTTGTCCTGACGGTTGGCCCGGTTGCTGGCCACATGGTCGACGCAGTACTTCCAGAAACTGCAGATGATGTGCGCGATCTCCACCTGCTCCTCGTCGCTGAGGCGGCCGTAGGTGAGCAGTACGCGCTTCGCACTCCAGTCCTTCAGCATCTCGGTGTCCTCAGACGGGAAACCCAGCAGGCTGAACGCGGCGAAGCCAGGAAATGGGAACGCGAGGCGGTCGACGAAGTCGATCACCGGCTCGTCCTTGATACCGAGCACGAGGTTCTCGCAGTAGGCGAACAACACCGGCTCGAGCTCGTTGAGGCGACGCGGCGTGATGACCGACAGCAACGACTTGCGCATCAGCGGGTGACGCGGCGGGTCGCTGTTGTTGAGCGTGGGCACACGGTGATAGCCCTGCGCCAGCACATCCTGCGCCGCCTGGCAGATGGGCAACAATGGCGACGACGCGTTGGCGGCGCTCCATGTGTCGCGGTCGAGCAGGATCTTCTCGACATCGTCGTACTTGGTGACGATGTAGTGATCCAGCTCGGGCAGAAAAAACACCGGGCCCTCGTCGCGCAACCGGTTGAACGCCGGGTACGGGTCGAGCACGGTGTCGCGCTCGAGTGGGTGGTAGCCGTGAGCGATCGGACATTGCTGCATGGTGTACTCGCCTTTCAGGAGTGGCTTGTGGGAAGGCCGCGGCGAACGCGGCTGTCGTCGATCTGTGCTTCGTGGTCGTGCTCGTACGCGTCGGTCCATTCTTTGCCGAGGCCTGTCCACGCCGTGCCGATGTCGAGCTTGCCGCCAGCGTTCAAGCGACCTGCGCCGACGACATCTCCGACGAAGAACGTGTTCTCCTCGTTGTCGAGTGAACGGATCACCCTGGCCTCGACGTAGGTGAGCGCGTCGAGCAGGATGGGCGCACCGGTGACGCCGGATCGGGTGCGCAACCCAGTCAGCTTGTCGCCATCGCGCCCGGTACGACCACCGAGTGTGCGGATGATCTCCAGCGACGTCTCGATCAACTCGGCGGCATTCGACAACGTGTGCAGAATGAACACGCCGCCGTCGCGAATCAGGTCGTGACTGAAGTTGTAGGTGGTGATGCTGACCACCAGGCGCGGCGCCTCGGGGATGATGCTGGCCGGACCGCCGGACAATGTGATCAGGCCATTGGCGCGTCCGCCGTGGGCAGTGGTGACCGCGACCGGCACGGGCCGCAGCCCGCCGATCGTGGAGGCGTACGCCTTGAGGTCGTCCGCTGTCAGTTCAGCCGTCATCCACATCCCCTTGTTCACTGCTCGGTGTTCACCGCTTCGGCCCCCGAGAGTTCCACGAGGCCGATTGACCCTCGTCATTTAATATGCATAAATGGTGCAGGTCAAGCCCATGTCTGCACGAACCGTGATCACCTCTCCAACGCCCGCTACTCGCCAGCGCCGTAGCCGCGGCGGCACACAGCCGTTGCCGCTGACACGCGACGACATCCTCGACGCAGCGCTGCCGCTGGTTGCCGAACACGGTCTCGATGCGCTGACGGTGAAGGCCGTGGCCGACGCGCTCGGCATCTCCAGCCCCGCCGTCTACCACTACGTCAACGGGCGCGACGACCTCCTCGATCGGTTGTGCGAACGCGTTGCCCGCAAGATCGATGTCGACATACCGGCAACGCTCACATGGAGCGACACCATCGTCGAGGTGCTGCTGCGCATGCACCGAGTATTCGAGCACTACCCCGGTGTTGGCGCTCGCGTGCTGTCGACACAGCGCCGATCGCGAGCCGCCGATCGCGTGTCACAGAAGGTGCTCGAGGTGTTGCTCACCGAAGGTTTCACCTCCACCGATGCGATGGACCTGTTGGCCACGCTGCACTTCCTGTTCGGCGGGTGGCTGCTGGGCACGCGCCCTCTGCGCCCGGGCGAGACACTCGACCCCGCGCTTCTCGAGCGCAGTGTCCATTGGGCACTGGACGGGTTCAGGAATACGGTGTCACCCATCACGACACCGGGGCCCGCCGCCGGTCCCGACCACGGAGACCATCCATGACCGACGACCTTCCCGAGTACGTGCACTACGACGTCGCCGACGCGGTGTGCACGATCACCCTCGACAACCCCGGTCGCCACAACGCCTGGAACCACGACATGGAGCGCCAGTACTGGGCTGCGCTCGATCGTGCGGCAGTCGACGCAGACGTGCGCGCGATCGTGCTGACGGGTGCGGGAACGTCGTTCTGCCCCGGCCTCGACTCGAAGCGTTTGGCAGGAGTTGTCGGCGGCGGCGGTCTCGTCCTGGCCGGTCGCCGCTCGCAGCACTACGCACTCACCATTCCCAAGCCGATGATCGCAGCAATCAATGGGGCCTGCGCCGGTATCGGCATCGTGCAGGCACTCGTGTGCGATATCCGCTTCATGGCCCGCAGCGCCCGCATCTCCACCGCCTACGCCAAGCTCGGTATCCCTGCGGAGTACGGACTGTCCTGGCTGTTGCCGAAGCTGATCGGCGTGGAGCACGCACTGGATCTGCTGTACACCGCCAAGCGCGTCGAGGCCGACGAGGCCCTGCGCATCGGCCTGGTCAGCCGAGTGTGCGATGACAGCACCGTGCTCGCCGAGGCGCAGGCCTACGCGCGTGCGCTGGCCACCGGCAGTTCGCCCATCTCGATGGCGGCGATGCGCCGTCAAGTGTGGGGCGATCTGTCGCGCGATTACACCGAGGCCAACCAGGTGTGGCTGGAGACGATGGTGCGCATGAACATCCCAACGGACAACCCTGATTTCGGCGAAGGCGTCGCCGCGTTGGTGGAGAAGCGACCGGCGACGTTCATCGCCCTCCCCGCTGACGCCGTCCTCCCACCCCTCCCCCCCTTCATGGAGCAATGACATGAACTCGAACTACTCCGAACAGGCAGAGACCTTCCGCACCCGCGTACAAGCGTTCCTCGCCGAGCACCTGCCTGCGGACTGGAAGGGTGTCGGTGCGCTGTCGCGCGACGAGGCGTTCGCGTTCACCGATCGCTGGCGCCAGACGCTGAACGACAACGGCTTGCTAGCCGTCAGTTGGCCCACCCAGTACGGCGGCGGCGGACTCACCAAGCTTGAGCAAGTCGTGCTCGTCGAGGAACTGGCCAAGGCCGGCGTGCCCGCCGTCGGACCCAACGACAACTTCAGCCTGAAGATGATGGGCGGCCTGCTGCTGAAGTGGGGCACCGAGGAGCAGAAGCAGTACTTCTTGCCGCGCATCCTGTCGGCCGAGCACCTGTGGTGTCAGGGGTACAGCGAGCCCGACGCCGGCAGCGACCTGGCCAGCTTGCGCACGAAGGCCGAACTCGATGGCGACGAGTGGGTGATCACCGGCCAGAAGATCTGGCAGACCCGCGCCAAGGAGGCGAACTGGATCTTCGTGCTGGCACGCACGAACCCGGATGCTCCCAAGCATCGCGGCATCACCTTCCTGATGGTGCCGATGGATCAGCCCGGCGTCACGGTCGTGCCCATCCGCAAGATCGGTGGCTCACCGGATTTCAACGAAGTATTCCTCGATGGTGCCCGCACGGCGAAGGGCAACGTCATCGGAGACGTCGACAACGGGTGGGAAATCGCCAACAGCCTGCTCTCACTTGAGCGCGGCGACGAAGCCGCCACCAACCCGGTGCTGTTCCGCGCCGAATTCGATCGCATGGTGGAGATGGCGCGCGAGCGCGGCCGCCTCGACGACCCTGTCATCCGCGACGCGATCGCTGCCGCCTATTGCCGCGTCGAGATCATGCGCTACCTCGGCTATCGCATCCTTACTGGCGTGTTGTCCACCGGAGTCCTCGGTCCCGAGGCCTCGATCAGCAAGGTGCAGTGGAGCGAATACCACCGCGATGTAACCCGCCTGGCGATCGACATCATGGGCGCCGACGCGATGGTGCTCCAAGGGCGCGCGCCCATCCGCAGCTACCGCTGCGACGACCCGGGCGCGCCGAACACCAGTGCCTCGTGGGTCGGAGCGCTGTACAACGGTGTCGCCGACACGATCTACGCCGGTACCTCGCAGGTGCAGCGCAACATCCTCGGCGAGCGACTGCTCGGCCTCCCCCGCGAACCACAGGCCTGACCCCACCCGCGCCACCCACCCGCGCCACCCACCCGCCGCACTCCCGGCCCGCCCGCACTCCCGGCCCGCCGCACCCCCGTTGGGCGCGATTTGCGTCAATTCTGGCCGCACCAGCCCACACGGGCGCGAGAACGGGCGGCGGCGTCAGGGTTCTGCGCCCGTGGGCGCGGAAAGTGCCGCTGACGCTATGGTGCCCGCAACCACCAAGGGGGCGTTGTGGGGTTCTACGAGAGCAGAGTGCTGCCGCGGTTCATCGATATCGCGTTGGGCAAGCAGGTCGAGCCGACGCGAGCGCGGGTGGCTGCGGCGTTGAGCGGTGACGTCCTCGAAGTCGGGTTCGGCTCGGGTCGCAACGTCCGCCATTACCCCGGCACCGTGGCCAAGGTGTTCGCCATCGAACCGGCCGGCGGCGGGCGCAAGATCGCTGCACCGCGGGTCGCTGCCAGCCGCGTGCCAGTGGAGTACATCGGGCTCGATGGCGCAGTCGTGGCACTCGCCGACGAGTCGGTCGATCATGTGCTCATCACCTGGAGCCTGTGCACCATCCCTGATGTTCGCTCAGCGCTGTCCGAGGTGCATCGGGTGCTGCGCCCCGGCGGCAGCCTGCACTTCGTGGAGCACGGCCGCTCACCGCACACGAAGGCCGCCAAATGGCAGGATCGCGTCACCCCCGTGTGGAAGCACGTGTTCGGTGGTTGTCACCTCAACCGGCCGATCCCCGACCTGATCACCGATGCAGGATTGACGATGTCTGAGCTGCGCACCTACTCGGACAAGGGGCCCGAGACCATCGCCAGGATGTACGAGGGTGTGGCCGTGAAACGCACCAACGAAGGAGCAACCAATGCCTGAGCTACGCGATGTCGAGTTGATCACCGACGGTCTGATCTTCCCTGAAGGCCCAGTGGCGATGGCCGACGGAAGCGTGATCGTCGTCGAGTTGAACGGCGCACGAATCACGCGAGTGGCCACCGACGGCACGAAGCACACGGTCGCCGAAGTAGAGGGCGGCCCGAACGGCGCAGCCATCGGGCCCGACGGGGCGCTGTACGTCTGCAACAACGGGGGCACGACCCCGGCGACGGCGATCGGCGGCCGCATCCAGCGTGTCGACATTGCCACCGGCGACGTCACCACGCTGTACACCGAGTGCGACGGGGTGTCGGTCGGCACTCCGAACGACCTCGTGTTCGACCACACCGGCAACTTCTGGTTCACCGACCATGGGAACCGGGGCTCGATCTTCTACGCCGCACCGGACGGATCCTCCATCCGCCGGGCGGTCAAGGGCACCGCTGCAGCCAACGGAATCGGCCTGTCCCCCGACGGTTCCGTGCTGTACTGGGCCGAGACGCACACGCGCCAGGTGCACCGCCGTCGGGTCAGCGCTCCCGGCGAGTTGGTCCCATCAACCGGCTACGGCATCCACCCGGCGCTACGACGCAAGGAGATCGATCGTTGGTCGATGTTGATCGGCCTTCCTGGAGCCCACGCACTCGACTCGCTGGCGATCGACAGCAGCGGTGCGCTCTGCGTGGGCACGCTGGTGGACAGCGGCATCAGCGAGATCACACCGGACGGTGACTGGACGTTGCACACCTTGCCGCCGTCGCTCGCAGACGGCGCCGTCACCAACATCTGCTTCGGCGGCGACGACCTGCGCACCGCATTCATCACCTGCTCGGTCACCGGCCACCTTGTCCGCGCCACGTGGCACCGCCCCGGACTGCCGCTCGCGTTCAACGGCTGACGAACGCAGCAGAGCCCGCTACATCGTGAAGTCGGACAGTTCGGCGATCCAGCCGTCGTAGCTCGTGGCCTTCTTCTGCAACGCGTCCGCTCCACCGGGTGAGTTGTCGGTGATGAGGAAGCGCTCGTCGCCGATCGCATCCACCAGCAGGGCCGCCACTTCCTCGGGAGTCAGCGCGATCTTCAGCACCGGGTGATCGTCGGGGAAGTTGTTGGAGAGCAGCATCGGCGTCAGCATCGGGCCGGGGCAGAAGCACGACACCTTGATGCCCCGGTTGCGGAAGTTGATTGCCAACCACTCCGACAACGCGAGCGCAGCGGTCTTACTGACCGTGTACGCAGCCTTCTCGGTCTGCACGGACAACGCCGTCGACGATGCAGTCTGGATGAGATACCCGTCGCCACGAGCGAGCATCGCTGGCAGTACTTCCCGAACTGCGTACACATGCGACATGACGTGCAGTTCCCAGTTGAGTTTCCACATTTCGTTCGTCTGCACGTCGCCGGGCTGACGGGGGCCCGAGTAACCGGCGTTGCTGTACCAGATGTCGATCTCGCCGTAGGTGCGCCGAGCAAGGTCGGCGACCGCCTTCACGTTGTCCTCGACGGTGATGTCGACGGCCAGGCCGACGCTGCGGATCTCGCCTGCGACCTGCTCGACGGCGGTGGCGTCCTGATCGGTGACAATCACCTTCGCACCCTCGATCGCGAATCTGCGCGCCATGGCCGCCCCGATCCCACTTCCCGACCCTGTGATGACGACGACCTTGTCCCGCAGTTCCATACCCACCACCCTTTTCGCTTGCGAGGGTAGTTTCGGCAACGGTGCGACGGAGCGATGCCGCGGTCCCTCCGCTCAGTCGGCGAACGAGACGACCTGCGAAACTCTCCACCATGGGTACAGCACCGAAGGACGCCAGCGATCACACTCGAACGGCGAACGCTCCCGTCGAACTCGGCTTTGATCCGGGCGACTTCGACCGGGCGTCACGTGGTCTGCTGGCACAACTGCCAGGCGGCAAGGTGGACACTGCGTTCGGCGTCGTATGGGACCAGGGCCGTTACGACTTCATCGAGCGGGGCAGCACCAACCCCGAGACGGTGAACCCGAGCCTCTGGCGCCAGGCGCAATTGAACGGGATTCACGGTCTGTTCGAGGTGGCGCCCGGTATGTGGCAGGCCCGCGGCTACGACATCTCCAACATCACGTTCATCGCCGGTGCCACGGGTTGGATCATCGTCGACCCGCTCACGGTCGAGCCGTGCGCGAAGGCGTGCCTCGATCTGGCCAACGCCACGCTTGGCGAGCGGCCGGTAGTCGCTGTCGTCTACACGCACTCGCACACCGACCACTTCGGCGGCGTGCTCGGCGTCACCACCCAGGCCGATGTCGATGCTGGCCGCTGCCGAATCATCGCCCCCGAACATTTCCTGCACGAGACCATCGGCGAGAACGTCATCGCCGGCTACGCGATGATCCGTCGCGCCACATATCAGTTCGGCCCACTGCTCCCCGCCGGACCGCGCACGCACGTCGACTGCGGCCTCGGCAAGGCGATCCCGTTCTGGCCGCCAGGGCTCATCGCCCCGTCGGAGGAAATCACCGAAACCGGCACGGAACTCGTCGTCGACGGTGTGCGCATCATCTTCCAACTCACCCCCGAGGCCGAGGCGCCGGCAGAGATGAACTTCTTCTTCCCCGACTTTGGGTGGCTGTGCACGGCAGAGAACTGCACACACAACATGCACAACCTGGTGCCCATCCGTGGCGCGCTGGTGCGCGACGCGCTGAAGTGGAGCAAGTACATCGGCGAGTTGATCGAACTGTTCGGCGAGCGGGTGGAGTTGATGTTCGCGTCGCACCACTGGCCGCGCTGGGGCAACGACGATGTGCTGCAGTATCTGCGCCTGCAGCGCGACCTGTACCGCTGGATCCACGACCAGACGATGCGTCTCGCGAACCACGGCTACAACGCCACTGAGATCGCCGAGGTGCTGGAAATGCCGCCCGAGTTCCGGGCCGAATCGCACACGGTCGGCTACTACGGCCACCTGGTACACAACGTGAAGGCCGTCTACCAGCGCTATCTCTCCTGGTACGACGGCAATCCAGCGAACCTGTGGAAGTTGCCGCCGGTGGACGCAGGCACGCGCTACGTCGAACTGGCCGGTGGCGCCGACGCGCTGCTCGCTTCGGCCCGCACTGCGTTCGACGGCGGCGACTACCGCTGGGTCGTCGAGTTGGTGAACCATCTGGTGTTCGCCGACCCCACCAACGTCGACGCGCGCGAGCTCCAGGCCGACGCTCTCGAGCAACTCGGGTACCAGAGTGAGTCGGCGACGTTCCGCAACGCCTACTTGATGGGTGCCCAGGAGTTGCGCAACGGAACGATGCCGCGCACCCCCGCCGGCAAGCACGGCTATCTGGACGCGATGACACCGGACCAACTGTTCGACAGCCTGGCCGTTCGCCTGAACGCGGATGCGGTCGGCGGTGTCCAGATGGCGGTGAACATCACATTCACCGATCTCGGCGAGGACTGGGTGTTGGGTCTCGAGCACCGGGCATTGCACGCCGTGCGCGGTCGCCACGACCCGACGGCTGCGCTGACGTTGGCGATGCCTAAGATCGTGTTGTACCGGATCATCGAAGGCACGGTGCCCTTCGTCGAGGCAATGTCCGAGGCCGCCGCCGACGGCCGAGTGCACGCCGAAGGCGACATTCGCGCGGCTGCCGCCATCTTCGCCAACCTCGACACGTTCCTCAGCAACTTCCCCCTCGTCGAACCCTGAGCAGTGCACACTCGGTGACGGCTGGACCGGGTGACGCGTGAGGCTGGAGGAAATAGTAACCTCTTTTCCATGGCGTTCACGACCCGCATCACGAGGCTCTTCGACATTCAGCATCCGATCGTGCAGGGCGGTATGCAGGGTGTCGGCCTCGCTGAGCTTGTGGCGGCCGTGTCGAATGCCGGTGGCCTGGGGACGCTCACCGGGCTGACGCAGCCGACCCCCGAGGCACTGCGCGAGGAGATCGCCCGCTGCCGGGCGATGACCAACAACCCGTTCGCGGTCAACATGACCGTGTTCCCAACGCGCAACTCACCCGACTACCTGGCCTACGCCCGTGCGATCGTCGAGAGTGGCATCGACATTGTCGAGACCGCTGGCACTCCCGCACTGGCCCCGATCTGGGAGTACCTGAAGACCAACGGCGTGCGCATCATCCACAAGTGCACATCGGTGCGCCACGCCGTCTCGGCAGAGAAGAAGGGCGTCGACGCGATCTCGATCGACGGTTTCGAATGCGCCGGCCACCCCGGCGAGGACGACATCCCGGGCTTGATCCTGGTGCCCTGCGCTGCCGACCAGGTGACGATTCCGATCCTTGCATCGGGAGGGTTTGCCGACGGCCGCGGTCTAGTGGCGGCGCTGTCGCTGGGTGCCGACGGCATCAACATGGGTACCCGGTTTTGCGCCACCGTCGAGGCGCCCATCCACCCGAACGTGAAGCAGGCGTACGTCGACAACGATGAGCGGGCCACGAACCTCATCTTCCGTAACCTGCACAACACTGCCCGCGTCGCGAAGAGCGAGGTGTCCGACGAGGTCGTGCGCCGTCTGGCCGAGCCCGGCTCCACGTTCTCCGACGTGGTCGACCTGGTACGGGGCGACAAGGGACGCGAACTGCTGGAATCGGGCGATCTGAGCCAGGGCGTCTACTGGGCCAGCATGTCGCAGGGTCTGATCCACGACGTCCCGACCGTGAAGGAACTGATCGAGCGCATCATCCGCGACGCCGAGGCCATCGTCAACGACCGCCTGCGGTCAGCGTTGGGCGTCTGAAGCCGCCATACTGACGCCATGGCGAACAACGAAGGCACACCCACCCCGAGCGACGATGAAGCATTGGAACTCGAGACCTTCGACGCCGATCACGACGGCAAGATCGGTCTGATCGACGGCTACCGGGCAACGCTCGGTCTAGTCGATGCCGAGCTAGAGATCGCCGCCGACAAGGCCGAGCACAAGGGCGTCAAGGGCCACCTCGCCGACGCAGCGCACAAGCTGGTCGACAAACTCGACAACGACTGACCCGCAGCGCAGAACACGCGAGTGCTGAGCGCTGACCCCACAGCTCAGCGGCCGCGCCACTGGGGTGGCCGCTTGTCGAAGAAGGCCTGAATACCCTCCTGCATGTCGTCCGAGGCGAGGATCGCATCCATCGCCACCTGGGTGGCAGCCCAGCCGGCAGCGTCGCCGGCGGCCAGCTGGCCGTTGATCGCCGCGACACATGCCTGGACCGCAACGGGGCCGTTGAGGCAGATGCGTTTGGCCAGCGCCACGGCGGCGTCGAGCGCACCACCTTCGTCGGTGAGCGCGTTGACGAAGCCAGCCGCGTGGGCCCGTTCGGCACTGATCGGGTCGCCGACCAGGATGAGTTCCCGCGCGAGGTTCAACGGGAACGTGTGCGGTGCACGAAACAGACCGGCCGACGTGGGCACCAGCCCGCGGCGCACCTCGGGTAGCCCGAACCGCGCGGTGCGAGCGGCCACCACCAGGTCGCAAGCCAACGCGATCTCCAGCCCGCCTCCCAGCGCCGGACCTTCCACAGCAGCGATCAGTGGCTTGCGGCGCGAGCGACGGATGATGCCGTACTCGCCGCCGCGTGGCGTGTTGTAATCCTCGCGAGCGGCGATGTCGCTGCCCGCCGAGAACACCTTCGGCGTGCCGGTGAGGACACCGGCCCACAGGTCGGGGTCGTCGTCGAGTTCATTCAAGGCAGCATCGATCTCGAACGCCAATGCGCGGTTGATCGCGTTGCGCTTGTCCTCACGACACAGCGAGATGACGAGTACGTGCTCGTCGCGGATGGTTTCCACCAAGGGCGCAGTCATCGGCAGATCCTACGGTTCGAGGCCCGCACCGGCAGTTACCCGCCGCTGGCTCAGACGGCTTGGGTGGCCTGCACGGCGTCGAGCAGTGCTGCACGTGCACGAGCGACCCGTGAACGCACGGTGCCGATCGGGCACTGCATGACCTCGGCGGCATCCTCGTACGAGAGGCCGACCAACTGCGTGAGCTCGAATGCTTCACGCTGTTCGGGCAACAGCCCCAGCAGCAACTGTGCAACCGATTCGTGATCAGGTGCGACATCGGTGGCCGTGGTGCGTGTGATGCGCTCGACAAGCCGGCGCTGCCGCATGCGCCGACGCACATGGTCGGCACAGACATGGCGGCCGATGGACAACAACCACGACCTCACCGGGGCATCGCCGCGATATGAGTCGAGCGAACGGAACGCGCGCAGGTAGGTCTCCTGCACCAGATCTTCTTCCTCGCCGGGAGAACCGAGTACCGAGCACAGCCGCCACACCAACGGCTGAGTGCTGGTGACGAGCTCACGCACGGCGTGGTCATCACCTTCACGCGCCGCTTCCAGCAGCATCCGCAGGGGGTCTCGCTCACTCACTCCCCTAGTCTGCCAAGCAACTACCCCTGCTTGCATGCATCGGGAACCGAAACGGGCCGAGGAGCGACCTGAAACGTATGGGCTGCGAACGCTGGCAGGACGCCATTTCCGCCCGGGCCGATGGCGAGGACCCCGGGATCGACGAGCGACTCGTCGACGCGCACCTCGCGCGTTGCGCCGCCTGCAGCACGTTCGCGGCGGCGATCGAGGGCAGTCGGCGTCGGCTGGTGGTTCAGCCCGCAGTGGAGATGCCAGACCTGTCGCGGCGTATGGCCAAGACGGCGGCGCTGCTCGACCGGGCTGGTAAGTGGAGCATGGTGCGAGCGCTGCTGATCGTTGTCGCGATCGAGATCGTCGTCACTTCCGTTCCGGCACTGGTGCTCGGCGACGGTGAGGCCAACGTCCACGATGCTCGCCACCTGGGCGCTTTCAGCGTTGCCTACGCCGTGGCACTGCTCGTCGCCGCGGTTCGTCCGGCCCGGGCCCGCACGGTGCTGCCGGTCGCCGCGGTTCTTGCCGGGGCGTTACTGGTCACCGCCGTGGTCGACCTCGCCAACGGAACCGTGCCACTCGTCAACGAGGCATCACACCTGCCGGAGCTGATCAGCGTGGTGCTGATCTGGTTGCTGGCGATACCCGCCCACCGCGCGCCTGCCGCCGAGCACGGCCGCCGCAACCCGCTTCATGTGGTCCACGACAATGCCGACCAGCAAGCGATGTAGCTACACGACTTCGAAGCGGCTCACCGTGGTGAACGAACACATATAGAAGTCGCGCCCGAAACCTGGAGCACCGAACAACACGGACTGCACCGGGCTGCCGGTATCGGCGCGGGCCAGCTCATCACCGGTCTCGATGTCCATCACGACCACTTGATCCATACGCCGAACCGGGTCGTAATCGCACAGCACCAGCTCGCCCGAATTAGGGAAACGCAGCGGGTGGGCGGCGTGGTTCAGTTCCTTCTCCCACAACGGCGAGGTGCGGCCACGCGCATCGACGCGGAAACCGGCGACGATTCCGTTACCGCTGTCGTAGGCCACCACCATCCGCCGCACGGGGTCGAGCACCGGCGGGTTGGCAATGAGACCACCGGGCAGGCCGCACACTTCGGTGAGCATGACATCGGCGGTGGAAAGGTTGACGTGCACCAGGTGCAACGGCGACGGGCTGGTACCCAGACCACTGAACGAACCGTTGTAACGCTCGGTGCCAGCACCATTGTCGAGGAACCATGCTGCACCCGAATCGATGACGGCGTCCCAGCCGTACGTCTGCCCGGGCAACGTGCGATACACCGCACGGTACGACGAGTCGAGTGACAACGACTGACCGTCCCAGCGCATACGCCACAGGCTGGTGTCGCCGACCACGTAGAGATCATTGCCATCGGCGCTGAGCCGTGCGATCGAGGGCTCGGGAATGCCCTTGCGCGCCACTTCGGTGAGGAACTCGGGTTCCAGGATCACCATCTCCGACGCGCCGATCCCGTCGGGCTCGGTCTGACCCGCGCGCAGACCGCCGAAATCCTTCGTCGCCAGGTGCCCATCGGGCAGGATCACGAAACTGTTGTACGGGCGATCACGAGGCATGCGAGCCGACGCCAGCAACTCCAACTCGGCGGTGAGGCGATGCACGTGACGCCCGAAGGCGACATAGATCGAGCCGTTGGCATGACACGCGAGACCACCCGGCCACGTCGGGCCACCCGGCAGATCGGGTGACCGGCGCACGGTCTCCAGCGTGATCGGATCGATCTGCTCCACCCACGACACCGCTGCGTCGCCACCCGTGTGGCACAGCAAATAGACCTCACCCGGATCGCGCAACACGACCATGGTGGACACCAACGCCTGGCGCGACGTGACAGCAAGCTCGCCGCCAGCCGTGCCGATCAGCCCCAATCCGCCGCCGCCGATCGGCGCCTGACGTCGGGTCGGACCGCCATCCTCAGCTGGCCAGCGACTGGGCCAGTATCCGCGTGGCGCCGTCACACCGGAGCTTCCACCCCGCGCAGCGGCAACTGCATCGGGGGTTGGTGATCCCACAGATCGGCGATCAGGTCGCTGCGCAGGGCCGCAAGTGCTGGGTCGTCCCAGCGGTTGACGCGCTGCAGCGGGTCGTCGTTGAGGTCGTACAGTTCGCCCTCGGTGCCGTCGTGCGCAGTGCCCGGAAGGTACGTGGTGCACACGAAACCGTCACGGGTGATGGTGCGCAGGTGCACACCGACCCCGAACAGTTCGCTGTCCCACTCCGTCAGCACTCGCTCGAATCCGCGGGCGTCGGCATCGGTGTCGTCGATCGGCAAGGGTTTGCCTTCCATCCAATGCGGTATTTCCACGCCTGCGATCGTACAGAACGTCGGGGCCAGATCGAGGTGACCCACGGGGCGGGTGACCGTCGTGCCACTCTCCGCGCCAGCACGGGACGACGGCGCCGGACGCCAGATGAGCGGTAAGCGCATCAGACCATCTACGTGGTACGGGCCCTTGAACAGCAGACCGAAGTCGCCGCCCAACTCGCCGTGGTCGGTGGTGAACACGATGTCGAGGTCGTCGTCGCAGCCTTTCGCGCGCAGGTGCTGCAACACACGTCCGATGGCCTCGTCGATCAGTTCGCACTCCACCGCGTTCAGGGCGGTGGTCTCGCGGATCTGGTCGGCGGTTAGCGAGGCGGGCACCCACGACAGCGGGGCCTCGTAGTTGCTGACAACGCGTCCGTCGTACCACGCTCGCCAGTGCTTCGGCTTGTTGTCGAGCACCCGCTCGCGTTCGGCCTGATTCTCGATGTAGCCGGCGGGTAGCGGCACTTCGCGCCAGTCGATGCGAGCGACCTCGCTGGCCGGCGGGTCCCACGGGTGATGCGGGTCGGGGAAACTCATCCAGCAGAACCAGTCGTCATCGGCGGCGAGCGAGTCGAGCCATGAGATCGTGCGATCGGCAACCCAGTCGGTGTGGTACCACTCCTTGGGGATGTTGTTCACCCATGCCTGCGGTGCGCCGGTGTCGCCGCCGCCCATTGCGTTGACCTCCAACGACCCGTCGAGCACCGGATAGAACATTCCCACCGCCTCGGGGTGGGTGGCGAGCAACCAGCGGGCGTAGTGCAGCGGGCCGGCGGCACCGTGCGTGGCCGACTCGAAGTGCTCGAACCCACGGTGCGGTCCGAATGTGCCGTTACCGGCGAACGTGTTCTCGGCGAAGCGGGCGAATGGGTCGAGGAACGGCTCGAAGTGGGGCTTACCGATGATCGCCGTGCGGTAGCCGGCATCGTGCAGCACCTCGGCCACCGATGGGGCGTCCTCGGGCAACGGCACACCGTTCATCCACACACCGTGCGTGCTGACGTGCTGACCGGTGATCATCGTGCTGCGGCTGGGCATACACACCACGCTCTGCGGGTGCAGTCGCTCGTATCGCACACCCTGTGCGGCGAGGGCATCGACCACTGGCGTGCGCGCAATGGTGCCACCGTTACAACCCAGCGTGTCGTAACGCTGCTGATCGGTGGTGATGAACAGGATCTTGCGGCCCATCAGAGCGCTCCCTCGGTGGTGAGTTCCATCTGACGCTTCAGTTCGCGCAGAGCACCGGCGGTGCCGCCGCCGATGACCAGCGCCATGGCTCGCGGGTCGGCCTCGGTGGAATAGACGACCAACGTGGTGTCGTCGTGCAGATCGATCACGTCGATCGTGCCGCGGTGGTGCTTGAACACTGGCATGGTGAGCCGATATTGGAACCTGCGCTGCGTGTCATCGCAGGCCAAGATCTCCTCGGGCATCGGGATACCCGAGGCGGTGACGATCGTGCGCAGGGTGCCATCGACCGCGGATGACACGATGCCGGGAAACCAGTCGCACAGACGCTCGGCATCACCAGCGAGTGCCCACACATCGGCTGCCGGACGCTGGATCCGGATCTCGTGTCGAACGGTGCCGTACATCAGGCGACGGTCTCGCGGGTGCCGTCGATGAACCGAAGGATCACCTCGGCCAGCTCGGGGCCCTTGTCCTCCTGCAGGAAGTGCCCACCGCCGACGATCGTGGTGTGCGGCTGGCCCTGCGCGCCGGGAATGCGGCGCATGAACGGACTCTCGCCGCCCTTGGTGATCGGGTCGCTGTCGCTGAACGCGCACAGCCACGGGCGGGTGAACTGCTCAAGTACCAGCCAGGCGGCACGGTTCTCGGGCACCTCGGCCTGATCGGCGAGGTTCGGCACCATCGACGGGAAGATGCGGGCACCTGCGGTGTAGCTGTCGTCGGGGAACGGTGCGTCGTAGGCGGCGATGACGTCGGCAGCCAGATCAGTCGCGCTGCCACCGTTGACGATGCCGCCGATCGGGAACACGGGTGATTCGCTGGCGAACTTCTGCCATGCCAGGAACGCCTCACTGGCCTTGCCGTTGCCGTCGGGAAGGCCGGTGTTGCCGACGACGACACGCGCGAAGCGGTCGGGTTGCGCACTGACGAGGCGCAGACCGACGAGGCCACCCCAGTCCTGACCGAAGAACGTGACGTCGCGCAGATCGAGCACATCGAACACCAACTCGCTCATCCACGAGATGTGGCGGGCGTAGGTGTAGTCGCCCTGGGCTGCCGGCTTGTCGCTGCGACCGAAGCCCACCAGGTCGGGGGCAATCACACGATGACCGGCGGCCGTCAGGATCGGGATCATGTGCCGGTACAGGTAACTCCACGACGGCTCACCGTGCATCAGCAGGATCGGGGCGGCGTCGGCCGGGCCCTCGTCGAGGTAATGCACGCGCAAGGTGCCAGCGCTGGGGTCGCCAGGGATCGCGGTGATGTCGGCGTAGTTCGGGGCGAACGGGAAATCGGGCAAACCGGCGAAGCGGTCATCGGGGGTGCGCAGGATCTGCATGGATGGCTCCTGTGAGTCGTGAGGGTCGGGAACTAGAACTCGTGAACGGTGAGGTCGTCGCCGAGGATGATCGGGCCGGTGAAGTGGGCGGCGGCCAGAGCGCGCCATTCATCTTCCTGCCCGGGCTGCATGCCAGGGATGTAATGGGTCATCACCAGTGCACCCACACCGCAGCGGGTGGCGGTCTCGCCGGCCTGCTCGACGGTGGAGTGGTAGTCGAGGATGTCCTGGAACCGTGCGTTGGGCACCAGTTTGACGATGTCGGCACGCATCACCGACTGCACGTAGGCGTCGGCGCCGTTGCACAGTTCGTCGAGTGCCGCGCACGGCACTCCGTCGCCGCCGAGCACCACTGACTTGCCTTCCACTTCAATGCGGTAGGCAACCGTCGGCTCCACCGGACGATGGTCGGTGGCGCCGACGCGCACCGTGGCCGCCCCGAGTGTGAACACTTCGCCGGGCAGCACCTCCACCGCCACCACCGACGGACCCTGCACGAGGTCGTCGTGATGGTCCATGCGATACCGGATATCGGGTGCCAGCGAAGCCAGTGTGCCGGCGACGACCTCCGCCGTACCGGGGGGGCCGTACACCGTGAGCGTCAGCGGCCCCGGACTCATCACCCAGTACGTGGTGATGACGTCGCCGAGGTCGGTGATGTGGTCGCTGTGCAGGTGGGTGAGCAACAGTGCGTTCAGCATCGGTGGCACGACACCGGCGGCCACGAGCCGCATCAACACACCGCGCCCGCAGTCGATCAGGGCGGTGAGACCCTCGGCCGTCACCAACGTTGCCGCGCCGGCGCGACGCGGGTCAGGGAGCGGTGTGCCGGTACCGAGCAGGGTGATACGCATGGGTCAGTTCTCCAGAATGCGGGTGATCGAATCGATGAGCGCAGCCGCGATGCGCTCAGTGGACAGGCCCTGGTCGTCGCGCATCAGCTGCACCGATTCGAACGAGGCGAGAATGTCGACGGAGACCAGTGCACCGTCTGCGCGAACGGGGTTCATCGCGTTGAGTTCGGGAGCGAACATCTGCTGCACCTGGGAACGCCACATGGCGCGGGCCTGACGCAACTGCTCCGCGACCATCGGCCGGAACGGTGCCCGGATTCGGGCGACGATGCCGACGGAGCCGATCTCGTCGTACGTGCGAAGACGTGAGTGCACCAGACGAGATGCCCGATCGGACAGCGGCCGGTCGGAAGACAGGTCGAGTACCGCCAGTTGGCGCACACGTTCGTACTGGCGGGCGATAGCCACGCGATTGAGGTCCTCGAGGTCGTCGAAGTAGCGGAACAACGAACGCGGTGACAGGCCTGCCCGCTCGGCAATCTGGTCGCTCGTCGGTTCGAAGTTTCCTTCGGAGAACAGCGCCAGGATCGCGTCGACCACCGCCACACGGTTCCGATCACGTCGAGCGTGGCGACCGTCCGTCGTGCGGTCGGGCACATCCGTGGCGGTCACTGGGACTCCTGCACGCGCTGAGTGCCGAACGGGATCACTTCGCCACGGTTGATGGATACCCAATCGCGGGCCTGCAAGTAGGGCTCGAACGAACGCACGATGGCGTGCTGATCGGCGTCGGTCTTGGGGCGCTGCAGTTCATAGAGGTGCGGGAACTCGAGCCAGGCGGTGACGCCGTGCCACAGACGAGCGGCCGCATCACCGGTGGGCGGGTCGATCAGCACCGGGCCGAACAGCGTCTGCCCGTCGGGGAAGATGAGCGTCGGCACACCGAACCCGCCGGAGTCGAGCACCCGCTGATGCTCGGAGCGAATCTCGTCGTGTGTGGTGGGGTCGGCGATGGCTTCGTCCACGAGCGCTGGGTCGAGACCGATGTCGACCAGCAACTGACGTGCGACATCCGGGTCGTGCGGCTTGCGCCCCTCGGCGTGCAACGCCTGACCTGCCCGCGCGTACCAGTTGTCGAGCAGGCTCATGTCGGTGCGTCGCAGCAGGGCACCAATGCGCATCATCGACCAGCCGTAGCTCCAATCGCGCTCCCATGGGTGCTTCTTGCCCTCGGCGCGGTTCACCTCTTCAAGGCTGAAGAACCGCCAGTTCACCGTCAACCCCAGCGCATCGCGAGCAGCGCGCATCCAGAGCGACGTCTGGTAGGCGAACGGACACATCACATCGAAGTGGAAATCGACCGTCGTGGGCGCTGGTGTGGTCGCTGACATGGGCGCACCGTAACAGTTGACAGTCCTTCTGACAAGACCTACGGTTGGCGCATGTTGAGCGAACCGGGATTCCAAGGCCGCATCGGACGCACGCACACCGAATCGCAGCCGTGGTGGCCCAACCCACCCGCCGGTCTGGGTGGCACGAACGTGGTGATGATCGTGCTCGACGACACCGGGTTCGCGCACTTCAACTGTTACGGGAGCACGCTGTCCACACCGAACATCGATCAGCTTGCGGCGGGTGGCCTGCGCTACACGAGCTTCCACACGACCGCCCTGTGCTCACCCACACGGGCGTGCCTGATGTCGGGCCGCAACCACCACGCCGTGGGTATGCGCGGGATCTCCAACTGGAACAGCGGGTACCCGCACATGCGCGGCGGGATCACGCCGCGTGCGGCAACCATCGCCGAGTTGCTGCGCACACACGGCTACGCCACATACGCCGCAGGCAAGTGGCACCTTGCACCGATGGAGGAGACTTCGGCTGCCGGGCCGCACCACAACTGGCCGTTGCAGAAGGGGTTCGACAAGTACTACGGATTCCTGCAGGGTGAGAGCGATCAGTTCAGCCCGGAACTCACCCGCGACAATCACCACCTCGAACCGCCGGCGACGATGCCCGACGGACGGCCGTATCACTTCAGTGAAGACATCGTCGATCAGTCCATCGGCTGGGTCCGCGATCTGGAGTCGGTGCGCCCCGACCGGCCGTTCTTCCTGTATCTCGCGTTCGGTGCGATGCACGCACCGCATCAGGCACCTGCCGATTATCTAGAACGCTGGCGCGGCAAGTTCGACGAGGGGTACGACGTGCTCCGCGAGCGCTGGTACCAGCGCCAGGTGGAGATGGGCATCGTGCCGCCCGACACCACGCAGGCACCACGGAACCCGGGTGTGCCCGCATGGGACGACCTCACACCCAACCAGAAGGCGTTCTCCTGCCGGCTGCAAGAAGCATTCGCGGCGATGCTCGAGCACACCGACGAACAGATTGGTCGCCTGACCGCATTTCTCGAACAGCAGGGCCTTCTTGACGACACGATGGTCATGGTGTGCTCCGACAACGGTGCCAGCCGCGAGGGTGGCCCGTTCGGAGTGATGAACGAGTTCAGCTTCTTCAACGGCAACTGGGAGAACATCGACAACATCGTCGAGCACCGCCTCGACGACATCGGCACCGCCCACTCGCACAGCAACTACCCGTGGGGCTGGGCACAGGCCGGCAACAGCCCGCTGCGTTGGTACAAGCAGAACACGTACGGTGGCGGCGTGCGCGACCCATTGGTGGTGCATTGGCCCAAGGGCATCGAGGCTCGCGGCGAGGTGCGCCACCAGTTCTGCCACGCGGTCGACATTGCCGCCACCGTGCTCGACATCGCCGGCACCTCGGCGCCCACCCACGCCAACGGTTTCGAGCAGATTCCGATGCACGGCACGTCCATCGCCCCCACGTTCGCCGACGCCGCCGCGCCACCGCAACGGCGAGTGCAGTACTTCGAGCAGATGGGACACCGCGGCATCTGGGCACTCGACACCGAGGGCAAGGCCTGGAAAGCCACCACCTACCACGTGCCCGGACACGCCTATGACGATGACGAATGGGAACTGTTCGACCTCGACGCCGACTTCAGCGAGTGCCACAACCTCGCGGGCGACCGGCCGGAGAAGCTGCGCGAGATGATCGACCTGTGGTGGTCGCAGGCCGGCGAGATGGGTGTGCTGCCGCTCGATGATCGCACGATCGAACTGTTCTCCGGCGAACCCCGCCCCGGCACACCGCATGCGCGGCTGTCCTATGAGTACCTGGCACCGATCTCGCACATCCCCTCCGATGTGTGCCCGCCGCTCGGCGGCCGCAACTGGACACTGACGATCGATACGACGGTGCCAGTGCCAGGTGGACCCCGATTGGAGGGTGTGCTGTATGCCCGCGGCAACCACAGCGTCGGCCACTCGTTCTTCATCAAGGACGATGTGCTGCACTTCGACTACAACGCGCTCGGCGACCACTACCGCGCATCGGCCCCGCTGACGCTCGCGCCGGGCGACCACACATTCGTCGCTCGCTTCGAACGCGGTGATGCCGCTCCCGGCACCGAGGGCACGTTGTACATCGCCGTCGACGGTGCCGACCTGGCCTCCACTGGCATCGTGCGCATCGTGCGCATGCTCGGGTCCACCGGCCTCGACATCGGGCGCGATGGTGTCGCCCCCTCGGTCGGTGATTACACGGCGCCGTTTGCATTCACCGGCACGGTGCACCTCGCCAGATTCGACATCCACACGCGGGCCTCGAAGGCCGACATCGCAGCCACCGCTGCGGCCGAGATGGCACGAGAATAGAAAGAGCACTCACCATGGCCGACGCAACCAATGTCCTCGTGCTGGATTCGCTACAGCGCCGCATGAAAGCGATGCACTCGCTCTATCACCAGGCGGTGTCCACCATGGACATCGAACACGTCAACCACTTTGAACGCGAGGGTGTGCTGCCGATTGCGTTCTGCCTGTTCCACATCACGAACATGATCGATGCATCGTTCATGTTGATGACCGGCACGCTGCCGATCTGGAATGCCGAGTGGCAGGCCCGCGTCGGCATGACCATCGACGACCATGGCAAACACCGCACGGTCGACGAGATGATCCACCAACGCATCGGCGATTACGAGGCGTTCCAGGAGTACATGCGCGCCGTGTTCACCCGCACCGAGGAGTGGCTGGCACAACTCGATGCCGCCGAACTCGACCGGGTGGTCATCACTCGCCCGTTCCCGCCGCAGATCGCCAGCACGTACAGCGCCCGCGTCGCCGGGCCGCAGGGCATCACCCTGCTCGATGCCACCGAGTGCTGGATCTACCAGCACGGCCTGCGCCACATGGGCGAAATCGAACTGGCCCGCGGCCTCGTTGGCCTGAACGGCATGACCTCCTAGTCGGGCTTCGGCTTCTGGGAAGGATCCGTCCCACCCGCCGTTCTGGGAAGGATGAGTCCCGCAAACCGGGAACGGGGCTTCCCAGCAGCCGCCCGAATCAGCCCTTGGCGACGAGTTTGCGGGCGTAGGCCAGTGCGTGGTGCAGCGAGTCGGTGAACGCCCGACCGGTCCAGGCGATGTCGTACGCCGTGCCGTGGTCGACAGACGTGCGCACGATCGGCAGACCGAGTGTGACGTTCACGCCAGTGTCGAACGCGATCAGCTTCATCGGCCCGTGACCCTGGTCGTGGTACATGCACACGATGGCGTCGAACCGACCGCGATGTAACGCTTGGTAGAACACGGTGTCGGCCGGATGCGGGCCGGTGCAGTCGATGCCCTCGGCGACGGCAGCCTCGATCGCGGGCACGATGTGCTCGGCCTCCTCGGTGCCGAACATGCCGTTCTCGCCAGCGTGCGGGTTCAGCCCACACACGGCGATACGCGGTCGGGGGATGAATCGGCGCAGCGTGTCGACCGTGAGGTGCACCACATCGAGGACCCGATCAGCGCGTACCCTGTTGATCGCCTCGGCGAGCGAGACGTGGGTGCTGACGTGAGTGACGGCGAGTGGCCCGTTGGTGAGCATCATCGTCACCTTCTCGACACCGCAGATCTGGGCGACGAACTCGGTGTGCCCGACGAACGTCGGGTCGCTGAGCTGCGTTGCCTCCTTGTTCATCGGCATGGTGACCAACCCGGCCACTTTGCCCGCCAGTGCATCAAGTGTCGCTCGCTCCACGTACGCACGCGCAGCAGCGCCGGTTGCTTCGTCGATCCGCCCCGGCCGATGATCGGTCGATGCCAGTAGGCCGAGGTCGACGATTGGGAGCTGATCCCAGTCGACCGTCAGGCCGAGCATGCGCGCGCCGTGGCGCAGGATGGCTGCGTCGCCGTAGACGATCACGTCGTCGCCGAGGCCACCTTCACAGAACGTGCGCAGCAGGATCTCCGGGCCGACGCCCGAGGCGTCACCCATCGTGATGGCCAGAGGTGCAGTCATGTCAGACAGTCTGCGCGCCGAACAGGTCGATGAGCGCATTCAGCCCGCCGAAACCGCCGGCCTTGGTGATCACCAACGGGCCGACGCCATGCTCGTCCAGGCCCCATGGCATCCCTGGCCCGATCATCCCGCCCACCCTTCGGGGTGCGTCACCCAGTACCGCCGCGGCTGTGTCGCCGCCGATGATCACGAGTGCCGACGGCTGCAGTTCGCCAATGCGGACGCGGGCACGCTCAGCCAGTTCGCGAGCGGGCCATGGGTTGAGATCGGCATCGTCCGTCAGTACCGGGACGGCGAGCACCTCCACATCCGGACGGCTCATCCGCAGTCGTTCGATCTGACGGCGCGAGGTGCTGTTCGCGCTGCCACAGACCACCAGCACCCGCTCACCGACCTCAGGACGCGATGCCGACGGCATCAGCGGTCGCCCGACGTGCGCGGCGAACGCCGCCGCCAACGGCCCGGCTGGTCCGACCACCAACAATTCTGCAGGGTCGACATCGGCAAGGGTCGCGGCCATCGCGTACATCGTCTCGGTGTCGGGTACATCGCACACTGCGAGGCCGCCACCGGTACGCACCCATGCAGCCAGGCCGGCAGCGTGCGGCACAAAGGTGGCCTCGGGCATGTGCTGACGCATATCGCCCACCTGCTCGTCGAACAAGCGCACCACACCGCGCACGCAGGTGCGACCCAGATCGGGCCAGCCGGGTAGCACCACCACGCGACGACCGCCCACCTGTCGGCGCGCCCGTGCCTCCACAGCCCAGTTGCCGCGCAGCGTGGAGTCCATCTTGTGGCCGGCCCAGCCGTCGCGCGATTCAATACCCGCGGCGATCGTTCGGGCGTCGGCGGCCCCGAGCCCACGTGTGGCCAAGTCGACCACACCACTCTCCGCAGCCGGCGCGCCGACCGTCACCAACACCGGGCCTTCACCGAGTGCCTGCGCGATCAAGGCCGCGACCTCGAACGCTCCCGTGCGGTCGTCCGCCGCCACCGACCACCGAGACGCACTCATCCGAACTCAAACGATGTCACGCCGAAGATGCGATCGGTGGGCAGTCCCGGATCTGAGCCGAGATACATGCGGGCACAGCCGAAGGATTCCGTGAACCCTCGCCGTTGCGCCATCGCCACACCGGCGTGGTTCACCTCGGGCACATCGATCTGTACAAACTCTCCGGCGATCTTCGCGCACAACGAGTCCAGCAGTCGTTCGGCCACCTGCTCGGTGTCGGCGAACAGCGGCCCGATCTTGTAGCCGCGCACACACGGTCGGGCGACGCCGTAACCGACCAGCGCGCCATCGGCGCCGGTCAGCGCCACCGTATGGACACCCTGCTGCTCGACCCACCGTTGCAGAAACGCCGACCGGGGCGCCGCCACGTGCCGACGGTCGAAGCTGTCCAGTTGCGCGAACGGCACCTCGCTCAACGGCACCACGTCCGGATCGGCCACACCATGAGCGACGCCCTCGTACCGCAGGTCGCGGTACGCAAGCGTGAACCCGCCACGTTCGTAGAACGGCACCATCGCGAACACGCCGTCCATCCCGATCGAGGCGCCAGGTTGCAGCCGTTTCAGCAGCAGGTCGCGGCGACGGTGCCACAACTGCGTGCCGAGGCCTTCACCGCGGAAGTCGGTGTGGACGATGAACAACCCCATGAATCCGTGCAGCCCCGCGTAGGAGATGATCGTGCCGCCGCCGATGAGTCGGTCGCCCTGACGAAGCGCGATGAAGGCATCCGGGTCGACGGCCCAGGCGATCTCGATGTCGTGGTGCCCCGGGTTCCACCCCTCGGCAGCAGCCCACTGTCCCAGCACGGCGATCTGGTCGCGCCGCATCGGCTCGATGACGAGGTCCGCGGCTGCTCCCCCATCCGGTCCGGCGAGGTTGGTACTCATGTGCCTCAGCCCACCTTGGTGGAGAGCGGCGCACCCTTCGTCAACAGCGTGGCGAGCAGGATCTGGACGGGCTGGGTGCCCTTGTTCTCTGCCCAGTGCACCATGTCGCTGGTCTCCACCACACCGTCGCCGACCTTGAGTTCAACGACTGACGGGGCCGACACCTGCTCGCTCGTACCATCGGCGTGATTCACCGTGACGGTGTTCTTGACGACGTGGTACGTGAGGACGCCAGCCTGGATCGTGGCGATCTGTGTGCCCTCGTGGAAGTGGGTCGGCAATGCCACGCCGCCAGGAATCGCGATCTGCTGGAGGTACAACGTCTGGCCCGGCGCATTCGACGGGTCGGTCTGGCCGAAGAGGACGCGGGTGACCTCAGCGCTTGCCGGCGCGGAATCAGTGGAGGCAACGGGCGCATCGCCGCATGCGGACAGGAACAGGCCACCCAGGGTGAGGCCAATGGCGAGGGTGATGGGGCGGCGGATGCCGCGGAAGAGGTGTGTCGTCAACATCCGGACAGTCTGGCTCAGTTGACCCTGCGTGTGTGGCCTTCCCAGAAGGGAGCGCGCAGATCTTTCTTCAGCACCTTCATCGCGCCCGAGAGCGGCAGCGGTTCGGTGCGGAACGAGACACTCTTGGGCAACTTGTACCCGGCGATCGCGTCGCGCGAGTGCGCGATGAGTTCTTCGGCCGTGGCGGTGGCACCGTCGCGGAGCACGACGATGGCGTGCACTGCCTCGCCCCACTGCTCGCTGGGGATGCCGATGACGGCCACTTGCAGCACGGCCGGATGACTGGCGATCGCGTTCTCGACCTCGGTCGAGTAGACGTTCTCGCCACCGGTGACGATCATGTCCTTCACGCGATCGACGAGGAACAGGTAGCCATCGCTGTCGAGGTACCCGGCGTCGCCGGTGTGGTACCAGCCGTCACGGAACGCCTCGGCCGTGGCCTCAGGCTTCTTCCAGTACTCGATCATGAAGTTGCCCGAGCGGGCGCACACCTCACCGGCCTGACCCGTCGGCAAGAAGTTGCCCTCCTCATCCTGGATCGACAGCACCACACCTGGCATCGGCATACCGGCCGCGCGCAGGTACTTCGTACCCGCACGATGCTCATCGGGGCCCAGCAGACACAGCACACTGGAGCTCTCGGTCATTCCGTAGCCCTGCCACACGTTCGTGTCGGGGTAGATCGGCAGCAGTTTCTCCAGCAGTGCCTGCGGCATCGGCGACGCTCCGTACACGAGGTCGTCGAAGCGCAGACCGTCAGGTGTGAACTCGGGATGCGCGAGCACCATGCCGATCATCGTCGGCACCATCACCGTGAGCGTGGGGCGGTACTGCCGCACGGCCGTCATCACGGCCTTCGGCTCGAACATCGGGACGATCACGCTGTGCGCGCCTTTCGCCGGACCACCGAGCACGCTGAACATCGACGCCGCGTGGAACATCGGGGTCTGCATCATGTTCACCGAGTCGCGGCCGAACTGCAGGGTCATCATCACGTGGTAGGCGTTGAGGATCTCAGCGCGCTGATCGAGCAGCACACCCTTGGGCAGGCCGGTGGTACCGCCGGTGTACATCAACACCACCGGGTCGGTCTCCTCGCCCTCATCGGGGATGACGCACGTCTGACCGCCGATCAACTCGTCGTAGGTGATCGTGTGCGGCACGTCGCCGGGGCCGACAAGCACGACGTGTTCGAGGCCGGCCTCCTCCTTCACCGCGTCGATCAGTGGCGCGAAGATGCCGTCCACGAAGCACACCTTCGTACCCGAGTCACGCAGCACATAGGCCAGCTCCTTGGGGGCGAAGCGCAGGTTGAGCGGGTTGATCACGCCGCCGCCGAGGAACGCTGCGTGGTACATCTGCAGGTATTCGGGCGAGTTCAGCGTCATCACCGCGAAGCGATCGCCGCGGCCGACCCCGAGGCCACGCAGACCGGAGATCAGGCGACCGACCTTGTCGAGGTGCTGGGCGTACGTGTCGGTGGCACCCGTGGAGGTATTCGTCGCGCACGGCCGATCGGCGTTGCGCTCGACGGCCGGCAGCAACAGGCGGTGATAGATGAGTTCCTTCATGCCGCCACCTTAGAACCCACCGCGGCGGCCCTGATGCTCGCCCCCTCCACTCCGTTTGAAGGCGTAACCGCACCGGGTGCGGTTACGCCTTCAAACGGAGTGGGGAGTGGGGCTCCGGGCTCAGGTGGTGAGCGCGTGTTTGCAGGCGTGCAGCGTCTCGACGAAGGGCACCCGCTCGGCGATGGACAACACCGAGTAGGCCGGGCGGACGAGGCGGTCGGTGAGTGCCTCCGCCTCGGCCATCTTTGCGTGCACGGCATCGTCGATCACCGGAGCGTCCTCGGGCTTCCACCCGAACATCGCTGTGTCGTTCGGACGCTTCACATGGTGAGCGGTCTTGGAGTCGAGCCCGACCGCTCGCAACGCGAGCAGGTGTGCGCTGCCGCGGTACTCGCGCAGGATCGCCAGCAGTTGCATCGCGCGGCCGGGTACATCGGCCGCAGCGGGTTCGGCAGCGATCCCGGCGAAGAGTGGCAACGAGTCGCCATCGCACGCCGCCAGCACCTTCTCTGCCGCAACGACAAAGGCGGCGAGATCCGGCACACCGGCCAGGTGGGTACGTCCGTGTTCCGCACAACACTCCATGTAGGCCTGCCCTGCAGCACGCGGAGCGATGATCGCGCGCCCACTCGTCCAAGCACGCTCCAGCAGGCGCTGCTTGAAATAGCCGAACGCGGCCAGCACGACGGGTGGCTCGACGTCGCCGAGCACACCACCGCGACCCATGATGTAGAAGCCAAGCGCATCGAGGCCCAACTCGGAGCCGCGCGCCATCGTTGCCGGAACAAAGTAGAACGCCGCGCCGATCTCGCCGATGATCGGGCACGCAGTGTCGATGAGTTGCTGGTCGTCCATGGAGGAAACGTAGCCAATTCACCCCCTCCCAAGTCCCGTTCAGGTCGCACCAGATCCACGGGGCTTCGTGGCCCCTGTGTGACACGAAGGCGGTGGTGGGGGGTGCAGAGCGAGTTCAATGGCTGCATGAGCCCTGCGCCGCTGCCATCACGCGCTCGTGTCGTCGTGATCGGCGGCGGCATCATCGGCACCTCCATCGCCTACCACCTCGGCCATCTCGGCTGGACCGACACCGTGCTGGTCGAGCGCGACCAGTTGACCTCGGGCACCACGTGGCACGCCGCCGGACTGATGGTGACATTCGGATCGACCAGCGAGACCAGCACCGAGCTGCGCAAGTACACCCGCGACCTGTACACCAACCTGGAGGCCGAGACCGGCCTGGCGACCGGGTTCAAGCCGGTCGGTTTCGTCGAACTGGCAGCCGACGAAGGCCGCCTCGAAGAGTTCCGTCGGGTCTCCACCTTCAACCGTCACTGCGGTGTCGACGTGCAGGAGCTGTCACCGAAAGAAGTCGCCGACCTGTTCCCGTTGGCACGCACCGACGACCTGCTGGCCGGGTTCTACGTGCCGGGCGACGGCCGGGTGAACCCAGTGGACGCCACCATGTCGTTGGCCAAGGGCGCCCGCCAGACGGGCGTCACCATCGCGCAAGGCGTCAGCGTGCTCGACGTGATCGTGAAGGACGGGCGCGTGTGCGGTGTCGTCACCGACCACGGCACCATCGAGTGCGAACATGTCGTCAACGCGGCGGGTATGTGGGCGCGCCAACTCGGCGAGAAGTCCGGGGTCTCGATCCCGCTGCAGGCGGCCGAGCACTACTACCTGATCACCGAACAGATGGAAGGCCTCGATCCGTCATCGCCCGTGATCGAAGACCCGGGCAACTTCGGCTACTACCGCGAGGAAGTAGGCGGTCTGATGATCGGCCTGTTCGAGACCCAGTGCGCCCCGTGGAACGTGAAGGCCATCCCGCACGACTCGTCGTTCACCTCGATCCAGCCCGACTGGGATCGCATGGGTCCGTACGTCGAGGCGGCCATGAGCCGTGTGCCGAAGTCGCTGGACACTGGTATCCGCACGTTCTTCTGTGGGCCGGAGAGCTTCACCCCCGACCTGCGGCCGATCATCGGGCCGGCACCCGAGGTTCAGAACTACTGGGTCGCCGCCGGGCTGAACTCGATCGGCATCCTCACCGGCGGTGGGCTCGGGCGTCTGGTGGCGCACTGGATCGTCGACGGCGATCCCGGTGCCGACGTCACCGGCATGCACCCCGACCGACTGCAGCGCTACCAGGCCAACCCCGAGTACCGGCGCACTCGTACGGTCGAGTCGCTGGGCATGGTGTACCAGTGCCATTACCCGAACAAGGCGTTGCACACGGCGCGCAACGCGAAGCTCTCGCCGCTCCACTCAAGGTTGGTCGAGCATGGCGCGTACTTCCGCGACGTCAGTGGCTGGGAGAGCGCCGACTGGTTCGCCGGCCCCGGCGCGACCCCCGAGCCCGGGCCCCTCACCTGGACGCGACCGACATGGTGGGCGAACTGGGAAGCCGAACATCGCGCCTGTCGCGAGGGCGTGATCGTGATGGACATGAGCTTCATGTCCAAGTTCCGCGTGCAGGGCCGCGACGCCGGACGGGTGCTCGACCACGTGTCGGCCAACGCAGTGAACGGCGACTCCGGTCAGATCGTTTACACCCAATGGCTGAACGAGCGCGGGTTGCTGGAGGCCGACCTCACCGTCACGAGGTTGGCCGACGAGGAGTTCTTCGTGGTCGCCACTGACACAGCGCATCGTCATGTCGAGACGCACCTGCGACGACACATCGGCGGCGCACACGCCTTCGTCACCGACGTCACCGGCGCCTACGCGCAGATCAATGTGCAGGGGCCGCGTTCGCGCGAACTGCTCGCGTCGCTCACCACCGCCGACCTGTCGAACGAAGCGTTCCCGTTCCGCACCGCCCGCGAGATCGACCTTGGTTTCGCCCGCGTGCTGTGCATCCGCATCACCTACCTGGGCGAGCTGGGCTACGAGCTGTACGTGCCCACCGAGCAGGCGGTGCACGTGTACGACCTGCTGCTCGTCGCGGGTGAACCGTTCGGCGTGCGCCTGGCTGGCCTCAAGGCGCTGGCCAGCCTGCGCATGGAGAAGGGCTACCGCGACTACGGCCACGACATCGACAACACCGACGATCCGTTGTCCGCCGGCTTCGGTTTCGCGCTCGCGCTCGACAAGCCGGGCGGCTTCGTCGGCCGCGATGCAGTGCTGGCGCGCAAGGCCGCCGGTCCGCTGACGCAGCGCTTGGTGCAGGTGTTCGTGCACGACCCCGAACCGCTGATGTTCCACGCCGAGGTCGTGCGCCGCGATGGCACCGCCGTCGGCTACGTACGTGCCGCCTCGTACGGCCACACTCTCGGCGGCGCTGTGGGCCTGGCGATGGTGAACGACTGGCACAGCGATGGTGAATGGACCGTGGAGATCGCCGGTCGCCAGTACCGCGCAAGCATCTCGCTCAAACCGCTCTACGACCCGGACAACGCGCGCATCAAGGGCTGACGCACGTTGACAGCAAGTAGTTTCGTGGCAATGCCGCTTCGGGTGCTGATCGTCTGCACAGCAAACGTGTGCCGTTCACCGATGGCTGCTGCGCTGCTGTCGCAGCATGGCACCAACATCGGCGTTGAGTTACAGGTGCGCTCGGCGGGAACACATGCCGACACGATGGCGGTCGATCCGCTCGCAGTTTCGACAATGAGTTCCCTCGGCCTCGATATTTCTCGTCATATTCCACGCGCTCTGAGTCGTCAGATCATCGATGATGATGGCGCTGATCTGGTGCTGACGATGTGCCGCGAGCACCTCCGCGTCGTGGCCACCACGGCGCCCGGTTCGTTTCGGCGCACGTTCACCGTCAAGGAGTTTGCTCGGCGCCTTGTGAGTGCAGATGTGGTGCAGGGCGACATCCTCGCCGTGAAGCTTGCCCTCGTCGGGGAAGGACGCAACGCCCGCGACCTGCTGGGCGACAGCCCCGCCGACGACGTCGCCGACCCCTACGGCCTGTCGCTCGAGCAACACCACACGTGCGCGACCGAACTGGACGCGCTGATGCGCACCATCGCCACCAACCTCGGCTGATGCTTGCGCATCGAGGGCTGAACGTTCAGCGCTTGCGCACGACCTGGCTGCCGATGCTGTAGCCGGCGCCGAAGCTGCAGATGACACCGAGGTCGCCGCTGACGAGATCGCCGCGATGCAGGTGGAAGGCGATGACCGAACCGGCCGACGAAGTGTTCGCGTAGCGATCCAGAATCACCGGCGCCTCGTCCTCGTTGGGCACCCTGCCGAGCACACCCTTGGCGATGAGTTGGTTCATCTTCAGGTTCGCCTGGTGCAACCAGAAGCGGCGGACCCCGGCGGGTTCCAGTGTCAGCGCATCCAGTTGTTCGCGGATGTGGCCCACCACCATTGGGCAGACCTCCTTGAACACCTGCTGCCCGCGTTGGCGGAACACCAACTCCATCGAGTCGCGCTCACCGTCCTCGCTGGGGTTGAGGAACCCGAAATCGTTGCGGATGGCATTGGAGAACTTCGTCTGCAGGCGACCGCGCAGCACTTCCCACTGTTCGCTCGCGATTGCGTCGGCAGTGCGCTCGAGCACGATCGCCGTGCATGCGTCGCCGAAGATGAAGTGGTGGTCGCGCATCGCGAAGTTGTTGTGACCCGAGGTGATTTCGGGGTTGACCACCACGACCAGATTCGCCGAGCCGTTGCACAACGCATCGACACCGGACTGAATGCTGAACGTGGCCGAGGAACACGCCACGTTCATGTCGTACGCCCAGCCGCCTGCGCCGAGCGCGGCCTGGATCTCGATCGCCACCGCCGGGTAGGCGCGCTGCAAGTTCGAGCAGCCGACGATCACACAATCCACCTCATCGGGCCGACGACCGGCCTGCGCGAGCGCCTCGTAGATTGCGGGCAACGCCATCTCGGCCTGCAACCCCAACTCGTCCTCACCACGCAGCGGCAGGTGCGGCCGCAGTCGATGCGGGTCGAGCACACCGTCCTTGTTCATCACGAACCGGCTCTTGATACCGGACGCCTTCTCGATGAACTCGGCATCGGGAACCTGCCGGGCCTCACGTGCCCCGACCGCGATCTCGGACGCATGCGCTGCGTTCCACTCGTTCACCGACACCGTCAGCGACGCCACCAACTCCGCATTGCTGATGGAGTAGGGAGGGGTGAACAACCCGGTCCCGGTGATGACGACGTCTGCAGATGGCACGGTTGCTGACGCTACTGGTGTACTGCCCGGACCGACGGGTGGCTCAGCCCGGCAACACCACGAGGTCGGTGCGGGCGAAGTCGTCGCCCGTACACAGCAGCGGCACATCGAAGTGCTGCGCGAGCGCGTACGAGAAGCAGTCGCCGAAGTTGAGTGCAGCCGGGTGACGACCCTTGCCGAAGCGCTCGAATGCGGTACGCGCCAAACGGATGAGTGGCTGATCAACCGGCATGCACACGATCCCGCTGGCGATGACGACATCGTCGAGCGCGTCGATGGCATCGGTGCCAACACGGCCGAGCGCGACCATCGACGCCTCCAACAGGTTGGACGCGGTCATCACTGCCCCACCTGCGCTGGCGAGTGCGCCTTCGATTGCCGACCTACCGGGCTCGTCGAGCAGGATCGCGAGCAACGCCGACGAGTCCACCGCAAGGTCGACCGGCGCCGGGCGAGCGAGCGAACTCATATCGGCAGCCCGTTCTCGTCCCACTGCAGCACATCGTCCACTCCGACGTCGTTCAGCACGGGTAGCGCCCTGAACCGCTCTGCCGCTCGCTGGATCCGACCGAGCTTGCTCTCGCGCCCCATCCGCTCTCGCTCGAGCCGCTCACTCAGGCTGTTGATGACGGCGGCGGTGAGGCTTTCGCCGGTGATACCGACAAGTTCGCGCAGCAGTTCATCCGCCTCGTCGTTCTTGATGCTGAAGGCCATGTCTAGAACATTACCAATCTTCTAGACACGCTGCGATCACCCTTCGGCGCACGGCCGTCGTGCGTTCGCAGGCGAGCGTCACAGACGTTGTACTGCTGGTGGCCCTATCGTTGAGTGATTCACGAAACGAGAGACACCGTGTCCGACGAGACCACCGAACACCAGAGCGACGACGTCACGTCTGACGTCACCCCGCAGGAACCTGCAGTGCAGGAACCCACCCCGCAGGAACCCGCACCCCAGGAGTCGGCCGAGCAAGCGCCTGCCGAGCACGAGCCCGCAGCACAGCACGCCGCACCGCAGGAGAACGGCTTCGCTGCCCTCGGCCTGCGCCCGGAACTGCTGAAGGCACTCGATGCACTGGGCTACGAAGAGCCCACCCCGATTCAGCGCGAGACCATCCCCTACCTGATGGCCGGCAAAGACCTCCTCGGTCAGGCCGCCACTGGCACCGGCAAGACCGCCGCCTTCGCCCTCCCGGCACTGCAGTTGATCAACGGCCGTGCCGCATCCAAGCCGGTCGCTCTCGTGCTGGTGCCCACCCGCGAACTGGCAATGCAGGTCAGCGAAGCGTTCTTCCGTTACGGCAACACCCTCGGCGCCAAGTGTGTACCGGTGTATGGCGGCCAGCCGATCTTCCGCCAACTGCAGGCACTCGACCGCGGTGTGCACATCGTCGTCGGCACCCCGGGTCGCGTCATCGACCACATCGGCCGCGGCTCGCTGAACCTCGACGGGATCAAGATGGTCGTGCTCGACGAGGCCGACGAGATGCTCGACATGGGCTTCGCCGACGACATCGAGAGCATCCTCGAGGGCATCCCCCAGCCGCACCAGACCGTGCTGTTCTCGGCCACGATGCCCCCACGCATCAACAGCATCGCCAAGCGCTACCAGACCGACCCGGTGAAGATCAACGTCGTCCGCGGCGACACCAAGGCCAGCGCCGGCAAGGTTCGTCAGTGCGCCTACATCGTGCAGCGCAACCACAAGCCCGCCGCCCTCGGCCGCATCCTCGACATCGAGTCGCCCGGTGGCGCGCTGGTGTTCTGCCGCACCCGCACCGAGGTGGATCAGCTCACCGAGACGATGAACGCCCGCGGCTACCGCGCCGAGGCACTGCACGGCGGCATGGATCAGGCCCAGCGCGACCGCGTGATGAGCCGCCTGCGTGACGGCACCGCCGAACTGCTGGTGGCCACCGACGTCGCCGCCCGCGGCCTCGACGTGGACACGCTCACCCACGTGGTGAACTACGACGTGCCGTCGGCCCCCGAGAGCTACGTGCACCGCATCGGACGCGTGGGCCGCGCTGGTCGCGAGGGCGTCGCCATCACGTTGGCCGAGCCGCGCGAACAGCGTCTGCTGGCCAACATCGAGCGCCTCACCAAGCAGCCGATCCTGATCGTGAAGGTGCCCTCGATCGCCGATCTGCGCGCTGCGCAACTTGAGCAGACCGTCGCCTCCATTCGCGAGTCGCTCGCCGCCGAAGATCTCGAGGCCTACTACCCCGTGCTCAACGCACTGCAGGGTGAGGCCAACGAGAAGCGCATCGCACTCGCCGCCATCCGCTTGTTCCACGAACTCGCCGGCAACGTTGTCGACGAGACCGAGATCCCCGACATGACGCACCGCATGGAGCGTTCGCGTTCCGAGGGCGACAAGTTCGACAAGGGTGCCAAGGGCAAGTTCGACCGTGGCGACCGTGGCGACAGCGGCCCGCGAGACCCGCGTGCCAAGGGCGGCACCACCGGCTTCGTGTACATCTCGCTCGGCCGTGGCATGGGCATCCGCCCCGGCGATCTCGTCGGCGCGATCGCCAACGAGACCGACCTCGTCGGCCGCGAGATCGGTCCGATCAAGATCACCGAGAAGTTCTCCGTGGTCGGTGTGCCCGACAAGGCCGTCGACAAGGTCATCGCCGCGCTGAAGAGCACGACCATCAAGGGCCAGAAGCCCACCGTTCGTCGCTACACCGACTGACGCTGTCGCCCCCGCGGGGGATCAGCCGCTGGAGAGTTCCGGACGGCCGCTGGCGGTGAGCGTCAGCGTGCCTTCCACGAACAGCGCGAGGCCGTCGATGTCGACGGTCTGTTCGAGCCAGCGCTCGTGGACCTCGAACAGCGGGGCGCCCGCAGCCACCATGTCGAGACCAATCGCAACGGCAAGGTGCTCGTGGGCGAACGCTCGCGCCTTGGTGAGATCGGTGAACTTCGCCGGTGTCTCACCCGCATGCACCACGAACTCGCCCGGTGCGGGTGACGAGACCACACACTCGCGACTGATACGCACCCTGCCCACCACCGCGCCGACGGCGTTGGCCACACCAGCATGTTCCGGTACCAGCGACTCGGCACCGAGCAGCGCCGCAACACGCGGGTAGTAGGCAGGTGCCGACGCGCCGAGGCCGATCAGCGGCAGACCGAGTGTGACCCCCAGCCGCACTGCGGTGTCGCTGACACCGGATCCACGGTTCAGCGCCGTCTGCACCACCGTCTGCGCCACCGTCTCGCCCGGAAGGCCGTCGTGTTCGAACGACGCCGCCAACACCGCTTCAGCGCTGCGGCGCACGAGCGTGTCGATCGTCAGCCGGGAGATCGTTTCACCATCTACCGCCAGCGCCTTGCCCATGCGATCGCGAAAGCGGGCGAACAACGTTGCTGCCTTCTTGGCGGCACCAACGTCGTACGTGTGCTGCAACCCGAGCACGTGGGCGGCGTCAGTGGGGGTGAACGCCGCCAGCTGCAGCAGGCCGCGTTGCACCAGGCGCTCCATCACACGCCGCATGTGCATCGTCGACAGTGCGTCGGCAGCCACCGCCACGCGCCCGCCCATCGCCACGAGCACCGCTCTCTCGTTGCCGTCCGACGACGCGAGCTTGTCGTCGTAACGTTCGGCGATCAGCAGGATTCCATCCATCTCACCCGGCATCGTGGACTGCAGTTGGCGGTCGAACATCGCGTGCACCAACTGCGGCTCGTCGACCGCCAGCTGGCACACCGGCACCACCTTGCGCGGGCCGAGCCGCAACGATGCCCCCAGAGCACGTTCGTCGTGACGCACATGACTGTCGCCGCCCAGACCGTGGGTGTGCATCGCCACCGCCGACACCATCGTGCGGTGACCGCCGACCGTCGCCCCCTCGGCACTCACGATCGGCACACCCCCACGCAGCACCGCGATGTCGGTGGTGGTGCCACCGATATCGGAGATCACGGCATCGGCCAAACCCGTGAGGTACGCCGCCCCCACGAGGCTGGCAGCCGGCCCAGACAGGATCGTTTCGATCGGGCGGTCGCGCACGAACCCCGCTGAGACCAATGAGCCATCGCCACGCACCACCATCACCGGTGCATGGATTCCACGATCGAGCAACGCAGCTTCGGTAGTGCGCACGAGACCATCGATGATCGAGATCAGGCGCGCATTCAGCACCGCCGTCACGGCGCGCTTCGGCCCGTTCAAGCGAGCCGACAGGTGATGGCTGAGCGTGACCGGCTTGCCCGTGACCCGGCGAATCACGTCTGCCGCAGCCAGCTCATGCGCCGGGTTGCGCACACTGAACTGCGCCGTCACGGCAAACGCTTCGACCGCACCGGCGATCGCGGCAACCTCGTCGGCCAGACGTTGCAGGTCGAGCGGCGCGACCTCGGCCCCGTGCGGATCGTGGCCACCCACCAGAATGACCGCCGGATCGTCGCCGAGCGCCTCGCCGAGGCCTGCACGTTCGAGCACTTCACCGTCGAAGCCGATGATCACCGCACCGACCGAGCGGCCTTTCCCCTCCACCAGCGCGTTCGTCGCCAGCGTGGTGGACAGCGAGACCAACTCAATCCGCTCGGCGAGTACACCCGCCGCCTCCAGCACCGCATCGATCGCCCCGCAAATGCCGATGGACAGATCGTGATGCGTCGTTGGCGATTTGGCCGTGGCAACGACCGTGCCGTCGTGTTCGTCGAACACGACGGCATCGGTGTAGGTACCGCCGGTGTCGATACCGAGGAGCATCCGCACACGCTACAGAGGTGGCACGGCCGCCCAAGGGTGGGTCAGGCCCGAGCCATCACGCAGGGAACCACTGCTGGTACAAGGCCGTCAGTTCGGGGCTGACCGGCCCGCTGACACCGCAGCCGAACACCTGACCATCAGTGGTGGCAACAAGGAACTCGTCGCCCACCGTGAAGTTGACCGCTCCCTCCATCGCTGGGCTGGGCTGCGATGCGTCGGGAACGTTCAACACCACCTGGGTGTCGGTACCGGCCGTGTACCAGTGGCTGACCGTGAGCGTCACCGTGCCTGCATCGACCGACTCGACCGTGCCTTGGAACGCCACCGTGCCCGCGGGCGGCTGGAAACCCTCAAGACGAATGCACGATGAGCCGATCGGGCCAACGGGCACATCCGACAGTGCCACCGTGGTGGACGTGGCTTGTACCGACTGGGAATCCTGTGTGCTGCTGTTGTTGTCGAGCACAACGACCGTCGCTCCGACCGCAACCAGTGCTGCGGCGGCGACGCCGAAGCCCCACCATGCCTTGCGGCTGGGGGTATAGGGGTTCTTGGCCGGCGCGGCCGGCGTGATCGGTTCGTTCATGATCTGCTCCAGGAGTGCTGCGGCATCGGGGCCGTCGACGGGGTGGACGGGCACACCCGAGGACGGATCGATCCGCTGGAGCCGTGACATCAGCTCGTCGTCGTTCACCGTGCCTCCTTGGCGTGTCCGACCGCTTCGTGTCCGGCATGACCCGGATCCTTTCGCCCTGCAGCGAGCGCATCGGCCAGACGCCGCTGGGCGCGATGCAGCCGGATGGACACTGCGTTGGCGCTGATGGCCAGCACGACGGCGATCTCCCGAGGCTGCAGTTGCTCCCACGCCCACAGCCGCACTAGCTCGCGTTCATCGGTGGACAGTTGCTCAAGCGCCGCGGTCAGCTCCGACTCATTGCCCAACGACACTGCGACGCTCACCGGCTCGTTGGCCAACCGCTGTGCCAACTGCTGGCGGCGCGTGTCGCCGCGACGGTGATTGGCGAGACATCGACGAGTGACCCCGTAGCACCACGGCAAGGCGGCGTCGTCGGGCACCTCGTCGAGCCGACGCCACAACACGGACAGCGCTTCGGCCACGACATCATCGACCACCGACGGCGCCGCCCGGCGCAGCACATAGTGCTGTAGCGGCTCGTACACCTCGCGAAAGATCCGCTCGTAGCGGTCGCGACGAATCGCATCCGGGACGTGAGGCGGACGGTTCATGAACGGTCCATGTCCGGCATCGATGGAATCCTTTCACTATCCAATCATCGAGTCGGCGCGCTGTTTTGCTACAACTGTGACAGTGACGACCGGAATCGACGAGCCCACGACCTTTCAGTGGGACCGGCTGACGGTCTCGACCGCGCTCGCCTTCTGCTTGTTGGTGCCCGCGCTCAGCGTCGGTGTCGTCCTCGCCGAGCTGATCGACCAGTTCCACATCAGCAGTGTCATCGCCGCATTGCACGGCAGCACGTTCGGCGTTGGTCTGCTGGCGTGCGGTGTGTTCGGTGTCCGCCTGATCGATTGGATCGGCCGCCGCCTCACGGTTGCTCTGGCGGCCACGATGATCCTGACCGGCGTTACCTGTTTCGTGCTCGGCCCGGCCTGGCCGATCACGCTGGCGGGCACGGCCGTCTCCGGAACAGGTTCAGCCCTGCTGGTGATGACGCTGCCCGGTGTGGTCAGCGACCATCACGGCGAACACCGCGCCCAGGCCTTTGCCGCAGTCAACGCGGCACCCGCAGTCGCCGGAGTCGTGTTCAGCCTTGTCATCGGCACCGTGCTGGGCGCCGGGTGGTCATGGCGCCCCGCATACCTGATGCTCACCGCCGCGCTCGGGGTGCTGTTCTTCACCGTCGCCCGCCGCGTGCAAGCCCCCACTGGCGTTCGCCAGGGAACGTTCTCGCTGCGCCACTTCCGCGATCGGGCGGTGCTGGTGCCGTGGCTGCACATCGTGCATGCCGTGATGACCGAGTTCACCATCGGCGTGTGGTCAGTGACCTACCTCCGCGATGTCGGTGGCGCGTCTGCTGGCAGCGCTCCGGTGCTCTCGGCGGTGTTTCCGATCTGCATGTTCGCCTCACGTCTCAGAGCCACCAGCATCATTCGCCGCCTCGGTGCCGCCACCACCTCAGTGGCATTTGCGATGGCCGGACTCGGCGCCGCGGTGATGTGTTTCGCACCATCGCTGGGCCTCAAGGTCGCCGGGTTGGCAGTCGTCGGAACGTTCGGCGGCCTGCTGTATCCGATGGCTGTCGACCGCTTCTACCAACGGGCACAGCACACGATGGACTCCGTCTCGCTGGGCGCCTATGCCGCCATGGGCAACGGCGTCGCCGTCACCATCGGGCCACTCGTGCTGGGGGTCCTGGCCGACACGGTGCACCTGCGCTGGGCGATCCTTGTCATTTCCGCGCTGGCGTTCTTGGGCACCCTGTCGCAGTGGCCGCGCCGAGCGTTCACACATCGTTGATATTGACAGCATCAATATCCTGCTACGTTCGCTGACACACAGGACAAGCAGGGAGTGCACATGAAACTGGGAGCGTTCTTCTTTGGTGGCGTCGAGATGCCCGATGCGGGAGCAGGTCTGCCCAACCCAATGGACCGCAACTTCGACAACGCCGCCTGCTGGGACGCGACGCTGCAGTACATCGATGCCGCCGTGGAGGCCGACCGGCTTGGCTTCGACAGCTTCTGGACCACCGAGCACCACTTCCAGTACGAGGGTTACGAAGTCATCCCCAACGGCATTCTGATTTCGGCCTGGATTGCTGCCCGCACCAAGAACATCCGTCTCGGAGCGATGTTCAACGTCGTGCCCCAATGGAACCCGTTGCGTCTGGCCGAAGACTTCGCCACCATGCACAACCTCTCCGGCGGACGCGGCATCCTCGGAGTGGGGCGCGGCACAGTCCCGCGCGAGATCCTGCACCTCAACGATCAGCACGTCTCCATCGGCTCGCTCGACAACCCCGACCAGGCCGCTGACGACCTGAAGAACCGTGAGTACTTCGAGGAGTCGATGGAGATCATCCGCCGATCGCTCACGCAAGAGAAATTCTCCTTCGACGGCAAGTACTTCCAGATCCCAGTCCCCGGTATCCCGGATCGCGGGACGACCGTGAAGGAACTCACCCTCGTTCCGCGCCCGATCTACCCGTACGAGATCTGGCAGGCCGTCACCAGCCCGCCCACGGTGGAGTATGTGCCGATCGTCGACCACGGGGCCGTGTTCTGGAACCAACACCCGTCGTTCATCAAGCGGATGTGGGACCGCTATGGCGAACTGCACGAGCAGCACCATGGAAGCGGACTCGGCCGAGGCGACAAGCGGATGCTCGTCGTCAGCGTGCGGATTGAAGACACCCACGAAGAGGCCATGCGTACAGCCCGCAACGGCCACGACGAGTTCTGGAAGTTCCTGGGGCCGTACGGCTGGAGCCGCGGCTACATGGGCGAGGACGGCAAGCCGGCGAAGCCCGGTCTGATTCCTACGCTGGAGGAGTCGATGGCCCAGCGCACCATTCTGGTCGGCACCCCAGAAGAGGTGGCCGAGCATGTGCAGTACTTGCGCGACCTCATGGGCGTCGAGTACCTCACGCTCTTTCCGCACCTCGTGGGCGACCCGTACAGCAAAGCGGTGGAGCAAATGGAACGCTTCATCACCGAAGTGATGCCGCTGGTCAAGTGACCCTCGCCCCCGACGCCGATCGCTGGGCGTCACTGGGCACGGCAGTTCGCGAACGCCGGCTTGCCGGCGAGTTCACCCTCACCGAACTCGCCGAGCGGGCCGGCCTCTCGCAGCCGTTCCTCTCACAGATCGAGAACAGCCGCGCCCGTCCATCGATGGAGTCGCTGTACCGCATCGCCACTGCGCTCTCCACCACACCACAAGCGCTGTTCGGTGGCCCGTCGGTCGCTGCCGAACCCACGCTCGCGCGTGCGGCCGGCGCCGACGTTCCCACGATCGACACTGACGGCGAATCGCTACGCCGACTCCTGCTTCCCGGCGATGCTCCATTCCACGTGATCGAGCTCATCGGCCTGTCCCGCGAGTTCCTCGAACCCTGGTCACACGAGGGCTTCGAAGCCTTGTACGTAGTGGCCGGGCCGGTGGAGGTCGACGTCGACGGCACCATCAGCCGCCTCGAGACCGGCGACTTCCTCTCGTACCCCTCACGACTTCCCCACCGCTACCGCTCCAGCGCAGGGGCCAACGCGCGGGTACTGCTCATCGAGACGCAGATGTCCGGCAGCGGACACGGCGCTCACTCCGGCTGACCACCTCACTCACCCCCTCACCCCTGCGAACCCACGTTCTTGTCCTACGGCGTTCACGGGGGTCCGAGCGTGCAGTGTGACGAGAAGGGCTAGGTGGGGTTGGGGCCGTTCCAGCTGAACTTCGGGGCGCGGCGCTCGGCAAAGGCGGCGACACCTTCGGCCGGGTCCGCGGCAACTGCCACCTCACGCGCCCACGCGTCGGCCAGATCGGCTGGCACGGCACCATGGCTCAACACCGCTGCAATCATCTGCTTGGTGGCAGCCTGGGTCAACAGCGAACGCTGCGCCAGCGTCGCACACAACTCGGCGAGCCGTACCTCGGCCCGACCCGCTGACAGCACCTCATCAACGAGGCCAAGGTGCAGCGCTTCATGCGCGTCGATGAGATCGCCCGTATAGAGCAAGCGTCGGGCGGCCGGGCCGATGAGACGCACCACCCGCTCCAGCGAGGCCGGCGGGTAGACGATGCCCAGCTTCGAGGGGGTGATCCCGAAGCGCGAACCTTCGACGGCGATGCGGATGTCGCAGTCGATCGCGAGCGCACAGCCACCACCGATGCAGTCGCCCTGCACAAACGCCACCGTGGGCTTCGGAAGGTTCGCCAGCGCGTGCTCGGCGATCATGTTCACATCCATGAACGATGGAACATGGGCCGGTCGTTCGGTGAGCAACTCACCGATGTCGGCACCGGCGCAGAAGTGGTCACCAGCGCCTCGCAGCACGACCACACGCACGGACGGGTCTCCAGCGTGCGTGTGGCACGCCGCGCCGAGAGCAATCCACATGTCGTAGGTGACCGCATTCCGCTTGGCCGGACGGTCGAGCGTGATCGTGCCGATCGGGCCGGAAGATGCGGTGACGAGTGCGGCATGCATGCCGTCACGCTAGGCGCGCCCACTGCTTGCGATCGGAATCACGCCCTGCGCTGAGGACCTCATCTACGCTGGGAGCACCCCCTTAGCCCACCAGGAGATCCCATGAAAAAGCGTTCCACGACTCTGCTGATCGGCGCGTTCGCCATCACGGCACTGCTCGGCGCATGCAGCGACGACAAGAAGTCCAGCGGTAGCACCGACACGGTGTACTGCGGGCTGATCACCAGCTACAAGGCCAAGGCCAACGAACTCGACTCGGTAATGAGTGGCACCGACGCGGCCGCTATCAAGGCGGCGTTCACCACGATGCAGGGCGAAGTACATGCGCTCGATGCGAACCCACCGGCATCGATCGCCAAGGATGTGCACTTGATGACCGACACGGTCGACAGGATGATCGCGATCTTCGTCAAGTACGACTACGACTTCACCAAGCTGGCGGCCGCCCCGGAAGCGACCGAGCTGAACACCTTGATCGACAGCGCCGACTACACGACTGCCCAGAGCAACCTCAAGGCGTACTCCAAGGACGTCTGCGGTATCCCCGACGACACCACGGGGTCCTGACCCCACTCGCTCACTGGCTACGATTGTCGTAGTTCATACCTACGACAATCGGAGCCATGATGAGTTCTCTCTCCGATGACGCGCAGCGCCATCTGTGGATGCATTTCACCCGCCTCGGCGCGTTCCCGGACGGGGTACCGATCATCACCCGTGGCGAGGGCTGCTACGTCTGGGACGACCGCGGCAACCGCTACCTCGACGGCCTGTCCGGGCTGTTCACGGTGCAGGCCGGTCACGGCCGCACGGAGTTGGCCGACGCGGCGCGCGAACAGGCAGCAACACTCGCCTACTTCCCGGTGTGGAGTTTTGCCCACGAACCGGCGATCACACTGGCGCGACGCCTCGCCGAGTACGCACCCGGCGATCTGAACCGGGTGTTCCTCACACCCACCGGCGGCGACGCAGTGGAGACCGCGATCAAGCTGTCGCGTCAGTACTGGAAGCTCCGCGGACAACACAGCCGCACCAAGGTGATCTCCCGCTACCTCGCCTACCACGGCACCTCCCTGGGAGCCCTCAGCCTCACCGGCGTGCCCTCGATCAAGACTCCGTTCGAGCCGTTGATGCCCGGCGCGATCAAAGTGCAAACGCCGTACTGCTATCGCTGCATCGACTGCAAACACCTCGACGGTTGCTCGCTGCGTTGCGCCGAAGACCTCGCCTTGCGCATTGAGATGGAGGGGCCCGACTCAGTGGCCGCAGTGTTCATGGAACCCGTGCAGAACACCGGCGGCGCATTCACACCACCCGAGGGCTACTGGAAGCGGATACGCGAGATCTGCGACGAGTACGACGTACTGCTGGTCAGCGACGAGGTCATCTCTGCGTTCGGTCGCTTCGGGCACATGTTCGGCAGCCTGCGCTACGACTATCAGCCCGACATGATCACCTTCGCCAAGGGCGTCACGTCCGGGTACTCCCCGCTCGGTGGAGTGATGATCAGCGACCGCATCGCCCAACCGTTCTTGCAGGACACGAATACGTTCCTGCAAGGCCAGACCTTCGGCGCTCATCCGGTGTCGTGCGCCGTCGCCAACGCCAACCTCGATCTGTTCGAACGTGAAGACCTGTGCGGTCATGTGCTCGCCAACGAAGGTCGCTTCAAGGAACTGATCAAGGGTTTGCTCGACATCCCTCTCGTCGGCGACGTGCGCGGCGACGGCTACTTCCTCGCCATCGAACTCGTACCCGACAAGGCAACGCGCGGTGTGTTCACCGCCGAGCAGGCCGAGTGGTTGCTGCGCGGCTACCTCTCGCCGCGGCTCTACGCGGCTGGCCTGATCTGCCGCGCCGACGACCGAGGCGAACCCGTGATCACGTTGTCGCCGCCGCTGATCGCCGGCGAGGAGGAGTTCGTGTTCATCGAACAAGTGCTGCGACGAGCACTCACCGACGCCAGCCGCGAGTTCGCTGCGCGGAGCAACGCATGAGCAACGAACGCACCGTCACGACACTTGATGACAAGGACCGCATGATCATCGAACTGCTGCAGGCCGATGGCCGCATGCCGTTCACGAAGGTGGCTGCCGAGGTCGGGCTCACCGAGGGCGCCATCCGCCAACGAGTGCAACGACTCACCGATACCGGCGTGATGCAGATCGTCGCAGTCACCGACCCGCTCTCGCTGGGGGTTCGGCGGGTGGCGATGATCGGGGCCCGAGTCGCCGGTGATGCCGAAACCACGGCGCTCGCCCTCGCGGAGATGCACGAGGTGGAGTACCTGGTGGCCACCACCGGCCGCTACGACCTGATGTTCGAAGTGGTCGCCGACGACGATGCCCACCTGCTGCGACTCCTTTCACAGTTGCGCAGTCGTACCGACATCGTGGAGGCAGAAGCGTTCTCGTGCCTCAGACTGTTCAAGCAGACCTTCTCCTGGGGAGCCCGATGAACCCGAACCTGATCACCCTCCTACCCGCCGTCGCCGAGGCACTCGCTGCCGGAACGCCGGTCGTGGCGCTGGAGAGCACCATCATCAGCCACGGCCTGCCGTATCCACAGAACGTGGAGTTGGCCACCGAAGTGGAAGCGATCGTGCGCGCCAACGGTGCCACTCCCGCCACCATCGCAGTCATCGATGGTCAGTGCCTCGTCGGCCTCTCCCCTCAGCAACTCGAACGCCTCGCCAGTGAACAGGGTGTGGTGAAGGCGACCACTCGCGACCTGCCGTGGCTGTTGGCCAGCAAACGCACCGGCGCCACGACGGTGGCCTCCACAATGAAGCTCGCGTCGATGATGGGCATCAAGGTGTTCGCCACCGGCGGTATCGGCGGCGTACACCGCGGCGCAGCCACCTCGTTCGACATTTCGGCCGACCTCACCGAGATGGCCGTCACGCCAGTGGCCGTGGTCTCGGCAGGTGTGAAGAGCATCCTCGATATCCGCCTCACGCTGGAACGTCTCGAGACGCTCGGCGTACCGGTGGTCGTGAACGGCAGCGACGACTTCCCCAGCTTCTACAGCCGCACCAGCGGTCTGCCTGCACCTCGGCGCCTCGATGGCCCCGCAGCATTGGCACGGATGATGTGGTCGGCCTGGACCGACCTCGGCCTGTCGTGCGGTATCAGCATCGCCAACCCGATCCCGGTCGAACACGAGATTCCTGCAGCAGAGATCGCGACGTTCATCGACGAGGCGCTGGCCGATCTCGATGCCAAGGGCATCACCGGTCAGGACGTCACCCCGTTCTTGTTGAAACGAGTTGTCGAAGGCTCCGGCGGCCGCAGCCTGGTGGCCAACCTGGCCCTTGTGCGCAACAACGCGGCCACCGCTGCCCAGGTGGCAGTGGAGTACGCCATTCTGCGCCGAGTTGGGCTGCGCTGAGCCGCTCAGCCTCCCGCCGTGGCTCCCTTGCGCCAGTCGGGGATGCTCGGAGCAGTCGGCTCGAACGAACGGATGTAGGTGACCAGTTCGCGAATCTGCTCACTGGTCAGCGCACCACCGAAGTCCATGTTCCATGCCGACATATCGCTGCCCGGCACGCCGACACCGATGATCGACTGCATCTGACCATCGCTGGTCGCCCCGAGAAACTCCTTCGAGTTCAAGGTGGGTGCCGAGCCACCCCCGGCCGCCTTCTCACCGTGACACTGAGCGCAGGTGTTCTTGTAGAGCTCGGCGCCATAGACGACATAGTTGGCCTGTTGCTCGGCCTTGGCGTCCTTGCGCAGATTCGGCTCGGACAGCTTGTACAGCGGGAAGGCGACAATCAGCACGAGCATGAACAGCAGTCCGACCGTGTAATAACGGTCGAGGCTGCGCTCCAGCCACTCCGGCTCGAACGGCTTCAGCGCGGGTTTCGGATCCTTCGCCATCAGTCAGCCTCCCGCCGCACAGGACGGGCCCTTGGCCGTCGAATCAAAGTTCTGCACGCTGTTCTCGGGACCTGTGATCACAGACCCGGTGTCGACGACCAGCGCATCACCCTCGACTGACAGCGCGTACCCGTCCATTCCTCGCGGCGTCGGGCCCTGGATGTACTCACCGCCGATGTTGAACACCGAGCCGTGGCACGGGCACTCGAAACGCCCGGAGCTGTCGCAGAACGGCACACGGCAGCCCAGGTGTGGGCACTTCTGCGACAACGCCCGCAGATGCCCACCTGCATTGACCACCCAGAGCCGGCCCTCGCGGACGTAGGTCGCGGTGCCGTCCTTGTAGTCGACGGGGTTGCCGAGTGTGATCTTGCCGCCGGCGGCAACGTCGCGCGCCTTCAGCATCTCCCACGAGGTCCACACAGCGGCACCGCCGAGGAACGCCGTGCACGCCTTCCACGCCCTGCGGAGAAAGTAGCGTCGGTTGATGACCATGGTTGTGTCGCTCCTCACATCTCGATGTACGAGTGGTTCCAGGGGGTGATGAACTTCCACCCAGGTCCACGGAAGGCCAGACCAACGACCGTGGCGACCACGGCAATGATCAAGATGATGCTGAATGCCACGATCGCAACCTTGCGGTTACGAGCCTCTGTGGCCGGGTTGCGGTCGATGTAGGGCAAGAACGTCAACACCAGCAAAACGCCGGCCGGCAGCAAGATGCCCGCCACCAGCGGATCGAAGTGCGACAACATTTCTTGCAGACCGACGAAGTACCACGGCGCCTTTGCTGGCTCCGGCGTCGAGTCGGGGTTGGCGACTCCACGCAACGGCGCCGCGAAGGCCACCCCGAGAGCGATCACGACGGCCGCAGTGCCCAGCGCCACCACGACGTGACGAACCAGCATGTGCGGCCAGGTGAAGACGGTGTCGTCGACCGGCCGTTCCTCAGCCGTCTCGACTTCACGGTCGACGACGCCCAACAGACGCGAACGCGTGTGGTCCTTGGTGAGCGCCATCACCGGTTCCGGTGACGACGTTGCGTTGGCAGGGGCATCAGTAGCGGCAAAGGCACCGACGCCGCCGCGGTGCACTGCGAACCCATCCTTACGGACACGCCAGATGTGCACCATCAGCAGCACACACAACGCCACCGGCAGCACCGCGACGTGCAGTGCATAGAACCGCAGCAACGTGATCTGGCCGATCTGCTCGCCTCCGATCAACAGGTCGCGCAGCAGTGTGCCGATGAAGGGCACGTAGTTCACGAGGTTGGTGCCGACCGTGACCGCCCAGTAGCTCAGCTGATCCCACGGCAGCAGGTAGCCGGTGAACGAGAAGCCGAGCGTGATCGCGAACAGGCCCATGCCCAACACCCAGTTGAACTGCCGTGGGCGCTTGTACGCACCGGCGTAGAACACGCGGATGAGGTGCAGCACCACTACCAACACCATCAGGTGTGCCGACCACCGGTGCACGTTCCGCATCAGCTGGCCGAAGCCGACACCGGTGCGCAACTTCTGCATGTCGCCATACGCCGACGTCACCGACGGTGTGTAGAAGAACATCAGGTACACGCCGGTGCTGACCAGGATGCTGAACAAGACCGTGGCGATGAACCCAAGTCGGAAGGAGTACCGCATCCGCAGGACGCGGGCAGGAACCTTCACCGGGTACACGTGCAGGAACACGTTGGAGAACGACTGCAGTGCGCGGCCGCGAGGGGTGTCGAGGTTCGGGTGCCGGAACACCGACCTCCACGCCTCCCCCTGGCGGATGCGATCACGGCGCGAACGAGGACCCGGCGTCGCTGCTGGTTGCAGCGCGTCGCGTTCCTCGGCGTCGGGTTCGGAGGGGAGCAACTCAGTCATGTTGGATCTCCTTGGCGTAGACCATGACCAGTGCCGCAGGTGGGCAGCGGTTGATACAGAGGCCGCAGCGAATGCAGACCTCCTCGTCGAGTACGAGCGCGGATTGCGCTGCAGTACCGGCGCCGATGTGGTCGGCGCGCACGATGGTGATGCAGTTCTCGGGGCACACGTCGACGCACAGCCCGCACAAGATGCACAGGTCGGCTTTCAACATGATGTTCTCGAAACAGCGCAGACAGCGGAAGCCCTCGCGGACCGCGCCGTCCTCGGTGAAGCCGTGCTCGACCTCGGTGAAGCCGATACGCCGCTCGGCGGCGAGGCTGGGCACGACGCCGCGAGCAAGGCTGTCGTACTCGCTGTCGACTCGCCGGAACGCGGGCTTGGGGATCAACTCGACTTTCACATCCGTACGCGACGGGGCGGTGCCCCCGGTGAGCGCGGCGTGGATGGAGGCGGCGGCACGCTGGCCGTCGCCGATCGCGTCGATGAGGTTGCGCGGACCGAACGCGACGTCGCCACCGGCCCACACCTTGGGATGCGTGGTGCGCAGGGAGGCATCGACTACGAGACCGCCGAAGCGGGTGCGGTCGAGGCCGAGATCGGCTGAGATGAACGTTGTGTCGGACGACTGGCCCACCGCGAGGATGACGGTGTCGGCCGGGATGATCCTCTGTGTATCGGGAGCGAACACCGGCGCGAACCGGTGCAACTCGTCGAACACCGAGAGCACGTCGATGGTCTCCAAACCAGTGACCCGACCACCCTCGCCGATGACGCGGTGCGGACCACGGCGATGGATCAGCGTGATGCCTTCCAACTCCGCTTCTTCTACCTCTTCGAGCGCTGCAGGCAACTCGGCGGCCGACTCGAGCGAGATCACGGTGACGTCGCGTACGCCAGCTCGGCGCGCAGCACGGGCCACGTCCATGGTGGTGGTGATGTCGCGCTGGGCATCCTGCTCAGCCCGATCACCGAGGGCCACCGGCCCCGGAGTCGGTTCGTCACGTGCCGCAGCGCGCAGCGCGGTTCGAGCGGCATCGAAGGCGACGTTGCCGCCACCCACCACCACTACTCGTTCGCCGAGGTCGACCGTGTAACCCTGGTTGACGTTGAGTAGAAACTCGACGGCCTTCAGCACGCCGTCCTGCTCGTTACCGGGGATGTCGAGACCACGCGCCTGCCAGGCGCCTGCAGCCACGAACACCGCATCGTGCTCGCCGAGAATCTCTTCGAACGTGATGTCGCGTCCGACACGGCAGCCGAGACGAACTTCGACACCGAGGCTGACGATGGCGGCGATCTCCGCAGCGATGATCTCACGCGGCAAGCGATACTCGGGGATGCCGAGCAGGACCATGCCGCCGAGACGTTCGTCGGCCTCATAGACCGTGACCGCGTGTCCGGCGAGGCGCAACTCGTGCGCCGCCGAGAGACCACCGACTCCACCGCCGATGATGCCGACCGAACCGAGCGTGGCCTCGGGCACCGTGCCGTGCGCCGCGTGCCACATCTCCGAACCACCGGCACTCTCCACTCCGAAACGCTCGTCGACGAAACGCTTCAGCGCACGGATCGCGATCGGGGCGTCGATCTTGCCGCGCCTGCAGGCCGACTCACATGGAGCGGCACAGACACGGCCACAGATCGACGGGAAGGGGTTGGGCCTGCGGGCGATCGCGTAGGCATCACGGAAGCGGCCATCAGCGATGGCCGTGACGTAGGCGCCTGCGTCCGTGTGAACGGGGCAGGCGGCACGACACGGTTCGTTGTCCCACAGCCACTTGGCGTCTGGTGAGACGGGTGTGCTCATCTGCGCAGCGCCCTGGCCTGCAGCTTGCGGAGTGCCCAGAGCAGCGCGACCAGCGCGATGAAGAACCACCCGCTGGCCAGGTAAACCCGTGTGTTGCGGGACATTCCGCTGAGGTTCGACACCAGCAGGTCGGGAACCTCAATGAGTGCAAGGAAGGCGACGGCAACGACGAGCGTTCCGTAAAGGGTGGCCTTGGGCCACCCCAGCGAGCGATCGCTCATGGCGTCACCCTGTCACGGTGAAGGCGACCCGCATACCCTGGGCGTAGTGCTTGGCGATGTTGCACACCAAGATGTACTTGCCGGCAGCAAGGGGGAACGTCTTGGTGACGGTCTTGCCGGCATCGGTCTCGCTGATCTCGCCGACGGAGGCAGCTTCACTGACCTTGTCGTCCGCGCCGACCACGAGTGCGTCGATCGCGTCGTCGGTCTTGAGGATGATCATCTCGTGCTGCTTGGTGCCCGTGTTCTGGAACGTGAAGGTCACCTGGCCGGCAGCGACGCTGATCGGGTCGGCCGTGAGGGTCTGAGTGGTGGCCGAGGTGTCGGCCGCAACGACCGCGACAGGGGTTCCCTCAGCGCCGCTCGGCACCGTGACGTCGCCTCCGCCGGCTGTGGTGGTGGACGCCGTCTTGCTGTCGCTGCAGCCAACCGCAACGCCCGCCATGGCAATCAGACCAAGTGCACCGAGTACGAATGAACGTCGCATGTGTGAGAACCCCCAAGTAAGGACGTTGCGTCGAACTACGTAACGTTGGCGTCATCCTCACCGCAGCTGAATGCCGCCACTAGGGGCAAAGGTCCGCTTTACAAATGCACAAAGGACCCATAGTCCGACAAGACTGCACGCATGTTGCGTCCCCGCCTCCTGCTCCCCCTCGCACTCCTTGTCGGCGCATGCGCCGACAACCCATCGGCCACCACGACCACACCGGCTGCTGCCGCGGCCTCGACCACCGCCCTCGCTACCACCACGACGGTGGCACCGGCACCGAAGACGATCGACGAACTGCTGACACTCGGTCGCCCGCTCGTGCTCGCCCACACCGCCGGTGAAGACGAGTTCCCGGCGAGCACCATGTATGCATTCGGCGAGAGCGCCAAGGCCGGGGTCGACATGCTCGACCTGAACGTGATGCTGTCCAAGGACGGCGTGCTCGTCGTGCAGCACGACGACACCGTCGACGGCAGCACGAACGGCACTGGCGCGGTCGGAGACCTCACTTACGCCCAGATCTCTGCACTCGACGACGCGTACTGGTTCACCCAGGCGTGCGGCGTGTGCCACGACCGACCCGAGAGCGAGTACCTGTATCGCGGTATGCGCACCGGCGACGCCCCTCCACCCAACGGATACTCGGCCGACGACTTCGCGGTTCCCACGTTCGAGCAGCTCGCAGCTCGATTCCCCTCGCTGTCGATGGGCATCGAGATCAAGGGAACAGGGGCGCCGGCGCACGCGGCAGCCGATGAACTCGCCCGGTTGCTCGTGGCACTCGACCGGGTGGACTCCACCGTCATCAGCTCGTTCGACGACGAAGTGCTGACGTACTTCCACTCGCTGCTCCCCGCCGCCGAACTTTCGCCTGGGCAAGGCGCCCTCACCGATTGGGTGTTGTCGCGCAAGCCCGTTCCGGCGGGCATGCGCATCCTGCAGTTGCCACCGACTGCCAGCGGCATCACGGTGATCACGCCGCAACTGGTAGCCGACTCCGCAGCCGCCGGTTACGTCGTCTGGGTGTGGCCCAACGATCGCACTCTGGAGAACCTTGCCTCGTACGCGTCATTCCTCGAGATGGGGGTGACCGGGCTGAACATCAACTACCCGGCGCAGGGTGTGCAGGCCGTGAAGGACTTCGTCGCGAACGCCGCTGTCGCCACTGCGGCCTCCACGGGCTGCGGCGCAGCGATCCCGCCGGGCGAGACCACGCAACCGTTCACGGCCGCCGGGCTGGACGGCAGCTACATCCGCCACCTTCCGCCGGTGTACGACGGCACCCGCGCGCTGCCACTGGTGATCGATCTGCACGGGTGGTCCGAGTCGGCCGCGATCCACGTGCAGTTCTCCGGCCTCGGCGCCACGGGAGACAAGCACGGGTTCATCACGATCACGCCAGCGATCGAGCGTCCGGTCGACCTGTGGAACACCTCTTCCGGCAGCGCCGACCTCACCTGGCTGGAGGGCATGTTGGACGATGCTGAGGCGAGCACCTGCATCGACACCAACCGCGTCTTCTTCGCCGGCATGTCCAACGGGGCGATGATGACCTCACGAGTCGCGTGTTGGATCCCGGACCGCGTCGCTGCCGCCGCGCCAGTGGCCGGAGTGCGCCACGAGTCCGACTGCGCCCCCGGCCGCACCGTGCCGATGATCGCGTTCCACGGCACAGACGACGCCTACCTCGCGTACACCGGTGGCTACGGTCCGAAGGTCGCCGCACTGCCGCGGCCGGATGGTTCGGGCCCGATCGGCACCGCCGTGATCGCCGGTGACGAGGCGCCCGTAGCGGTACCGGACGTGGTCGCGGCGTGGGCGAACGCGAACGGTTGCACCGGTGATCCTGTCGACACCGACGTCGCCGACGACGTCGTCCGCAGGACCTGGACGTGCCCTGCCGACGGCGAGACCGTCCTCTACACGATCACGGGAGGCGGCCACACATGGCCAGGCAGCGCCGTGGCGGCGAAGGTGGAGGACCTCATCGGCCGCACGACGATGAGCATCAGCGCGAACGAGTTGATGTGGGAGTTCTTCCGGCGGCACCCGCTTCACGGGTGACGGACCCGATCGCGGTTCACACCGCTGCGGCCAGTTGCTCCAGAGTGTGCTCCATGCCAGCGGTGTTGTGCGATGCCCGGTCGGGCACGTTCAACGCCAAACCCGTCAGCACCTTCATCACCTTCACGCGGTGGTCGTCCCAGTACTGTGTCACCTTCGTCCCGCCATCCACGCTCTCCAAGCGGTAGCCCCAGCGAGCCACCTTCAGGCCCGCGACGGTGACGTCGAACGTGAACTCCCTACCAGCGTCGGCCGTCACCACGGTGGCGATCGTGCTCCAACGGCGGAAGCCCTTGGAGTTCTTGCCCTTGAACTTCGCACCGACCGTCGGGCCGGTGGCGCCTTTGAGCCACTTCCCACCGTTGTTCTCCAGCGACCACTCGCCCATGCGCGGCAGATCGCTGATCAACGCGTAGAGGCGCTCCGGGGTGGCAGCAATGGTGCGGCTGACTTCCACATGTTCCATGCCCTGTAGTCCAGCACTTCGCGGGTGCGCGGCGCGTCAGCGGAAGAGGTCGCGCGACTGATCGCGCAGCACGGGCGCGATGGTGGCCGTGTCGTCGGCCTCCCACGCGTAGCCGCGCACCACAGCGACGGGCACCCGCGAGAGGTTGCCCTTCACCAGTTCCGCTGCTCCGGCGATCTCGTCCGCCGTGCACAGCGCCTGCACCTGGAACTCGTGGCCGTGCGGATCGACCTGCCCGATGTAGCTGAGGATCGGTTGCATCCCGGCAATGCCGATCGCGATATCGGTCTGGCCCTCACGCCACGCACGCCCGAACGTGTCGGAGATGATCACTGCGGCATTCACACCTGCAGCCCGGAACGTGGCGCGAATACCGCGGGCACTGGCGTCGCTGTCCAACGGCAGCAGCACGGCTCGACCGTGCGCACCAGATGACGATTGATCAATACCGCTGTTGGCACACACGAACCCGTGGTGCGTCTCGGTGATCAGGATCGGCCCGATCTGACGCACGATGCGCTTCGACTCGCGCAGCACCAGCTCGGTGACCGCCGCGTCCTTGCCCCACTGCTCGCTCCACTGACGGGCGAACTCCGAAGGCTCGATGTCGGCGAGTTCGACCGTACGACCCTCGGCCTTCGACACGATCTTCGAGGTCACCACTACGACATCACCATCTGCAAGCGGAGTACTCGCGGCCGAGGCTGCTTCGAGAATGGCTCGACCCAGATCGGTGCCAGGCGCGATCTCGGGCAAACCGGCGATACCGAAGAGACTGAGTGCAGTCACGCGCCCAGCCCGGCGAGGAACTCGAGGATCGCCGCGTTCACCGGAACCGGATTGGTGAGGCTGGCCGCATGAGCGCCACCCACCTGCACCACCCCACGACTGCCCACCAGACCGGCGGAGAGTGCCTCGGCGAGGTGCATCTCGATCGCGGTGTCCTCAGTGCCGTGCACGACGAGCGCGGGGCAGGTGATCTCAGCGAGGCGGTGCGAGATGTCGTCACGCGTGAGCAGACAGCGACCCGGCTCGACGATGTACTCCTTGGGCTTGGCAGCCCACTTGGCCACCCACTTCGGGCTCTCCGCCGGGTCATCGATGATGATCGACGCGACGGTGTTGGCCAGATCTGGGACGGCACCCACTGCCAGCCACATGTCGATCATGCCCTGATAGAGCGGGATCTTCTCGGCGTGCTCGGCGCCTGCCTGCGTGTCGAGCAGGATCAGGCCACGCACCATCGCCGGTGCCAACAACGCAGCGCGCAGCGACAGGAAACCACCCTGGCTCATCCCACCGACGACCGCACGGTCGATACCGAGGTGGTGGAGCAACGCGATGCAATCCTTCGCCGAGTCCCAGTACGAGAACGCCTTCCCGTCGTAGTGGGTCTCACCGAAGCCGCGCTCGTCCCAGGTGATGACGCGGTACTGATCGCGCAAGGCGGCCACCTGAGGGGCAAACATCTCGTGATCCATCAAGAACCCGTGCCCCAGGATCACCACCGGACCGGTGCCACCCGTGTCCTCGAAGTAGATCTCTTGGCCGTTGATCGCTGCATACGACATGGAGCGCACCGTACCACCGGCAGGGAGGGCGGCTCCCTAGAGTGACGCGCATGATTTCCGAGATTTTCGACCCCACCCGCTGGCAGGAAATGCCGGGCTTCGACTTCGACGACATCACCTACCACCGCTCACTCGAGCACGGCACGGTGCGGATCGCGTTCAACCGACCAGAGGTGCGCAACGCATTCCGCCCCAAGACGGTCGACCAGTTGTACACCGCGCTCGACCACGCCCGGATGTCCACCGATGTCGGCTGCGTGCTGCTCACGGGCAACGGCCCGTCGCCGAAGGACGGCGGGTGGGCCTTCTGCAGCGGCGGCGACCAGCGCATTCGCGGCAAAGACGGCTACAAGTACGCCGAGGGCGACACGTCGGCCACCATCGAGCCGGGGCGCGCAGGCCGCCTGCACATCCTCGAAGTGCAGCGCCTCATCCGCTTCATGCCCAAGGTCGTAATCTGCGTCGTGAACGGTTGGGCCGCGGGTGGCGGGCACAGCCTGCACGCCGTGTGCGACCTCACACTCGCCAGCAAGGAACACGCCAAGTTCAAGCAGACCGATGCCGACGTGGCCAGCTTCGACGGTGGTTACGGCAGCGCGTATCTCGCCCGGCAGGTGGGCCAGAAGTTCGCACGTGAAATCTTCTTCCTCGGTCGCGAGTACTCCGCCGAGCAGATGTGGCACATGGGAGCGGTCAACGAAGTGGTGCCCCACGCCGATCTCGAAGCCACCGCACTGCAGTGGGCCAAGGAGATCAACGGCAAGAGCCCCACGGCGCAGCGGATGTTGAAGTACTCGTTCAACCTGATCGACGACGGCCTCGTCGGCCAGCAGATTTTCGCCGGAGAGGCCACCCGGCTGGCGTACGCCAGCGACGAAGCACAGGAAGGTCGCGACTCGTTCCTGGAGAAGCGCGACGCCGACTGGAGCCAGTTCTACTGGCAGTACTGATCGCGAGACCCGCTCAGCTGGGACGAATCTGGTGCAACCCCTCGTTGCGCATCGCATCGGCGGCGGGTACGAAGTAGCCCATCAGCAGCTCGCGGATCTCGCCCGGTTCGGTGAGCTCCTCGACAGCGGCAGCGATGCACACCAGCCACCGATCGCGCTCGGCCTCGCCGATCGGGAACGGCATGTGCCGTGCCCGCAGCATCGGGTGCCCGCGCTCTTCCATGTACGTCGTCGGGCCGCCCCAGAACTGGGCGAGGAACAATGCCAGGCGACGCTGCGCGCCCTCCATATCGTCGTCCGGGTACATCGGGCGCAACACCGGATCGCCCTTCACCCCGACGTAGAACAGCTCCGCCAGTCGTTCGAAGAAGGGCATCCCGCCCACTGCGTCGTACACCGTCACATCGTCGTTGTCGGACACGTGTGCAGCCTATGACCCTGCTGAGCTCAGACGAGAACCTTCACAGCCGGCGCCCAGGGCGCCGGCTGTTCACACATGGTGTCGACACGCGAGCGCGGCGAGATTAGGAGAAGCTCGGAGGCTCCCACCCGGGGAACAGATCCGGCAGGCCATCGCTGACCTTCACCGAGAACTGCGGTGCTCGCTTCTCGAGGAAGCTGGTGACGCCCTCTGCAGCATCGGCGCTGCGGCCGCGCTCGACAATGCCACGAGAGTCGGCACGGTGTGCCGCCATCGGGTGCGATTCACCCAACATGCGGTACAGCATCTGCCGGGTCAGGGCGATGCTCACAGGCGCGGTGTTCTCCGCTATCTCTGTGGCCAGCACACGCGCCGCGACCAGCAGATCCCCGGGAGCGTGCACGCTGCGCACCAGGCCGCCCTCGAGTGCCTCCGAGGCCGGAAACACTCGACCCGAATAGCACCACTCGAGCGCCTGGCTGATGCCGACCAGCCGCGGCAGAAACCATGACGAGCAGGCCTCGGGCACGATGCCGCGTCGGGCGAACACGAAGCCGATTCGCGCCGTCTCGCTGGCCAGGCGGATGTCCATACCTAGCGTCATCGTGACGCCCACACCCACTGCCGGCCCGTTGATCGCCCCGATCACCGGCTTGAGGCACTCGAAGATGCGCAGCGACACCATGCCGCCGCCATCGCGCGGCACGCCTGCGTCGGTGATGATGTCGCTACCACCCTTCGCGAATGTCGAACCGCCAGCCGACAGGTCGGCACCCGCGCAGAACCCACGCCCAGCTCCGGTGACGATCACGACGCGTACGTCGTCATCAGCGTCGACGCGATCGAACGCGTCGAGCAACTCGCGCATCATCGTGTTGGTGAACGCGTTGAGCTGATCGGGACGGTTCAGCGTGATCGTGGCGATGTGGTCGGCAACGTCGTAGATGATCTGGGTGTAGTCCATGCGGGCCGACCCTACAGGGCCGACCTCAGACGTCGAGGAAGCGGGAGGCCGCGGTGGCGGAACCCACTGCACCGACGAAGGCGCCGAGGATCACCATCCAGAAGCAGACCCACAGCGGGAATCCGTCCGTGACAACGAACGACTTGAGCCCCGAGTTGTCGGGGAAACCCCTGACTCCGGACGTCCAGTTGTCGTTGACGAACAACAACGCGGCGCTGCCCATGGCGGCACCGACGATGCCCTGCAGCAGACCTTCGAGCATGAACGGCAGACGAATGAACCAGTTGGTGGCGCCCACGAGTTTCATCACCTCGATCTCTCGCCGTCGGGCGAACATCGCGGTTCGTATGGTGTTCCAGATGAGGAGCGCAGAGGCCCCCAACAGCACTACCGATAAGACAAGTGTTCTCACCCCGAAAAAGTCCTTGAGCTGACTCAGCAGATCAACAGCCTCATCTGGTGTCTCCACGCTGTGCACATTCGGGAGACCCTCAAACTGGGTTTTCAACGATCGCAACAACGCGCTGCTGGACTTGTCGACAGGCTTCACCTTGAACAGCGACGGGATATTCGGCAGCAGCTGCTCGAGCGCTGCGGGGTCGGTGGCAAACAAGGTGGCGGCGATACCGGCCGAGCAGGTCTCGTCGCAGTAGTCCACCGTCTCCACAGTGCTCGACTCAGCGAGCAGTGCCTTGCGGATGAGCTCCACCTTGTCCGGTGTGGCACCGTGGTTGACGTAGACGATCATCTCGACGCCGCCGGTCCACTTCTTCAACTGATTGTCGAATGCGCGTTGGATCAGCAGGGTTCCACCGAACAGGAACAGCGACACCGTGGAGGTGATGACGGCGGCGGCAGTCAGCGTGAGGTTGCGCGACAGGCTGGCCCACATCTCGCGGAACGTGTAGCGGATACGAGAGATCATTCGTACACCCCTCGGGCCTGGTCGCGCACGATGACGCCGCGGTCGAACTGGATCACTCGCTTGCGCATCATGTTCACGATTCGTTGGTCGTGGGTGGCCATCACCACGGTGGTACCCGTCTTGTTGATCCGGTCGAGCAGGCGCATGATGCCCTCGCCGGTGGCCGGATCGAGGTTGCCGGTGGGCTCGTCGGCGAGAAGGATCAGCGGCCGGTTCACGAACGCGCGAGCGATGGAGACACGCTGTTGCTCACCGCCGGACAACTGGTGCGGGAAACGCTCCTGTTTGCCGCCCAAACCCACCAGCTCCAGCACCGCCGGTACCTGCTGGCGGATGACGTGCCGCGGCTTGCCGATGACTTCCAACGCAAAAGCAATGTTCTCGAACACGGTCTTGCCAGCGAGCAGCTTGTAGTCCTGGAAGATGTTGCCGATGTTGCGCCGCAGGTGCGGCACCTTGCTGTCGGGCATGTCGTTGATGTTGCGACCGGCCACCCAGACCGCGCCCTTCTCGGGACGCTCCTGACGGTTCATCAACCGCAGCATCGTGCTCTTCCCCGAGCCAGACGGGCCGACGAGGAACACGAACTCGCCCTTGGCGATATCGAAGTTCGCGTCGCGGAGCGCGGTCACTTCCGTGGAGTAGGACTTGGTGACGTTTTCGAGTCGGATCATGGACGCATCTCCACGTAGGTCATCGGGTTTCGTTCCGTCCGCAAGCTGGCCAACGGTACTCCACTCACTCCGCCTCGCGGCGTCGCCAGCGGAGGTACCCCTCCATGAAGTCGTCGAGATCGCCGTCGAGCACACCGTCGATCTGGCTGGTCTCGACCTCAGTACGGAGGTCTTTCACCATCTGATACGGCTGCACCACGTACGAGCGGATCTGGCTACCCCACCCGACCTGGGCCTGACGACCAGCGATCCGAGCGAGCTCGGCCTCGTGCTCTTCTTCGATCTTGGCTGCGACCATTGCCTTCAGCCGGTTCAACGCTTTCTCGCGGTTCTGCAGCTGACTGCGCTCTTCCTGACTGTTGGCCACCATGCCCGTAGGCCGGTGGATCAGGCGAACTGCCGACGACGTCTTGTTGATGTGCTGGCCGCCGGCACCGCTGGCTCGGTACACCTGCATCTCGATATCGGATTCGTTGATCTCGATATCGGGTGCGTCCATCACCGGCCACACCTGCACGGCCGCGAAGCTGGTTTGGCGACGACCCTGGTTGTCGAACGGGCTGATCCGCACAAGACGGTGCGTGCCGCGCTCGCTGGTCATCATCCCGTACGCATAGCGACCGGTGATGGTGAACTCGGCCGACATGATGCCCGCCTCGGTGGCAGGGCTGATCTCGTCAACCTCCAGCTCGTAGCCACGGCGTTCGGCCCAGCGCGAGTACATGCGCAGCAGGATCTCGGCCCAGTCCTGGGCGTCGACGCCGCCGTCCTTGGCGTTGATCTGCACGATGCAGTCGGCCTCGTCGTGTTCGCCAGTGAACAGACTGCGCATGTCGAGCAGCCGCAACTGCTCGCCGATGGCCTTCACCGCCGAATCGATATCGCCCTCTTGGCTTTCGTCGTCGACTTCGCGAGCCATCTCGTGCAGCAACTCGACATCCTCGAGCGCACCGCTGAGCGTGTCGAAGGTGTCGAGGTCGCCTTTCACGTTGGAGTACTCGGCGTTGACCTTCTTGGCCAGATCCTGGTCGTCCCACAGATCGGGGCGCGACACCTCCATCTCCAGCTCGGAGAGGCGGGTACGGCTGTAGGAGACCTTCAGATAGCCCTCGGCCTCGCCGAGACGGCGTCGCAGGTCTTTCAGGTCGTCGGAGAAATCACGCATGGACGGTCGCCCTTCAGAGGGTCGCGCCGTGGCACGTCTTGAACTTCTTGCCACTGCCGCACGGGCACGGTGCGTTGCGCGGTGTCTTCGACCATTCGTCCTTCACGACCGTCTGCTGCTTCTGCGTCGCCGGTGCAGCAGGTACGGAATCCGGCGGGATCTCGCCGTCCGCAGCCGCGGCACGAGCCGCAGCAGCGATGCCGTCGGTGGGTCGGTTCTCGCTGGAGATCTGCTGCACGTTCTGCACGGTCTGCTGCGGGGCGTCGTTGCGGATGACCTGCACGTGCATGACGTACTTGACGAAGTCCTGCGCGATGCCCTTCATCATCTGGCCGAACATCTCGTAGCCCTCACGCTGCCATTCGGTCAGCGGGTCTTTCTGGCCCATCGCACGAAGGTTGATACCTTCCTGCAGATAGTCCATCTCCTCGAGGTGCTCGCGCCAGCGCTGGTCGATGATGCGCAGCATCACCTGACGCTCGACATCGCGCATGACCACAGGGGTCAGTTCTTCCTCACGCTGCTCGTAGAACACCTTTGCGTTCGCGGTCACCAGGTCGTAGATGTCGTCGGCGTCGTCGAACTTCAGCAGCTCGTCCTCGCTGATCTCGTTCGGCCAGTACGTCTTGAGTTCCTTGACCAGACCGTCGAGGTCCCATTCGTCGGCGGCCTCGCTGACGCAGTGGGTGTCGATCAGCGTGTCGACTGCATCGGACAGATACTCCATCGCTGCAGCCTTGAGGTCGAGACCCTCGAGGATCTGATCACGACGCGCATAGATCACCTTGCGCTGCTCGTTCATCACCTCGTCGTACTTCAACACGTTCTTGCGGATCTCGGCGTTGCGCTGCTCGACGGTGGTCTGGGCACGCTCGATGGCCTTGGTGACCATCTTCGCCTCGATGGCTTCGTCGTCGGGCAGAGCACGACCCATCACCCAGCTCAGCGCGCCGGTGGCGAACAGGCGCATCAGCTCGTCGTCGAGGCTGAGGTAGAAACGGCTCTCGCCGGGGTCGCCCTGACGACCGCTGCGACCACGCAGCTGATTGTCGATACGACGGCTGTCGTGACGTTCGGTACCCAGCACGTACAGGCCGCCCAGCTCGCGCACCTGATCGCCCTCAGCGCGGCACGATACCTTCAGCTCCCCGAGTACTTCCTGGTAGCGGCCCTGCGCAGCCTTGCGTGCGGCCTGGAACTCTTCGGGCATCTGATCGATCGGCATCGGCAGGTCGAAGTCGTCGGTGAGCAGCGACGGGTCGTGCCCTTCCTTCAACACCTGATGATGTGCCAGGCCCTCCGGGTTACCACCGAGCAGAATGTCGACGCCGCGACCGGCCATGTTGGTGGCCACCGTGATCGCGTGCAGCCGACCGGCCTGGGCGACGATCTGCGCCTCACGTGTGTGCTGCTTGGCGTTGAGCACCTCGTGCGGGATGCCGCGCTGCTGCAGGTGCCGCGAGAGATACTCGCTCTTCTCGACGCTGATGGTGCCCACCAGGACGGGTTGGCCCTTCTCGTACTTCTCAGCGAGGTCTTCCACCACAGAGCGGAACTTCGACTCTTCGGTCTTGAAGATCAGGTCGGCCTGGTCGAGGCGGATGATCGTCTTGTTGGTGGGGATCGGCACCACCTGCAACTCGTACGTAGTGGCAAGTTCAGCGGCCTCGGTCTGGGCCGTACCGGTCATACCCGACAACTTGTCGTACATGCGGAAGTAGTTCTGCAGGGTGATCGTGGCGAGTGTCTGGTTCTCTTCCTTGATCTTCACACCCTCCTTGGCCTCGACGGCCTGGTGGATGCCCTCGCTCCAGCGGCGGCCTTCGAGCACACGACCGGTGAACTCGTCGACGATCTTCACCTCGCCGTTGGCGATGATGTAGTCCTTGTCGCGTTTGTACAGTTCCTTGGCTTTGAGGGCCACCGACAACTGGTGCACGAGGTTCTGCTGTACCTCGTCGTACATGTTGTCGATGCCGAGCGCCTGCTCGACCTTGTCGATGCCGGCTTCGAGCGGAACGACGACGCGCTTGTCCTCTTCCACCTCGTAATCGATGTCGCGCTTGAGCGACCGGACGATGCTGGCAAAGCGGTAATAGAGCTTGGCGGCATCGGCCACGCGGCCGCTGATGATCAGCGGGGTGCGGGCCTCGTCGATGAGGATGCTGTCCACTTCGTCGACGATCGCGAAGTTGTGGCCGCGCTGCACCTTGTCGTTCAATGTGCCGGCCATGTTGTCGCGCAGGTAATCGAAGCCGAACTCGTTGTTCGTGCCGTAGGTGATGTCGGCGCTGTAGTTGACCCGCTTCTCAGCAGGGCGCTCCTTGAAGCCGGGAATGATCAGACCGACTTCCAGGCCCATCCAGTTGTGGATACGGCCCATCCACTCGGCGTGGAAGCGAGCCAGGTAGTCGTTCACCGTCACCAGGTGCACACCCTTGCCCGACAGACCGTTGAGGTAGGCCGGCAGGGTGCTGACGAGGGTCTTGCCCTCGCCGGTCTTCATCTCGGCCACCCAGCCGAAGTGCAGCGCGGCGCCACCCATCATCTGCACGTCGAAGTGACGCTGACCGATGACTCGCGTGGCGGCCTCGCGAACTGCGGAAAACGCCTCGCACAACAGATCGTCGAGCGGTTCGCCGCGCTCGATGCGACCCTTGAATTCTGCGGTCTTGGCGCGTAGCGCATCGTCGGACAGCGCCCGGAACTCGGGCTCAAGTGCGTTGATGTCGGGGACCAGACCTTCGAGGGCCTTGATCTTCTTGCCTTCACCAGCGCGGAGGATGCGGTCGAGGATGCTCATGCGGGACGGAATCCTACCTGCGGTGCCTGCGCGAGCCTTGGCATGACCTGCCCAGCCGCAAGACTTCCGCCCTCTCCGGGGCCGCCAGCGGCACCTTTCGCGCAGGCCGAAGCGGGTCTGCGGCCGCCGAACACGGCACCCCTCAGCTTGCTCTGGCCAGGCTGGGCGCCCAGCCCGAGCGGACCGCACTCGTCGACGATGCGCGGTCCGGGGTGGCGGCTGCCGCCACGCACACGACCTCGGAGATACCCGCACCCAGGAGTGCGTCGCGCGCAGCGCACAGCGTGGCCCCGGTGGTGACCACATCGTCAACGAGCAGCACCCGCAGATGCGGCGACACTGGGCGCGCTCGGAACTGTGGCGCGTTCAACCGCTCGGCCCGAGTGTGCCCGGTCTGCGCCGGGCCGTGGCTGCGATACAACAGCCGACGACAGGGCACCCCCAACTCGTGGGCAACTGCTCGCGCCAGCAACTCGGCCTGGTCGTAGCCCCGGGTACGTGACCGCGAGGCACTCGTGGGCGCCCACGTGACGACATCGACCCGGCCGACATGCAGGCGGCGCACCATCAGCGCCGCGAGCACCTTGGCCACGGAGCGCCGATTGCGGTACTTGAGGCCATGGACGACCTCACGTGCAACCCCTTCAAAGCGCAGCGGGGCGAGCACCCCACCATCTCCGACCTGGGCTTTCGCACTCGCGAGCGAGAACCGGCAGCGCCGGCAGAGTACATCGCCGGGCTGATTGCAACCGGCGCAGAAAGTAGTGAACATCATGCTGCAACAAGTACCACGGGGGTCTCACAGGGTTTCCGGTAGCGTCGCCCACGTGTTCCTCCCGCTGCCGCCAGACCGCATCCCTGAGCGGATCCTGCGCTGCATGGTCGGCTTGGCGATGTTCGGCCTGGGCATCAGCATGTTCATCACCTCCGAACTCGGTCTCGCCGCATGGGACGTGTTCCACCAGGGGTTCGGCCGCAAGACCGGCATCCCCACCGGCATCGTCATCGAACTCACGGGCGCCGTCATCGTGCTGCTGTGGATCCCGTTGAAGGAGAAGATGGGCCTGGGCACGTTGATGAACGTGATCGAGATCGGCCTGGTGGTGTACCTGATCGATGATCACCTCCCCCACTCCAACCTGCTCGTCGTGCGCTTCGCCTATCTCGGCGGCGGATTGCTGTCCATCGCGCTCGGCACCGGCCTGTACATCGGCGCCGGCCTTGGTTCCGGCCCGCGCGACGGGTTGATGCTCGGGCTGGCCAAGCGCGGCATCAGCGTGCGCGTCGCGCGCACGGGTATCGAACTGGTGGTGCTCGCCGCCGGCCTCGCGCTTGGCGGGGCGATCGGCATCGGCACAGTGGCGTTTACCTTCGGCATCGGCCCACTCGTGCATGTGTTCATGCCCAAGTTGCGCCTCAGAGGCGACGTCACCGTGCTCGCCAGCGCCCACTGACCCACCGCACCCCCCCACCCCCGCTCCAGCCCCCCTCTGCCCCACCCCCACCCCAGCCCCTCCCCCCCCAGCCCCTCCCCCCCAGTTCGTGTCACACACCGGCCACGGGGCGCCGTGGCCGGCGTGTGGCCAGGGCAGGGTGAACTGCCGGAATGAGGTGCCCGCTGTCCCCAGTTGGGGCATGAAACGCTCGCTTTCCCTCGTTGAGGTCGGCAATCGAAATGGCGGTCTGGTGACCGACAGCGACGCGCTCGCGCTCATGGGGCCCGAGGCGTGGCGTCGGCGGCAGGACGGCGGCCTGTGGTTGGAGGTGGCACCACACCATTACCGCCACGTCGCGGCGCCCTTGACCTTCGACATGCAGGCACGCGCCGGAGCAGCCTGGCTCGGTCACCGAGGAGCGCTGTTCGGATCATCGGCGCTGACGTGGCTCAGTGTGGAGGTGCCGACGCCGCACCACGCAGAGTTCCTGGTGCCCAGAGGTCGCCGATCGATCCGGAGCTTGGTCCTGCATACCACCACACGATGGGACGAGCGCGACGTATTCCGTCACAAGGGCCTGCGGACGACGACCGCAGCGAGAGCGATCATCGACTGGGCCACACAAGGAGCGAGCGCCAGGGATCTCGAGCGTGCCATCGACAGCGCGATTCGGCTCCGCCGAACGGCGCTCTCGCGGCTCACCGACCGTCTGGGCGTTCTCAGCGGCTCAGGGCGCGGAGGCGTCGTGCTGCTCAGGGAACTCCTGTTGGACAGCGGAGGTGAGTCGCACCTCGAGCGTCGCTTTCTCCAACTGGTACGGCGCGTCGGCCTTCCACGCCCGCAGACACAGGTCGTGTTCCGAGCGAACGGCACGACGGTCGCCCGCGTCGACTTCCGCTTCCCAGGCACCAACGTCATCGTCGAAGTCAGCGGAAGGCTGGGCCATTCATCGGACAGCGACCGCCGCAAGGACGCCCGACGACGGAACCACCTCCAGCAAGCTGGTCAGATCGTCTTGGAGTTCACCACCGCGGATGTCATCGAGACGCCAGACCACGTCCTCCAAGTGCTCATCCGTTCCCTTCCGGACACACAACGGCCACGAGCCTCCGTGGCCCGTGTGTGACACGAACGGGATGAGGGGTGGGGTCAGATCGAGAAGTCGAGGCCACTCCACACGCCGTCGGGGCTGCGATGCGCCGCCGACGCGGACGGCGAGCCGCTGATTGCGGTCTCCAGCTCATCGACGCGATCAAGCAGCGACGACAGGCTGGCGCCGACCAAGTCGGGCAGGACGGCCTCGTCGAGATCTGGTTCCGACACCGCGATGTTGACACGACTGCGCGACACGATCTGACCGGGAACTCCGACCACCACAGACTTCGGTGGCACGGGCCGTACGACCACCGAGTTGGCCCCGATTCGACTGTCCGCCCCCACGGTGATCGCGCCGAGCACTTTGGCCCCCGCACCGATGACCACGCGATCGCCGATTGTCGGGTGCCGCTTGTGTCCGCGGTCGAGCGTCGTGCCACCCAGGGTGACGCCGTGGTAGATCGTGACGTCGTCGCCGACCACCGCGGTCTCACCGATGACGACGCCCATCCCGTGGTCGATGAACAAGCCCGACCCCAACTTCGCGCCGGGGTGAATCTCGATCCCCGTGAACTTGCGCGCCATCTGCGAGACCGCGCGGCCAGCAAACCGTTGGTCGCGCAGCCACAGCCAATGCGCCACGCGGTGAGCCCAGATGGCGTGAACGCCCGGGTACAACAAGGCCACTTCCAACAACGAGCGCGCCGCCGGATCGCGATCACGCGCCGCGTGGAGATCGTGCCGCCAGGAACTCATCTCGGTCAGATCCGCTCAGTCAGCCAAATCGGCATAGAGCGCCGTCGACAGGTAGCGCTCGCCGAAGCTGGGGATGATGACGACGATGCGCTTGCCGGCGTTCTCGGGGCGATTGGCCACCTGCACTGCGGCCCACACGGCAGCACCGCTGGAAATGCCGACCAACACGCCCTCTTCCTTGCCCATCCGCCGGGCGGTGGCGAACGCATCGTCGTTGGTGACCTGGATGACCTCGTCGGTGATCGACATGTCCATGTTCTTCGGGATGAACCCGGCACCGATGCCCTGGATCGGGTGCGGACCCTTCGACCCACCCGAAAGCACCGGCGAGGCAGTCGGTTCGACGGCGATGACCTTGAGGTTCGGGTTGAGTTCCTTCAACCGCGCCCCTGCGCCGCTGATGGTGCCACCGGTGCCAACGCCGGCGACCAAGTAGTCGACGTTGCCATCGGTGTCGCGCCAGATCTCCTCGGCCGTGGTGGTGCGATGGATCGCCGGGTTGGCCGGGTTCTCGAACTGCTGCGGCATGAAGTACTTCGGGTCGCTGGCAGCAAGCTCGGTGGCCCGCGCAATGGCGCCGCCCATACCCTCGGGGCCTGGGGTGAGAATCAGATCCGCGCCGTAGGCACGCAGCAGCATGCGGCGCTCCTTCGACATCGTCTCGGGCATCGTGAGCACGATCTTGATGCCTCGTGCGGCAGCGGCCATTGCCAGCGCGATACCGGTGTTACCCGAGGTCGGCTCGACGATGACCGTATCGGGGCCGATCTTTCCGGCTGCGGCTGCGGCGTCGAGCATGGCCACGCCGATGCGGTCCTTCACGCTGCTGGCCGGGCTGTAGAACTCGAGCTTGGCGACCACCTCTGCCACCGCTCCGGCGGTGACTCGGTTGATGCGCACCAGTGGCGTGTTGCCCACGAGTGCGGTGACGTCGTTTGCGATGTTGGCCATAAGAGTGCTCCTCAGCAGGTCCGCGGATTTGCTGACTACTTTAGTCGGGATTTGGACGCGTCGGCAACGGCCAGTTGCAGCCGGGAACTGGGAAGGCCTGGTCCCGCATTGCGGGACCAGGCCTTCCCAGAAGCCGACTTGGGAAGATCGCTTCCCAGAAACCGGTGACTCAGTAGCGGTAGTGGTCGGACTTGAACGGGCCGCTGGGGTCGACGCCCAAGTACTCCGCTTGCTCGTCGGTCAGCTTGGTGAGCTTCACACCAAGAGCATCGAGGTGCAGCGACGCGACCTTCTCGTCGAGACGCTTGGGCAGCACGTGCACGCCCAGCGGGTAGTTCTGCGTGTGCGCGAAGAGTTCCATCTGAGCAATGACCTGGTTACTGAACGAACAGCTCATCACGAAGCTCGGGTGACCGGTGGCGCAACCGAGGTTCACGAGGCGACCCTCGGCAAGCACGATGATGCTGTGGCCATCGTCGAACGTCCACAGATCGGTGCCCGGCTTGAGTTCGTCGCGGGTTGCGCCGCTACGTGCCAGACCGGCCATGTCGATCTCACTGTCGAAGTGCCCGATGTTGCACACGATCGCGTTGTGCTTCATCTTGTGCATGTGCTCGACGGTGATGATGTGGTCGTTGCCGGTGGACGACACGAAGATGTCGGCCTGGCCGACCACATCCTCGATCACGGTGACCTGGTAACCCTCCATCGCCGCCTGGAGCGCGTTGATCGGGTCGATCTCGGTGATGATCACACGCGCACCCTGGCCGGTGAGTGCCTGAGCACATCCCTTGCCCACATCGCCATAACCGGCAACCACGGCCACCTTGCCAGCGATCATCACGTCGGTCGCGCGGCAGATCGCGTCGATCAACGAGTGACGACAGCCGTACAGGTTGTCGAACTTGCTCTTGGTGACCGAGTCGTTGACGTTGATCGCCGGAAACAGCAACTCGCCGCGTTCGTGCATCTTGTACAGACGCATCACACCCGTGGTGGTCTCCTCGGTGACGCCCTTGATGTCGGCGGCCATGCGAGACCACTTGGTGGGGTCGGTCTTCAGACTGCGCTGCAGCAGACCGAGCACGATGGCGAACTCAGCGTTGGATGCCGTGGTGGGGTCGGGCACCTCGCCGCTCTTCTCGAACTCGACACCCTTGTGCAACAACAGGGTCGCGTCGCCACCGTCGTCGAGGATCATGTTGGCAGTCTGGGGAGTGCCATCGGCCGCATCGGGCCACGACATCATCTGCTCGGTGCACCACCAGTACTCCTCCAGCGTCTCACCCTTCCAGGCGAACACGGGGATGCCATTGGGCTCCTCAGGGGTGCCGTGCGGGCCGACCGCGATGGCGGCCGCAGCATGGTCCTGCGTCGAGAAGATGTTGCAGCTGGCCCAGCGCACCTCGGCACCGAGCTCGACCAGCGTCTCGATGAGTACGGCGGTCTGGATGGTCATGTGCAAGGAACCCGAGATGCGGGCACCCTTCAACGGCTTGAGCGGGCCGAACTCCTTGCGCAGGGCGCGCAAGCCGGGCATCTCGTGCTCGGCAAGGTGGATCTCCTTGCGACCGAACGGTGCGAGGGAGAGGTCGGCGACGCGGTAGTCGCGGCGCGCGGCGATGGATGTCATAGTGGTTCCTCCGGGGAAGCAACGTGGTGGGAACCGGGCCGGTGCCAACTGGCAGCTCTCTGATCAGCCCGAAGAGACCTTCAGCTTAGAGGCTCAGTCGTCGAGGATGACGGCACTCACGTCGAGCAGGTAATGCGTATAGCCGCGGAAGTTGAACACCTGCAGCACCTGGCTGGCGTCGTAGCGGGCCATCACCATGTTGGGGATGGCCTCTGCCTCACCGAAGTTCAGGTTCGACGCCAGCGGCAGCGACCCGCCACCCGGGTACACCGTGAGGTAACTGGAGGCGGGCACCGTGGGGTACTGGCGCATCATCGTGGCGACGGTGAGGTTGCCCAGCAGACCCAACTGGTTGCCGACCGACGTGCTGTTGATGGTGACACTGCTGGCGAAGTTGGCGAAGCTCCAGTTCTCGGCCTGACCCGGCCCCAGCGGCACGTTGCCGAACGCTGGCTGGCGTGTGTCGAAGGCTCGGAACGGGGAGGTGAGCGGCACGATGCGGCCCTTGCGGGTCGCCTCGTCGGTGCCGGTCTCGAGCACACCGATCACGTCGACGACCACGTTCACCGAACCAGCGTGGTTGTACAGATGCAGCACACCGTTGGCGTCGAGCGGCACGATGACCAGGTTCGCCTTCACCTGCCCCGCGGCAGGGTTGAGGTTGCTGGTGGTAGGTGGTGTGCCGACCGAAATCGAGTCGGGCTGGGCCGTGATGAACGTGGCCCGGGTGGGCGCCACGGCAGTGATGTTGGCGACGACGCCGACCACGTTGGAGCCAGTGGGGACCGCGGCAGCGCCGGAGCTGTCGATCGGCGTCGCGCCCCACACCGTCAGCGACAGGTCGGTGCCAGCCCCGAGCGGCGTGTCGGGGGCGGCGTCGTTACGGGTGTCGAGGATGCGCGTGGGCACGGCAAGCGGCACCAACCGCGCTCCGCGGTACTCACCGGTGAAGTCGCTGGCGGTGCCATACGTGCTGGTGGAGATCCAGCCGAACACGTCGACGACCACACGCGCCTTTGCCGCGCCGACCGCACCGTTGCCGAACAACTTCACCGTCAGCTTGCCATCAGCCCCTGCACGCACGACCGCCAGGTTCGATGTGGTTTGCATACTGCGGAAGTTGAGCAACGACGTGTCGTCCGCCGGGGCAACTCCCGAAGGGTACGCACCGAGCCAGCCCGACACGCCCGGCTGAGCGATCGTGATGTTGACAACGACGGCGAGCACGTCGGAACCGGACAGCGGGACACCACCGAGACCCAACAGGCCGATGTTGAAGGTGGGCTTGGCCAAGCTGAGCGGCTTGCCACCGAGCGGAGCAACGTCGTTGATGGGAGGAACCGAGCTGTCTCCGGTGTCGAAGATGCGGGTCGGGGTGAGCGGGTGGTACTCGCCACCGGCACAGAGTCCGCCGAGGGTGCACGGGCCAGCAGCAGCCGCGATGTGCGCCTGCCCAGCAGGGACGACGACGAAGGCCGCGGCGAGCGCACCGACCGCGAGCATCGCCCGAATGGAGAATGAAGACCTCATGCGCATACCAATCTTCCCGATCAGGCCAGTGACGGCTCGGTCGTCGCGCCCGGCAAAAACCTTACCAGCCGACTGTTCGCCGTTCCGGTCAGGCACCGAACGTGGGAGCCAGGTCGCCGGACGCGATACGGGCATCGAATGCATCGGCATCTGCTGCCTCGACCGTGACCGCTTCGTCGGGCAACATCACCGGAATACCCTCACGCACCACATAACGACGACGCAGACGCGGGTTGTACAACCCCTGTTCGTCACCGAGGTAGTAGAGCGGTCCCTTATCGACGGGACAGGCCAACACGGCCAGGAGACGGGGATCGAGCGACATACGACCGGCCTTTCGGAGAGGGATTGTCAGGAACTAGTGATGAGTGCGAGCAACTCGGCGACCCGCTGATCGCAGTCGTCACGGGTGGGTGCTTCGAGGTTGAGCCGCAGCAGTGGCTCGGTGTTCGACGGGCGCAGGTTGAACCACCACGGCCCACAGTCCACGGTGAGACCGTCGAGATGGTCTTGCCCACACTGCGCGAACTCGGCGGCGATCTTCTCGATCACGACCTGCGTATCGGCCACTGAGGTGTTGATCTCGCCGCTGGAGGCATAGCGCTCGAATGGCCGACGTACTTCCGACAGGGCAACGCCGGCACGGCTGATCTCGTTGAGCATGAGCATGCTGGCGATGAGGCCACTGTCGGCACGGAAGTTTCGCAAGAAGTAGTAGTGCGCCGAGTGCTCGCCACCGAACACCGCTCCGGTCTCGGCCATCTGCTGCTTGATGAAGGAATGACCGACCTTGGTGCGCACCGGGATGCCGCCACGTTCGCGGATGACCTCGGGGACGGCACGCGAGCAGATCAGGTTGTGCAAGATGGTGGCACCGGGGTTGGTGCGCAACACGCCCGCGGCAAGCAACGCCGTCGTCGTGCTACCGCTGAGACCACGACCGGTTTCGTCGACCACGAACACGCGGTCCGCATCCCCGTCGAAAGCCAGACCGATGTCGAATCCGCCCGACAGGACACGGGCCTGCAGATCGCGCTGGTTGGCAGCCTGCAACGGATCGGCGGGGTGGTTCGGAAACGTGCCGTCGAGCTCGCCGTACATCACTTCCAGGGTGAGTTGCGGCAGACGCTCGAACACCGCCGGTACGACGAGACCGCCCATACCGTTGGCCGTGTCGGCAACGACCTTCAACGGACGCAGCGCAGCAACATCGACGAACGAGACCACATGATCGGCGAATGCCGACAAGAGATCGCGAGTGCTGAACGAACCGGCCGTTGCGGCCGAGGCCGGGCCGCGGCCGGCAAGCACGTCCTGTGCAGCGCGCTTGACCTCGTCCAGGCCAGTGTCGACGCCGACCGGACGGGCTCCGCTGAGGCAGAACTTCACACCGTTGTACTGCGCCGGGTTGTGCGACGCAGTGAACATCGCGCCGGGAGCATCCAGCGTTCCGGCGGCGAAGTACATCAGGTCGGTACTGGCCAGGCCGAGGTCGATGACATCGACACCCTGCTCCATCACACCACGCGAGAAGGCATCGACGAGTTCGGGGCCGGACGGCCGCATGTCGCGAGCAACGAGCAGTCGTTCGGTACCGCAGAAACGGGCGAAGGCGACGCCAAGAGCGTGAGCAACATCAGTGTTGACTTGGTCGGGCACCGTGCCGCGTACGTCGTACGCCTTCACGATGTCGTCGAGCACTCTGGGGTCAGTGGACATGCGGGGTCACAGGGTACCGGGAGGCGGCGAGGCCTCGTCGGGCGCACTCCACTCCGCGAGTTCACTTACTTCGGTATCCCGATGTTCGGCGTCATGATGTCCGGCGTGTTCCAGTTCTCCCAACGGCACCGGATGACCCGCTGTGGGTGTCCAGTCGAAGGAGTCCTCGTCGAAGGGCTCGGTGGCCGCGAGCAAGAACGGATGTGGGCTGCGGTGCTTCACGTCGCCGCGGAAGCGCCAGAACACCATCAGCAGTACACCCAGCAGGGACACCAGGTAGAACAACTGGTCCTTCGTCGAGGCCTCGTAATGCAAGCGAACATGTGTTGAGGTGGGGATCACGACCATGAAGTTGGGCGCGATGCGATATGGGCCGTCGGCGCCGTCGACCTGCCAGTTCGGGAAGTAGCTGACCTTCACCAGGACAGGAACGCCGACCTGCGACACGTCGAAGCTGACGTCCTGATCACCCAAGTGGTAGTTGGACACGGTGATGTCCGGCAGCGCGACGGTCTTGATCGGCGTGGCAGGAACCACGATGTCGACCTTGCGACCCGGCTTCAGCGGGGCCTCACCGACGCGGCGCGTCATATCCACCTGTACATCGATGCGTTGCCACGACGCGGGGCCATCGTCGGCCGGGATGGCCGCCCACTCGTCGGCGTTCTGGAACCAACTCGTGCCCAGCTCGAGGTTTCGTTCACGCTGATCGCCTGAACGTGGGTTCACCACTACGGGCTGCACCTTCAACGGCACCACCATGTCGCTGTCGCCCACTCGGTAGATCTTCCACGGGCCACTCGTTGCGACCTGGGTGAGATCGCCGCGCGAATCAGCCTGTTTCTTGGCCGCGTCGGTGAACACCAGCACGTACTTGATCCCCATCTTTTGCAGCATGGGCACACCGACCGAAGCGTTGTTGTCGGTGTAGCGCAGCTCGCGCACAGGATTCGAGCTGTTGGCGCTCATCGCCGCAGCCGTGAGGAAGTGGTACGGCGTGGTTCCCGATGCTTCGAAGAACAGACCCTCGGAGCTACCGATGCAACCGTCGGTCCAGTGCGGCAACAGCATCAGCGCCATGGTGGTGCCGTACTGCCCGGTGTCTCCATTGTTCTCCCACAGCGCCATACCGCAGCCCTGCGCAGGGTCGGTGCCCAGCGAGGCCATCGTGTCGACCAATGCCTTGTACTCGCCGTATGCGCCGCGTCCCTCGTAGCCGAGGAAGTTGTAGCGGGTCCAGCCGTCGGCGTAGGCGTCCTTCGATTCAGCGGACAGCGTGATCGGATCCCAGCCCGCGACACCCCACGAGTAGACGGACTTACCGTTCTTGGTGCTGTAGTGGCCACCCGGCACTTCACGGAACAAGAACAGTTCGCACGTCAGCACCACCAACCCAACCACCGCGGCGATCGCTGCGCCGGTGACCATCATCTGCTTGGCGGAGAGTTCCCGCTGCTGCCATCCACGCACCACGAAATGCACCACGTCGACGATGCCCACCATCATCAGCAACAGCCGCATGAGATAGAGGAACGGGAGCAGCCGCGGGTTCCACAGCAGACCGATCACCGGGAGGCTGTCGCGAGCGAGGAACGTCGCTGCCATCAGCGCGAAGCAGGTGATACCCAGCCACGCCCCGTTCAAGTTGCGTTTGATGACGCTGCTGATGAACCCGATGAGCGCGAACCCGGACACGATGATGTCGAGGACGGGGGTCCACGGGAAGAACATGTCCCAAAAGCTGTCGCCGGGCCCGTCCGGCCGGTAGCCGTACTTCATGTCGGTCATGTAGGCGTGGTTGAACAGGAACGGGAACACCCAGAATCCGGCGAGCATCAACGCGGTGATACCCATCGTGAGGCCGTAGATGAAGCGCGTCTTGTCCATCCAGACCAGCCACATGAGTAGCGCCGCAAGCACCACGAAGATCAGCACGATGCCGTGCGACAGCATCGCCAGCGCCAGCACGATCGCCGTCCAGTTCCGATGTTTCCCGGTCTCCAGCCCTCGGGCGAACAGACCGAGACCCAACACCGCCAACGACAGCGCGATGGAGAACGAGAACTCGCCGGCCATCGTGCTCTTCACGTTGCCGCCGTAGATGCTGAAGCTTTCGTCGAACAGGAAGGCGACAGCAGCAAGTGCCATGAGCTCAGGGATTGGGAAGACAAAGCGTGCGAGGCGACCGAATGCCCAGCAGCAGAACGGCAGGGTGACGATGCCGACGCAAACGACGAGCTTGAACGCGACGCCGTAGGCGAAGAACACGTTCAAGAACACAATGAGCAGCGCTGGGACGACCATGTAGAAGCGATACAGCGGGAAACCGTTGTACCAGTAGTTGCTCCAGCCGCTGATCTGCCCGTGCGACAACAGGTGGTCGCGCAGGTACGCCGGAGCCATCACGTGGGCTCCCATATCGCCGCCGGTGGGCGTGTTGTTGCGGAACACGAGATCGAGGTGCATCACTTCGAGCACGGCGAAGGTGCAACCACCAACAAGAACGAGCGCGGTGAGGTACTGCACTACTCGGGCCGCCGGCCAGGGTGAATTGATCCAGTTGACCGGACGACGAACGATGCGACGCAGCATGCGCTGGCCGATCGAGGGTGACGCGGGCGCGGCGACGTCCGCGACGAGTCGCTGATCGTCGACGTCGAGCGCCAGTTCGGGAAGGAGGTCGCCAGCTGCGTCAGTGTGCTCGGTCATGCCGGTGGGCATCTTTCCATGTAGCGGAACGGTTGAGGTGTCACGGTGTATCTCGCTGCAGGCTCAACGATGAGCAACGAGGATCAACCCCGTCGCGTTGAAGGCCATGTGCGTGAGCACCGACATGCCGAGGCGGCCCGTCCGCTGGGCGCAGACGCCGAGCACCAGGCCGACCACGAACAGTCCGGGGATGTTCACGGCTTGGAAGTGAATAGCGGCGAACCACAGCGCCACGAACGAGACGCCGGTGACTGCGCCGGTGCGGCGGGTGAACGCGCCTTGTAACAGTCCGCGGTAGGTGAGCTCCTCGACGAGCGGGGCGCCGACGACAACGATCAGGATCAGGATCAACATCCCGCTCCCATGCGCGTTGTTCCACAGATCGCGTGCCGGCTGTTCGATCTTGCTCATCGAGAATGTGTGCGGCCACAGGTGCTGCAGCGGGAGATACACCAGCTTCACGAATCCCAGCTGGGTGAGCACACCAAGAGGTACGCCGAGCAGATCGAGTGGCCGCAAGGTGTAGCCAAAGTCGCGGACGAGTGAGCCGCTGGCAGAACGGCGGGCCAGGAACAGGATTGCGCCGACCAGCGGGACCCATGCGGCAAGTTGTGCGGCCGCCAGCCACCATGGTCCGGCCTCGGCGATGTCGTGAGCGCCGCTGCCCGACAACACGATGCTGGACAACGTGCTGCCCAAGAACCAACCGCCGAGCCAGGTCAGCGAGGCATCGCGGATGGAAATTCCTACCGGTACGCCCAAGGTCGGAGCGACAGACGAACGGGGTGAGGGCACGGCAGCCGAGCCTACTGGCCAGGCGCGATCTCGGATCAGCCGGCGAGGCGGCCGGCGCCGGCGTACACGAGCTGACGGCTCGTACGACGGTCTTCCAAACGCCAACCGTTCGGCACCGACAGGCGGGCCGTGTGGCGCTGACACAGGTCGTATGCGTGCGGGTCGCGTTCGTCATACAGGTCGTCCAGCCAAACGAGAGATCGCGCGTACTGATAGGACAGGGTGGCCGTCGCCAACTCGGCACAACCCGTACGTGAACACTGCCTGCTCATGAACGTGAACGTTAAAACTCCTCGCGCGCAAAGTGGTGGATACCCCTCACGGCTCGCGCGACGCGTGGTTGCGGCCGGAGCCGGGCCCGCTGACGAGTCACCATCACGGTTCGCCCCTAGCATTGGCGCATGAGCAACCTCCCGCCGCCGCCCCCTCCGCCGCCCCCTGGGCGCGGCCAGCAGCACGGCAACCAGAACGGGACACCCCCGCCCGCCGGTGGCAAGGCTCGCGGCAATTGGCCGCGGTGGACCGTCCCGGTGTTGCTCGTGGTGCTGCTCGGCACGCTGCTCGTCAACCAGCTGATGCCCTCCGAGAGCGGCAAGAAGCTCAGCTACACCGAGTTCGTCACCGCCGTGGAGCAGGACGAAGTGGTCAAGTTCACCGTCACCAACGGCTCGAACTCGATTGCGGGCGAGTTGAAGGACGGCACGAAGTTCACCACCACGGTGCGCGACAACTTCCCGCTACAGAGCGAGAAGGATCTGTTTGAGACCCACAAGGTGGGGGTCTCGTACAAAGAACCCTCCAGCAACTGGTTGCTCAGCTGGGTCAGCCTGTTGCTGCCGTTCATCTTGATCATCGGCTTCCTCGTGTGGATGAACAAGCGTGCGCAGGGGCAGATGGGCAACGTCATGTCCATCGGCCGCAGCCGAGCCAAGGCCTACCAGGCCGACAAACCGTCCACCACGTTTGCGGACATCGCCGGCTACGAGGGCGTGAAGCAGGAGATCACTGAGGTTGTCGACTTCCTGCGCATGCCCGAACGCTTCCGCGAGATCGGTGCCCGCGTCCCCAAGGGCATCCTGCTGGTCGGCCCTCCCGGCACCGGCAAGACCCTGTTTGCACGGGCCGTCGCCGGTGAGGCCGGCGTCGGCTTCCTCAGTGTCACGGGCAGCGACTTCATGGAGATGTTCGTGGGTGTCGGCGCCAGCCGCGTACGCGACCTGTTCGCACAGGCCCGCAAACTCGGTCGGGCGATCATCTTCGTCGACGAGATCGACTCGATCGGTCGCAAGCGCGGCGCTGGCCTCGGCGGCGGCCACGATGAGCGCGAGCAGACGCTCAACCAGATGCTCTCCGAGATGGACGGCTTCGAGACCACCGAGGGAATCGTCGTCCTCGCGGCCACGAACCGCCCCGACATCCTCGATGCTGCCTTGCTGCGCCCCGGCCGCTTCGACCGCCAGATCGTGGTGCCGTTGCCCGAAGCCAGTGAGCGCGAAGCAATCTTGAAGGTACACAGTCGCGACAAGCGCATGGGCGGCGACGTCGACCTCGAGACGATGGCCAAGGCCACACCCGGGATGAGCGGCGCCGACCTGGCCAACGTGGTCAACGAAGCGGCGTTGTTCGCCGTTCGTCGTGGTAGCAAGCAGATCGAGCGCATCGACTTCGAGAATGCCCGCGACCGTGTGGTCATGGGCGCCCGCCGCGAAAGCCTGGTGCTCAGCGCTGAAGAAAAGCGGGCCACTGCGGTGCACGAGAGCGGACACGCAATCCTCACCGTCGTGCTGCCCAACGCCGACCCGTTGCACAAGGTCACCATCCTCCCCCGCGGAATGGCACTCGGCGTCACCTGGAGCCTGCCCGAGGAACGGCACACGTACTCGAAGGAGTTCTTCGAAGACGTCATCTGCCGAGCAATGGGCGGCCGTGTGGCCGAGAAGATCGTCTTCGGGCAGCTCAACTCTGGTGCCGCCAACGACCTCGAGCAGGCCACCAGCATCGCTCGCCGTATGGTGCGCGAATGGGGTATGAGCGACGCCGTCGGCCCGATGGCCTGGAGCGGCCATCAGCAAGTGTTCCTGGGTGAAGATCTGATGACCCAGGGACGCGAATACAGCGACGACACGGCCAAGCTGATCGACAGCGAAATCGCCCGCATCCTCCACGAGCAGGAAAGCCGAGCACTGGCGGTGCTCACCAAGCACCGCAAAGCACTCGACACCGTCTCGGAAGCGTTGCTCGAACGAGAGACGATGGACGGGGCCGAGGTCGCCAACCTGGTGCACGGCAGCCTTGACGACATCGTCACCGAGCAGCCCGCTTCCATCGACTGATCAGTCGGGTCGACCCAGCTCAGGTTCGGGGGTGCTGCCAGGGTCGCGCGCCTCGGCGACAGCAGCCCATAAATCAGTGGCCGACACCGGACCGGTGAACCCGGCACGGACGATGCCAGCAGCGTCGGCGATCGCAACGATCGGTACGGCCTGGATGCCGTACTTCGTGTGCAGCGCCCGAGCAGCGGTGTACTCCACGTCCACCACGGACACCTGCGCACTGCGCAACACCTCGGCCTTGCGGACCATGTCGGCACACGCCGTACAGCTCGCCGACGAGAACACCACGACGATCCACGGAGTCGGCGCATCGAAGTCGGCGCGGTCGAGCTGGGCGGGAACGTCGAAGCGCGGTTGGGTGGGGGCCTCCACCACCTGACGACGACGAAGTACGAGCCCGACGCCAACTGCCACGACCACAACCACCAACGCGACGATCACCTGCACCATGTCAACCCGCCTTCATCTCGACCCACACGAAGTCAGCCCGGTAGCGCCAACGATGCGGACCGACCCTTGAGAGCGTGTCCACGCGGCAGGAGTCGTTGCACGATGATTGGCTGATCGGCCACGACAATCAGCGGATGGCCAACCGCTGATGCATCGGCAGGAATGTTCACGGTGGTCACAGCGCCGGCGAGCAGCGTGATCTTCTCCAAACCCGGCACCGCCACGAGGCCTCCCGGACCGAGCACCTTGACGGTGACAGTGGCGTCGACGAAGGCCAGGTTCAGCACCACCAGCACTTCGTCGGCCGCCGCTTCGGGACCGAACGCCATACTCCATTGGAAGAAGCCAGGATCCGCGAAGTACTGCTCGACGCCCAGCACAACAGATGTCACCGACGGGCCCTCGTCCTTGCGCGTGACCGCCATCTCGACCACGATCGGCGCCCCGGTCATTGAGGTGAAGGCGATTCCGTGCCGACCCTGCGGGAGATCGGGGACATCGGTGAGACTGAACGAAACAACCCGACCGGCCGGAACGGCGATCTCGCCAGGGTTGGTGAACGTGTCGCTGACGACGCCGTAGAACACCGGCTGCACCTGTGCGTCCTGAGTGCCCGGGTTGTAGATGCTGAACCGCTCGAAGTTCGTGCCGTCTTTGATGCCGCCGGCGAAGTACCAGTTGGGCGACGGTGTCGGTGCGCCGAGGCTCATCGAGAACCCATGCCGCTCACCCGAGTAGCGCTGGGCACGAGCCGCGACCACGCGTCCACGGCTGGCGATCACCGCCAGCGAGTACACCGCCTCATCCTTGGCCAACAACTGCTCGTCGACCACCAGGACAGAGTGACCCGGAACAGGGACGCCCTGCAGCACCCCCGGCTGGCGGGTGCCATCCGTGCCAGCGAACGTGAAGTCGACAATCGCGTCGTCAGGGAACGGGTTGGTGATGACGATGTCTTCTTGGCTGCCGCCCTGGGTGTAGTTGTCGGCGAAGTACCAGCTGCCCGAGGTGCTGTTGGTGCACGCGCTCACAGAATCGCCGTTGGCCTGCTCGGCGCGCTGTTCGACGAACCCGCCACCGCCTGCGATCTCGACCATTGCTGAGACATAGTTGCCCTTCGGCAGCAGGTCGCCGATTGCCACCGTGTACGTGTCGCGCAGCGGTACTTGGAAGTCGGTTTCCACCGGAGCGACGCCCAATTCGTCGGTAAACAACGTGAGGTGACCAGCGAGCGCGGTGTCGCCGGGGTTGGCAACTGCAATCGTGCCACCAAGACCGTTGTCGGTGAGTGGCACCCCCGCACAGAACCAACTGGAAGTGAGGAACTCGAGGTGCGGCACGAACGGCATTGAGGGTGCTGCGAGGTTGGCATACGTAGGGGTTTGGGCTGGTTCGGGCGATGTCTGCGCTGCGGCGAACAGCAAGCCCAGTGGTAGCAGCACGACGAGTACGAGGGTGAGTAGGCGACGATTCACGACTCGGCCTCCCATCGACCAGCATCCCAGTCGGTGCCGTCGGAGCCGAACGTGGGCTCGTCCGGTGCTTCCACGAGTTCAGCCGACTCGGCCCACGGGTCGGGCGCAATCGGATCGTCGACCCATTGCTCAGGCGCAGGCCAATCATTCCCAAGCGTTCCCTCGCTGCCCTCGCCGGCAGCCGGTGACACGGTGCCGGTGGGTGCGGTCAGCGGCGTCCGCAGGTCGAGCAGCGCTTGATACTCCCCATCGGAGAGCCGGCCACTCGTCACACGCTGCCGGCGGCGACGCCACTGCAGCGGACGTACCGGGCTGGCCGCGAGCACGAGCGTGAGCCACGCGACGACCTGTGCAAGCACCCAGAGTTCGCGGACGACTGGCGTCTCGTAGGTGAGCACAGCTCGACCGGCGGTGGGGATATCGAAGGCCATGGTGGAGCCGAACGCGCGACGGGCCGGGACGGGAGTGCCGCCGACGGTGAGCTTCCACTTGTTGTCGAACGGGACCGCCACGTGCAAGGTGCCGGCGGGCACGTCGCCGGTGGCGTCACCGCGATCGGGGGCACCGACAGCGAACGGCGTGGAGCCGCGCAGGTCGGCCTGAGCGAGCACTTCGCCTCCGGCCTGGCTGCTCGCCTCGGCGCCCGTCGGCGACAGGATCGAGCGCGTTGGCGTGTAGGCCGTGTTCTCGTAGATCACGTAGTTCGGTGGACGCGTCAGTGGCGCAGCAAGGTCGAGCTGGTCCTCCAGCACATCAACGAGCCCGAACGGCGCTGGCAGCGGATGGTCGATCGTGCCGTTGGCCCCGTCGGCGACCGGCACGACGACGTAGCGGATGCCGTACTGCGCGAGCAGGCGGCCACCCCGCAACGTGGAACCGGAGGCGATGGAGCGCAGCGCTGCAGCGATTTCCTTCTCGACGGGTGACGGCCGCCCAGCCCAGTGGTTCTCGAGCGTGATTGGTCCGTCGTCGGTGATCGCGTACCCGATACCGGGCTGATACGTGTAGGCCGCCACCGGGATCGCCTGCGGATCGCCGATCCACAACACTCGGTAATCGCCCTCCTGCGGGTTGGTGGGCAGCTGCGCGAGCACTGAGATCAGCGTTCGATCGGGCATCCCCCACTGACCGTCCGAGACCGTGATCAGACCCGGCACGATGCCGATGACGATGGCCACACCGCTGATCAAACCGAGCGGCTGTCGCCACCCGAACGACCCGCCCAGAACATCGTCCTGGAACGCTGCCGCCAACGTCGCTGCCGACAGCGCCACGCCGATGGCGACGGGAACCAGCAGCACACCGGGCTCAGGTAGGCGGAACGGCAGCAGCGAGCGGTCATCGAGGAACGCCAGCGTGCCGAACCCGAACACCAGCAGGCTGGCACGCACAGCCCACGTGAACCTCCACGCACGGGCCACGAGCGGCGCCACCAGCACCGGCAGGAACAGCGCGACCACGATGACCGACGGGCCGTTCGAGTCATCGAGGAAACGCGACAACGTGCGCAAGCCAAGTGACCGCGAGGTGGTGACCGGCACCCCGACGATCGATGTCCAGCCATCGCGTCCGAACAGCGAGAACGCCCACGGCAGGTTGACGGCAAACCCGACCGCCGACGCTCCGAGCGCTGCAAACACCACGGTGACCGCAGATCGGCTCGAGCCACCGCACACGATGGTGCCGACAGCCACAAGCACGGCCATTCCCACCAGCACCAGCGCGTAGGACGGCACGAACGCCACCGCCACCGCGGTGAGCAGCGCGAGTTGGGCGAAGCGACGGACCAGCTTGGGTTGGGGCACCTCCACGTAGTGCTCGATCTCGGCATCGTGACGACTGCCGGTGGTCTCGATGCCGGCGATGCGCCGAAGCAGGTGCAATCCCCACGGTGCTGCGGCGTAGCAGGCCAACGCCGACCAATGGCCGCCCGACAGCAACTGGGCAGGCAAGGGCAACGCGGCGTAGACCGCGAGCGCGGCGATGCGCGCGCGCGCCGTCGGGTAGAGCGACGCCAGCCGCCAGATACCGAGGTACCCACCGAAGAGCAGGCCGACGACGCACACCGTCTGCAGGAGACCCATGTGGAACAGCGTGGCGACGCTGCCCACGGCGATGAGGCCGACTCCGGTCGGCACCGCCGAGGTACTGCCCAGCCCGTGACCAGACCAGTTCGACAAGTAGTCGCCGACCATCCCGCGCGGGCTGATGGGGAACTTCATGAACTCTCCGAATGACGGAATCCCACCGGTCAGCAACTGCCGGCTGCCAACGACGGCCAGGACCGTGATCGCCAGCCACGCCAGGACCGGCGCCGAACCGGCGGTCTGACGCCAACGACGCTCGGTGGTCGAGTCGGGGTCGATCTGTCGACTGTCGCGCGAACGCAGGTACCGCGTGACGCGTGCACTACCGCGCAGCTGCAAGCCGGCGACTTCCGCATCGGGCACCAGGCGCAGCGCCTTCAACGATCGGCGCCGCCGCACATGGGACGGCGTGCGCGGCACAGTGCCCAACAGCGCCCCCAGCGAAGCGGCGGCATGACGGAAGCGACCGGTGAGAATGCCCACGATCGATTCGGCAAGGGTGATCAACACGAGCTGCAAGGACAGAAACGGCAGCCGTCCGGCCCCCGTCAGCGTGAGTACTGAGCGCATACGGTGACGCGCTGCCATCGTGGTGTGGTGCAGGTCGGGCCGCCGCTGGAGCAACTGCTCCCGGTGTCGGGCTCTGGCGGCGGGCACCACCACCACACGCGCACCGCCGAGGTGCGCGCGCCAGCACAGATCAATGTCGTCACCGTGGTATTCGATGCTCGGGTCGAATCCGCCGAGAGCGCGGAACAGATCGGCACGCACCAGCAAACACGCCGACGACACGGCGAACACATCGCGCACGGCGTCGTGCTGTTCCTGGTCGACCTCGCCCGGTTCGACGATCGGGTCGACTTCACCGAAGCGATCGACGCCAAGTCCTACATGCTGCAGCACATAGCTGCGATCCCATGAGACCAGCTTGGGACCGACGACGCCAGCGTTCGAGCGGTACATCTCCTCCACGAGCAAGCGGATCGCCCCGGGATCGAGTGCGACGTCGTCGTGCAGGAAGCAGAAGAAACCGTTGTCGCCCTCGACGAGGCGCAGCACCTCGTTGGCCGCCGTGCCGAAGCCGGGGTTACTGGACACAGCGCGCACGAAGCAGTCGGGCACCGTGCTGCGGATGAGTTCGGGAAGTTCACCCGGATCACCGCACACGAGGAACAGACACTTGAGGCTGCCGTAGTCCTGCGCTGCCAGCGAGCGCAGCACCTCATCGAACCATTCACCGGGCTCGTGAACGACCATCACGGCCACTACGGGCGGGGCGATCGGCTCAACGGGTTCCACGAACGGTCAAGGCTAGCTGCGGCACCCCTCCCACGACCGGTCACCCACCTGAACGAAGCCGGAGCGCGAGCGGCTGCTCGCTAGAATGAGCACTGCTCGCCGGCCCCGGCGACGTCACGGAGGACGTACCATGGCGTGTATCGCTTTCCCGTCGTTCGACCTCTCCGCTCTCGATGTGCGCCAACTTGAGTTCCCTCTGGTGGACGACAAGGTCGTCGCGCTGACGCGAGACGCGGCCTACGTTGCGATCGGATTCGGCGTGCTCGCGTTTCAACAGGCCCAGGTTCGCCGTCGCGAACTTGAGAAGGTTGTCTCCGGCATCGTGCGCAGCCTCACCAGCCACTGACCCGAGGGTCAGGCGAAGTAACCGCTGACGTCGATCACGACATGCAGTGTCGTGCTCGAGAGCACACACCACCGGCCGGATACATCATCGGGGCCGATCACCGTGGTGGCGGCGTTGAATCCGGCGATGTAGCGCACCATCGACAGCGACGGCACCGGAGTGAGGCACGCGTGCACCGTGAGGTACCCGGCAGAACTCGGCCCAACCGCCGTCACTTCGGCGAGGACCGCGCGCATCGTGCCGGCCGCTGGCAACCCGCCCACTCCAGCCAGGGGCAGTGCGCGATTGGCACCGGCGCCGAACGCCCCGGCCAGGCCGATGTTGGCGTCCGGCCGTGAGTCGAGCACCCGCACCGGGGTGATTGCGAAGTACTTCGTGGTGGCGGCCGCGCCGAACCAGCCGCTGAGGTCGAGCACCACGTGCATCGAGGTGTGAAGGTACACACAGACCTCACCGGCACCGTTCAGCGCCACCTCGACATGGTTCGTGATACTCGTCCCCACGGCGGTGTTCAGCGAGCTGACGAGCGGCCGCGCGGCGTTGCATGGGTAGACGGTGAGGAACCCGTTCCCGGTGGCCCCGATCGCATGCACTGTGAGCGCCGCTGCTGTTGCGCCCGACGGAGCCCGACCCGCACGAACAACGGGAACGCGGATGACCGTGCCCGCAGCAGGAGGAGCTTTGGTGGTGCGCGAGTCGTACAACCGCACCGGGTTGATCGGTTCGAACCTCACACCGGACGTGGTGGAGTACGAACCGAACATGTCGACCACCACATCAAGGTCGCCGTTGCTGAACACGCAGAACGTGCCGTCGGCAGCGAGGCGCACCACGGTGGAACCGGCGATCACGCGGTTGGGCACGGTTTGCACCACCGAGGCCGTTGGCCTGGTGACACCGCAGGGATACACGGTCAAGTAGCCCGCGACCGTCGGATTGATCGCAGTGACGTTCACCGAGGCCGCAGTAGCGACTCCGGCGAGACCTGTCTGCACCACGAGCGTGCAACCGCTGAGCAACCTGACCGGGTTGGTGCCGGTGCCGTCGCGGGTGTCGATCAAGCGCACAGGCGTGATCGGGTTGAACTGAGCGCCTGCCGCGGCGGGGAGGTTGCCACCGATGGGCGGCTCGTTGCGGCCCACGCACGGGTCTGCGTTCACGGTGCCGCGGACGTTGAACCAGTTCGACTTGAGCCCCATCGCCGACTTGAACGAATCGCCCGTGATGGTGACCGAACCGACGGTGCCCAACAGTTTGAGCTGTGTAACCCGGCCGCCCCAGTCGCCTTGGCCGTTGCGACCGGTGATCGAGATCGAGGACAGCGACCCGATGGAGGGGTACTTGGCCGCGATGGAGCTGGCGCTGATCGCGACCGACCAGTTGTGGTTGGGGTTGAGGGTGACGTCATCTCCGTCGTCCTGAACCGCCGGGAACGGCCCGAGCTGCGAGCTGCCTGCGGCGGTCCAGCCTCCCGACGAGGCAGAGAACTGCGTGTAGGCGACCGGACCCGACGTGGAGCCGACACGGCGCACGACACCTGCAGTGGCAGCGACCGCAGCGTCGGTCGACGGGTACTCGACCTGGGTGAACGCGCCACCCACGGCAGTACGCGACGCGGCTCCCATGTAGGCCTGGCAAGAAGTCGAATCGCAGGTCTTGGCATACGCCGTGCGCCCTTCGGCGAGGCCGTAGCTGCGCGCGGCGACAGCCTGCGCCTGCAGCGCCTGGCTGCCCTTGCCACCCCCGGCGGCGGCCCACGACGGCGACATCTCTTTGGCAATCACCGAACGCAGGTATTGCTCGACGGCCACCTCATTCACCGTGCGGTTCTCGCCGATGGGTCCGTTGACCGCGCGGATCGCACCACGGTAGGCCTTGGTGGCTCCACCCGAGTAACACACCGATGCGAGGTCGGAGTACTTCGTGGTGACATTCGAGTCCACCGACGTGCTGATGGTGACCGACGACGGACTCGTGAGAGGGAGCTGCGTCCAGCCAGCACCGAGTGCCGCGCCGTCGACTGGGCACGACTCGATATCGGAGCGCACCCACACGCCATACACACCCTGGCTCATTTCGCGGGCGACGACCGACTTCCACGGCCCGCCGGCATAGCCGACGATCACGAGCCCACCGGTTGCGCTGACCACCGCCGTTTGCTGGTCGTCAACGCCTTACAACCGCACGGTCAGCAGGGAGTCGACGGGGACCGCTCCGGCAACGGTGCCGCCGTAATACCGGTCGAGGATCTGCGGCGCGGTCCAACCGTGATCGACCGCGTACCCATACGCGCCCCACTGCGAAAGCCCGATCCCATGGCCATAGCCATGGCCATCGATCGTGATCGTGGCATCTGCGGCGGTAGGTATCGGCGAGGGGGTCGCCGGCGAGTTCGGCGCGGCAATGACCGCAGCCGACACGGCAGCCACCAACCCGATCATCGAACACCGCATAAGGTGATATCGGCGTCGGCGTGGCGTCGCATGAGCACGCTGCGGGTTGTAGAACGCCATTCCTACAGTCTCGCGGATAACCTTGCCGACTTGGTGGCAACGTCCGACGAGCAGTCTTCTTCACGGGTCCCGCTTCCCGAAGGGACCATTCCCGTCGGAGTCGGCCTGCTGGTGGCAGGCCTTGCATCGTTCGCGTTCCTGCGAGTTGGCAAAAATGCCCTCGGAGGCGACGAGCCGTTCAGTCCCGTGCTGTCGCTGTGGTTTGCCACGTTCGCACTGGCACCCGGGTTCTTCCTCCCGCTCGAACAGGAACTGGGACGCGCGCTCTCGGCACGCCGAGCACTCGGCCAGGGAACCAAACCCGTCGTGCGCAAGGTGGTCACGCTCGGTATTGGTCTGGCGACATTGGTCACCCTGGTGGTTCTCGCCACCAGCCCGATTCTCACGCACTCGTACTTCGACGGCGACTGGGTGATGCTGGCTGCGCTCGTGGTGGCCTTTGCCAGCTACGCCCCGGTGCACCTCGCGCGCGGCATCGCCAGCGGCAGTGGCCGTTTCAAGGCCTACGCCATCGTCATGGGTGCCGACGGCGCAGTGCGCGTGATCCTGTGCATCGCGCTCGCGGTGATCGGCGTGAAGACAGCTGGCCCTTACGGCATGGCAGTGGCGGTCGCCCCGTTGATGGGGTTCTTCTACGTGTGGGCGCGCGGCGCGCTGCGCACCGAGGATGGCCCGCCCGCGACGTGGAAGGAAGTCACTCCGAACCTCGGGTGGCTGCTGCTCGGCTCCGTGTTCGCTGCCGGACTGGTGAACGCCGGCCCGGTGGCTGCCAACCTGTTGAAGGACCCCAGCCAGAAAGACCTCGTCACCCAGTTCGGGTACGGCGTGCTCCTGTCCCGTATTCCGCTGTTCTTGTTCCAAGCGGTGCAGGCGGCGCTGCTCCCGCGCCTCTCGCGCCTGGCCGCACGCAATGAGCTCGACGAGTTCAAACGTGGATTCCGCAAACTGCTGGTGCTCGTGGTCGCGGTGGGCGCCGCCGGCACGGTCGGCGCATTTGCCGTCGGACCATTCATCATCCGCAAGATGTACGGCGCAGAGCTGCACGCTCGCACGATGGCCATGCTGGCAGTCGGCAGCGCCATCTACATGCTGGCTTTGGCGTTGGCCCAAGCCGTGATCGCCCTACGCGGCCACGCACTCGTCGGCATTGGTTGGGGCTCGGGCATGGTCACCTTCGTGCTGGTCACCTGGCTCAGCAGCGACGACCTGTTCCGGCGAATCGAGTACGGCCTGGTCGCCTCGTCGGCAGCCGCCCTGGTCTCGTTCTGGATTGCGTTGCGACACAAGCTGCGTACCGGTGTGGAACCGACCCACGGCTCGATGATGGACGCCATCACCGATATGCCGTTCGAGAGCTGAACAGCCCCCCGGCACGCACCGGCCCCGAATGCAGGGGCGGGTGGGTCAGCGACCGAGCTTGGCGGACTCGATCTTGAGGTCGTTCTCGACCATCATCTTGACCAGGGTCGGGAAGTCGACTTCGCGCTTCCAGCCGAGCTTGTCGTGTGCCTTCGTGGGGTCGCCGATCAACAGATCGACCTCGGCCGGGCGGAAGAATTTCTTGTCCTGACGGACGTACTTCTGCCAGTCGGTGATGCCGACCTGGGCGAAGGCCAACTCGACGAGGTCTTGACCGCTGTGGGTCTCGCCGGTGGCCACGACGTAGTCGTCGGGGGTGTCCTGCTGCAGCATCAGCCACATCGCCTTCACGTAATCGCCGGCGTAGCCCCAGTCGCGCTTGAAGTCGAGGTTGCCCAGCACGAGCTCTTCCTGCAGCCCGAGCTTGATGCGAGCGACGGCGTTGGTGACTTTGCGGGTGACGAACTCCATGCCGCGGCGCGGACCCTCGTGGTTGAACAGGATGCCGCTGCAGGCGAACATGTCGTAGCTCTCGCGGTAGTTCACCACGATGTCGTGGCCGAACACCTTGGCGCAGCCGTAGGGCGAACGCGGGTGGAACGGCGTGCGCTCGGTCTGCGGTGTCTCGCGTACCTTGCCGAACATCTCGCTGCTGCTGGCCTGGTAGAAACGGATCTTGTTGTTCTGCGCGCCGCCGACCATGCGGATGGCCTCGAGCATGCGCAACACACCGAGCCCGGTGATGTTGGCCGTGAGCTCGGCCTGGTTGAAGCTGAGCGCGACGAACGAGATGGCGCCGAGGTTGTAGACCTCGTCGGGCTGCGTTGCCTCGAGTGCCTTGACGAGCGACGGCAGGTCGGCCAGGTCGCCGGGGACCGGCTCGATGAAGGGGAACTCTTCACGGATCTGGGTCAGCCGGGGGTTGTTCTGACCCTTGACCATTCCGAACACCTCATAGCCCTTGCCGTGCAAGAACTCTGCGAGGTGTTGTCCGTCCTGGCCGGTGATACCGGTGATGAATGCACGGGGCATATGGGGAGTCTTTCCGCTCGTGAAGTCGCTGAAGTCTAGGGGGGTCTTGACCAGGACAGAACGCTTCAGGCCACTACTAGGATCCAACGGGACATGGACGCCGTACGCGTGGGATTCGACACCGGGCCGCTACACGGCCCGCTCAGTGGGGTCGGCTACTCCGTCGACGGACTGCGTAGCGCACTCGCACGCCGCAGCGATGTAACCCTGGTGGACTATCTGGTGTCCTTTCGCGCCGCGCCCGGTGCGGGTGTACGCCGCCTGCCATTGCCAGCCGCACTCGCCCACCGCTGTTGGGCAGCCAGTTCACATCCCCGCGCCGAGCGCTGGCTGCGGGGTCTCGACGTCGTGCACGGAACCAACTACGTGGTGCCGCCCGTGCGCACCCCCCGCCTGGTCACGGTGCACGACTGCTGGTTCCTGCGTCGCCCCGAGCTTGCCGTTGGCGACGTCGCACGGGCAGGTCGCGTGCTGCGGCGAGCGATCGACGGTGGCGCGGCGGTGCATGCCGTCTCCCACGCCACTGCGGCTGAGGTGCGCGACCTGTTCCCCCACGCTGCGGTCACCGTCGCGTCATGGGGGACGTTGACCCTCGCTTCACCCCCGGAGCAGGCACCGATTCCCGAATTTGCCGGGAGGCCCTTCGTGCTGGCAATCGGCACGCTCGAGCGCCGCAAGAACCTGCCGACGCTGGTCCGGGCATTCGGCGCCATTGCCCACCAGCACCCCGATCTGCAACTCGTGCTCGCTGGCAGCGACGGCGATGATCGACCGATCATCGACGCTGCGGTGGATGCGCTCGGGCCCACGCTCGCCCACCGAGTGCTGTTCACTGGTCGCGTGTCCGACGATGTTCGCTCGTGGTTGTTGCACCACGCTGCAGTGCTCGCGTACCCGTCGCTTGATGAAGGGTTCGGCTTCCCACTGCTCGATGCGATGCAGGCGCGTGTGCCGGTGGTGGCGAGTAACGCAGGCTCGATTCCCGAGGTCGCCGGAGATGCTGCGCTGCTGTCCCCTCCCGACGATGTGGACGCCCTGGCGACGAATCTGCAGCGTGCGCTCGTCGACAGCGCCACACGTCTACGGCTTGTTGAGGCTGGCGACCGACGGTGGCCGACGTTCTCCTGGGACCGCTGCGCCGAGGAAATGGCTGCTTTGTACCACACCCTGGTAGTCGGCGCCCGATGAGCATCGCTGTGCTCTGCGGCGGCGTCGGGGCGGCGCGTTTCCTGCGCGCCTTGGCCGACGTCCACCCCACCAACGACACGGTGGGCATCGTCAACACCGGTGACGACACGGTGCTGCACGGTCTGTCGATCTCACCGGATATCGACACCATCACCTACACCGTCGCTGGGGCGATCGACCCTGAGCGCGGATGGGGTTTGCGCCACGAGACGTGGCGAGCGATGGAAGCGCTCACCCGCTACGCCGAGCGACGCCCCGCCGGCTCGCACGCCGCGCCCACCTGGTTCAACCTCGGCGACCAAGACCTCGCGACGCACTTCTATCGCACTGCCCGTTTGGCCGAAGGCGCCACGCTCACCCAGGTGACCGCCGAGATCGCCTCCGCATGGGGTCTACAACAGCACCTCCTACCGATGAGCGACGAACGCGTCAGCACCATGGTCGGCCTGCGCGACGAGGGTATTGAAGTCGCGTTCCAGGAGTACTTCGTGCAACGCCGCCACTCGGTGGCGGTGTCGTCAGTGCGCTTCGACGGCGCGGAATCCGCACAGCCCACCCGGCAGGTGATGACGGCTCTGCACGACGCGTCGGCCATCGTGATCGCCCCGTCGAACCCGCTCGTGTCGATCGCACCCATCCGTGCTCTCGCTGGCATCGACGAGCTACTAGCAGCTCGACGCGAACAGGTCGTCGCCATCTCACCCATCGTCGGCGGTGCCGCACTGAAGGGTCCCGCCGACCGCATGCTCATCGAGCTGGGCATGGAGGCCTCGGTGGTCGCCGTGGCCCGGCTGTACGCACCGATTGCGGCCACGCTGGTGATCGACCCCGTGGACGCCGCATTGGCACCGCAGATCGAGGCCGTCGGCATGCGGGTAGTGATCACCGAGAGCGTGATGAAGACCGCAGACATCGGCAGGGAACTCGCCCGGCGCACGCTGGCGGCCGCCGGAATGCCGGTTTAGCGCGGCCCACGGCCCAGCGCACGCAGACCGACGCTCAACTCGGTCCACGGTGCCCAGGCGAGTTGGATGCGCGCCCGCGTGGGCGACAGCGCGAACCGCGGCACGTCGCTCCGGCCACGCTGTGCCGTGAGCGGCGCGAGCCCGTCGGGACCCGCCATCTGCCACCACACGTCGCTCACCGAGGTTGCCACTCCGGTACCGACGTTGACCACCAGACCGCTGCCTCGTGTGGCAGCCCGCACGAGCGCATCGACCGCGTCGTCGATGTACAGGAAATCGCGAGTCTGGCGGCCATCGCCGTTCAGCACGGGCGCCTCCCGTTGGGCGAGCGCATGACCAAAGGCCCCCACGACACCCCCGTCGGCACGCTGACGGTCGCCGTACACGTTGGCCAACGCCAGCGCGGTGAACTCCACCGAGTGTTCCTCGCGGTACACCGCCAACAACTCGGCGATCGAGCGGGCCAGAACCCCACGGACCCCTACCGGCTTCCAGGCCTGATTCTCCTTGATCGGTAGGTCCTTGCTGGGAACGTCGCCGTAGATCGAGACCGCCGACAAGGCCACCACGATCTTCACTCCGCCCAACGCCCGGGCCGCCTCGAGTACCGAGATCAGCGAACGCAGGCTGCCTGCCGCGCCAGTCTCCACCGACTCACCGGGCGGCAGCACGCCGAGGTGGTAGATCACATCCGGAGTACGCAGCGCCACCAGCGCCTGAAATTCATCGGCACCAGCATCGAGAGTGTGGATCTTGAGTTCGCCACCCATCGATCGGGCCTCGGCCAGGTTGGCCAGCGAACCGAGCGAGAGGTCGTCGACGACGTCGACGGCATGACCGTCCGCAAGCAGTCGTTCGGTGAGGTGCGAGCCGATGAAACCCGCACCGCCCACCACGAGCGCGTTCACGTCTGGTCGGGGTCGGGGCGGCGCTGGCCGCTGACGTGCTCGCCGGGCGCGACGGAACCGTCGGCCCCCAGCACGCTGTCACTCACCACTGCTCCTGCACCCACCAGACCCATGACCACGGAGTCTGTCACCACAGCACCCGCCTCGACGACGGCACCGGGGAGCAGCACCGAACGGGTGATGTGCGCCGCAGCGTGCACCGTGGCGTCAGCGCCGATGATCGCCTGGTCGAGCACGGCACTGGCAGCAACCCGCGCGTCGGGGTGCACGGGAACGCAATGGTCGTTCGTGCGCAGACCGGCCAACAGGTCGAGGTTCGCCTGCAGGAACAGTTCTGGGCGTCCGGCGTCGAGCCAGTAGTCGTCGGTTGCCATGGCATACAGGCGTCCGTCGGCGACGATCGCCGGGAACGTCGCCCGTTCGATCGAGACCTTCTGCCCTGCGGGAATGCGGGCCAGCACCGACGGTTCGAGTACATACGTGCCAGCGTTGATCAGATTGCTCGGTGCGGTTCCCGGCGCGGGCTTTTCCACAAATCGCTCGACACGGCCATCGGCGGCAAGCGCGACCACACCGAACGCCGACGGGTCGGGAACGCCGATCAGGGCGATGGTGGCTTCGGCACCCACCGAGCGGTGGTAGTCGACGAGGTCAGCAACGTTGAGGTCGGTGAGCACATCACCGTTGGCAACGACGAACGTGTCGTCGATACCGGCGAACTCAGCGGCGAAGCGGATGGCTCCTGCCGTGTCGAGCGGTTCGGGTTCGACCGCGTATTTCAGCGTCACACCGGCGCACGTGCCATCGGGAAACGCCTCCACGAACGGTTCGGGCTTGAAACCGAGCGCAAGGGTGACCTCGGTGACGCCACTGCGCGCCAGGTTGGCGATCAGTCGCTCGATGATCGACACGTGACCGACCGGCAACATCGGCTTGGGCACACTGGACGTGAGTGGACGCAAGCGGGTGCCGAACCCGCCGACGAGCACGACCGCACGCATCAGGTCGTAGGGGTGACGCTGGTGCCGGGAGTGGTGGTGACCGTCGTGTCGCCGGTGACGGTGGTGTCGCTCGGAACCGTGGTGTCGCTAGGAACCGTGGTGTCGGTCGTACCCGACTTGCACAGGTTTCCGGAACCGATGGCACCGAATCCTTCGAGGTCGCAGGACGAGGCAGGACGCGGGATCTCGAAGTCGTTGGGGACAATCGCGACGACGAAGACCATTCCGTTACGGACGAACCGCAGGTTGGTGAAGTCGGTGACGTTGTCGTAGAACGCACCTGACGTGTAGTCGTTCCACACGCGCACCTTCAGCGCCGGGGTCTTGCCTGCACAGGACGTGCCCTTGAAGATGTCGTCCTTGATCGACCACGAGTTCGTCTCGCCAAGGCCCACCTGGGCGGTGGGAAGCGTGAGCGTGGTGTTGTTGAGCTTCACGCCGTACGTACTGAGGAACACGCCGAACTTGGCCCTGCGGCCCGTGGCTCCACCCTTCTGGGGGTGGTAGTGAATGATGCCATCAGCGTTGTCGGTGCCGGCATTCAGCTTGTCGGGGTTACCGGTGGAGGCATCCTTCGTCAGCTCTGCGGCGGTGCCAGTGAGGTTGAACTCCTGATCGCAGACACGGAACGAATAGGCGGCAACCCACTCGTCGCCCGGCTGAGGCGCGCCCGTCTCTGCGCCCGGCACGCTGGCCTTGGCATATGCGATGAGGAGGACCATCACCAAGATGATTGCGCCCATGGAGACGGGGAAAGTAGTGCCGCCGGAGAAGCGGACCCTCTTGCCCTTGCCACGAGATGCGAGCTTGGCGACTTTTCTTGCGGACGATGATGAGGCCACGAGGGTGCGAGGTTATCGGCTCCGCACCTCAAATATGAACGGTCGGCAGAACAGCCCTAGCGGCGCAGCGATCGCACCAGGCGCTCATAGGCCATCGCAACTGCGGCTGGAGAGGCCGCGCCGAGCACCCATTCACGTCCCGCAGCGCCCATTGCTTGTGCTGCAGGGAGATCGCTGAGCAGTGTTCGCAAGCCATCGATGAACGCCGTCGGGTCGTCGGGGGCCACTGCGAGCCCGCCGCCACTGGCCGCCAGCATGCGCGGCACCTCGGTTCCCGGGTCGATCGCCGCCAGCACCGGCCGACCAGCCGCGAGGATCGAGTAGGTCTTGGACGGCACGCTGACGCGCCCCAGACCCCGTTTCAGCGGCACGAGGTGCACATCGCCGGTGGCCAACACCTCGGGCACCCGCGCCTTGGGCTGATACCCGCTGAAGCGCACGTTCGGGAGGTGGGACGCGCGCCGCTCCAACGTGGACCGCGCGGCCCCATCGCCGTTGATCAGGAACGTCGCGTGTGGAAACTCGGCGGCCGCGTCGACCACCATTTCCAATGATTGCGAGAAACCGACGTTCCCGGCGTAGAGCACCACCGGTTCCTCGCCGATCCCCAACTCGCGGCGGAGGTCGGTGATGCGGTCGGCAGGACGGATGAACTCGGTGTCCACGAAGTTCGGAATGACATGCACCCGGTCGCGATACTTCGCCTTGACCTTCGCAGCAACGTTGTCGCGAAGGTCGTCGGACAGCACCGTCACAGCGGCGGAGCGCTGGTAGCTGACGCGTTCGAGCCAGCGAGCGACGGCAATGATCTTGTTGTTGGTGATCGCCCCGGTCTCAACAGCAGCGTCGGGGAACACGTCCTGGATGTTGAACACCAACGGTCCGCGTCGCACCAGGTGCGTCCCCCAGCCGGTGAGGCCCATCGTCAGCGGTGGCGACATGGCGATGACCGCATCGACACGACCCCCGACGAGTGAGGTGAGCCCGGCGAGCGCGCTGAACCCCGCGAACCCGGCCGCCCGACGCAGGAGATTGCGCTTGTCATCGCCAGGGAACGGATTGACACGAGTGATCGAACCCCACTCCGTGCGCTCCTTGCGGACCCACTTCCCTTCCCAACCCACCTCAAGGCGGTGTTCGCGGTACCAGGGCAGGGCAGTGATGACATGTAGCTCGTGACCCAGCGCCGCGAGTTCGTGCACGATCCGCGTGATCACCTCGCCCGTGGGCGCGGTATCGGGGGCGAAGTGGGGGCACAGCACCGCCAATCGCAGAGGCTGGTCGACAGGTGCCTGGTTCATGACAACTTCAACGCTCGCGTGTACACCTCAGCGAGTGCGGCTCCGCTGGCGCGCGATGTGAAGTCCAGCGCGCGTCGGTGACCGGCTGCGACCAGCTCCACTCGTCGGCGCCCCACCTCGACCAGCGCGTCGGCCCATGCATGCGGCAGCAATGGCAGCACGAGTCCGGCATCGCCGACGATCCCGGGCATGCAGGTGGCGTCGCTGCAAATCACTGGTGCACCGAGCGTCATCGCCTCGATCAGCGGTGCACCGAAACCCTCGTACTGGCTGGGGAACACCATCGCCTCGGCCATCGCCAACAGACCATTGCGGTCAGCCGCAGGCACACGCCCCAGCCGCTTCACCCGGCTGTCGGTGCAAGTGCTCACCACCGCTTCTGCGGCACCTTCACCGCCCGTGAGCACCAACCGCAGATCAGGGTCGGTCCAGTGGTCGCGCATCATCCGCAGCAGGAACTCGTGGTGCTTGTGCGGGTGGGTGACTGCGGGGTACACGATGATCGGGCCATCGCCAAGTGCATACCGGACGCGTAGCTCGTCCGCCGCTGTGGCGTCGTCGGCGAGCGCAGGCTCGATGCCGTGGGGCACCACCATCACCCGATCCTCATGGACTCCGTAGGCACTGATCACGCATTCGCGCACGTACTCACTGGGGACGGCCACCATCGCAGCACGTCGTGCCGACCTGGGGATCACCGCCCCGAGATACGCGCGTTTCTTGCGCGAGAAGTACTCGGGGTATGTGCGGAACTGCAGGTCGTGGATGGTGAGCACATACGGACGGTGACCCATCAGCGGAGCAGTACCGCCGCCGTGGTGGACCAGTGCGGCGTCCCGACTGTGCGAACGCAACCACGTGATCTCGCCGGCGATACGTCGCAGGCGACTGTCGCTCTCGAACCGAGGCTCGACCACCGTTGCGGCCACTGCGAGCTCGGGGTGCGCTGCCGCCAGACCGCGGGCCACTGCCACAGTGGGATGCCACTGCGGTTTGGGAAGTTCGGCGAGTCCCCGCAACTGGCGGACGAGGTATTCCTCAGACCCACCCACCTTGCCGGGCACGCACCACAGCATGTTGACGAGCACCGACGGTCGGGTCATCCGGCCAGCTCCTTGTACGCGGCGACGGTGAGCGCGGCGGTCGCGTCCCATCCGTGCCGCTGGGCGCGGAGGAGACCTTTGCTCGACAGCTCGTCGCAGCGACGCCGAGCGTCGTCGATACCGCGAGCGATATCTTTCACGTCGAGTGGGTCGATCAGCACGGCCGCGTCGCCGGCGACCTCCTCGGTGGCGGTGCCCCGGCTGGTGACCACCGGGGTGCCCTGCGCCATGGCCTCGAGCACGGGAAGCCCGTAACCCTCACGCGTACTCGGGTAGCAGAACACGCATGCGCCGGCGTAGAGACCGGCGAGGTCATCGCTGGGAATGAACCCGAGGAACTTCACACCGGGGTGCGGTTCGCCACCGGCATCGCCCCACCCGGATGCGCCAGCGACCACCAGCAATGGTGCATCAGGCAGTTCATCGAGCGCGGCGATCAGCCCTTTGAGGTTCTTGCGCGGCTCAACCGTGCCCACGAACAACAGGTACTCCTCCGGCAGGTCGTAGGCGGCACGAACACGTGCCACCTCGCCCGCATCGGCACGAGCCGCTTCCACACCGAGTGGCACGAGCCGCAGTCGGTGGGCACCGATACCGGCGAGCACACAGTCGTCCATCGTGGCTTCGCTGCAGCACAGCACCAAGTCGGCGCGCTCACGGATGTGCTTGAGACTGCGTTTGAAGACACGCACCCCGTGGCGAGTGAAGAACTCCGGGGTGTGCACGAACGCAAGGTCGTGCAATGTGACCACCAGCTGAGCATCCGTCGGGCACGGGATCAGCGTCGTGGCGTGGGCGATGTCGACCTTCCCGGTGGCCCACTCCAGCTTCGGCCATTGCAGACGCAGCCAGGTCTCGTACATCCACCCACCGGCGATCGGCAGGTGCGCGATCGGGATCGATGGCACCCACGGATCCAGCGGTGGACGGCGATGGACACCCGCGACTCCAATCAACTCCACATCGTGGTGGGCCATCAACGCCTCGGCGGTGCGCAGCGCAGCAACCCCGGTGCCACCCGGCACCCGGTGCCAGCATTGCTCGAGGGTGTAGGCGACGCGCACGGGCTCCATCATGGCGCGGCGACGCAGAGGTTCCCCGGCAATGCCTGTGGCACGACCGAACGTGACCCCGACCGGGTGCGTGGCGTAGCGTTCGCGGTCGGACCCGACGGCCCGATCGGCCGTTCACCCCGAGGAGACACATGGACTTCGGCATTCCCGAGGAGTTCGAACCGATCCGCGCCGAAGTGCGGCGGCTGTGCGACAGGTACGGCAACGAGTACTGGCGCGGGCTCGAGCCCGACCGCTATCCGGAGGAGTTCGTGGGCGAACTCACCCGCAACGGCTACCTCGGCGCGCTCATCCCCGAGGAGTACGGCGGCGGTGGACTCCCACTGGCCGGCGCTTGCGTGATCCTCGAGGAAATCTCCGCCTCCGGCGGAAACCCGTCCGCCTGCCACGCGCAGATGTACATCATGGGAACGCTGTTGCGGCACGGAACCCCGGAGCAGAAGCGCACCTATCTGCCGGCGATCGCCAATGGCGATCTCCGGCTGCAGGCCTTCGCCGTTACCGAACCGGGTGCCGGCAGCGAGACAGCCCGTATCCGTACCCGCGCCGAGCGCACCGCCGACGGCTGGCTGATCAACGGCCAGAAGATCTGGACCTCGCGGGCGCTGTACAGCGATCTGATGATCCTGCTCGCCCGCACCACCCCATACGACGACGTGCAGAAGAAGACCGACGGTATGTCGGTGTTCCTCGTCGATCTGCGCGTGGCCAAGGGCATCACCATCCGGCCGATCCCGACGATGATGAACCACAACACCACCGAGGTGTTCTTCGACGATGTGCTGATCCCGCATGATGCATTGGTGGGGACCGAGGGGAACGGATTTCGGCACATCCTCGATGGGATGAACGCCGAACGCATCCTGATCGCATCAGAGTGCATCGGCGACGGCCGGTTCTTCCTCGACCGGGCAGTCGACTACGCCAACACACGTCAGGTGTTCGGCCGCCCCATCGGCGCCAACCAGGGAGTGCAGTTCCCCCTCGCCCGCGCGTATTCGCAGTTGGCCGGAGCCGATCTGATGCGCAAACAAGCGGCAGCCCTGTTCGACGCAGGCAAACCGTGCGGTACCGAAGCCAACCTGTCGAAGATGATGGCGTCCGAGGCGTCGTGGGCGGCGGGTAACGCCTGCCTCGACACACACGGTGGGTTCGGCTTTGCCGCCGAGTACGACATCGAACGAAAATTCCGCGAGACCCGGCTCTACCAGGTCGCACCGATCAACACGAACCTCGTGCTGGCCTACGTCGGCCAGAACGTGCTCGGATTGCCGCGTAGTTACTGAACGGAAACCCATGACCCGCAGTTGGCTCTACGTCCCGGGCGATCGCCCCGACCGAATTGCGAAGGCGCTCGCCGTCGACGCCGACGTGGTCATCATCGACCTCGAGGACGCGGTGAAGCCCGACGGGAAGTCGGCCGCCCGGCTGCACGCAGCGGCAGCACTCGCGGGCGACAGTCGCCCGCAGCGTTGGGTACGTATCAACGCCGGCGACGAAGGCCGCCGCGATCTGGAGGCGCTCGCGAGCGCGGCAACTCGACCGGAGGGCCTGGTGCTCGCCAAGTGCGAGTCGGTCGCATGGATCACCGAAGTGCACTGGTCACTCCCCGGCATCGCTGTCGCTCCCCTCGTGGAAACCGCCGTCGCATTACGCGATCTTGATGCGATAGTGGCCGCCCACGGGGTGACGTGCTGCCACCTCGGCGAGGTTGATCTGCTCGCCGACCTGGGCGGCAGACTTCCCGGCGGGCAGGGGCTGATCGACCACGCACGGGTGCGTCTGGTGATCGCCTGCGCTGCGGCCGGACTCGCCGCACCCATCGGAGGTGTGCACCTACAGATCGACGACCTCGAGTCGCTGACCGGCACATCAACCGAGCTCGCGCATCTCGGCTTCTCTGGCCGTGCCGTCATCCACCCCTCGCACTGTGCCCCGGTCAACGCTGCATTCAGCGCGTCCCCCGCCGAGGTGGAATGGGCACGCGAGGTGCTTGCGCTGCTCAACGGCAGCGAAGGTGCGGTGCGTGATCCATCGGGTCAGATGATCGACGAGGCCGTCGCCCGCCGCGCCCGGCGAATCCTCGCAACGCTCAGCTGAGCAGGGCCTGCACGACCTCGCGCAGCGGTTCGCGAAAGTCGCGTAGCGGTGCGTACCCGGCAGCGCGCAAGACCGCGTTGTCGAGCACGCTGTTTGCCGGCCGCGGCGCAGGGCGCTGTGGCTGGAGTTCAGCCGTGGCGATCGGCTGCACCATCGCCGGATCCTTCCCCATCGCCGTGACGACCTCCACCGCGAACTCGTACCACGACACAGCACCCTGATTCGTGGCGTGCACCACCCCACTCAACCGATCCAGCGCAATGCGTCGCAGCACGACGGCCAGGTCGGCGGTGAACGTGGGCTGGCCCACTTGGTCGTCAACGAACTGCAACTGCGTGCGCTCGCCCGCCAGCCGCATGATTGTCTTCAGCATGTTGTTGCCGTGCTCGCCGCTCACCCACGAGGTTCGCACCACGGCTGCGCCCGTTCCGAGGACAGCAGCTTCGCGCTCGCCGACAAGCTTGCTGCGCCCGTACACGCTGCGCGGGTTCGTGGCGTCCCATTCCGAATAGGCGCCGTGCAGCGTGCCGTCGAAGACATAATCGGTGCTGATCTGCACGAGGTGTGCATCAGTGCGAGCACAGGCCTCTGCCAGCCACCGCACCGCGAGACCATTCGCCGAGTGTGCCCGTTGAGGGTCGCCTTCACAGGCGTCGACGGCCGTCCATGACGCGCAGTTCAACACCACATCAGGTGCCAGCGCAGTCACCGCGGAGAGCACCGCCGAACGCGACTCGATGTCGAGTCCGGCACGGTCAACGGCCAACACATCGTCACCCGCAGCCGTGCAATGGCGAACGAGGTCGGTGCCGAGCTGACCGCGTGCCCCGGTGATCAACACACGCATCAGAGACCGGCCTGGGCCTTCAACGGCTCCCACCACCAGCGGTTGTCGCGATACCAACGCACGGTCTCCTCGATCGCCTGATCGAACGTGCGCTCCACCTGCCACCCGAGCGACGTGATCTTGTCGATGTTCACCGAGTAGCGACGGTCGTGGCCCAGGCGGTCGGCGACTGGCCGGATCGCCGACTCGTCGCGACCACACAGCTCCAGCAGCGTGTAGGTGAGTTCACGGTTGGTGATCTCGTGGTGCGCTCCGATGTTGTACACCTCGCCCACCACACCGCGCTGCAGCACGAGGTGTGCCGCCCGGTTGTGGTCCTCCACGTGAATCCAGTCGCGCACGTTGCCGCCATCGCCGTACAGGGGCACCTGCTGGCCATCGAGCAGGTTCGTGGTGAACAGCGGGATGACCTTCTCGGGGAACTGGTACGCGCCGTAGTTGTTGCTACAACGGGTGACCACCACCGGCAGATCGTGAGTGGTGACGTAGCTCAGTGCGATGAGGTCGCTGCCGGCCTTCGACGCGCTGTACGGCGAGCGCGGCGTGAGGCGATCGGTCTCGCTGAACGAACCAACATCGATGCTGCCGTACACCTCGTCGGTGCTGATGTGCAGGAACCGACCGACACCTACCTGGCGGGCGACGTCGCAGACGACGTTCGTACCGAAGCAGTTCGTACGGACGAACGCGTACGGATCGGCGATGCTGCGGTCGACGTGGCTTTCGGCGGCGAAGTGCACCACCGCCTCGTGTCCGTCCATCGCCTGCAGCACAGCGTCCTGGTCGCAGATGTCGGCATGTACGAATCGGCAACGCGGGTTCTCGAGCACGTCACGAATGCTCTCGAGGTTGCCGGCATACGTCAGTGCGTCGAAGATCGTGACCTCGTCGTCACTGTTGGCGAGCACCCAGCGCACATAGTTGGAACCGATGAATCCAGCAGCGCCGGTGACAAACAGTTTCATGTCAGGTCCTCATCGGCCAGTACGGGCGGCGGCCAACCGGCAGGTCGGCGCGCAACGGATTGTTCCGATCACGTTCGGAAAGGATCGGTTCGGCGACGCCCCAATCGGCTCCGATCACCGAATCGCTCCACAACACACCAAGCTCATCGGCCGGGTTGTAATAACCGTCGACCAGGTAGGTCATGACGACATCGGTGAGGGCCGAGAACCCGTGGGCGACACCGGGCGGGATGTACACCCCGAGGTGGTTCTCGCCGGAGATGTCGATGGTCTGCGTGGCCCCGTCGGTAGGGCCACCATCGCGTAGGTCGTGCAGCACCACGCGGATCGTGCCGACCGGCGTGTACCAGTAGTCGGCCTGGTGCAGGTGGTAGTGCAGACCCACCAGTGCACCCTGCTGCTTGTTCGAGCGGTTGCTCTGCAGCATCTCGCGGGCGTTCGGGAACCACTCGCGACGGTAGGTCTCGATGAACAGGCCACGCTGATCGCCGTGAATCGACGGCTCGACCACGTGAACCCCAGCGATCAGGTCGCTCTCTCGTACGTTCGACATCGTGCCAAGTATGGCGCGCCGGGCTCAGGAACCCGGTGCGGGCTCGGGGCCGGTGCCGCGGAAGTAGTTCAGCACTGCGTCGGCGCCATCGCCCAGCACGAGCACATCGGCGCCGCCGATCTTCTTCGGCACTACTGGCAACGAGTAGGTCACCAGCCCAGCATCGACCGCCGTGCGCAATGTGGACGCAGCATCGATCGGGTCGAGAGTGCCGTCGATCGCAATCGCGGCCCCCATCGAATGCACGAGGCTGCCCGCCTGGAACGGATCAGACTTCACCCGGTCGAGTGCCGTTCGCAGCGTGCGATTGACGAAATCGCGCTGCCGTCGCGAGCGACCCAGGTCGCTCGTGGGGTCTTCGTTCCAGGTGCCATCGAGCAACTCTTCATAGTGACGGCTCCGCGCGTACGCCAACGCCGAAGTGCCGTTCAGCAAGTGACAACCGGCGACCGGGATGTCGAGACCGGTGTTCTTGTCGCGAGCAGGCAAGTCGAAGCACACCACCACACCACCCAGCGCGTCGACGAGCGTCCTGAAACCGGAGAAATCGATCTCCACGTAGTGATGGACCGGGAGCTGCAGCGCTTCCTGGACCGCAGTCACCAGCGCAGCCGCGCCGTCGTTGTAGGCACCGTTGATTCGACCCGTGCGAGCCGATGTCGTGACGTAGAGGTCGCGCGGAATAGAGAGCAGTGCGGCATGGCCGCTGTTGCGGTCGATACGCAGCACCATGATCGTGTCGCTGCGGTTGCCGGTGACATCGCCAGCCGTGCCTCCCGTGTTGGGGTCACCCGCGGCTCGGCTGTCGCTGCCGACCAGAAGGTAGTTGTCGACGACTGAGCTGTTCTGGCTCAGCACCGCAGCAACCGCCTTTACTCGCGGCACGTCGCCAACGGCTCGATGCGCAGCGGCGAACGTTCCGGCAGCACCGGCCACGGTGGTGCACAGCGCCACCACCAGCAAGCCGCGTGCGCGCCGGGGACGACGCAACGGAGTCGTGTCGATCGCCAGCACGGCCCGAGGGTACTGCTCCGCCACGTGGCGAATGGTTCACTCCCTGGCAATACGCAGGTGCACGATGTCGCCCACTGCGAACCGCCGACTCTTGCCCGCATCGTCCACCACCACGAGTTGCCCGTCGGGGTCGACATCGACAGCGACGCCCTCCACCATCCCGTCAGGGAGTTCCACGCGCACTCGACGGCCGATCGTGCCGAGGCGGTCGCGATACATCAGCCACACGTCCTCGGGCAGGTCGTCATAGGCACGCAGCATCTCAGCAAGCAGATCGAGCGGTTGCACATCGTGACCCACGTGCGCCGCACCTTCGGGTGCCCAGCCGACGTTGATCCCAATGCCCACCACCACCGCCGGATGCGGCCCGAGGTACGCCTGGGCCAACACCCCGGCCAGTTTCACATCGTCGAGCAGCAGATCATTCGGCCACTTCAGCGACGGTCGCACTCCGGCAAGCCGCTCGCACGCGACTGCGGCCGCCAACGCCACGCGTTGCGTCAGCACGTGTGGATCGGCCGGAATCTCGCGGAACAGCAATGACACCAGCAGGTTCGCGCCAGCGGGCGCGTCCCACCGACGATCAAGCCGACCTCGACCCGCGGTCTGGTGGCGGGCCACGAGCACCGATCGATCTGGAGCGCCGGCAGCGGCTGCAGCCAGCAGATCAGCGTTCGTACTTCCGGTCTCGTCGACCACCTGGACATGCCAGCGAAACGGCCAATTGGACAGCGAGGTGGCATTTGGGGTGTCCATTCCGTAAAGATTGCCATCTGTGCTGAAAAAGATCCTGATCGCCAACCGTGGAGAGATCGCTGTACGAGTTATCCGGGCCGCCCGGGAACTCGGTATCAAGACCGTCGCGGTCTACAGCGAACTCGACCGCAATGCCCTCCATGTCCGACTCGCCGACGAGGCCTACGCGCTCGGCGGCCAAACCGCTGCCGAGAGTTACCTCAACACCGAGGCCATCCTCGACGCCATTAAGCAGAGCGGCGCCGACGGTGTGCACCCGGGGTACGGCTTCTTCAGCGAGAACGCCGACTTCGCCCGCGCAATCACCGAGATGGGTGTCGCCTTCATCGGGCCGCCCCCGGCCGCCATCGACGAGATGGGCGACAAGGTCAGCTCGCGCAAGGCCGCCCTGCGCGGCGGTTGCCCGATCGTTCCCGGCACCACCGAGTTCGTCAAGGACGTCAGCGAGATCCACGCGTTCGGTGCCGAGTTCGGTTATCCGATCGCGATCAAGGCGGCGTTTGGTGGCGGCGGTCGCGGCATGAAGGTCGTGCGCAGCGACGAAGAAGTTCAGGAAGCCATGGACTCCGCACAGCGCGAGTCGAAGGCGTTCTTCGGCCGCGACGAGATCTACCTCGAGCGTTACCTCACCTGGCCGCGCCACGTAGAAGTGCAGGTCGTCGGCGACCAGTTCGGCGAGGTCGTCTGGGTCAGCACCCGCGACTGCTCAGCCCAACGCCGTCACCAGAAGCTCATCGAGGAGGCCCCCTCGGTCGGCATGGGCGAAGGGATCGAAGAGGCGATGGGCGCAGCTGCGATCTTGGCTGCCAAGGCCGTCGGCTACTTCAACGCCGGCACCGTCGAGTTCATCTATCAGGATGGCGACTTCTTCTTCCTGGAGATGAACACCCGTCTGCAGGTCGAGCATCCGGTCACCGAAGTGATCACTGGAATCGACCTCGTCGAGTGGCAGATCCGCGTCGCCAGCGGCGAACACCTGCCGATGACCCAGGCTGAGGTCGCCGCCCAGCGCCGCGGTCACGGCATCGAGGTACGCATCAACGCCGAGAACCCGGCCGGCGGCAAGTTCCTGCCGTCGCCCGGCGACATCACCAAGCTCGTCCCGCCGGACGGCTTCGGTATCCGCTTCGACGCCGGTTACGAGTCCGGCGACACGATCAGCCAGTACTACGACAACCTCGTGGGCAAGCTGATCGTGTGGGGCAAGGATCGCCCCACCGCCATCGCTCGCACTATTCGTGCACTCGAAGAGATGGTGATCGAGGGCATCGCCACCACGATCCCGGCCGACCTCGCCATCCTGCGTCACCCCGACTTCCAGGCGATGGAGCACTCCACCAAGTGGGTCGAGGAGAAGCTCGACCTGTCCGGTATCGAGACCGTCAAGCCAGTCGCTGCCGCCGAGGGCGACGACCCGCTCGTGGAGCGCACCACCATGGTCGAGGTCAACGGTAAGCGCTTCAACGTGAAGATGTGGGTGCCTGAAGGCCAGACCGTGGCCGCCGGCCCGGCCAAGGCCAAGAAGGCCGCCCGTTCGGGTGGCAGCCACGGCGCCGCCGCCGGCGCCGGCAGCGGCAACGTCGAAGTGCCCATGCAGGGAACCATCGTGAAGGTGCTCGTCGAAGTCGGTTCCGACGTCGAGATTGGTCAGGCCGTCGTCGTGCTCGAGGCGATGAAGATGGAGAACCAGATCACCGCCGAAAAGGCCGGCAAGGTCAAGGAGATCAAGGTCAAGGCCGGCGACACCGTCGGCGCTGGCGACGTCGTCGTCGTCATCGAGTGACCGCTCGCTGAGTCCCGAATCTGCGAAGGTGGCCCGCTCCGGCGGGCCACTGTCGCGTCCGGGGCAAGGTGCCTATTCGGCAGCTTCGGCCAGTGCCTCTGCGAGCGCCGGATGCACCAGCAGGCTCTCGACAATGTCGGTGACCTTCAGGTTGGCCGTGACCGCGATGGCGATCACGCTGATCAGTTCCGCTGCGTGGAGACCCACGATCGAGCCACCGAGCACGACACCGGTGGCGGGGTCGCTGATGATCTTCACGAACCCGCGCCAGTCGTTGTTGATCAGCGCCTTGGGGGTGCTGCTGAAGGGCACCTTGGTGACGCGGATCTTGCGACCGACGGCGAATGCGTCGCCTTCGGCAAGGCCGACGTCGGCGATCTCGGGCTCGGTGAAGATGGCGCTGGCGGCTTTGTCGTAGTCGAGATGGCGGTGCGACATCTTCTGCATCCCCAGCACGTGCTCGGCCACCTTGCGGCCCTGCATGCTGGCAACCGACGACAGCGGCAGCTTGCCGCTGATGTCGCCTGCGGCGTAGATGTGGCCGACGTTGCTCTGGCAGTGGCGGTCGATGGTGACGTAGCCGTTGCGGTCAAGTTCGACTCCCGCAGCGTCGAGGCCGAGGTCGTTGGTGTTGGGAACCGAACCGATGGCCAATACGGCATGCGAACTGCGCACCACGCGACCGTCGTCGCACCGCACCACGACCTCTTCGACACCGGCCTCGTTGACCTCGCGCTCGATGGACGTAGCGCGAGCACCCTTCAACAGGTGCACACCACGCTGGAGAAAGTTGCCCTCGAGGACGGCGGCGACCTCAGGGTCTTTGCTGGGCAGCACCTGCTGGCGGCTGACGACCAGCGTCACTTTGGCGCCGAAGGAGGCGAACATGTGCACGAACTCCACACCGGTGACGCCCGACCCCACGACGGTGATGCTCTCGGGGAACGTCTTGGGCGGGTAGCAGTCGCGAGTGGTGAGGATCCGCTCGCCGTCAGGGCGGCACCACTCGGGGATGCGCGGGCGACTGCCGGTGGCCAACAGCACTGCGTCGGCATACACGGTGTAGACGTTCGGGTTGCCCTGCTCGTCGGTGGTGGTGATCTCGACGTCGTGCGGTGACAGCATTCGGGCCGTCCCCTTCACGAGGTTCACACCCTGACTCGTCAACAGGTTGGTGGTGCCACGCTGCAGACGCGTCTTGATGCTCTCGATGCGCTCGGTGAGCGCATCGACGTCGACCTCTGCTTCGGCCGCGGCCTGCTCGAGGCCCATGCCCTCCATCTTGCGCGACTGAGCGATGGCAGCGCCGGTGGCGATCATCGTCTTGGACGGGATGCAGTCCCACAGGTGGGCCGCACCGCCGATCACGTCGCGCTCGATGAGCGTGACCTCCGCCCCAAGCCGGGCCGCATGCGTTGCCGCCGTGTTGCCCGCCGGTCCACCACCGATGATCACGAATCGAGTCGCCACGGCGTTGAGGCTATCCCCCCACATTCGTACCGGTTACTCGCCGGCCCACCCGTCGTCGGCGAACAGCAGGCTGAGATCCGAACGAGGTGGCGGCGGACTCAAACTCTGCACCACCGGCGGTGTGAGGTTGGGGCACGGCGACTTCGGGTTCTGCACGAGGTCGCGGCGTTCTCCGACCCATTCGAAGTGCATACCGTCGGGGGTCAGGAAGCTGCCGCCCCAGGCGAAGTTGTGCTTGCGGAAGATGCGCACGATGCGGCAGTCCATGACTGGAATGCAGCCTTGGCAGTTGGCAGCCGTGCTGGTGTCGAGCGCCATACCCCACGAGTGCCTGGACACGATGCCGGTACTGATACCGGTGCGCGACAGGCGGGCCGTGTGCGGTGTGGCGCAGCCACCAGAGGAGTTGGTGTTGGCGATGTCGAGCCCAGTGGACTGCGACGCTGGATTGGTGTTGACGTTCACCAGTTCGGGGTACGTGATAGCCAGGTCGGCCACCTCGGCAAGTGCTGCCAGGAGGTCGCTGTGGATCACGTTGTGGCAGCGGGCCACAATCCCGGTGGGGTACGGCTCGCGGGGTCGCAGGTGGGTCTGGGTCCAGCCCTCGTTGCGATCGACCCATACGCTGCCGGCGACGAGTTGCGCGTAGTTGAGGTCGAACTCGCCCATCACCTGTTTCGTCTGCAGCAGGCTCAACACCCCGTCGGCCGTGGGAGCGTCCCACGAGTGCCACACCTGCACGTTGGGGTTACCCAGCAGGCCGACGACTGCGAGCAGGTAATCGAGCGTCTGGCGGGCGAAGTTGCCGAAGATCAGGACTCGTGTATTGGTCGTGATGCCGAGTGCATTCGCGACATCGGTGGTCATCAGGATCTCGGTGCCGCCGATCTCGTCGTCGGGCACGACCCGACCGATCCAGAACGTGGCGATCGCGCCGGAGGCGGAAATGAGCTCGACCTGATCTCCCGCCTGGGCGCCACGCATGTCTGCCGTGGTCTTCCCCATCACGAGGAACCCCGGACCGACGGTGCCGGCAATGGCACGGCCCATCACGGCCCGGACGGCGTCGAGTGGCAGCGCGGTCACCGACATCGGGAAACCCCAGCCGTCGCCGAAGGATTGCTGCACCACCGTCGCTCCACGCAGTACACGGCGCAGCCCAATTTGGAATCCGCGACCCGCCACTGCCGTGCCGCCGCTCGCGACTGCGGCATCGGTGGCTCCGTTGATCGTGGCGGCGCTGAGCGTGCCGCGCTGGGCGATGGAGACGACGTCGACCGAGCCGGGTGTTCCGGCCACTGCAAGCTGCAGCGGCACCGCCGGAGCGCTGATGGCACCGATGTCCTGTGGCGAACCAGCTTGCGCCCGATCGAGTCCCACCGAGAGGACACAACCCAACAGAATGGCAAGTCTCGCAGCGCGATTGCGTCGACTCATCCAGAACTCCTGTCGTGCGGCCCCGCCGGGTGAACCCTACCAGCGAGGTCGGATCTGCTGCGGGCACCCTCGCGCAGCGGTGTCCAGCGTGTGACGAATCGAACCGGGGATTGGCGACCGCCAGCCACTACCGTTCCCTGATTGTGAGCAGCGACGACACCCTTCCCACCACGTCCGGCGACCCTGCGGTCGACCCGGCGGACGACGAGCTCGACGACTCGGTCGGCGGCAGCGGTTTGGTGGCCGAGAAGGCCAAGCGGCTGCAGAAGGTCGACGACGTGCGGGCTGCCGGCGGCAACCCGTACCCGTATCGCTTCGACCGCACCCACACGCTGGCCGAGCTGCGCGAGCTGCACGGCGGACTTGAGGCGGGAGTCGAGACCGACTTCGAAGTAGCCATTGCCGGGCGCATCATGCTGTCGCGCGACGGCGGCAAGCTCGTCTTCGCCACCATGCGCGACCGCGACGGAGAGGTGCAACTATTCGTTTCCAAGGCCGTCGTCGGAGACGATCCGTTCGAGTCATTCAAGGGTCTCGACCTCGGCGACTGGGTGGGAGTGCACGGAACCGTCATGACCACCCGCAAGGGTGAGCTCAGCGTGAAGGTGCAGCGTTGTGAACTGCTGTCCAAGGCCGTGCGCCCGATGCCCGACAAATGGCATGGCCTCACGGACACCGATACCCGCTTCCGCCAACGGTACGCCGACCTCATTGTCAACGAAGACGCCCGCCGCGCGTTCCGTATCCGCCACGAGATCATTGCCAGCTTCCGGCGCACGCTTCACGGCCGCGGCTTCATCGAGGTCGAGACGCCGGTGCTGCACGTCGAGGCCGGCGGCGCGCATGCCCGCCCGTTCATCACGCACCACAACACGCTCGACATGCAGCTGTACCTACGGATCGCACTCGAACTGCACCTCAAGCGACTCATCGTCGGCGGTATGGAGCGCGTGTTCGAGATCGGACGCATCTTCCGCAACGAGGGCATCAGCACTCGCCACAACCCCGAGTTCACGATGATGGAGCTGTACCAGGCGTTCGCCGACTACAGCGAGATGATCGAGACCACCGAGCGTCTCATCACTCAAGCCGCGATCGACGCCACCGGCACCTCCGTGGTCACCATCTACGGTCCCGATGTCGAGCTGGTGCACGACCTTGCCCAGCCGTGGCGCCGGGTACGCATGATCGACCTCGTGGCCGAGGCGACGGGGGTCGAGGTGCACCCGTCGCAGCCCGTCGAGGATCTGCGCAAGCTGGCGACCGAGCACGGCATCTCCGTGTCGCCGCGCTGGGGTTCGGGCAAGATCATCGAGGAGCTGTTCGAACACACTGCCGAGCACACGCTCATCGCCCCCACGTTCGTCACCGGTCACCCTGTGGAGATCAGCCCTCTCGCCAGACAAGATCGGCACGATCCGTACCTCACGGAGCGCTTCGAGTTGTTCGTGGGCGCTCGCGAACTGGCCAACGGCTACAGCGAGTTGAACGATCCCGTCGAACAGCGTGCCCGCTTCATGGACGAGCAGGCAGCAAAGGACGCCGGCGATGCCGAGGCGGGTTCGGTCGACGAGGACTACCTCCGTGCGCTCGAGTACGGCCTGCCACCCACCGGCGGCCTGGGAATCGGCATGGACCGCGTGGCCATGCTCATCGCCGGCGTGCACTCGATCAAGGAAGTCATCCTGTTCCCGACGCTGCGGCCCGAGCAGTTCTGAGCACTGTGGTGGGCGAGCGCGAGATCACGCTGCCGGTGGCCCTGTGCGACCAGCGCGGCCGGCTCTCCGCCGACGCCCGCGGTTGGTCGCGATCACCCATGTTGCGAGCCAACCTGCGCCATCGGTGGGGACGCAAGAAGCGCTGGGACTACTGGTGTGTCATCACCGACGAAGTGGTCGTGTCGCTGGTGTACGCGGATGTCGACTACGCCGGTCTGGCCAGCGTGTGGGTGATGGAGCACGCCACCGGCCGCCAGTGGACAGCCGGGATGTTGTCGCCCTTCGCCCGCGGGTTCGCCCTGCCCGACGAGGTGTGCACCGGCACGGTGTCACTGCACCACACGTCGCTCGACCTGCAGATCGAGGAGTTGCCCAGGGCCACTCGCCTCGTCGCGTCGGCGCCGGACACCGGAGACGGTTCGATCCAGGTCGACATCACAGTCGACAAGCCGTCCGGCCACGAGTCGCTCAACGTGCTGATCCCGTGGAGCAATCGCACGTTCCAGTTCACGTCGAAGCAGAACACACGCCCGGCCGTCGGCTCGGTGTCCGTGGGTTCGCAGTCGTGGGCGGTCGATGCCGCTCACGACGCGTGGGGTGTCCAGGACCTCGGCCGCGGGATCTGGCCCTACCGCAACCGCTGGAACTGGGCGGCGGCATCGGGGCATTCGACCGACGGCCGCATCGTCGGCCTGCAGTTCGGCGGCAAGTGGACCGTCGGCACCGGGGCGACGGAGAACGCGTTGTGCGTCGACGGGCACCTCACCAAGATCAGCGAGGAACTCGAGTTCACCTACTCGTGGGACGACCCGATGCAGCCGTGGCACGTGCGCACACCGGGCTCGGATCAGGTCGACGTGACGCTGACACCCACGTTCGATCGCTACGACTGCACCGACCTGGGGTTGTTGAAGATGGAGGTCCACCAGTGTTTCGGCAGCTGGTCGGGTCGGATCGTCGGCGACGATGGTGTGCCGGTGGAGTTCGCCGGCATCCGCGGGTTCGCCGAAGAAGCACGTAACCGCTGGTGAGCACGCTCACCTCACTCGCACATCACTGGCATGAACGGAGACGACGATGACCGCAGCATGGGGCCGAGGACTGGCCACGATCACTGACGATGGCACGGTGCTCGACACCTGGTTCCGCGAATGCGGTCTGGGCGACGAGCCGATGCCCGAGTTCTTCGAGGTGTACTCCACCGCCGAGCGCAAGGACGAGGTGCGCGGCGTCAGCGTACGTGCCGTGCGCCTGCACATCGACACCGCCGACAAGCCTGCAGACGCCAGCGACGCGTACCTGCGTCTGCATCTGCTGTCGCACCGCCACGTACAGCCGCGGGGCATCAACCTCGACGGCGTGTTCGGTCTGCTCACCAACGTCGCCTGGACGAACCTCGGGCCAGCGCCGGTGCAGGGCATCGAGGAACTGCGCTGGCGCGTGCGTCGCGACGGCTCCGTGCTCACCGTGCACGGTGTCGACAAGTTCCCGCGCATGACCGACTACGTCATCCCCTCCGGTGTGCGCATCGCCGACGCCGACCGTGTGCGTCTCGGCGCGCACCTCGCCAGCGGCACCACCGTGATGCACGAAGGCTTCGTCAACTTCAACGCAGGCACGCTCGGCACATCGATGGTCGAGGGCCGCATCTCGGCGGGGGTCGTCGTCGGCGACGGCAGCGACATCGGTGGCGGCGCCAGCATCATGGGCACGCTGTCGGGTGGCGGCAGCGAGCAGGTCACCATCGGCGAACGCTGCCTCCTCGGCGCCGAGGCAGGTATCGGCATCAGCCTGGGAGATGAGTGCATCGTCGAGGCGGGCCTGTACGTCACCGCCGGCACGCTCGTGGCCGTGCACGGCCCGAACGGTGTGGAAGTCGTGAAGGCCAAGCTCCTCAGCGGCAAGGGCGGCCTGCTGTACCGACGCAACAGCCAGACCGGCGCCGTGGAGGCACTCCCCCGCAGTGCCAAGTGGGAAGGCCTCAACGAGGCCCTCCACGCAAATTAGGCCACGCGAATTAGGCCACGCGAACCAGAGCCCGATCGGCTTCTGGGCAGGATTCTTCCCATCGATGCTTCTGGGAAGTTTCAGTCCCGGAATCCGGGACTGAAACTTTCCAGAACTACCACGGGTCAGGCCGTGAAGCAGCGGTCGACGAACTCGGTGAGCCGTTGACGGTCGGCCACAATCACGAACGCATCCTGCTCGTCGCGCGAGATCTGCAGCGCAGGGCAGAAGACATCTCCGTCGGGGCCGAAGAAGTGCGGCGATCCCTTCACGCTGCGCCGCTGCCCTTCGGCATAGTCGGCGAGTACTCGCGCGTGGTCGGCCTCGTCGGGGAGGCCGACCCCCAATTCGTCGGCCAGCAACTGCAGCACCATCGGATCAGCGATGTCCTGACCGTGCTCGAACAATGCGTCGCGCACCAGGAACGTGGCTCGCTCGCCAAGTTGCGGGTCGGCCTCGTACGCCCGTGACACCAGCGCCAGCGCTGGCAACGTGCTGGACGGGAAGTTCTCGGGATCGACCTCGGCGAACTGGTCGGGGGCCACTTGCTCGCGCAACGCTCTTCCCCGCTCCGCCGCGTGGTGTCCGTCCATCGGTGCACCGTTCACCAGCTCCAGCGGCCAGGCGCGCACCCACACGACCACATCGTCGCGTCCGCGACGATCGCGCTCATCAGCCACTGCCCGCAGGCCGACGTGTGCGAATGGGCACCAGATGTCCGCGAACACTTCGACGTTCATACCCGCCAAGGTATCTCCATGTGCGAGTGCCACGCGCCCGGTGCGAGTGCCACGCGCCCGGTGCGAGTGCCACCGGCACGCCCGAGTGCGACGTGGCACCACGGGTGCGACGTGGCACTCGAAAGTCGCAGGCGGGCGGCAGGCACTCGGGCCGGAGCGCTGGCACTCGCACCGGGAGTGGGGTCAGGCCGGTTGGCGCTCGCAACCATCGATGTGGTCGTTCACCAGGCCCATCGCCTGCATGAACGCGTACATCGTGGTGGGACCGACGAACGACCAGCCGCGCTTCTTGAGGTCCTTCGACAGTGCTGTCGATTCCGGTGTGAGCGCGCGGAATTCGCTCGTCAGGGTGGGGCGCGGATGGTGCTCCGGACGGAACTGCGACACGTAGGCGTGGATCGAGCCGAACTCGTCGAGCAGCGTCAACGCGCGGCCAGCGTTGTTGATCGTGCTCTGGATCTTGCCTCGGTGGCGCACGATGCCAGCATCACCCAGCAGGCGCTCCACATCAGCCTCGTCGAAGCGAGCGACGGCCGCCATCTCGAACCCGGCGAACGCAGCCCGGAACGCGGGGCGCTTGCGCAGGATGGTCAGCCACGACAAACCGGACTGAAACCCCTCCAGGCAGAACTTCTCGAACAGATGCACATCGTCCAGTACCTCGTGGCCCCACTCGTCGTCGTGATACTGCACATACAAGGGATCAGCACCGCACCACGAGCACCGGGTCACCCCGTCGTCACCGGTCAACAAGCGCATGCAGCGAAGGTATCTGCGCCTGGCGTAGCGAGCACCACCCGCCGTCGGCAATGATCACCGGCGTGATGCACCACTATGTCGCCGCCCGCGCCGAACTCGACGCCCCGGGAAGCCCGTTCCACACCACCACCGAAGTCGTACGCGGCATTCCGCTGAAGGTCTTCGCGGCCTCACCGCCCAACATGCGTGTCGTGTGGGAGGGAACCGCCGCGTTCGCCGACCTCGAGTACCTGGTGTACGAGGACGAGCGCTACACGTACGCCGAGATCCAGTCCCAGGTGCGGGCACTCGCCCATCACCTGGTGGCCCAGGGTGTGCGGCCCGGCGACCGGGTGGCGCTGGCGATGCGGAACTACCCCGAGTGGGTGACGGCGTACTGGGCCGGCGTCAGCATCGGCGCTGCCGTCGTGGGGATGAACGCGTGGTGGACAGCTCCGGAGATGGAATACGCACTGAACGACAGCGAACCCAAGGTGCTGATCGCCGATGACGAGCGCCTGGAACGCCTCCGCCACATGCCGGCACAGCGGCCGATGCACGTGATCGCCGTGCGCAGCGACAAGGCACCGTTGCAGTGGGCCGACGTGGTCGCTAACGACCCGGGCACGTTGCCCGACGCTGTCATCGACCCCGACGACGACGCGTGCATCTTCTACACGTCGGGCACCACGGGGTTCCCGAAGGGTGCGCAGCTCACCCACCGCGGGTCGGTGCACAACATCTTGAACGTCTTCGCGATGACGGTCGCGGCGCAGATGGCCGAGGCTAAGGCGATCGCCGCTGGCGACCTGCCCACACCCGCCACGCCGCCGCCCCCGGCGCCCGCACAGAGTGTGTTCATGGCCTCCACTCCGCTGTTCCATGTGACAGCCAACAACTGCGTCATGCAGCCTGGAACGGTGAGCGGCGGCAAGATCGTCCTGATGTACAAGTGGGATCCGGGTCGAGCGCTGGAGCTGATCGAGCGCGAGGGAGTCACCAACTTCTCCGGCGTACCCACGATGAGCCGCGAACTGCTGCTACACCCCGACTGGGCGACGCGCGACACGTCCACCATCATCGGCATGGGGGGCGGCGGCGCCGCACTGCAGCCCGACCTGGTCGGCAAGATCGCCGGAGCCCTCCAGAAGGGCGAACAGCGCGGTCAGCCGAACACTGGATACGGCATGACCGAGACGTGCGGCATCATCACCGCAACCGCAGCGAAGATCTTCATCGAGAAGCCTGCCTCGTGCGGCCCGGTGGTGCCGACGCTGGACTGGAAACTGGTCGACGAGGACGGCAACGACCTGCCCAACGGCCCGGACACGGTCGGCGTGCTGTGCGTCCGCGGTGCAGTCGTGATCAAGGGTTACCTGAACCGCCCCGAGTCCACCCACGATGCCATCCGCGATGGCTGGTTGAACACCGGCGACATTGCCCGCGTCGACACGGACGGGTTCGTCTTCATCGTCGACCGCGCCAAGGACATGGTGAACCGCGGCGGCGAGAACGTTTTCTGCAGCGAGGTCGAGACCGCGATCTATCACCACGACGCAGTTGCGGAAGCTGCAGTGTTCGGCATCCCCGACGAGCGTCTCGGCGAGGACGTCGCCGCCGTCATCGTGCTGCGCCCCGGCGCCACACTCACGCAGGACGAACTGGCGCACTTCCTCTCCGCCAACATCGCCAAGCACAAGATTCCCGGCACCGTGTGGTTCCGCACCGAGCCGATCCCGCGCAACGCCAGCGGAAAGTTCCTCAAGCGCGAACTGCGCAAGGAACTGACCGGCAGCTGAAATGCCACTCGACCCCAACGCCCTCGCCGCGCTGATCCGGGCGCGGCGCACCAACATGCAAGTCGATCGCGAGCGCGAGGTGCCGCACGAGCTGGTGCAGCAGCTCTGCGAGCTGGCGCAGTGGGCGCCGAACCACAAGCGCACCTGGCCGTGGAGGTTCTGTCTGGTGACGACCGGTCGCGACCAGTTGGGCGAGGTGATCGCTCGGGCGATGGAGGCCCACGGCGACGACCCGGGCAAGATCGCCAAAGCGAGAACCAAGTACCTGCGCACGCCCGCCACGCTCATCGTCGGATCGGCCGCGGGAGACAGCCCGCTGCGCACCGCGGAGAATCGCGACGCGACTGCAGCCGGTATTCAGAACCTGCTGTTGGGCGCCACCGCCCACGGGTTGGCCACCTACTGGGGTTCGTGCCCGAAGGGCGCGAACGATGTGGTGGCGGAACTGGCCGGGTTCGAGCCGGACACGACGGTCGTGGCGATTATCTACCTCGGTTGGCCGATCGGTGACATGGCCGTTCCGGAACGACCGCCGGTCGGGCTGTACAGGCTCTGACGCTCAGCCGCCCGAGCGTCCGAGCGCGATCATCGCCAGCTTCACGGCGCTCGCCGGGTCCGGTGTGGTGACCGAGAAGTAGCCGTTGGCCACCTTCACCAGCACCAGGTAGGTGCCATCGGCCTTTTCGAAGCCGATCGCCCCGAGACCCAGTCCGGCGATCACATCAGGTGTGGTGGCCGGCTGAGTGAACTCCTGCGCAGTTCGCGCTTCCACCAGCACCTCGAGGTCGGTGCGCCCCGAGTGCACCGTGTACCCGCACGAATCTGGCGATAATGCTCCGGAGTTGATCAGCGCGCCCGGCGCCAGTCCGGCCATTCGTATGTTGAGGAAGTCCTTCGCCACCAGCGCGGTGCACAGGTCGCCACCGAACAGCGCATACGGCGGAGCCGTCACTGTGAGGTCGCTCTCGGTGTTGAACACCTCGGGCAAGAGCGTGGTGGCCGTCGGCTCCGGGGCGTTGCCCACAGTACCCAACGTCGGCGAGGTGTCCGTGTTCTCAGAATAGCAGCCCGCAAGCGCGCAGAGGGCGAGCAGTGACAGCACTCGTTTCATTGGGCGCGAACCTAGCGCCGTGGAGGTCATAGGTGTCCGCGGGCGAACGTCAGCGACCGGGCTGGTACACACCGAAGACATCGCGCAGCGCATCGCTGACCTCGCCGAGGGTGGCGTTGGCGCGCAGCGCTTCCTTCATCGGGTACAGCAGGTTCTGTGTGCCACGAGCCGCTTCGGCGAGATCGGCCAGACGGGACTTCACGAGTTCCTGGTCGCGGTTGGCCTTGTACTCGGCGAGACTTGCGCGCTGGCCGAGCTCCAACGTCGGGTCGCTGGCGGAGACCACGAACTCGGGCTCCTCGGTCTGGAACTTGTTGAGGCCGACGATGACACGCTCGTCGTTGTCGATGCTCTTCGCGTACTCGTACGCGGCTTGCTCGATCTCGTCCTGTTGGAAGCCGCGCTCGATGCCCTCCACCGCGCCGCCCATCTCGTCGATACGGGCGATGTACTCCCACGCAAGACGCTCGATCTCATCGGTGAGCGACTCCACGAAGTAGCTGCCCGCCAGCGGGTCGGGCGTATCGGCGATGCCACTCTCGTAGCCGATGATCTGCTGTGTGCGCAGCGCGATACGTGCCGCGCGTTCGGTGGGCAGGCTGAGTGCCTCGTCGTAGCCGTTGGTGTGCAGGCTCTGCGTGCCACCCATTACGGCCGCCATGGACTGCACGGCCACGCGCACGATGTTGTTCTCGGGCTGCTGTGCCGTCAGCGTGCTGCCGCCGACCTGTGTGTGGAAGCGCAATAGCTTGCTGGCTTCCTTCTTAGCGCCGTAGCGCTCACTCATCAGCTTGTACCAAATGCGGCGCGAGGCGCGGAACTTGGCGATTTCCTCGAAGAAGTTGTTGTGCGCGTTCCAGAAGAACGACAGTCGCGGCGCGAAGGCATCGACGTCGAGACCAGCGGCGATCGCCGCATCCACGTAAGCGATGCCGTTCGCGATGGTGAACGCGATCTCCTGCACAGCAGTGCTGCCGGCCTCGCGGATGTGGTAACCGGAGATACTGATCGTGTTCCACTTCGGCACGTGCTGCGCGCAGTACTCGAAGATGTTGGTGATGATCCGCATAGACGGCTTGGGCGGGTAGATGTACGTACCGCGCGCGATGTATTCCTTCAGCAGGTCGTTCTGGATCGTGCCGCTGATCGCGCTGGCGGGTACGCCCTGCTCCTCGGCGACCAGCTCGTACATCAGCAGCAGGATCGCGCCCGTACTGTTGATCGTCATGCTGGTGCTGACCTTGTCGAGCGGCAGCCCGGCGAGTAGCTGGCGCATGTCGGCCAAGCTGTCGATGGCCACGCCCACCTTGCCGACCTCGCCTTCGGCGCGAGGGTGGTCGCTGTCGTAGCCCATCTGCGTCGGTAGGTCGAAGGCGCACGACAGACCGGTCTGGCCGGCGTCGAGCAGGAACTTGAAGCGCTCATTGGTGGATGCGGCCGTGCCGAAACCGGCGTACTGGCGCATCGTCCACAACTTGCCGCGATACATCGTCGGGTACACACCGCGGGTGTAGGGGGGCGAGCCGGGCGAGCCCAGCTTCTCCTCCGGGTTCCACCCCGCCAGGTCGGAGGCGTCGTACAACGCCTTGATCTCGATACCGCTGTCGTTACGAATCTCGTCACTCACGCGCAAGAGCGTATTCCGCAAAGCCCCCGACTAAGCCATCCGCCCACTCCATCCTCGCGTTTGAAGGCGTAGCCGCACCGGGTGCGGCTACGCCTTCAAACGCGGTGGGGTCGTGGACGCGGGGCGGGCTGACCGGCCGTGCGGCTGCGATGGGGGCTAGCGCGCAGCGACGAGCGCAATCTCCAACTTCCACTCCGGACGGGCCAGTGCAGGCACGGTGACGAGGGTGCTGGCCACGCGGTGGCCGAACAGGTGCCGGTCGCGAGCCGCCATCACGACACCGAGCGACGGGAGGTGCTCGACCACCACGTAGGTGGTGACGGAGATGACGTCGCTGGGGCTCATGTCGGCCTCCTCCAGCAACGCCAGCAAGTTGCCCCACACAACATCGGCCTGTTCGGCGATCGAGGCCGGCACCACACCGTCGGGGGCGATGGGCACCACGCCGCTGGTGTAGAGCCAGTTCGTGGGCGACTCGACGACGATGGCATGCGCGTAGTTGGCTGCCGGTAGAGCAATGGTGGCGGGGGCGATCTCGCGGTTCACCGGGCCAGTGTGCCATGCCCCTAACCTGACGGGATGACGCGCGCCCGCACCATTGACGGCATTGAGCTGACCCCCAAGGACGTGACGCTCGAGCTACCCACTCCGTTTGCCACCGTCGAAGAGGAGCGGCTCCACCGCAAGCAGAAGTTGGCCGGAGCGCTGCGCATCTTTGGCCGTTTCGGCTTCGGTGAAGGCGTCGCCGGGCACATCACCGTGCGCGACCCGGAGTTCCCCGAGTACTTCTGGGTCAACCCGTTCGCGATCAGCTTCCGCCACGCCACGGTCAGCGACTTGATCCTCGTCGACCATGACGGCAACGTCGTCTACGGAACGCGCCCAGTGAACCGGGCCGCGTTCATCATCCACTCGGCGGTGCACGAAGCCCGTCCCGACGTCGTCGCTGCTGCGCACAGCCACAGCGTGCACGGCAAAGCATTCAGCGCGCTGGGCATCCCGCTCGCCCCCATCACCCAGGATTCATGTGTCTTCTACGAGGACCACACGGTCATCAGCGCACACGGTGGCCGAGTGCAGTTCGATGCTGCCGAAGGTCGCGAACTGGTCAGCCACTTCGGCACCGGCAAGGCCGCGATCCACCAGAACCATGGCCTGTTCACCGTTGGCCACACCGTCGACGAGGCTGTGTTCTGGTTCCTCAGCATGGACCGCAGTTGCCAAGCGCAGCTGTTGGCGATGGCCGCTGGCACACCCAAGCTGATCCCGCACGAGTCGGCCGTCTACACACGCGAGCAGACGGCCTCCCCGCTCGCCGGGTGGTTGAGCTTCCAGCCGTTGTGGCAGGAGATCTGCCGCACCGACCCAGACCTGTTCGACTGAACAGCAGCACCCTGCAGTTGCGTGCTCCCAGCCAGTTCGTGCGTACTGCCTCACCAGAGGCGCTGTTCGTCATCTCCGGTATCTCGCAGTACACCGGCGCTGTCATCGCCGTCAATCTGTTCGACGACTTGCGCCCTGCCACCGTCACGTGGTTTCGAGTGATGTCGGGCGCTGCCGCGATCCTCGTGATCTCGATACGCGACCAACGACGCTGGACGAAACGCGACATCGCCGCTGCCGCGGTGTTCGGAATCGCGACGGCGCTGATGAACCTGTCGTTCTATTTGGCCATCGACCGGCTCCCGCTCGGCAAGAGCGTCGTGCTGGAGTTCATCGGCCCGATCGCTGTCGCCGCGGCGCTCACCCGTACCCGCCGGAACACGATCGCGTTGGCGATGGCCGCGTCCGGTGTGGCCGTCCTCTCCGGAGTAGAGATCGGCGGTGAGCCGATGGGTCTGTTCTTCATCTTCTGCTCATCAGCGATGTGGGCCGCGTACATCGTCATCGGCCGCCGTGTGGCGGCGCTCGACCGCGGCCTGAGCGGTCTGGGTGTCGGCCTGGCAATCGGGGCGGTGGTGATCGCCCCGTTCGGCATGTCGGGAAGCATGACCGTCATTCACCACTCGAACCTGTTGCTGCAGTGCGTCGTCGTCGGCGCGCTGTCCTCGGCAGTCGGCTACGGAATCGACCAGGTCGTGATGCGCCGTATCCCCACCCGACGGTTCGCGGTATTGCTGGCGCTGCTGCCGGTGACCGCGATGGTCGTCGGTTTCATGGCGCTCTCGCAGACCCCCAGCGTGCTCGACCTGCTTGGTGCGACACTGGTGATCATCGGGGTGGCCGCACAGGAGCGCGACGAACTCTCGCAACCGTTCGAGGAACTGCCCAGCTGATGTGTGGGCGCTCTCAGGCCGGTGCGGGGATACCCAGCGAGGCCGCCACGTTCGGCCGACGTAGCTTCCACACAAAGCCGTCGTACAGGATGTGGAGCGCACCGAAGGACAGAATCGCGAACGCGTAGAGCTGACCGCTCCAGAGTGTGCTGGTGACGACAACCACCGCGGCAATCGCCGCGAAGTACGCCGCGTAGACGCCGGCACGGCGAGCGGGTGTGCGGGTTGCCACTGCCACCGGGGCGTCGTCACGACGGGTACGCAAGCTGGAATGGACGACCGCGAAATACTCGATCGCATGAGCCGCCACATACCCGGCAATACCGGCGATGGGGTCGACCATCACCAGCACCACCATGCCGAGGGTGCCGAGCGCGTAGAGGTGCTTGGCACGACTGGCCTGCACCAGCGCCCGTTCGGCACGCCACCAGCGCACCGCCATCAGCACACTGGTAACAGCGCCGATCCAGAACAGTGCCACCGCCGCTGGATGCACCCGATCGAGGAAATGAAGGCTGCGCCGGTTGTTGTCGTCGAGTCCCAACTTGAGCACAAGGCGGTCGATATCGACGTACGCCCCGATGTACGCAAGGCCGGTGACCAGCCACACGATGAACATCGGCTTCTCCAACCGGGCATGGTCGTCGCCTGCCTTGCGGCCGTAGATGCGCAGCACGCCGTAACGCTGCATCAGCGTGTGCTCTGCGTTCCACAGCCCGGCCATCACCGCTACCAACGACAGGCTTACCGAGAGGCCGAGCATCACCAGCGCGATGGCGCACAGCGGCGCCCACGTGTAGAGGCGACGATGGGCAGCGCGCTGCACAGGGTCGCCATACACGAGGCCGAGCGTCAGCGGCTGATGGGCGAAGGAGACGAGGAAGATGATGCCCACCAGTGCCTGCACCGTGGTGAGGTGCGGTTCCGCGAAGTGCACGACGAGCCCAATGGGCACGAAGCACCACCCCAGCAGTACATCGAGCACGGGACCGTGCAACCAGAACGACCGCTGGTCGGCTACGGGGCGCCCCACTGTCGTCGCTTGCATAGGCCGAACTCTAGTCAGGCGCTGGGAACGCCTGGTCAAGCCTCAGAGGTAGTAGCCCATCACGTCGACGACCACGTCGCTACCGAGGTTCGTGCCGGGACGCCCACCCACCCGCACGATGACTGCACCGGCTGCACATGCGGTGGCCACCGAGTTCGCCACTACCGCACCCGCGGTGAAGTTGACGTTCGATGTCTCGGGGTTCGGCAGCGGCGTACCAGCGGCGCGGACGGACATGTACCCAGAGGTGGCACGCAGCGCCACGGCCGTGACGTTCAGCAGCAGTCCAACCGCCGCTGTCGGCACGCCGCTGCCAGCAAGTGTGCAATCCACGACGCGCTCGGCGTTCACCGGAATCGGAGTCTTGACGCCCAGCGCCGGCAGTTCTCCGACACGGCTGTCGTACACGCGCTTCGGTGTGGGCAGCAAGGTGAGTGCACCCGCTGTACCCACACCGGCCAGGCGTCGCCAGCTGCCGGGCAGACCGGTGGCGGTGCAGTACCACAGCGTGGAGGTGAAGCCCACGTGATCCACTTCGGCAACCACCTCGCCGTAAGTATGAGGGCGATCAGTGTCGCCTGTCGGTGCCCCTCGGGCGATGTCGCCGCCGAGCACGAGGTCGGCCCATGGGCTCTCGAACTGACCGCCGAAACCATTGGTCGCATAGCCGCGCACACCAACGCCGGATGCCGCAGCGGACCGGCCGACGACACCGAAGCCGGCGCCATCTCCCGACAGACCCGTGCCGCTCGCAGCGTTGTTGTTGACGGCCCGAAATGCGGCGTAGATGTCGTCGGTCGGTGTCGGTGCCGGCACGGTGCTGGTGAGCAACGTGGTCGCTGTCCCAGTGAACGAGCCGCCGACGGTGATCGGGTTGCCGTTGGCTGCGGCGGCGCGCCCGTGCAACGCGGCACCGCCGGCGACCGCACCCGCGGCGACCGCAGCGCCGCGAGCCAACCACATACGTCGTGACATCACCTGCTCGTGTTCTGACGTGTCGCTGTGTGTTGACACACCATCGCGGAGTTCGCCGAGTTCGGCCCGCAGCCGGGCGTTCTCGGCTTCCAGACGATCGAGGCGTTCCGTGACGATCGCCAACGCTGTGTCGTGGTCCATCTGCTCCTCCTCGCTGCCCGGTTGCAACGAATCCTCGCACGGACCTTCCCGCGCAGCAGGGCAGTCAGCGGTAGTAGCCCACCACGTCGACGATGGCGTTGGCCACGAGACCGACCGGACCACCGAGTCGCAGGGCAACCGTCGCACCCGCGCCGCAGGCAGACGTCACCGAGTTGGCGATGACCTGCCCGGCTGCGAAGTTGAGGTTTGAGGTGCCGGAATACGCAACGCCCGATGCACGGACCGAAACGAAGCCACTCGCCGATGGGCTGACGATAGTGACGTTCAACAGCACCGCGGTCGCATCGGCGGGAACACCGCTGGTAGCCAAGGTGCAGTTGACCGCGCGGTCGATGTCCTTCAGCAAGGGCGCCTTGGGGCCGATTGCGAGCGGCGGCTGACCGGGGCGCGAGTCGTACACGCGGATCGGCGCGGGCAGCACCGTGAGGGCACCCGCTGTGTCGGGGCCTGCAAGACGCCGCCACCTGCCGGGCGTGCCTGACCGGACGTTGTACCACAGCGTGGACGTAGCCAGGTCGCTGTGATTTTGCGCAACGAGTTCGCCGTAGCCATGGATGACGACATCCGCAGTGGGGCTGAGTCGGTTGCTGTTCCCCAGCATCATGTCGGCGTACGCCCCGCGGAACCAGCCACCCCACCCGGTGGTGCTGACACCCTCGACACCGGCGCCGGACGAACTGACCGCTGACACAGCGGTGCCCGATGTGCTCTCGCCGCGCACGCCGTAGCCCAGGGCGCTGACGCCTTTCACGCCGACCTGGGCAGCGCCGCTGACGCTGCCCAACACACCAATGGAGCCGGGTGACATGTCGTTGTCGATGTAGCCCTGGACACCGATTGCGGCTGTGCCTACGCCGCCGCTCGCCTTGCCCCACACACCGGTGCCGACGTCCGAGTGACCGGCCACGCCGAACGACGACCCGTATCCGAACAGACCAGTGCCCCAGCTGCCGTGCTGATTCACGGCCTGGAACGCTGAGTGGAACATGTCGAGGTTGCTGGCGGCGGGCACCGTGCCGGTCACCCCGGTGACCGAAGTGGTCACGACGTTGAGCGTGTCGAGCAGCAACGGGTTGGAGACGGCGGCCACCGGACTCGCCGACAGCGCGGCGCCACCGACGACGGCACCCGCCGCTACTGCGGCACCGCGGGCCAGCCAGTTGCGCCGCGACATCACCACCGGCTCGTCGTCCTCAAGGGGTGCGTTGGGCCGTGCCTCCAGCTCCACCCGCAGGCGCTCGTTCTCAGCCTCCAGCCGATCGAGCCTCTCCGACAGTTGCTGCAGTAGTGCGTTGCTCTCCATGTCCGCTCCTTTGGATACCCGTGTGGGTAGCGTGTCACTGAGAGCGCAATCTGACAAGGTTCTGTCAGAAACTGGGAGCCTTTCGGCGAGCGGTCAGTGCAGACCCGGTGCGCAGAGCCCTTCAAGTTCCTGCACGATGATGCGGTCGCGGTTCGCGTAGGTGACCTGGTTGGCCGGGTCGGCGCGCAGCTTGAACGTGCGGAAACTCATATCGGTGGTGTCGATGGAAAGGATCCGGCCGATCAGCCCTTCACCGAGGTTCAGCAGCAGCTTGATCACTTCCAGCGCCTGGATACTGCCGACGATGCCGGGCAGCACACCGAGCACGCCGGCCTCAGCACAGCTGGGTGCCAACTCGGCCGGCGGCGGCTCGGGCACCATGTCGCGGTACGTAGGGCCGTCCAGCGGATGGAACACGCTGACCATACCTTCGAAGCGAAAGATGCTGCCGTGCACCACCGGAATGCCCAGCTTCACGCTGGCATCATTCAGCAGGTAGCGGCTGGGGAAGTTGTCGGCTCCGTCGACGATGACGTCGTAGCCGGTGATGATCTCGATGATGTTCGAAGCATCAAGGCGGGTGTCGTAGGTGACGACGTTGACGTCGGGGTTCAACAGCGTCAGCGTCTTCTTGGCGCTGTCGACCTTGCGGTCGCCAATGCGCTCTGTGTTGTGCAAGATCTGGCGCTGCAGGTTGCTGGCGTCCACATCGTCCATATCGACGATGCCGATCGTGCCCACACCCGCAGCCGCGAGGTACAACGCGGCGGGCGAACCGAGGCCACCGGCGCCCAGCATCAGCACCTTGCTACCCAACAACTTGGCCTGACCCTCGACGCCCACCTCGGGCAGCAGCAGGTGGCGCTTGTAGCGGTTGCGTTGCTCGGCGCTCAACGTCACCGGCGCCTTCCAGGGGCGGCCTTCGTCCTTCCAGCGGCCGAAGCCACCGGCCATCGAGAACACATCGGTGTAGCCGAGTTCGGCCAGCGTGCGAGCGGCGAAGGCACTGCGCACACCACCGGCGCAGTAGACGACCACGGGGGCGTGCTTGTCGAGCAACTTGCCCTCGACCTGGGCTTCGAGGTGACCGCGAGGAATGTGCACCGCGCCGGGCAGCGCACCTTCGTCGTGCTCATCGGGTTCGCGCACATCGAGGACGAGCGCACCCTTGGCGATGTGCTCGGCCGCAACTGCGGTGTCGACTTCGGTGATCTGCGCCTTGGCGGCGGACAGGAGGTCGCGGAAGGTGGCCATGCAAGAAAGGCTACAAGTTCGGTCAGGAATCGTCACGGGGTGCAGCGGCGCACAGCAGCGGCAGCACACTGCTGAGGCCGCCGCGCAACAGCGCATGCGCGAAGCGATCCATGTTCGTCGGCTCGGCATTGGCGATGACGATCCGCGCGCCCACCGACTTGGCCCGCGGCACGACGTTCGCCGCCGGGAACACCGACAGCGACGAGCCGGCGGCGATCAACAGGTCGCACCGCTCGGCAGCCGCCATCGCCGCCTCGATCACGTGCGGCACCAGGTTCTGACCGAACAGGATGGCGTCGCTCTTGATGATGCCGCCGCACACTTCGCACGATGGATCGTCCTCACCGGCGCGGACACGGTTCAGTAACTCGACCATTGGCCGCCGGTCGTCGCAGTCCCAACAACGGGCGTAGTGCACCGTGCCGTGCACCTCGATCACCTTCGCCGGGTCGTGCCCTGCCGCCTGGTGCAGACCATCGACGTTCTGCGTGACGATCGCGTGCAACTGGCCGCGCCGTTCGAGTTCCACCAGCGCGTAGTGCCCGGCATTCGGCTGCGCGGTGAACAGCGGCGCGTCCACACGCGACCGCCACGAACGCTTCCGCAACTCACCATCGGCGAGATAGTGCTGCAGCGTGGAGGCCTTCTCGGCATCAGGGTTCTTCGTCCACAGTCCGTTCGGACCACGGAAGTCGGGGATCCCCGAGTCGGTCGACATCCCGGCGCCCGTGAGCACGACCACACGATGAGCCGTGCGCACCCATTCCGCTACCTCCTGCACATCCGACGTCATCACGCCATTCTGCCGTGCTGGCACGTCGGCACGACCCACCATTGCCGACTGAACGAACTCGCTGTACCCAGTGAGAGCGGACTCCCCCACCTGCCCGATCGAACTCCCATGGGGGCCCCATGCTCATCGCTTCCGAACCGGACACCCACGCCGCTGACGCGACGCTGATGGTGGTGCCGTGGCATGACCCCGTGGTCGATGCGCTCGGCTACGACGTGCGCTCGGCATACGTCGAACTGTTCTGGCTCAACGTGCTCGGCCCCACCGCCACATGGACGCTCCGACGGCTGGTCAGCGGTCTCGACACCTATCCGCTCGGTTACGAACTCGACCTGAGCGAGACGGCGGGAATGTTGGGCCTGGCGTACTCGGCCGGTACCTCCAATTCGTTCATCCGGGCGCTACAACGCTGTGCAATGTTCGGCATGTCGCAGCCGGTACCGGGCGGGCTGGCGGTGCGTCGCCGGGTGCCGCCGGTAGCAGCACGCCACTTGGCCCGGATGCCAGAGCGTTTGCGCGCCTTGCACCCGCAGTGGCAAGTGCGCACGTACTCGGCCGACGACCTCGAGCGCGGCTTGGCGATTGCCGAGGCGATGGTGGCCGCGGGAGATGACCCCGACCTGGTGGAACGGCAACTGATGGCAGTCGGCGTCTCGCCGGCAGCGGCGATCGAGGCAGCCGCAATGGCCCTTGACGGCCGCCGGGGCGCCGCCTGACCGGAGGCGTCGACGACTACTTGGAGAAGCCGAGCGCGAGGTCGATGAGCAGTCGCGTACCGAAGCCGGTGGCGCCCTTGGACAACCAGCCGTCGTCGGCATCGACATCCATCGGGCCGGCGATATCGAGGTGCGCCCAAGGCACCTCGCCAACGAACTCGCTGAGGAACAGCGCAGCCGTAATCGCCCCGCCGTGGCTGCCGCCCGAGTTCTTCATGTCCGCGACATTGCTGTCGAGTTGCTTGCGGTAGGCCTTCTCCAACGGCAGCTGCCAGACCTGCTCGTCGGTGTTCGCGCTGGCGACTCGCACCTTGGCGACGAGCGAGTCGTTGTTGCTCACGACGCCAGCGATCTTGCGCCCGAGCGCCACCATGCACGCGCCAGTCAGCGTCGCGATGTCGACGATGGCGTCGGGGCCGTCCTCGGCTGCGAGTGACAGACCGTCGGCGAGGATCAAGCGACCCTCGGCGTCGGTGTTGTTGATCTCCGACGTCTTCCCGTTGCGGAACGTGAGCACGTCGCCCAGCTTCACGGCGCTGCCCGACGGCATGTTGTCGGTGCACATCAAGTAGGCGGTGACCTTACTCTTGCACTTCAGCGCCTTCAGCGTGCCCATCGCGGCGAGCACCGCTGCCGCACCGCTCATGTCCATCTTCATCGTGTTCATGCTGTCGCTGGGCTTCAGGCTGAGGCCACCGGAATCGAACATGACACCCTTACCCACGAGGGCGAGGTGACCCACAGGGTTGCGCGGCATGTACGTGAGACGCACCATGCGCGGCGGCTCGACACTGCCCTTGTTGACGCCGACGATGCCGCCGCAGCCCATGGCAGCGAGTTGGTCTCGGTTGAAGACCTCGACGGTGAGGCCGTTGGAGTTGGCAATGGCAACTGCCGTGTTCGCCATATCGACTGCCGTGAGGTGAGCCGGCGGGGTGTTGGCCAGGTCGCGTGCAAGTGTCGCTGCATCGGCCGTGATGACGCCGCGCTCGGCACCCGTGCGCGCTCCGACCGCACGCTTGTCGCCGACCACGAGCGTCAGCGCCGTGAGCGTCGTCGGATTCGGCACCTTCTTGATTCCTGCGTATCGGTAGGCCGCCAGCAGCGCGCCCTCGGTGACAGCTTGCGCCGCCTTGGCCGCGTCGACGCCGTCGAGGTCGGCCAACGTCGTGGCGATGGTGGCGCGCTTGCCAGCAGCGCGCACGAGCGCTGCCGCGGCAGTGCGCAACCCCTTCACATCGAGTGTTCCGGTGTCGCCGATGCCGACAGCGATCTGCGCCGGGCCGGTGGCCGACGGCAGCACGAACGTCTGCCCAGGCTTCCCCTCGAAGCCCACCGCAGCGAGCGCCGCACGGTTCAGGCCGAGCGCACGCGGGATGGCACCGGTGGTGGCGACGGGCACGCCCACCGCATCAACGGTCTTGGGAATGGAGCGCGCGATCTGTACGGAGGCAGTCATGGGCCACAGTCTGTCGGGCAACCGAGGCAGCTCCACATGAGGGTGCGGTAAGGGCTACCTATCACCCTTCCTTGCGTGTGCAAAGATCTGCGGCATGCCCACACTCGCCAAGCGTCTCATCATCGGACTGGTGGCCCTCGCCGCGCTCGCGATCGGTGGCACCGTGATCTACACCAAGTTCATCAATCAGGCCGACAAGGAGTTCTCCCAGAGCGATGTGGAGCAGCGGTTGGATGCCAGCGACACCACCGGTGGCGACACCGGGGCACCTGCTGGCACCGGGGCACCCACCAGCGACGGAGTCGACGGCTCGTGGACGATCGGCGACGGCAGCGAGGTGGGGTACCGGGTCGACGAGACGATCAACGGCATCAGCACCACCGCCAACGGTCGCAGCGCCGCCGTCACCGGATCGCTGACGATCACCGGCACCACTGTCTTCGCAGCCGAGTTCAGCGTCGACATGGCCACGTTCACGAGCAGCGAGAGCCGCCGCGACGGTCAGTTCCGGGGCCGCATCATGGATGTCGCCAAGTACCCGAAGGCGACGTTCACACTCACCGCGCCGATCGACTTCCAGCAGATCCCCACCGATGCCGGCACCGTGAAGGCCAACGCCACCGGCGACCTCACCCTGCACGGTGTCAGCCGGTCGGTCACCTTCGAACTCACGGCAACGTTCAAGAATGGGCGTATCGGTGTGCTCGGTCAGATTCCGATCGTGTTCGCCGATCACAACATCGACAACCCGTCATTCGCCACGATCACCACCGACGACCACGGTGTCCTCGAGTTCGTGCTCGTGCTGGGTCGCACCTGACGGAAGTCTGCGAGTCAGGTCGAGCCAGCAGCACCCTCCGCCGCCGGCTGCGACTTGGCCCAGGCCTCGGCCAACGAGGCATATCGGCCGCCGAGAGCGACCAGTTGCTCATGAGTACCGGCCTCGACCATCCGAGCGTGGTCGATCACCACGATTCGATCCGCGCGGCGCACGGTTGAGAGACGGTGCGCGACGACGATGACCGTGCGTCCGCCCATCAACCGTTCGAGGGCCTTCTCCACGATGGCCTCAGTGCCGGGATCGAGGTTGCTGGTTGCCTCGTCCAGTACGAGCACCGCGGGGTCGATCAGCGCTGCGCGCGCCAGCGACACCAATTGGCGCTCGCCCGCCGACAGTCGCGAGCCGCGTTCACGCACTTCGGTGTCAAGACCATCGGGGAACTCGGCGAAGCGTTCGAGCACGCCGATGGCGTTCAACGCTGCCTCCACCTCGGTATCGGTCGCGCCACTGCGAGCGATGCGGATGTTGTCGCGGATGGTGCCACCGAACAGGAAACCTTCCTGAGGAACCACGACCACACGTTCACGCAGCGAGGACAACGAGGCGAGCCGGAGGTCGATGTCGTCGAATGTGATGTGGCCGGTGGTGGGGTCGTAGAGGCGGCTCAACAACTTGGCCAGCGTGCTCTTCCCCGCTCCTGTGGGCCCGACAAGTGCCAACCGTTCGCCTGGCTGCACCGTGATCGAGAGGTCGTGCAGTGCAGGGCGCTCAGTGCCGTCGTAGGTGAACGTGATGTGATGCGCAGCCAACACCCCGCGAGCGGGTAGCTCGACTGCCTTGGGGTGCTCGGCGACGTCGGGCACCGTGTCGATCAAACCGTAGAGCTTGTGCAATGCCGCAGCCGCCGACTGCACCGTGTTGTACAACTGCGACAGCTGCTGCACAGGGTCGAACAGATTGGCGAGCAGCAACACGAACGCGGCGACTGTGCCGAAGGCAACCGAGCCACGATGCACCAACCAGCCGCCGACGCCGACCACGATCGCGATCGACACGATGCCCGACCACTCGACGACCCCGAAGTACCAGGTGCTGACCTTCACACTGTGCAGGTGCGAGCGGTACAACGCCCGGTTCGACTCGTGGAACCGGCGTTCCTGTTCCTCCTCGCGGGCATATGCCTGAATGACCCGCACTCCGGTGAAGCTCTCCTGCAGATTCGACAGGTTCTGCCCCACTCGCTCACGCACGTCGAGATAGGCGAGATTCGACTGGCGCTGAAAGCGGACCGACGCAACACCCAGAATCGGTGCCACGAACACCACTACCACCAAGGTCAGTTCCCAACTCATCGCGGTCATCAGGATCAGCGTCATCACCAACAACAGACCGGCAGCGATGAACTGCAGCAGACCCCACTGGATCAACTCGCCCATGCTCTCGACGTCGGCAGTCATGCGCGAAACGAGCACACCCGTTTTGTTGCGATCGAAGAACGCCATCGACTGTGCCTGCAGACGGTCGAAAACGGTGACCCGCAGATCGCGCAGAAAACCCTCACCGGCACGGTTGATCGCGACGTACTGCATACGGCCGACGACGTAGCCGATCACCACGGTGGCGATGTAACCAACCACGGCGAGGTTCAGCGTGCCGGCGCTCTGCGCGTTGATGCCCTGGTCGAGACCGAGCTTGACGAACACCGGACCGCCGACGGTGCATACCGCGCCGATGGACACCAGCGCGATCGCCCACCAGATGGTGCGCCGGTACGGGGCAGCGAACTGCAGCGAGCGGCGCAGGACGCGGCTCGTCTCCTCGCGGTCGAGACGGTCTTCGTCGGTGACAGCGGCGCCGGCCCACATGTCAGTGCACCCCTGCCGATTCGTCGTCGGCCTCGTCGTCGGCCTCGTCCGGTTCGGACAGCGCGGCCAGCACTTCGCGGTAACGCTGGCTCGTGGCCAGCAGTTCGTCGTGCGTCCCAGTGGCAGCGACACGACCGCCGTCCAGCAGCACCACCGTGTCGGCCAGCGCGATCGTGCCCGGACGGTGGGCGATCACGATCGTCGTCCGCCCTTGCATCACGGTGGCCATCGCCTCGCGGATCTCATGCTCCTTCGAGGGGTCGACAGCGCTGGTGGCGTCGTCGAGCACCAGCACCCGCGGGTTCGACAGGATCGCTCGGGCCAGAGCCACACGTTGCCGTTGCCCACCACTGAGCGAGTAGCCGCGCTCCCCCAGCAATGTGCCGTATCCCTGCGGCAGGGCGAGCACGAAGTCGTGGGCGCCGGCCAGGCGAGCGGCGGCCTCGATGTCGGTGGTGGAAGCATCCTGACGGGCGAACGCGATGTTGGCGGCAACACTGTCGTGAAAGAGGAACGTGTCCTCGAACACGACCGACACCGCGTGACGCAGTTCGCGCAGCGGCAAGTCGCGCACATCAATCCCGTCGATCGTGATCGCCCCGTCGTCCACGTCGTAGAAGCGCACCAGCACACGGGCGACTGTGGACTTACCGCCGCCGGTGACACCGACGATCGCGACTGACGAGCCCGCCTCGATGTGCAGGTCGAAGTCATCGAGCACGTGCTGGGCTGGGTCGTAGCCGAAGCGCACATGACGAAACCGCACCTCGCCGGTGCGGTCGCCAGTGGGCAGATGCCGAGCCACAATCGGGTCGGCCACGAGCGCTTCGGTGGAGAGCACCTCGTTCACCCGCAGCAACGCTGCCGCCGCGCGCTGACCGAAGGCCACGGTCTGACCGAGGCTGCGCAGCGGAAAGACCAACAGACCGATGTACTGCATGAACTCCAGCATCTGGCCGCGGGTCATACTCCCGTTCAACACGCGGTGACCACCCATCGCGAGCACGGCGATCAAACCGAGGTTGGGGAGGAGGTCGAGCGCCGGAAGGAACGCGCTGCGCACACGTGCCGCCTGCAGCGACACGGTGCGAATATCGTCGGCTTCGGTTCGTAACCGCGCAGCAGTGACCGATTCAGCGCCGAACCCCTTCAATACGCGCACACCGCTGACTGCCTCCTCCACCACGGTGGCCAGTTGCGCCTGCTCAGCCTGCACTGCCACCACTGCAGGGTGGATACGCCGAGAGAACCTGGTGGCCATCACGTTCAGGAACGGCAACGGCGCCAGGGCCACCAGCGCCAACATCGGCTGTTGCGCGACCAGCACCACCACGACCGCTGCCACCATCAACAGGTTCGAGGCCGTCATTGGGATCATCACTACGAATGCCTGGATCAACATCAGATCGCTGGACGCCCGACTCATCAGTTGTCCCGTCTGCGTGCGGTCGTGGTACGCCACGTGCAGGTGCATCACGTGATGGAACAACCGTTCGCGCATGACGGCTTCGGTGAGTCGGCTCTCGCGGAAGGCGAACCACCGACGCCAGGCCAGAAACACTCCGGCGATGACGGCCATGGCCGCGATCGATGACGTCCAGAACAACAACGAACCGCTGCCGAGCACCGCATGGTCGACCGCCAAGCTGGTGAGCTTCGGAACCGCGACCTTGCCGGCGCTCCACAACAACCCCACGCCCACCCCGACGAGCAGACCGGTTCGCTGGTCGCGCAGCACTCGGCGCAGCAGCGCCCAACCGCTCACCCCGTCGTCGTGCACACCTGCTGTCACGAACGGCGACTCTACGCTCGGTGCCGGTCGGTGACCGGACCGGATGAGAGCGACGTAGAGTCCCCGCGATGGGAATACTCTCCTGGATCGTCGTCGGACTGCTCGCCGGCCTGCTGGCCCGCTGGATCGTGGGTGACGATCGCAGCGGCTGCCTCTACACGGTCTCCGTCGGAGTCGTCGGCGCGCTCATCGGTGGTGCCTTGATGCACGCCTCGGGCAAAAAGGGCATCAACGAGTTCGACCTGCGCGCCATCCTGGTTGCCGCCGCCGGTGCGGTGCTGCTGCTCCTGCTGCTGCAGGCGATCGGTGGGCGCGGTCACGCACGCGGTCGTCGCCACTGACCGGTGAACCCTGCCTCGCTCACCCCTGCAAGAGGGTGCGCACACGGTCCTTCGGGCGACCGATGATCGCCGTCTCAGCGGTGACCAACAGTGGGCGCTGCAGCAACTGCTTGTGGCGCACCAACAGGTCGACCACCTGATCATCGGTGACGGCATCGACCTCGCTGAGGCCCAGCTTCTGCCAGGTACTGTCGCGGCGCACGAGGTCGCTGACCGGATCCTCCAGCTTGGCGATGATTGCCCGCAGCGTCGCCGCATCTGGTGGCGTCTTCAGGTACAGCACGATGTCGGCCGCAACTCCGAGCTCCTGAGCAACGTCCACCGCGTAGACGGAGGAGCTGCAATTCGGGTTGTGGTAGATCGTGACGTCAGCCATGCGGGCGAGCGTACCGACACGCTGCCCGCTGCGTCTCGCCTCCTCGTGACACCCCTTCCCTAGGGTTCCCTGAACGGCTTCCCCGCCCACCAACCGCTGACGCCCAGAGCGCCGGCGCCTGCCGCGGAGGTTCGCCACCATGCCCCTGTTCCCACACCCCAACGACCCACTTCCCGCCCCATCACCGGTGCGCTGCGCCGCCGACGCCCTGCGCGTGTTCCGCCTCGCACTCACGCTGCCACCGCAGCCCGAGACGCTGGCGTTCCTGCTCGACGACCAGGGTGTGGGTGGCGTCATCACGCTCGTGTCGGGCACCACAGATCCCGACGCTGTGCTCGCCGTCACCGAATGCCTGGCACGGGCTGCGCGAGAGGTGCCCCGGGCGGTGGCACTCGTGCTCGCGACGGTGCGGCCCGGCGGCCGCGTGGAACCGGGCGATGTCGATCGCTGGCTGGAGGCCAGCGACCTTGCCGCACAGTGCGACATCGTGCTCCTCGAGTGGTTCGTCATCGGGTCGCTGGGTGTCAGCTGTCCGCGCGATTTGCTGGGCGAGCCCCAGCGGTGGGGCCAACCCGAAGCTCAGGTGGCGCGCCGCCGGTCGGCCGGGTGACGGCGCAACCCGGCGGCCTTCAGCCGACGTACCAGTTCGCGACTGGGGGTCGGTACCGCACCCTGGGCCACCAGTCGGTCGTAGTACTCCTCAGGTACGTCGTAGTGGTCGTCGTGAAATCCTCGACGCGGTATCCCCGCGGCTTCGGCGAAGGCGTGCAGTTCGTCCAGCGTGTGATCGCTCACCAGATGGCTCCAGTGGCGCCCCTGGAACCACCAGCGCGGCTCATCGATCAGCACCGTCATTTGTCCATACGATCACACTGCCTACCCTCACAGGCCATACGCTCACCGCATGGTCGGCCACGAGGTGGAACTGCGCGACACCTGGCGCCACGTGTCGGGAGGCGGTCGAACCGACGCACTCGAGCGCCTCCTCGGCCGCTACCGCGAACCGCATCGGCGCTATCACACCACCGAACACGTGGTGTGGGTCGTACGCCATGTCAATCAAATTGCGTCCACCGATATCGACGGCAACGTTCCCGACGACCTACCCGCCGTGCTGTTGGCCGCCCTCTACCACGACGCGGTCTACGACCCCACGGCCACGAAGGCAGGGAACGAGATCGCCAGCGCGGCGCTGGCCGGCGCTTGCGCCGCCAGTTTCGGTTGGTCCGACGAACGCAGCAGCCACGTCGAACGCCTGGTGTTCGCTACCGCCGACCACTCCGTGTTCGATGTCGACTCTGCTGTGCTCATCGACGCCGACCTGGCCGTCCTCGGTGGCGAGCCCGGCGTCTACGCGGCGTACGTCCGCGGTGTACGCGACGAGTACGCGCACGTCCCGAACGACACCTGGCGCAGCGGGCGAGCAGCGGTCCTGGAGGGTTTCCTGCAACGCGACGCCATCTTCACCACGCCGTTCATGCACGCCCAGCGAGAAGCGCGGGCACGAGCGAACCTCACCGCTGAGCTGACGACGTTGTCACGCGGCTGAACCGCTGTCGGCGAGCGGAGCGTCGAGGAGCCTGCGTCAGTGGGCGCAGGCGCAAGCGCCGCCGCAGCCACCACCGGAAGGACGCGGCGCTGGTGCGCTGCTGGGGGCACCACCGGATGCGCCGACGCTGGCGAACACGGACAACAGGCGCACCGCACTGTCGTGGCCCTGAGGACACGTGGCGGGCTCGGAGGCCTCGCTCATCGGGCGACGCACTTCGAACGTGTCGTCACAGGTGCGACAGCGGAACTCGTACAGCGGCATGATCGCACGCTAGCGCTGTCGCGGCGGTGTGGTTGACTGTTGAGGTGACCAAGTTGGCCCCGATGACTGTCGAGACGATCCCCGAGACAGAGCATGTGCTGCAGACCGGCGAGCCATCGGCCGCGCACATCGTGAAGACCGAGCCGGGCGAGAGTGCCGCGGCAAAGGTGCTCGAGGCCCGGATCTACGGCACCCCGCTGGAGGCGCTCTGCGGTCACGTGTGGGTGCCATCACGCGACCCGAAACAGTTGCCGCTGTGCGAGGCATGCAAGTCGGTGTACGAGATGTACCGGATCTTCAACGACGGGCTCAACGACCGTCCCGACGAATAACGTCGGCCACGTGCCCGGTACATCCGCCATCATCGCCTTCGCAGCAGCGTCGATCGTGCTGCTGCTGATTCCCGGTCCGGCGGTGTTGTACATCGTCAACCGCAGCGTCAGCGACGGACGACAGAGCGGTCTGGCAGCGGTGGCTGGGCTCACCATCGGCAACCTCGTCCATGCGCTTGCGGCCGCCGCCGGCCTGTCGGCGCTGCTGGCCACGTCGGCAACGGCATTCAACGCGGTGAAGTGGCTCGGGGTCGGATACCTCATCTGGGTTGGGGTGCGCACGCTCACCACCACCCCTGCCGATATCGACCCCGATCAACCGGGTGTCTCACCCGGTCGCGCGTTTCGCCAGGGTGTCGTGGTGAACATCCTGAACCCCAAGGTGGCGCTGTTCTTCCTGTCGTTCCTGCCGCAGTTCATCCATGCCGAGTCTGGACACCCCGGTCTGCAGGCACTGGTGTTGGGGCTGGTGTTCGTCACCATCGGGTTTTGCACCGACAGCACCTACTCACTGGTGGCCAGTGGGCTGCGCCACGTGTTGCTGCGCGGCCGCACGTTGCCCTTCATCCGCCGTTGGGTCGCCGGCACGGTGTTCATCGGCCTCGGTCTCGTCGCGGCGACGGCCTCCGTATCGCACACATCACGGAAATGAACGGCCACAACCCGACGCCATTCGAGTTGCCACCGGGTATCGCTCTGTTGCAGGCGTTCTGCTGACTGGTACCGTGCCCACCGTGCCGACACCCATGTGCGTCCTCGGCGACTTCGCCTGGGATGTCCTCATCCGAACCAACAGTGAACTGTTGCGCGGTGGCGACACGTTCGGCGAGGTCATGCTCACCCCCGGAGGCAGCGCGGCCAACGTCGCGGTGTGGGCCAGTCGGTGCGGTCACCCCACGCGCTTCGTCGGCAAGATCGGCCGCGACCACTTCGGCGTACTCGCACAGGAAGACCTCGAGCGCGAAAAGGTCGAAGCCCATTTCGTGGAGACCGACGCGCACCTCACCGGTTCGGTGGCCGTGTTCGTCGACCACACTGGCGAGCGCTCCATGGTCTCCGGTCACGGCGCCGACTTCTATCTGCTCCCCCAGGAGCTCCCTCGCGAAGTCATCCGTTCGGCACGGCATTTGCACCTCACCGCGTGGTCGTTCTTCGTCGACCCGCCTCGCTCGGCGGCTCGCTCCGCCGCACTCCTGGCTCGCAGCCAAGGAGCAACCCTGTCGTTCGACCCCGGTTCGTTCCAGATGATCGGCGAGATGGGCGTAGCCCAGTTTCTCGCTGTCACCCAGGATCTCGGTATCGACATCCTGCTCCCGAACAAGGAGGAGGGCAGCGTGCTCACCGGCGGCCTCACCGAGCCGATGGAGATCGCACCGGCGTTGGCCGAGCTGTACCCGGGGGCGCTGATCATGCTGAAGCTCGACGCAGACGGTGCGCTGGTGTGGAAGGACGGCCACGCCACCCAGATCCCGGCTGGCACCAACAACTTGGTGGATGCCACCGGCGCCGGCGACTCGTTCGCTGGCGGGTTCCTCGCCCACTACCTCGACAGTGGCGATGCAGTGGCCGCAGCGCGCTACGCCACCCGCATCTCGGCCTGGGTGATCGAACGTCTCGGCGCCCGCCCCGAGCCCGATGCTCGCCTGCGCGTCGCATTGCGCCGCGCATGATGGAGAACGCTGCGCCACCTCGCCACATGACCGGCAGCGACTGGGCACGCTGGGCCGTGCCCGGGCTGGTGTGGGGCATGTCGTTCTTCTTCATCGCCGAAGCACTCGATGCTTTCCCGGCGGCGGTCATCACTCCCCTGCGCGTCGGCCTCGGGTTCTTGACGCTCAGCCTCGTGCCGGCAACACGGCGCACTCGCATCGAGGCGGCCGACCGCTGGCGCATCGCGCTGCTGGGCATCATCTGGATGGCGATCCCGTTGTCGTTGTTCCCCTTCGCCGAGCAGCATGTGTCGTCCAGCGTGACGGGCATGTTGAACGGGGCCACACCGATCTTCGTCACCATCGTTGCCGCATCGATGGCACGCAAGGTCCCGCATGCCCGGCAGCTCACCGGGCTGCTGATCGGCCTCGGGGGTGTGGTGCTGATCGCACTACCCGCCGGGAGCGGCAAGAACTCGCTCACCGGCATCGTGATGATCTTCGTCGCGCTCGCCTTCTACGGCTTCGCCCTCAACGTCGCTGTGCCGTTGCAGCAGAAGTACGGCGCACTTCCGGTGTTGTGGCGCTCCCAGGCCGTTGCACTCGTGGCGACGCTGCCGTTGGGCCTCACCAAAGTGGGCGACATCCACTTCACGTGGAAAGCGATGTTGGCGATGATCGGGCTGGGCGTGCTGGGCACTGCGCTGGCCTACGTGATGATGACCGACAACGCCGGTCGCCTGGGCAGCCCGCGAGCATCGGCCAGCGTGTACCTGATCCCAGTGGTGTCCTTGCTCCTAGGCGCTCTCGTGCGCGACGAACACGTCGCCGTGCTGTCGGTGCTCGGTTGCGCCGTCGCGCTCGTCGGCGCCTGGCTGGCCAGCCGCCACCCCGGCTGAGTGCCGCTGCTCAGCGGAAATCGCGGCTGGTGGGCGCCGCCCCCACGGGCAACGGGGTGAGTTCTTCGGCGCTGATGTTGATCACCCCTTCACTGCGCTCGAGCCGACCACGGATGAGTAACGCCGGCGCGCCACGGGCCACCTTGCGGTAGCGCGCCCAACACCCCTTGGAGACGACGATGTTGATCAGGCCCGTCTCATCCTCCAGGTTCATGAACGTGACCCCCTGCGCGGTCATTGGCCGTTGGCGATGGGTGACCACCCCGGCCACCGTCACCTTGCTCTGCGGCGCACAGTCCCACAGCCCGGCGGCCGTCACCACACCCTGCCGGGCCAGCGCGTCGCGCAGGAATCGGGTGGGGTGACCATTCGGCGACACACCCGTGGCCCACAGGTCGGCGACGGCCTGCTCCATCGGCTCCATTCCCGGCAACGTGGGCGCGCGCTCGCCGACCACGATGCCCTCCAGCCGCCCAGGGCGCGACTGCACCGCAGCCCCCACGGCCCACAGTGCGGCCCGACGTTCCAGCCCGAGGCTCTGCTCGAAGACACCAGCAGTGGCCATCGCCTCCAACTGCGCCAGGTTCAGTTCCGGCACCGTGCGCACCAAGTGTTCGAGCGACGTGTACGGCCGACCGGCCTCGATCACTCGCGCCAGCTCCAGGCCCAGACCGCGCACCGACGACACGCCCAGCCGCACGGCCATCCCGCCGATACTCTGCGCGCTCGGTTCCAGCACCGCCTGTGCCGCCGACGCGTTGAGGTCGGGCGACAGCACCACCACACCGTGACGGCGGGCGTCTTGGCACAGCGAGTGCGGGCTCCAGAACCCCATCGGCTGCGCGTTCAGCAACGCGGCGCAGAACGCCGCGGGCTCGTGAAACTTGATCCAGGCCGACGAGTAGACGAGATAGCTGAACGACACGCTGTGCGATTCGGGGAAGCCGTAGTTGGCGAAGGCCGCCATCTTCATGAAGATCTCCTCGGCGATGTCCTGGGTGATGCCGCGCTCGCGCATACCGGCGAACAGGCGCTCCTTCAACTGCTCCATACGTGCCCGACTGCGTTTGCTGCCCATCGCCTGACGCAGTTGGTCGGCCTCGCTGGGCGTGAACCCGGCGACATCGATCGCCATCTGCATCAGTTGCTCCTGGAACAGCGGCACACCGAGCGTCTTGCCCAGGCTGTTCTCCAGCAGTGGGTGCAGGTAGGTGACCGGTTCCTGCCCATTGCGCCGACGGATGTAGGGGTGCACCGACCCGCCCTGGATGGGGCCGGGGCGGATGAGCGCAACCTCTACCACCAGGTCGTAGAACCGACGTGGCTTCAACCGGGGCAACGTGGCCATCTGCGCGCGGCTCTCGATCTGGAACACGCCCACGGTGTCGGCACGGCACAACATCGCGTATACGTCGTCCTCCTGCGGGATGGTGGCCAGATCCAGTTCGTAGCCGCGGTGTTCGCGGATGAGGTCGACCGCGTGATGGAGCGCGGTGAGCATGCCCAGCCCCAGCAGGTCGAACTTCACCAGCCCTGCGGCAGCGCAGTCGTCCTTGTCCCACTGCAGCACGCTGCGGTCGCGCATACGTCCCCACTCCACCGGGCACACCTCGATGACTGGCCGGTCGCAGATCACCATGCCGCCCGAATGGATGCCGAGGTGACGCGGCGCGTCCTCGATCTCGGCGGCCAACTCCAGCACGCCTGCCGGAATCTCGTGCTCAGGTTGCGCGGCGGTGGTAGCCACCTTGCCCCAGGCATCAACCTGCTTGCCCCACGCGTCCTGTTGCCCGGTGGCGTAGCCCAGCGCCTTGGCCATGTCGCGCACCGACGAGCGGGCGCGGTAGGTGATGACGTTGGCCACCTGAGCCGTGTGGTGCCGCCCGTAGCGCTGGTACACGTACTGGATCACCTCTTCCCGGCGACCACTTTCGATGTCGAGGTCGATGTCGGGTGGCCCATCGCGTTCGGGCGAGAGGAACCGTTCGAACAACAGACCCAGTGATACGGCATCGGCCTTGGTGATGCCGAGCGCGTAACAGACCGCACTGTTCGCTGCGCTGCCTCGACCCTGGCAGAAGATGTTGGCGCGGTTGCAGAACTCGACGATGTCCCACACCACCAAGAAGTAGCCGGCGAACCCGAGCCCGTCGATGACTTGCAGTTCGTGATCGATCGTGCGCCATGCCCGCGAGCGCAACGACAGATCTTCGTGCGCCGCTGGCCGGTCGCCGTAGCGCCGACGACCGCCGGCTTCGGCCAGTTGCCGCAGGTAGGCCATCTCGTCGAGTGGGCGACGTTCACCAGCGGAATCGGCGGGCCCGGCGGGGCACGGGTAGGGCGGCAGCTTCGGCGCCACCAGCGACAGGTCGAACGCTGCAGCGCGACCCACCTCTGCGGCGAGCGCCACCACGCCCGGGTAGCGCAGGAACCGTCGCGCCTGCTCAGCGCCGCTGCGCAGGTGCGCCGACGATGTGGCGGGCAGCCACGGGTCGAGGTCGTCGAGGCTGCGCCGGGCGCGTACCGCCGCCACGGCCGTGGCCAACTTGCGCTGGGCGGGCGTTGCGTAGTGCACGTTGTTGGTGGCGATGCACCCCACGTCGTGCCGTGCCGCGAGTTCGGCGAGGGCGTCGTTGCGCACCGTGTCCATCGGGTCGCCGTGGTCCCACAACTCCACCAGCACACGGTCGCGACCGAACGCCTCGACCAGTCGCCGCAGTTCGCGTGCTGCAGCGCTGGGCCCCTCGCGCACCAGCGCCGCTGGCACCCGACCCTTGCGGCACCCGGTGAGCACCCACCCGTGCCCGGCCATCGCATCGGCCACATCGTCGAACGCGAAGCGAGGCGCGCCCTTCTCGCCCGCCAGGTGGCCGAGGCTGAGCGCCCGCGCCAACCGGGCGTACCCGTTCGGCCCTTCGGCGAGCACGACCAGATGTTCGCCGTGAGGGTCGGGGGTATGCGCATCGGACACCATGCCGGTGTCGACCTGATGCTGCGTCTCGGCCTCGCTGCGCACCGTGCGGTCCTGCGCCGTGAGGCCGATCTCGGCACCGAACACCGTTGGCAACCCCACCGCTCGGGCCGCCTCAGCGAAGCGCACCACCCCATAGAACCCATCGTGATCAGTGAGCGCGAGCGCCTCGAGACCCAGACGAGCGGCCTCCTCGGCGAGTTGCTCGGGGTGGCTGGCCCCGTCGAGGAACGAAAAGTTGCTGTGACAGTGCAACTCGGCATAGGGCACGGTGCCCGCACCGGGTCTGGCCAGTGGCTTCGTATCGGGTTCGGGTGGAGGTGCGTACGGTTGCCGTTTCCTGCCCATCGCCGGCCCGTCGCCGCCGGCGTTCCACGACGCACTGCCCGGCGCGCGACCATCTCGACCACGATCAGAGAGGATCGCTTCGAGTTCTGTCCAGGGCACATCGGGGTTGTTGAATCCCATAGGGACCCGCGACCATATCGAACATGTGTTCGCTCATCAAGGGGCAGGGGTCACACACCACTGGTTCACCCCCGTTCCGGGAAGGCTCGGTCCCGGAATCCGGGACTGACGCTTCCCGGATGCCGAATTGGGACGATTTCTTCCCAGAAACCGACCGTTACGGCTGCCAGCGGTAGCGGACGTCGGGCGACCGCTCCTCGTTGCCGGCCCCGTCGGTGCGCTCGTCGGCGATGAACCCGTGACGCTCGTAGAAACGGCTGGCGGCCTCGTTGGCCTGGAACGACCAGAGCTCGATCCCATCCGGCAGACGCTCCTTGGCCAGCTCCATGAACCGTTCGCCGAGGCGGCGGCCGATCCATGCCGGGTCGAGGTACAGATGCTCGATCCAGCCGGCGCCGCCGCGGCCGTGGTCGAGCACCATCAGGCCCACGACCGTGCCGTCCACTTCGGCCACCCACATGTCGGCGCGGCCGACCACCTCGTCGGCCATCCAGCGGCGCACTTCGCGCGGCTCGTGCACCAGCGGAACGGTGGGCAGGGCGAAGGCCCGAGAGCGCAAGTACACCTGCGCACACTCGGTGGCGTCGGTGTGGCGTGCCTGGCGCACCTTGGCCGGGCCCGGCTGCAACGAACGCAGCACACCCTCCAACCCAGCATCGGCGGTGTCGATCGCCAAGTGCCACGCGAACCAGCGCACCTCCTGGCTCTCACCTTCGGGCGGAGTGGGCGCGACCAGCGGCGATTCGACGAGATAGCGCAGGTCGAGATGGACATGACCACGCCCGCCGCTGTGTACATCAACGTGCAGCAGATCGGCACCGGCCAACACCGCCGGCAACCCGGTCTCCTCGATCGTCTCCCGCACTGCGGCGTCCCAAGGTGCCTCACCAGCTTCGATGTGCCCGCCCGGCTGCAACCACATACCCAGACGCTTGTGCTTGTGCAGTAACACCCGCCGACGGTCGTCGCTGACCACGATGGCCGAACTGGTGACATGCACCTTGTGCGCATGCTCGTCGAACGGGCGCTCGAGCCCGTCGAACAGTTCGATGAAGCGGGCGATCGACTCGCGCTCACGAGCATCGACCGGCCGCCGTGCCAGCACTGCATCGCGAATCGTGGCGGTCAGTTCGGTCATCCCGACACCGTACCGAGCCACGCTCACCGGTTCGTGTTCGCTGGTGCACGAGATCGTCAAAATAAACCTTTCAGGTTGCTCCAATACGCGCCGATAGTGAGATGAGGTTCGGGGGTCGCCCTCCGGTCCGTCGCCCACCGACCGTCGACAGGATGGAACACCGCCATGGAACCTGATGCACAACTCGCCCCCAGGGTGTTGCTGGCTGTTGCTGATCCGATGCTGCGACGTGTGGCGTCATCCGCATTGCGGACTCGCGGATACTCCGTGAGCGCCACGACGGAAGAAGAGGCCGCGCTCACGCTGGCCCGTTCGTTCTCCCCCGATGTCATCATGGTCGACCTCGACCTTTCCAGCCCCGAGGGCGGAAGCCTGTTCGACACGATGCGGGCCCTGTCGGATGCGTACATTGTCGGCATTGCTCCCCCCGATGCCGACAATGCCCGCATCCGTGCCCTGCGCTCCGGCGCCGACGATGTGGTGTCGTCGATGATGCATCCCGATGAGCTGGCCGCACGCTGCCAGGCGATGTTGCGGCGCCCGCGCCAACTGCACTCCCGCTGGGACCCGATGCAGGCCTCGATCATCTCGCTCGGTGCGCTCACGGTCGACGTCGGCCGCAAGGAGATCCGGGTCAACAACCTTGATGTAGCGGTCACCCGCATCGAGTTCGCCCTGTTCGAGCAGCTGTGCCGCCGCCCGGCGGAAGTGTGCTCACGCCAGGAACTCCTTGAAGAGGTGTGGGGCCCGAACTGGGTGGGCGACACCCATGTCGTCGATGTGCACCTCAGCAACCTGCGTCGCAAACTGCAGATGATCGAGCCCGACCTGCGGTTCATCCACACGGTCCGCGGCGTTGGCTTCCGGCTCAGCAACGATCTGCTGCGCACGCTCACCGACGCCAGCCGCGACACCCGCACGCTGATCTCCGCCTAGTCAGGCGTTCTCGGTCGCACCCGCCCCGCCGGTTCAGGCGTATTCGGCGGCGAGTGCCCAGGTGCCGCGTTCGACGACGGCCAGCAACAACCGGCCCGACACGGTGAGCAACTGGAAGCGGGCGATGCGGCGCGTGCGGGTGGCGTCCCACCATCGCTCTTCCACCGGCCACGGCCCGGCCCACGACTGCACTCGCTCGACGGTGCCACCGACAGCGACGGCGACCGGCGGAGCGGAGACGCCACCGCGGGCCGTCACCCGCACCACCTGCCCGGCGGCATCCACCACCGACAGCGGTGCCGCAGGGTCGTGGACGAGCGCGGGTGAGGGCGACGGCAGACGCCCCGGCCACGGCCCGGCCGGCATGGCGAGCCGCTCGGCCGGTTCCAGCAGGTCGGCGGTGACCGCCGGTACCCACGTGTAGGCATCGTGGGGTTGCCGGCCACCCTGTGCCGCGGGCACCAGCACCTGCTGCTCACCCGCTACGGCCACCAAGCGGGCCACCGCTCGCACGGCCCACTCGTCGGCCTGGGTGCGGCCGCCCCACAACCCCAACTGCACACCGTCGTCACCACACACCTCGATCGGGTCGAGGCGCAGCATCATCACCCCGGCGGTGAGCGCCTCGTGCTGCGCCCACGCGTCGAGTTGCCAGCGCACACGTTCCACCATCGCCGCCGCACTGAGCCCGCTGCTGCGATACCACAGACGTTCACTCTGCTCGCCATGCTCGGTCTCGGCCGTCACCAGCAGACGGGTGCACACCCGCCCGTCGGCGGCGAGCGCGCCCACCAACTGTTCGGCCAACTGGCGGCCGACGAACACGAGCGCGTCGGAGTGGTGCACTGGCTCGTCGAACACCTGCTGCACCTGCATGCCAGCTGGTGGGTCGATCGTGCCCGGTAGTCGGTCGTCGCCGCCACCAGCAAGGCGATGGGCAAACGCTCCGACATGACCGAAGCGGGCCAGCACATCCGCCTCGGGCAGTGCCGCGAACGCGCCAAGGTGCTGCATACCGAGGCGTTGCAGCAGGTGGACGACATCGGCCGGCACCCCGGCCACCACCGACAGCCAGCGCACGGACAACCGCGAGAGGAACTCGGCCGTGGTCGGTTGCCCCGCCTCGATCACCAACGGCCGCCCGGCGCGCGATGAACGCCGCGCGGCCACCACCGCGGCGAAGCGGCCGTCGGCCACCCCGACACCCAGCGATGTGCCGCTCAGAGATGTGCCGCCCAGCGCATCCGCTGCCGTCTGCACCAACATTTCGGCCATTGCCGCCTCGCCACCGAAGTAGCGCGCTGGCCCACGGGCGACGAAGGTCAGCAGGCCCGGTTCGGTGACTTCGAGTCGCGGCACCCGAACGCCGACGGCACGCACCACCTGTTCGAACACGCGGGCATCGCGCATGGGGTCGTGCTGCTCGATGCGCACCGACGGGCAACAGGCCTGCGCCTCACGGCGGCGTTGCCCGATCGTGATACCGGCCTCGGCTGCGGCGAGCGAGTGTGCGATCACCCGGTTGGCGTGCACCACCGCCACGGGTTCGCCCGCGACGGCACCCGCCACCACCACCGGCCAGTGCGGGCACCACAGCACCCCTAGTCGCGGCACGTGCGCGCCGGCCACCGCTACCCCGTGGGCCGCAACGGCACGACGGTGCCGTGCGACTGCTCGATCGTGGCGATGCACCCATCCGCGCCGGGCAGCCACAGGGGTGCCCGCCGCGGGCGCGGGACCCGCCGACCCGCCACTTGTACCACCGAACGTCGGCCGCGGGCGACACCGTGGCCGTCGCCCAGACCCTGCCACTGACTGCTGTCGGCCTGCAGCGTGAGGTCGGTCCCGAACGGCCCTGCATCGGGTGCCCCCACCACGATCGCGACTGCACCGCGGGCCTGCAGACGAGCCATCAGCCGTCGGGCAGTACCCGCACGCACGCGCTCGGTACCGGGGCCGAGCACCAACACGTCGAACCCGTCGATCATCGCCGCCAGCACCTCGGCCCACCGGGCATCGTCGAACCGTGTGCCATCGGCGCCGGATCCGGTCGGCTCATTCACCAGCACCAGTCGGTCGGCGGCCACACCCAGTTCCACCGCCGCAGCCACACCCAACCCGGGTAATCCGGCGACCCCCACCCATGCGCCCTCAGCCGACGGACCAGCGGCGAGCGCGATCGCGAGCGACACCCCGGCGACACCATGGCACCCCACGACGCTGCCGCGCTGCAGCGCCCCGTGCGGCAACAGATCGACGAACGGGGCCAACACCGGCAGCGTGCGCTCACGCGCCACGGCGCCGGAGACGACGCCCTTCTCCGCGAGGGCGGCGAGTGCGGTCAGGTTGTCGGCAAGTGCACCACGGGCCATCCCGCGATCATACCGAACACCTGTTCGATCGCGCCACCAACAAGTCGGCATTCAGTCGGGGTGTCGGCCCGCCTCAGCGCCGACTTTGCTCAGTGCTCGGCGTTCCACTTGGCCAGGGCGGCGCGACTGCGCTCGACCAGGATTGCCGGCACGCGGGCCAGGAAGTCGGCCTCGGCACCTGTGGCAGTGCCACCACCGGCGGCAGGAGCGGCAGTCGCCGGAGCATCAGCCGCCACGTCGTCGAACGTCGGCATCTCCATGCCCGGCTTCCAGTACTGGTACAGGTCGCGCACCACTTCATCGAGCAGTGCCCCCGTACGGCCTGGCGCCAGGTCGACCGTGATCATGTTGCCGTACACACGCACACCAGTGACTTCACCGGTGGCGAGCAGATCGCGAGCGACCTTCGCTGCCGGCCGCGGCCCGATGGCATCGGCCGCGGAGGTGAACACCTCGTGACCCATCCCCGTGAGACTGCGGTTGGCTTCGTAGCGACGCACCCCCACATTCGGGCTCGGCTTCTCAGTGACGGCGATCAGTTGACCCATAAGTTGCCATGGTAGTGGCGGCGGCCCCGACGGCGAAGCCGAGCACCATACGATCGAGGTGTGATCAGTGAGCAGACATACGGCAGCACCACCTGGATCGACGTCGTGGACCCCACCGCAGACGACCTCGACGCACTCGATCACCGCTACGGCCTGGATGATCGCACCTTCGATGAAGGGCATCGACGCGCCGCCCGACCCACCATGCAGCGCTTCGCCGACCACGCCTATGTCGTCGCGTTCAGTGGCGGGTTGGCCGAGATCGACATGTACGTGGGCGACGACTGGTTCGTCACCATCCGTCGTCACGACGACGAAGAACATGAGTGGGACCCGTCCACGGCCCGCACGCGTGTCGAACGCCTCGGCAGCGAGGCCAACTCGGGGATGATGCTGGCCACCGTCATCGAGGAGTTGGTGGATGGCTACTTCGATTCCACCGACGTTCTGGAGGACCGGCTCGAGTCGATCGAGGATCGCATTTTCGGTGAACCACTGCAGGCCGAGCGTCAGGTGCAGGCCGACCTGTTCACCGTGCGACGACGATTGCTGGAACTGCGCCGCGCCGTCATACCGCTGCGAGAAGTGTTGTCCGCGCTGCTGCGCAAGGAGGTGCAGTGGGTGGACGGCGAGGCGCTCGTCGTCATCCGCGACACGTTCGACAAGCTGCTGCGCGCTGTCGACATCGTCGACGAACTGCGTGAGCTGGTGGGCAACGCGGTCGATGCGCACCTGGCAGTGATGAGCAACCAGATGAACCTGGTGATGAAGCAGCTCACCGCATGGGGCTCGATCGTGTTCGGTGCAACCCTCATCGCCGGCATCTACGGGATGAACTTCACGAACATGCCCGAACTGAGTTGGTACTGGGGCTACCCGTTCGCACTGGGTCTGATGACGGTGCTGAGTTTCGGGTTGTACCGCGCGTTCAAACGCCGCGACTGGCTGTAGCGGTCAGGGGCGGCGATCAGGGGGCCGCGAAGGCGTCGATCATCGCGTGCACGTCGCCCAGCGGGTACAGGATCGGGCACGTCGCGCCGTGATCGATGTACTCCTGCACCTTGGCGCGGGCTTCGGCGGGGGTGCCGCTGGCGGTGAGCATCTGCACGATCTCGTCGGGCACCAACTTGCTGGCGGCCTCGACCTGCTCGTGCGTGGCCGGCCAGGTGAGCACCTCGCCCACCTTGTCGAGCAGGCTCTGAGGCACGCCCGAGGCCTTCATGATGTGCGGCTGCTGACCGAGGTACTGCGTCACCATCATGCGTGCCATGTCGAGCGCGGTCTGACGATCCTCGTGCACCGAGCACACCACCAGCTGCGGGCGGTCGATGTCGTCGACGCTGCGGCCGGCTTTCGCCGCACCGATGGCCAGGTGCTCCATCGCCCGCAGGTTGTAGTCGGGCGAGACGAGGTAGTTCAGCACCACTCCGTCGGCGATCTCACCGGTGAGCTCCATCATCTGCATACCGGTAGCGCCGATGTAGATGGGCACATCCTTCGGTCGGCGCTCCTGGTACACGTAGTCCAGTTCGACGCCATCGAGGTGCACGTATGTGCCGTCGAACGTGACCGTCTCGTTGTGCAGCAGTGCGCGCACGACGGTGACGATCTCGCGCATCACCGTCAGCGGACGGGCGCGATCGATGCCGACCTTCTGGGCCAGTGGGTCCCACCAGGCACCGATACCCAGGATGACGCGGCCGGGGGCCAGGTCGTCGAGTGTGCTGAACGTGGCGGCGAGGCGAGCCGGGTTGCGGCTCCAGCAGTCGACGACACCCGAGCCGACCTTGATGTGGTCGGTGACGCTGGCGAATGCAGCCATCGGCACGGTGGCCTCGCGCACGAGGCGACTCTCGGCCTGCCACACGGCGTGGAAGCCCTTGGCCTCGGCGTACTGCGCGATGGCCATGCCTTCGCGGATCGGGTGGGCGTCCTGCAGGTAGACAGCCATCGGCGTCGTGGCGAGCGTGCTCATGCCGGCCACGTTAGTGCGCTTTACGTTTTGTACAAGGCTCCCGGCCGTTACAGGCGTGCGAACAGTCGTTGCGCTTGCTCGGCGGCCTTGGCCCGCACCTCGGCGAGATCGACCCGCGTGGGCAGGCCGTCGCGCAGCAGCACCTCGCCACCAACCTCCACCTGCAGCGCGCGGATTCCGGGCGTGAACACCACGTGCCAGCCGCTGTCGGCGTGGTCGTAGTTCCACGTCACCCGGTCGGCACGAGCCTCGGGGAACAGCGCGTAGCCGTTGTCCAGCCACGTCCAGACCACATCCGGCGTAGCCAACACATCGCTCTCGCGCAGACGCACGTACGCCAGGCGGGCCTCTTCCAGCATGTCGGCGCCGATGCCGTCGGTGCCGAGCACGATGCGGTTCGGGCGCGTCGCCGGCGCGGCGTAGCCGACCGCGTTGTTCATGTTGCTGCGCGGGTTATGGGCGATGGTTCCTGGCAGGTCTCGGTCGAGGTACACACAGTGCACGAGGTGCCAGTCGTCGCGCGCCAACGTCTGCAACCGCTCGCCGGCAGCAATGTCGTCGGGCCCCTCGGCGACATGGATGTGCACGCCGACACCGAGGTCGCTGGCCAGACCAGCTGCAGCGTGCAACGTGTCGTCGCCGCACGTAAACGCAGCATGCACTCCCACCATCCCGCGACCACCGGAGCGCAGGAACCGCTCGTTCTCCGCCAGACCGCGCCGGGCACCCTCGGGGCCGTGACGGTCGGTGACGCCGTAGGCCAGGTTCGTGCGCACGCCAACAGCGGCACACGCATCGGCGATGACGGACAGACTGCCGTCGATACACGTGGGCGACTCGTGGTGGTCGACAATGGCGGTGGTGCCGCACATCAGCGCCTCGGCAGCCCCGAGCATCGCCGACCAGCGGATCATCTCCTCGTCGAGCGCGACGTCGAGCCGCCACCACACCTGCTCGAGGATCTCGCGGAACTTCGTCGGCTGCCGCGGCGGCGCGGGCATGCCGCGCGCCAAGGCCGAGTAGAGGTGGTGGTGGCTGCAGACCATGCCCGGGGTGACGGCGCTCATCGTTGCGCACCGTAGCGCCGACCGCGCACGCGACGCGGTACGAAGCGCTCGACATCAGACCGCCTAGTGTCGTCTCGATGAGCGAGCTCGAGCCTGAGACGATCCCGGCGCCCGACGCCGACCCAGACGTCGACCCAGACGTCGACCCAGACGTCGACCCAGACGTCGACCCAGACGTCGACCCAGACGTCGACCCCGCCGTCGACCCCGCCGATGCTCCCCCGCGCCGACGACGCTGGTTGCGTCTCGACGGCGTCGAGCTGCCGATCCTGATCATCTGGATCTCGTTCGCGGTGGCACTGAGTGCTCTGCAACCGGGTCACTTCTGGGGTGATGACTTCGCGTTGTACATCCGTCAAGGTGAAGGGCTGGTGCACTTCGATACCGCCAGGGTGATCCGCGACATCCACTACACCGTGGAGTGGTCGAGGGCAAAGGGTTTCAGCCCCGATGTATACCCCTGGGGCACCTCGATCCTGCTCGCCATCCCGCTCGCGCTCTTCGGGCGCGACATCATGGCCCTCAAGTTCACGATGGCCGCCGCCTTCGCCATCGGCGCTGGCGCCTGGTTCTCACTCGCCCGGCGCCGGTTGCCACTCGCCGCGGCACTTGGCTCGACAGCATGTTTCACGCTCTCGCTGCCGATGGTGCGCTGGGTCGACGTCGTCGGTTCCGACCTGCCGTATCTGGCCATAACCGGGCTGTGCCTGGCCACGCTCGCCAGATGGCTCAGCCGCGGCCCGATCACCACCCGGCAGGCCATCGGCCTCGGCGCACTCGGGGCCGCCGCCTTCAGCTTCCGCAATGAGGGACTCGGCATCACCGCTGCGCTGTTGCTCGGTATCGGAGCGAGCCACCTGTTCACTGCCACGCGCACCACATGGCGGCCGGTGTTGCGCCTCGCCAGCATCCGTGCGGCAATCGCCGGCGGAGTTGCCATCGGCATCACCTTCGTACTGCAGTTGTTCCTGCCGTACGACATGTTGCCCAGTTACAAGGGTTCCGGCCCTGGCCGCATCACTGCCAACTGGTCGGCGTATGTGCGAGCGGTCACCGACCAGTTCGGCTTCTACAACGGTTCCAAGCGGCGGTTCGAGGCGTTCGGTCATCCCGCACTCGGGACGACGCTGCTCTGTGTGTTTTTAATCCTGCTCGCGTTCGGCGTGGCGCGTATGGTGCTCCGCCACGACGTGATGGACATCGTGTTGCTGTTCACCGGCTTGATCCACGCCTACACGGCGCTCACCTTCTTTGTTCCCTCGAATCGATATGCGTACGTCACCGTGGCCGTGATGTTCATCGCGGTTGCACAGGGCGCCACGGTGCTGGTGAGCGGTATCACTCGGTGGTTCCGTTCCGGTGATGGCGGCCGCAAGCGGAAGGTCGCAGCAGCGCTCATGTTCGGACTGATCGCTGTCTTTCCTGCCGCACAGATCTCCCCCTACCGCAAGTTGGTCGTGTACGCAGCGGCCGCACGTGACGCCGACCGCCCGCTACCGGGCCCCTACGAAGATCAATCGATCGAGATGTACGCCGCCGTGCTGCGCTACACCACGGCCGACGACGTCATCCTGTGCCTCAAGCCGCGAGCGATGACGCTGTTCACGAATCGCTCCTCGGTGAAGATCATCGGAGGTGCCGCGGCACCAGAGGTGGCCACCTACATGGCGGTTCAGGAGACATCATCGGGCAAGCTGAACGATGTCCCCCACGGGTCGACCGACCTGTGGTCGAACTCCATCTGGCACCTGTTGAGACTGCCCAAAGGCTGAACCGGATCAGTCGGCGTCGACGGCACCGCGGCGCATCGGCAGCGTGTGCCGCCAGACGCCGTCCACCATGTGCAGTGCAGCGGCAACTGCCCCACTGGTGGGTACCAGACCGATCTCGCCGACACCTTTGATGCCGTAGGCCGACTTCGGCTGGGGCACCTCCACCAGCTCCACCTCGATCGTCGGGATGTCCTTCGGGCGCAGGATGCCCAGCTGGCGAAGCGTCTTGGCCGTGGGGAACCCGCGCTCGTCGCTGGGGAAATCCTCGGTGAGCGCATAGCCCAGGCCCATGTGCACCGAGCCCTCGATCTGCCCCTCGCACAAGCGCGGGTTGACGGCCTTGCCGACGTCGTGGATGGCGACGACCTTCTCGATCGCGCCCGTCTCGCGATCGGCGATCACGACCTGCGCGGCGAACCCGAACGCGGCGTGGATGGTGGGGTTCGGCACGGCCGGATCGCCCAACTTCTGCGTCCAATCCACCACGTGCTCGGCGTAGTGATCGACATCGGGAGTGCACCCGGCGGCGACCGCCACCTGGCACGCCTTCTGCACGCTGGCGGCCACCATCAACGTGCCGCGGCTGCCCGTGGTCTGGCCGAAGCCCAGCTCGCGTGTGGTGTCGACGATGACCTCGATGCGCGCCGGGTCGATGCCCAACTCGGTGACGGCGGTTTGCAGACCGACCGTGTGCACACCCTGGCCCATCTCGGTGAAGCCGTGACGCACCTCGACTTTTCCATCCTCGCTGCGGAAGCGCACGACGGCGCCGCACACCTCGCGCAGACCATTGCCGAGGCCCGAGTTCTTCAACCCGAGGCCGACGCCCACGGCCTTGCCCGCGGCCAGAGCGGCGTCGATGTGTCGCTTCGCACGGTCGAGGCACTCCTCGGCGCCACCGGCACCGTCGTCCATGATCTGGCCCGGACCCCACACCTCACCGGGGTGGATCACGTTGCGCTTGCGCATCTCCCAGCCGCTGATGCCGACCTGTTCGGCCAGACGGTCCATCACACCTTCCATCGCGAACTGCGCCTGGTTGGCGCCGAAGCCACGGAACGCACCGCACACCGGGTTGTTCGTGCGCACGGCGGTGCACTCGACGTCGATACTGGGCACGCGGTACGGGCCGCTGGCGTGGCCGGCCGCTCGTTCCAGCACCTTCATGCCGACGCTGGCGTAGGAACCCGAGTCGCCGATGCCACGCACCTTCAGCGCCGTGAGGTGACCATCGGCGTCGCAGCCGGCCCAGTACTCGAGGCGGATGGGGTGGCGCTTGGCGTGCACCAGGAAGCTCTCCTCGCGCGACAGCGTGCACTTCACCGGACGCTGCAGCAGCCATGACGCGAGCGCGGTCTGCCCCTGGTTGCTCATATCTTCCTTGCCACCGAACGCTCCACCGTTGGAGACGAGTTCGACGGTGACCTGCTCCTTGGGGATGTCGAGCAGCGCCGCGATCTGGTCGCGGTCGTCCCACACACCCTGGCCACCCGAGTACACGTGCACGTGCCGCGAGCCGTCGTCGCGAACGGTGGGCACGGCCAGCGTGCTCTCCGGTTCGAGGAACGCGTGCTCGATGCGCTGGGTCTGGAACACCTCGTGGATCGTGTGCGTGCTGGCGGCCAGCGTTTCGGCGACGGCAGCACCGCGTGCGTACGCGCTGACGGAGAGCACGTTGTTCTTCGTGCCCCACACCGCGATCTCTGGGTCGGTGATGGCGGCCACCGGATCGGTGATCGGGCGCAGCACGCCGTACTCGACCTCGACCAACTTGGCGGCCTCGCGGGCCTGCAGCTTGGTCTCGGCCACCACGATCGCCAGCACATCGCCGGAATAGCTGGTGCGCTGCCCTTCGCCGATGAATACCGGCCAGTCCTTGTAGATGATGCCGACGAACTGCGTGCCGGGGATGTCGGCCGCGGTGAAGACGGCCACGACGCCGGGTGCAGCGGCAGCCTTCGAGGTGTCGATGCGCGTGATATCCGCACGCGTGTGCGCTGTGAGGTGTAGCGCGCCGTGCAACATGCCCGGGACACGGATGTCGTCCACGTAGCCGCGGTCGCCGAGGGTCAGTTCGGCAGCCTGGTACTTGGCGCCGCTGGTGCCGATGCCACCGGGCAGCACTGGGTCGACCGGCGTGCCCTTGGCCACGGCCTCGATCGCGTCGAGCACCTTCACGTATCCGGTGCAACGGCACAAGTGCGCGCCGAGGTGACGGGCCATGTCGTCGCGCTGCAGATCGGCGCCCTTCTTGTCCACCTGTGCCTTGGCGCGCATGACGATGCCGGGGATGCAGAAGCCGCACTGCAGACCACCGCACGCCGCGAACGCGTCGGCGTAGCGGTTGCGCTCTACGGCGTCGACGCCCTCCAGGGTGGTGACGTTGCGGCCAGCCACCTTCTCCAGCGAGTAGGTGCACGAGATCTGCACCTTGCCGTCGATCATCACCGTGCAGCAGCCGCACTGACCCGAGGGTGAGCACCCGTCCTTGGGTGAAGTGACGTCGAGCTCCTCGCGCAGCGCCGCCAACAGGTGGGGGTGATCGGCGCGCACGGAGACCGGCGCGCCGTTGAGAATGAACTCGACTTGGTTGGTCTCGACCGTCACGTTTTACATTTTGTCAAAGCCCGGACCAGAAAGCGAACGATGCCGACGAACGGCGCATGTCGGACGCGTTCGTCAGTCGGGCAGAACGGCGCCGCGCTGACCGGTAATGCGGCTGTAGACCTCGGGCCGGCGGTAGCGCTCGAAGTCGAACAACGTGTTCTTGTAGCGGCTGCACCAGTCGAGATCGCAGCGAGCGACGATGACCTCGTCGTCGGTGGTGAGCGTCTGCGCCACGATCTGGCCGCTGGGCGCGACGATCATCGACTGACCCAGCGAATCGACGCCTTCCTCCACGCCGCCCTTGGCGACGCCGACGACCCAGGCACCGTTCTGGTAGGCACCGGCCTGCATCACGAGTGCGTTGTGAAAGCCCTGCAAAATGTCCTGGCTGGGGTCGGGCACGTAGTGGATGGGCGTGTTGTAGCCACAGAGGATGACCTCCACGCCCTGCAGACCCATCTCGCGATACGTCTCGGGCCAGCGGCGGTCGTTGCAGATCATCATGCCCACGAGGCTGTCGAACGCTCGCCACACACCGAAGCCCTCGGGGCTCGGCTCGAAGTAGTAGCGCTCGGCGTGCTGGAACGGACGATCCGGTTCGTGGTGCTCGTGGCCGGGGATGTGCGTCTTCTTGTAGGTGGCCACGATGCTGCCATTGCGCTCGACCAGCGTCTGCACGTTCCAGCGGCGACCCGCATCATCGATGGTGGCGTAGCCGAGGCAGAAGCCGACGCCGAGACGCTTGGCCTCATCGAACAACGGCTGCGTGGCCGCGTTCGGCATGCTGCGCTCGTACCAGTGGTCGGCCTCGCTGATGTCGTCGACGAACCAACGGGGGAAGAACGTGGTGAGCGCGAGTTCGGGGAACACCACCAGTTCGGCGCCCATGCGGTGCGCCTGCTGCAACAAAGCGATCAGCCGGACGACCACCTGCTCGCGGGTGTGCTCTTTCTGCACGGGACCCATCTGGGCTGCAGCGATAGTGAGGTGACGTGCCATTGACAAAATGTTAACCGGCGAGGGTGACTGTCGCTTGAACAGCGTGATCGGCCTTCAACTCCGGGGCCGATGCTCCGCGGTCCGCCAGCGCACCCACCCGGTCGGGCGCGCTTCGTGGCGGCCGTGTCCGGCCGAGACCCCACGGGTGTGCTTCGTGCCACCCGCTGGCATGAACCGCGCCCGCTGAATTTCGTGGGCGAGCAGTGTTCCGAGTTCCTTGGGCACCCTCGCTGAAGCAACAGCCGCAGGCGAGTGTGTGGGCGCCGAACTGGCGTCACATCGGCGCCACCACCGTGTGCAGCCCGTGCTCGTTGGCCCAGCGGCCGACATCGCGGCGTTCCAACGCAGCCGCCAGCAGGTCGGGGAACGCATCGGGCGTGCAGGCGAACGACGGCACACCCAACGCTGCCAGAGCGGCCGCCTGGGCGTGGTCGTAGGCCGGGGCACCCTCGTCGGATAACGCCAGCAGCACCACCACGCACACCCCGGCCAGGTGCAGCGCGCCGATGCGCTCGTGCAGCAACGTGGCGTTGCCGCCTTCGAACAGGTCGCTCACCAGCACCAGCACCGTGTCGGCCGGGCGATCGATCAGCCGCTGGCAATAACCGATGGCGGCGGCGATGTCGGTGCCACCGCCCAACTGCACACCGAACAACACCTCCACCGGATCGTGCAGCAATGGTGTGAGGTCGGCGACCGCCGTGTCGAAGGCGATGACCTGAGTGCGCAACGCGGGCAACGACGCCAACACTGCGGAGAACACCGACGCGTACACCACGCTGTCGGCCATGCTGCCGGACTGATCGATAGCCACGACGACGTCGCGAGCCAGGCTGCGCTGACGACGCCCGTAGCCCACCAACCGTTCGGGGATGACCGTGCCCGCCGACGGTTGATAGTGACGCAAGTTGGCCTGCACGGTGCGACCCCAGTCGATATCGGCCGGGCGCGGGCGACGGGTGCGCTGCGAACGGGCGAGTGCCCCTTGCACTGCCGCAGCAGTGCGCGACTCAAGCCGTTGGCGGATCTGCTCGACCACCTGAGCGACCAACTGGCGAGCAGTGGAGCGCGTGGCGTCGGGCAGCAGTCGGTTGAGTTCGACCAGCAGGGTGACGAGGTGCAGGTCGGGTTCGACGGCACCGAGCATCTCCGGTTCGAGCAGCAGTTGGCGCAGCTGCAGCCGCTCGATCGCGTCGCGCTGCATCACCTGCACCACGGTGGACGGGAAGTAGCGACGGATGTCGCCCAACCAACGCGCCACTGCGGGAGCGGACTTGCCGAGGCCACCGCTGCGCCCTCCACCACCCTTGCGACCGGGCTGCGTGTCGTACACCGCGGCCAGCGCAGCGTCGATGCGCGCATCGTTACCGTCGAGCCGCAGGGCAGTGACCCCGGCAGCGCCAGTGTCGTCGTTGGCATCGGCGTCGCCGCCGAGCACCATCCGCCAGCGCCGGAGCCGTTCCAGGTCGCTGACCCGACCGAGCGGTGAGTCGGTCATTGCGCCACCCCCAACATCTGGCGCACCGTGCCGAGCGCCAGTGCCGCCCGCGCCCCATCGACCTCGCTGCCGAACCCTGCGGGAGCGACCCCGACCTGATCGGCCAGCAGCAAACCGAGTTGGCGGCGCTCGGCCTGTTCGAATGCCCCGAACGTGCGTCGCAGCAACGGCACGGTGGAGAGGAACGCGTCGGGGGCGAGCCCCGAGACCCAGGTGTCGATCACGTCGAGCAACTCGCGGTCGTGCACCAGCACCGTGCCGCTGCCGGCAAGGAACCCCTCGACGAACGCCGCGCCGACGGCGGAGGGTGTGCCGACACTGAGCGCTCGCGACACGCGATTGCCCACCTGCGAGCGCTTCCATGCGCCGCCGTCGTGCAGCAGGCGTGTGGCCCGACCCTGCACCAGACCGTGCACATCGCCGCGCTCGCTGACGATGGCCAGCAGCGCCGGCCATTCGCCACGACGCGCCGGATGATCGGTGAGCGCCAACGCGGCCTGCGCGCCGGCCAACCGATCGACCATGGCTGCAGCAGCATCATCGTCGAGTGAGCGGCAGGCCATCAGCGCGCCCGCCAACACGCGCACGACGAGGCCGTCGAACACGTGCCGCAGCGCGCTCGCGTCGGTGCCGCGCACATCGCCGTAGCGCATCGCCCGGGCCAGCGGCCCGAGCGCTTCGATGACCTGCACGACATCGGGGTCGCGTGCGGCCTGTGCCTCCAGCCGCGCCACCACCGGCTGCACGACTGCCGGCAGATCGGCCAGCAACGCCAGGTCGAGCACCGCGATCAGATCGGCCAGAGCGGTCGCTGCACCGGCCCGTTCGAGTAGGCGCCCGATGGCCGCCGCCTGCACCGTGGTGCCGTAGGCAGAACGTTCGATGAGACCGATGGTGAGTTCGGGCTCCCATTGCAGACCCCAGGTCTCGCGGAACGTGCCGGTACTACCGCGACCCTCCTGCACCACACCCCACTGCACCCCGAGTGCGTGCAAGCGATGCAGCAACACCGAACGTGCGCGACCGAGCGGTGTTCGCAGATCGAGTTCCACCGTGTGCGCGTCGGCGTGTGGTTTCAGACGAGCTTTGCGTTGCTGCACGGTGAGGTCGCGAGCGAGCGGCACCTGCGGCGCGTGTTCCGGCACCTCGCCGATCGCGTCGCCCACCACGAGGTCGCGTTCGATCAGTGCCAGACCCGTGCTGCCGGCCATCACCGTGTCGGCCGCGTCGAGCACCTCTGCCAGCCCGGCGCGAGGCCGTCCCCGAAGTGCTGCGAGCGCAGATGCCGTGCGGGTGCCGGCGATGAGGTGGTCGGGGCTGGCCGACATGCCGCGTTCGCGCAGCAGGCGGGCCGCGCCGACGAACCAGCGGGCCAACCCCTCGGCCCCCGGATGGGCGAACACGTGGGCATACCAGCCGGGGCTGCGCACTCCGGCGCCGTAGCCCGTGGACGCGGCGAGACGCCGGTAGGTCCACGGCACCCAGCTGATACCAACCTTCACCTTGGGCAGCCCGCGCAACGTGCGCGCGTCGACCGATGCGGGAGGCAGCGGTGCGGTGAGCGCTGGCACGTGCCATGCGCCGCACACGACGGCGACACGTGTGTGCCCGTCCTTCAGCGCGGCGCGCAGGCATTGACGCATATGTGCTTCGCGCTGGGCCTCGCGGACCGACCCAGCCTCCCACCCGCCGCGCACGGCTGCCATCGCTTCGGCCACCGCGTCGAACGCCGGTGCACCATCGCCGCGGTGCTCGATGACGTCCTCCCACCATCGCTCCGGGTCGAGGTCTCCCGCCGCGGCAGCCAACGCCGCGATCGGATCGCCCACCGGGTGATCGGCCAGCAACAGTTCGCCGTCGCCTGTACCTGCATCGCTGGCGAGCGATATCGCCAGCGGTAGGTCGATAGCGCGCAGCGGGACACCGTGCTCCGCTGCCCAGTTGAACGCCTGCCACTCGGGGCTGAACACGGCGAACGGCAAGAACGCGGCACGGTGCGGGCGATCGACCACGTGCCCCAGCAGGGCCACCGGCGGGACGAGTTGCTCGTGCGCCACCCACGACAAGGCCGCTTCGCAGTCGGCCGGAAGCTCCACCAGCACCACCGTCGGCTGCAGATCGTCGAGGGCGCGCACCACCGACCGGGCCGAGCCCGGGCCGTGATGGCGGATGCCCAGCACCCGCACGACTGCGTCGACGTCGGTCATCCGTGACTCAGAGCTCGCGGCACGCCTCGTAGAAACCGTCCCACCCCGGACGATCACGCACGACGGCCTCCAGGTACTCGCGCCACGCGACAGCATCGTGCACGGGGTCTTTCACCACCGCGCCGATGATGCCGGCGGCAACATCCGCGGCACCGAGGTGTCCGTCACCGAAGTGCGCCGCTAATGCGACACCGTTGGTGACCACCGAGATCGCCTCCGCTGTGGACAGCGATCCGCTGGGCACCTTCAGGCTGACTCGACCGTCCTCGCTGACACCGCTGCGCAGCTCGCGGAACACCGTCACGACGCGGCGGATCTCCTCGTCCGCAGCGGGCACTGCGGGCAGGCGCAGCGCCGCACCGAGTTCGGCGACACGCCGCTCGACGATCGCGACTTCCTCCTCGATGTCGGCCGGCAACGGCAGCACGACGGTGTTGAACCGGCGCCGCAGCGCGGCCGACAGATCGTTCACGCCGCGGTCGCGATCGTTGGCGGTGGCAATCACGTTGAAACCGGGCACGGCCTGCATCTCGCTGCCCAGCTCGGGCAACGGCAACGTCTTCTCGCTGAGCACCGTCACCAACGCGTCCTGCACATCGCCCGGCATACGCGTGAGTTCTTCGACGCGAGCGATCGAGCCGCGCTGCATCGCCCGGTAGATCGGGCTGGGAACCAACGCAGCCAACGACGGACCCTCGGCAATGAGGCGGGCGTAGTTCCAGCCGTAGCGCAGTTGTTCCTCGGCCGTACCCGCCGTGCCCTGCACCAGCAGCGTGGAGTCGCCACTGATCGCTGCGGCAAGATGCTCGCTGAGCCAGGTCTTGGCGGTGCCCGGTACGCCCAACAACAGCAGCGCCCGATCGGTGGCCAACGTTGCGACCGCGATCTCCACCAGACGACGACGACCGACGTACTTCGGCGAGATCACCGTGCCGTCGGCCAACGTGCCACCCAGTACGTAGGTGACCACCGACCACGGCGAGAGCAACCAGTTCGGCGGCCGCTCGTGTGTGTCGGCAGCGGCGAGCGCGGCGAGTTCGTGGGCGAACTCCTGCTCGGCGTGCGGGCGCAACACGGCGCCGACGCCAGGCGCTGGGGTGCCAGGCGTTGGGGTGATAGAGGGCGTGGGGTTCATGCAGGCTCCAGTTCGGTGAGCATGTGATGGCGGAGATGGACGAGTTCGGTGAGTGCGTAGGCCAGGCCGACCGAGGGTGACAGCGCGTCGACGCTGTTCAGCGCCGCGCCGACCGCGGGCAGCGACGAAGGGTTGACGCGCGCGACAAGGTTGATCAGTACGGCGCGGTGACCGGCGTTGAACGTGGCCTTCGACAACCCGGTGGCCAGCGTGCGCGCCACCTGATCGGCCGGCGCCTCGAGTAGCGGCAACAACTCGGGAACGATCGGCAACTCGGGCAGGTGGTGCACGGCGAGTTCGAGGCCAGAGGTGGGGCGCCGGCCAGTGCACGCCAGCCGTGGCGACCACTCGACCATCCATGCACCCAACGGGCCGGCTGCCAACAGCGCCCGCTCGTGGCGCACGACATCGGTGCGGTGGCGGCCCAGGACCGGCGGTACCAACTCGGGGGCGAGGCGACGTCCGGTGGCCAGCACTGCCAGCACCCATTCGTCCTCCAGCACCGGCCAGTCGATGACGAGCCGCCGCCACGTGGCGGTGGCCGAGGGTGGCGTGACGGGTCGCGGATCGGGGGCCGGGGCGGCGATCAGCGCTGCCGGTGGTGCGGGCAACACACCGGCCCGCCGCACCGTGGTGCACGCGGCCATCTGCTGCAGCAGCCGCTGCGACGCGGTGGGCAAGGGGTCGTCGGCGGCGAGGTCGGCCAGCCCACCCGTCGGCGGTACTGGCGGTTCGCGGCGATCGGTGCCCAACAGCGCCACCGTCACCATCTGTTCCCAGTAGTCGTCGAGGCGAGTGGTGCCGTCGGCCGTGGAACTCATCTGCTCGCCGCCAGGAACGAGGCCTCGGCGACCGGGCCGATGTCGATGCTGCGATCGGGAAGGTGCAACGTCAGCGGCACCAGACCCCCTGGTGTCCATTCGGCGACGATCACTGTGGGGCGACCTTCGCTACACGCGAGGAGCTGGCCGATACCGCCGACACCCGGTTGCAGCGGTAGCGAGCCGGTGGCATCGGTGAGCACCCAGCGCGCCCCGATACGCGCCGGCGCGGCAACGACACACACCGGGTAGCGATCGAGCCACGGTTCGGCAACGATCGCTCGCCCGATGCCCGCGCACGCCACCGCGATGGTGACACCCGCAACGTCGGTGGCGGCGACCGGTTCGTTGTGTCGACGACCGAGCAGCGACCGCAGACCCAGGGCACCCGGGTAGCGGAACAGGTCGGCATGCACCTCGGTGCCGACCGCGAACGACGTGTCGAGGCTCTGCCCGTAGGCAGCGAACGAAAGGAGCATCGCCCAATCGCCCGTGTCGCGGCCGCGCAGCCAGAAGCGCCGCACCTCGATGCGGTCTTCGCGAGTGTCGCTGCGGCCCAGCACCATCCAGTGATCGGTGTGCGGCACACCGGCCAACACATCGGCCTGACGGACCTGCCAGCCGATCGCGGCCGCGACGGAATCCGCGAGGTGCGGCGGCAGCGAGCCGAGACGGCGACCGGCCGTCGCCAGCAGATGCAACGCACCCATCTCGGCCAGCACGTGCCCGTGCCACTGCGGGTGCGCCCCCACCAACCCGGCCATGCGGCGCACACGGTTGGCCAACCCGCCGACCTGGGCATCGACCAGCCGAGCGGCGAGGTCGTCCCATGTGTCGTAACGCGCCAGGGCCGGGTCGGCCAGACCGGTGCGCAGTCGGTCGTCGAGCCAGCGGTCGAGTTCGGCCAGACCGGCCGACATCCGCGCCACTCGGTCGTCGCGGCCGTCGCGGGTGGGCGGCAACGGCAACGATTCGGCAGGCGACGGCGCAGCGGCCGACCCAGGGGCGTCGGTAGGCGCATCCGCAGGCGGTGGTGACGGCGAATCGACTACGGGCGACACCGCTGCGACCCGCCCGGCCAGCCACGCGGCAGCGAACCCTGGCGGGGTCTCGGCCTCGGCCACCGACCCGCGCACCCACAGCAGCAGCAACGCCAAGGCGTGTTTGCAGGGGGTACTGCGACTGGGGCAGGTGCACCGGAAGGCAACGCCCACATGGTCGATCACGCAGTCGTACGGCTCTGCGCTGGTACCGGTGCAACGACCCCACACACCCCGGCCATCACACCCGGAGGTCACCCAGCGGGACGCCACCGCCAGCGGCTGTGCAGCGGTGAGCGACGAGGGTTTGGGCGCGAGCGCGAGCACCTGCTCGACCTGCCACCGTGCCTGCTGCGTGCTCACAGGCGACACCGTAGCGACGGGGTGCGACTTGGTTCGGCCGACGTCAGGCGTCGCTGGGTGAGCAGGTGTGTGACATACGACCCTGAGTGTCGGGCACCAGGTCCCCCGTGTGTCGGGAACCCAGTTGCAAGACTGAACGACATGATGGGTATGACACGACACCTCACTTCTCGGACCACCTGGCGATTTGCTGCCGCGCTCGTCACCGTCGGTGCCCTCACCGTCGCTGCTGGATGTGGCGACGACAAGAAGGCCGACAGCCCGACCGAGACGGCCGCCGCCACCGCCGGCGTCCAGATCACCGGCCAATGGGCACGTACCAGCCCCAGCGCTGCCACCATCGGCGCGGCCTACGCCACTTTCACCAGCACCGAAGACGATGCAATCATCGGCGTCTCCATCGATGCCTCGATCGCCAAGACCGCGGAGATGCACGAGATGGTGATGGCTGGCGCCGATTCCACGATGCCCGTGAGCACGAACGGTATGGGAAGCACCGCCACCACGATGGGTGCGATGACCATGCAGCCCGTCGCCAAGGTGGCACTGCCCGCCGGCAAGGCCGTCACCTTCAAGCCCGGCAGCTACCACTTCATGCTGATGGACCTGGCCAAGCCGCTCGAGGTGGGCACCACGTTCAAGCTCACCTTCGTGTTCGAGAAGGCTGGCTCGATCACCGTCGACGTGCCGGTGCTCGACGAGGCCCCCTGATCGTGCGGCTCCCGCACACGGCACGCAGGAGTCGGTGGGCCACGGCATTCGCCGTCACCGCTGTTCTGCTAGGCGCGTGCGGGGGCGCTGATTCCAAGGGCGGCTCCGTTGCCGGTGTGCAGTTCACCTCCGCCGATGGCACGAAGAGTTCGATCGCTGCCTTCCGCGGCGCCCCCGTCGTGGTCAACCTGTGGGCCACCTGGTGCACACCCTGCGTCAAGGAGATGCCAGCGTTCGACGAAGTCGCCGCCGAACAAACAGCGGTGAAGATCATTGGCGTGAACGTCGGCGACACCGCCGACGCAGCTCGCTCGTTCGCAGCCGACCTCGGCATCCGCTACCCCCAGTTCACCGACCCGGACGGCGCGCTCTCGACCGCCCTGAACATCACCGGGTATCCCGCCACCGCATTCTTCGATGCCGACGGCAAGCTGGTGATCGTGCACCAGGGCGCGCTGACGGCCGACGAACTGCGGTCGACGATCCAGCGGCGGTTCCCTGGCGCCGTGACGGAAGGAACTTGATGGTGACCACCCGCCGCCGTACGGCGACATTGGCGCTCTTCGCGCTGATGGCCCCAGCGCTCGCACTCGCAGCATGCAGCAGCGACACCGCACCGAAGCAGTTGAGCGGATATGTCCTCACTCCACCGCCCATCGTGGGCGCGCTCGCCCTCCCCGATGCCTCACAGGGTGATGCCGAGCTGTTCTTCAAGGCCGCCCCGGGCCATCTGCTGGTGGTCTACTTCGGCTACATGTCGTGTCCCGATGTGTGCCCTACCACGCTCAACGAGTTCAAGAACGCACTGAAGGACGCTGGCAGCGTGGCGGCCAAGGTCGACCTGGCGATGATCACTGTCGATCCGGGGCGAGATACTGGCGAGAACCTCACCAAGTACGTACAGAGTTTCATCCCCGGCGCCCACGCGTTGCGCACCGACGACCAAACACTGCTGCAGTCGGTCGGGAAGGCCTTCGGCGCCAGCTTCTCGGTCACCACCGACGCCAAGGGCGCGATCGAGGTCACGCACACCGCCGGTATGTACCTCATCGACTCCACGGGCACCATCGTGCTCACCTGGGCCTACGGCAGCCTCCAGCGCGACGGCATGGCTACCGACCTGCAGATCCTCTTCGACAACGGCGTGAAATGAACGGTGTGAAATGACGACCTCCCGCATCTCCCGCATCCTTGCTTCCGGCGCGCTGGTGTTGGCGTTCACCGCCACCGCCGCCGCATGCGGCACCAGCCGCGAGTCCGGTATCGGCGGCGCCGAGAGCAGCCCCATCGGCTCCAAGGACCCAGCCACATACGAGTACAAGGTGCCCTTCGGCACCGGCAACAAGATCGACTCCGGCGAAGTCGTGTCGATCATGCCGCAGACACTCGATGTGAAGGTCGGCGAGTCGATCCGCATCGTCAACGACGACATTCGCGACTACATGATCGGGCCGTTCTTCGTGTCGGCCGGGCAGACGCTGGCGATGCGCTTCACCCACGAGGGAACGATCAAAGGCGTGTGCCAGATCAACCCCGAGGGTGAGTTCATCATCAACGTGAGTGTGTGAGCACCCCGGCCGCCACACGTGCGCCGCTGCGCAACGCGCCTTCCATGAAGCCGCTGAAACCGTCCGCGTGCTCACCCGCCAGCCACAACCGTCCGTGCACGCTGTGCAGTGGCGACTGCGCCAGCCTCCACTGACCTGGCCCGAAGCAGGTGTAGGTGCCCAGGCTGTAGGGATCGTTCGTCCAGTCGGTGTGCACCCGTTCGCCAGCCAACCCCTTGGCCCCGGGGAACAGCCGCTCGATGTCGCGCACCAGCAGATCGGGGCTTTCGGGGAGTGCAGCGAACGCGGCCCCATCATGCGATGACAGGAGGCTGGTGAGGATTCCCCGATCGCCGACCTGATCGTCGGTGGTCTCCCAGAGGTGCCCCCACGCGCGGTCGGACAGCACGGTGCCGTTGCGGCCGTAGTCGCGCCAGACGCGGCGCTGGAACTGAATGCTGATCTTGCCGCCGATGCCGTAGCCCACACCGGACAGGCCATGCGGTATCTGCGGCCACAACCGCGACAGCACGGGCAACGGCACTGCAGCAACGACCGCCGGTGCCTGCAGGAGTTCCCCCGTGACCAGCGCAACCGCACCGGTGTCGGCGTCGAGTGAGCGCACCGGAGTGGACACACGCACCCGATCGCCGAGTTCGTTGGCGAGCAGGGTGGCAAGACGATCGTTCCCGCCGACGATGCGGTGCCGCTCACGTTGACCGGCGATCTGACGCGAGGCGATCTCGGCGGCGAAGCGCTGGCTGACATGTTCGGGCGGCAGCATGAATTCGGTTCGGATATCGCGGCCGATCACCAATCGAGACAATGCAGAGAGCGATAACGACTCCATCGTGGTCGCGAGCGTGCGGTCTTCGAAGTCCTCATTCGGCTGCAGCGCTGCCAGCGCAGCTTCCCAGGCCTGCCAATCATCGATCAGCGACGCGTGCAGGTGGTAGGGCACTCCGCGACCTGCAGCATCGACGAGCGCGGCCTCGACATCGAGCGTCGAGTCGCGTTCGGTGAGCTCCAGCCCGAACTGAGCAGCAAGCTCCAGCACCTCGGTGTGGTTGCCATCGATGAACTCGGCGCCTCGCTCGGCCACTTGACCGTCGCCGAAGCGGTGGCTCCACACTCGACCACCCACACGGTCGCGGGCCTCCAGCACCACAACATCGGCGCCCGCAGCGATGAGGTCGACGGCTGTCCGCAGACCAGCCAGACCAGCGCCGATCACGATCACGTCAGGCATGGTCAGAACAAACTCGGCTGTACGGGCTGCTGAGTGCGCTGTACGCCCGGCCACGGCACGTAGTGGTCCATGAACACCCACGAACGTCGGTGGATCGCACACGGCCCGTAGGCCTGCAACGCTGCCCGATGCAGGTGGCAGGGGTAGCCCTTGTTCGTGTCGAAGCTCCACTGGGGATAGTGCTCCGCGTCCTCGCGCATCAGTCGGTCGCGTGTGACCTTGGCGAGGATGCTGGCAGCGGCGACGGACAGGCAGATGCGGTCGGCCTTGACCCGCATCTCGACATGACGGACGTGAGGCGTGACGAAGTCCCACTTGCCGTCGACCACGGCCGCGTCGGGCCGAACGCCCAGTGCCTGGATCGCCCGCTCGGCAGCCAACTTCTGCGCAGCGGCCATGCCCATGCGATCGCACTCCGCTTGTGACGCGGCACCCACGGCCCAGGCGTCGCACCAGTCGGCGATGCGGTCGAACAGCGCCTCGCGTCGCTTCTCGCTGAGCATCTTCGAATCGCGCACACCGTTCACGCGTGTGTAGCGGGGCAAGATGGCGGCGCCGACCATCAGCGGTCCTGCCCAGGCGCCGCGACCCACTTCGTCGATCCCGACCACCACGTCGTATCCCTCGGCCCAGAGTTCCTTCTCGATGGCGCGTGTGGGTGCGGGGCCGGCCATTTCACCAGCCTACGGTCAGCCGCCGACACCGGTAGCGGCCGCGGTGTTGCCCGAGCTCAGCTGAACGAGACGCCGTCGGATGGCGCCAGACCCGGCGGCACCGGCCACAGGGTCTCGCCCGTTGGCTCACTGGTCGTCCAGTCGGGCGCCAAGGAAGACGCACCCAACGCGACCGAAGTGCCGCTCTGTTCCCACAACACCGCCGGACGAGCTCCGTGCCAGCGCACTGCGAACGACACCGTCGATTCCGCGCTGGTGGGCAGTCCGTAGACCTCGAAGTTCGTACCCGCCCACCCTTCGGGGAGACCAGCGGGCAGTAGGTCGCCCCCGCCCACACCGGCTGCACACAGGCGCCGTTCGACCCATGCAGTGAACAACACCGGGTCGGATGGTTCGTCCGCCGACAATGCTGTCGACGGTGCCAGCCGGGCGCGCATGGCTGCGAGGTCGCGTCGAGCACGTTGCTCACCAGCATGCACGAGCACAATCTCGGCGGAATCCAACGCTGCGGCCAGACGCCAGTCGCGCACATCCCCCTTGGCCGCGAGTTCCAGGGCATGGGCCACGTCGGGAATCCATGACGCCGCCCCTTCACCCATGCGCACCATCTGCCCGAGGGCGATGAGGAATGCGATCGGGTCGTCGTCCGGGTGTGCTGGGCCGTTCAGCAACAGTTCGCAACGTGCCGCCACGACCCGCGGCCCGACGGGCGCATCGGGCAGCAGCAGCCGGCTGGCGCGTTCGGTGGTCGCCGTCCAGCCACGCACCACGCCGGTGGCGGTGGCCAGGCCGTTTGGCAGCGTCCCTGCGGCAGGGTCGTTGTGGCGCAGAGCAACCGTCACGGTGGCCTTGTGACCGACCGGGACGGCGATACTTCCCGCCGGCAGTGTGATCCCTTGGATCGGCGCCGTGGGCGGGAGCACCGTCAGCAGATCGCCACGGGTGAACGCCACAGCAATTGGTAACGCTGACATGTTCTCCACCTCGACGATCGTGAGGCCGCCATGGTCGGCAACCGAATACACGCGGTGCACGGCGTCGCCCTCGGGGACCCGCAGGCGCGTCTCCACCACGGCAGTGCCACCGAGACGCTTCTGCCGCACAGCCGGTTCTTCGGCCGGCGTGTGCCAGCGGTCGTCGGCGGCGACGTGCCAGTCGAGAACGGGGCTGCCGTCCCACGGCTCGATCGCTCCCCATGCGTTGACCGAGGCGCGCCAACGCCCGCCGGTGACTCCGGTGGTGATCATGTTGCTCTACTCCATCTCGCTCTTGCGGCCGCGCTGCATGAGCGCGCCCAGGGCTTCCTTCGCGGAGCGCCCCTGGTGACACACGGCCACCACTTGTTCCGTGATCGGCATGTCGACGCCGTACCGCTTGGCCAGGTCGAGCACACTCGGCGAACTCTTCACACCTTCGGCCACCATGTTCATGTCGGCCAGGACGTCTTCGATCGAGCGGCCTTCACCCAACTGGTTGCCGACCATGTTGTTGCGGCTCTGCTTCGATGAGCACGTGGCGATCAGGTCGCCCATTCCGGCGAGGCCGGCGAACGTCGCCGCCTGCCCGCCCATCGCGATACCGAGCCTTGTCATCTCCGCCAGACCACGGGTGATCAACGTCGCACGGGTGTTGTCGCCGAAGCCCATGCCCTCGGCCATACCGGCTGCGATCGCGATGACGTTCTTCACCACGCCACCGACCTCGCAGCCCACGACGTCGGTGTTGGTGTACACGCGCAGACTGGGGCGGCTGAAGATGCGCTGCAACTCGTTGGCGATATCGGAGTTGTCGACGGCGACGACGCTGGCCGCTGGCTGCCCGGCGAGAATCTCCTTCGCCAGGTTCGGCCCGGTCAGCACCGCCACAGGGTGACCGGGCATCTCGTCGCGCGTGACCTCGCTCATCCGCTTGCGGGAGCTTCGTTCGAGACCTTTGGTGAGGCTCACCACCGGCACCCACGCACGCAGATACTGCGCAGCCTCCGCGGCAACGTCCCGATAGCCGTGCGACGGCACCGCCATCACCAGCACATCGGCGTTCACCACCGCATCACGCAGCGACGTCGTCGCCCGCAACTGCTCGGGCAGCGTGAACTGCGGCAGATAGTCGATGTTCACATGGTCGCGGTTGATCGCCTCGGCGAGTTCAGCACGCCGGGCCCACAGCACCGTGGGCGTGTTCACCGCGGCCAACGCGGCGACAGTGGTGCCCCACGAGCCAGCACCGATCACGGCGACATTGATCGACATGGCCGACAGCGTAGGCGCAGCGGAGGCTCCGTGACTCTACGATGCCATCCGTGGATCGTGTCGTGCTCGTGCCGGTGAAGGCCTTCGCCGATGCCAAAGCGCGGCTCGCTCCCGTGTTGTCGCCTTCGCACCGCGAGCGACTCGCCCGCTGGACGGCCGAACGGGTGCTTGCTGCAGCCGGCGACCTGCCCGTGTTCGTCGCGTGCGATGACGACGGCGTCGCCGAGTGGGCCACTGCGAATGGCGCCACCGTTCTCTGGCATCCGGGTGTCGGCCTCAATGCCGCGGTCAACGACAGCTTCCGCGACCTGCGCCAGCGAGGCGCCGGTCATGTCGTGGTCGCCCACGGCGATCTGCCGCGGGCACGTCGCCTTGCCGACACGATCATCGCCGGGACGCTGACGCTGGTGCCCGACGCACTCAGTGACGGCACGAACGTGATCGCGCTGCCGTCCTCGATGCCGTTCGAGTTCGCCTACGGGCCAGCGTCGTTCCGCCGGCACCTCGACCAGGCGCTCGCCGCAGGACTCCCCGTAGCAGTGCGTAGAGATCCACTGTTGGCGATCGACATCGACACCCCATCCGACCTCGCGCACCCGTTGGTGCAGGAAGTGCTCCCCGCATGGCTGCTAACGAACCCGGCCAACCCCAACCCGGCCCACGTCTGATCTCGTACGACCTTGCGGTGCCGCAGTCGGCACTGGCGATCGGGGCGCACCCTGACGATGTGGAGTTCGGTGCCGGTGCCACACTGGCCAAGTGGGCCGCTGCCGGTTGCACGGTGCACCACCTCGTACTCACCGACGGCTCCAAGGGAACCTGGAACCCGGATGCCGACATTGCGGCGTTGATCGCCACACGACGGTCCGAGCAGCGCGAGGCAGCTCGGCGACTCAGCGGCGCGAACGCCGGCACCGTCGTCTTCCTCGAGCAAGTCGACGGTGAACTCGACAGCAGTCTGTGGCTGCGAGGCGAAGTCGCGCGTGTCATTCGCACGCTGCGCCCGGCAGTCGTCCTCGGTCACGATCCGTGGAAGCGCTATCGACTGCATCCCGACCATCGCCATGCCGGGTTGCTCGCGTGCGACGGCATCGTCGCTGCACGCGATCCGCACTTCTTCCGCGATCACGGCCTCCCGTCGCACCGCCCCGACCACCTGCTGCTGTGGGAGGCCGACGAGCCCGACCACGTGGAGGACGTCTCTCACTTCGTGACGACCAAACTGAATGCGCTCGAGGCGCACGAGAGCCAGTTCGAGAGCACGATGAAGGCAGTCGACGCAGCACAGGTGGAAGCATTTCGCGAACGGATCGCGACCCGCCTCAGTGACCTTGCTCAGCAGTACGGCGCCGGCGGGGCCACTTCAGTGGAGATCTTCAAGCGCATCAGCGACCTGTGATCGGCCCGAACTGACCTGCGGGTCGGCCACCACCGGCACCACCGGCGAAGGCTTGTGCGATGCGCATCCACTCGAGCGCTGCTGAACCTTCGATCACGAGGCGTGTGTCGTCCAGGTGGCGCCGCTGTGTGACGAGCAGGCAGAAGTCGAGGGCCGGACCGCGCACGCTGTCCGACCCAGGCTCGCCCCACTCCCACAGCGAGCCGTCCGGCGCAGTCAGCGCGACGTACACCGATGCTGCAGGGAGCTCCATCGAGTTGACGAGATAGGCAAACGGTCGTGCCCGCACACCGATGTGGGCCGTGTGTCGGAGTCGCGACGTGGGCACACGCCCGACACCCAGCGCATCGGCGATGTCCTGCCCATGCGCCCATGTCTCCATCAACCGCGCGGCGACGAACGAACGGGCAGCCATCGCCGGGCCATACCACGGCACTCGCGCCGACGGATCGAGTGTGCGCGCCAGCGTGAGCAGCTCCGCACGATCGCATCGCCAGGCATCGAGCAGTGCCGGGCCGGTCATCTCACGACCAGGAGCGACCGACGCCTCGGTGCCACCGTGTTCGAGCATCCACACCATGTCGGCAGCAAAGGCGTCGGCATCGCGGATTGCAAGCGCTGCACGCTGATCAAAAAACCACAGGTGGCTGATCTGATCGCGAACAGACCAGGTGGTCGCCGGCGTCGGCGTGGACCAGTGCAACTCAGTGAGGTGGGCCACGATCGTGTCGAGGTCCGCGTGCTCTGCACGAAGGTCGTCGCACACTGCTTGCATCTCCGTGCTCATGGCTGCATTGTCGTGCACCAGCCAGGAAAACGGCGAACGGGGGGCCGAAGCCCCCCGTTCATCACCGAGAGCCGAAGCTCACTTCTTGGCGGCTGCCTTCTTGGCCGGAGCCTTCTTGGCCGGAGCCTTCTTGGCCGGAGCGGCCTTCTTCGCCGGAGCGGCCTTCTTCGCCGGAGCCTTCTTGGCCGGAGCGGCCTTCTTCGCCGGAGCCTTCTTGGCCGGAGCGGCCTTCTTCGCCGGAGCCTTCTTGGCCGGAGCGGCCTTCTTGGCCGGAGCGGCCTTCTTGGCCGGAGCGGCCTTCTTCGCCGGAGCCTTCTTGGCCGGAGCGGCCTTCTTGGCCGGAGCGGCCTTCTTCGCCGGAGCCTTCTTGGCCGGAGCGGCCTTCTTGGCCGGAGCCTTCTTGGTTGCTGCCACTTGGGGTTTCCTTCCTATTGCTGATGTTTGCTGGTTGGGATCTTGGATTACTTCTTCTTCGGGTTGAGTGCAGCCTTGAGCGTGCTGCTCGAGGTGAACTTCAACCGCGTCGAGGCAGCAATGTTCACTGCCTCGCCGGTCTGCGGGTTGCGGCCGATACGGGCCGTCGACTTCGACGTGCTAAAGGAGCCGAAGCCAGGCCACGCGACCTTGTCGCCTTCCTTGGCGGTCTTCACGACGATGTCGAAGAACGCGCTGACGGTCCGCTCTGCGTCGGCCTTGGTCACACCGGCTTCGGCGGCGATTGCATCGATCAGCTCTGCTTTGGTCATTTCGCTTGATACCTCCGGGCATCGGGATCGCTCGATCAGTAACTGGTTGTTACGTACGCGTATCGAACATGGTTCGCGCCACGAATACAAGCATTCTTCTTGTTGCATTTGCACCAAGTGTCAAACGGCACCCAAGTGCATCCAGACAGGTTCGACGACGAAGCAGAGCCGTGCCGTCACGAAAGCGACGCGCGAGCGAACAATGCGTGCCATCCACCACCGAGCTCGAGGCGTGCGCTACAACAGAAGTCACGCCGAGAGACGCCTCACTGCGTACCAATTCATCCCGCCCCTTGTGGGTCCAACGGACTGGAGTGGTGTTGACCGATCTGCTGCACGGCCAACTCGATCGCGATGCGACGAAGGGAGGTGTGCGCACACGTGCGGTCCTCGACACCTCCGTACTGATCGGTGATCCCGGTTGTTTCCACAGCTTCGCCGGCATCGACATCGTGATCCCCTTCACGGTGATCGAAGAGCTCGACAGCCTGAAGACCCGCGCCGACGACGTCGGGCGGGCGGCGCGCACCGCGTTGCGAACCATCGAGGAACTCCGTGTCAAAGCCGGCGGCTCGCTCGCCACGCCGTTCGCCATCGGCGATCCCGCTGCGGAGGGCACGCTCCAGGTGGAGATCAACGGGGTGCAGAAGCATCTGCTCATCGAACACGGCCTCGATCCGACGATTCCCGACAACCGCATCATCGGCGCTGCACTGGGCCAGGCGATGCACGCACCGACCCGCATGGTCTCCAACGATGCTGCCCTGCGCATCAAAGCGGCGCACCTCGGCCTCGAGGCCGTTGAGCATCACCCGATCGGCCGCACCTTCGCGACACGGCCAGCGGGCTGGATCACCGTTGAGGCGAACTACGAGCAGATCGACCGGCTGTACCACCATGAGGCCTTGCCTCGCGATGAGGTCGCTGGCTGCACCGACCTCCACGAGAACAACTTCGCTGTCGTCCGTTCCGGGTCACAGTCCGCACTCACGCGTTGCATCGACGACGAGCTGGTGTTGATGAATCACGCAGCGCCCGAAGCCTGGGGCCTGCGTTCCCGTTCGAAGGAGCAACGCTTCGCACTTGAACTGCTGCTCGACCCGGATGTCAGCGTCGTCGCACTCGATGGACGCGCCGGCACCGGCAAGACCCTGCTGGCGATCGCTGCCGGCCTCGAACAGGTCGTCGAGCAGAAGCGCTACGAGAAGCTCGCCGTGTACCGCCCGCTCGTGCCCGTCGGCCGCGCCGATGTCGGCTTCCTGCCCGGCGGCCTCGACGAGAAGCTCGACCCCTGGATGTCCGCGATCCACGATGCGATCGTGGCGCTCACCGACCAACGCAGCTCGCACGATGCTCATCGTCTCGTTGACGAGCTCGTCGGCCGCAACCAACTTTCGCTCGAATCGGTCACGTTCTTGCGCGGTCGCAGCCTGCACCGCCAGATCGTGGTGGTCGATGAGGCACAGAACCTCGAGCCCACCACGCTCAAGACCGTGCTCACGCGAATCGGCGAAGGAACCAAGGTGATCTTCACCGGCGACACCAGCCAGATCGATGCGCCGTACCTCGGTGAGTCGAACAACGCGCTCGCCGTCCTGATCCAGGCCTTCGGTGGCCAGCGGTGCTTCGGCCACGTCACGCTCACGGCGTGCGAACGCGGCACGGTCGCCAGCCTGGCCGCAGAGCTGCTCTGAGCCCCAACTAGTCTCCGACGGTGACGACGACCAGCACCACCACCACCACCACGTATTGTCGCCTGTGCCCAGCAGCATGCGGCCTCGTCGTGGAACTCGACGAATTCGGTGAGGTCGCGCACCTCCGTGGCGATGAGCAGCACGCCCTCACGCGTGGCTTCACATGCACCAAGGGGCGACACCTCGCCGAGTTCCACCGCTCGCCGAATCGGCTGCGCAGCTCACAGCGCCGCACTGCACGCGGCGGGTTCGAAGCACTGGCCCCCGATCTCGCCGTCGCCGAAGTCGCCTCACGGTTACAGGACATCATCGCCGAGCACGGCCCGGAATCGGTGGCGTTGTACACCGGCACTCAGGCAGCGATGGCCTCGCTGACGCTGCCATTCACACTCGCGTTCTGGAAGGCGCTCGGTTCATCTCGCCGGTTCTCGTCGATGTCCGTCGATCAGTCGGCGAAGTGGGTCGCCGACGCACGCCTCGGACGATGGGCGGCCGGCCAGCAGCGCTTCGCCGATGCCGACGTGTGGATGTTGGTCGGCACCAACCCGCTGATCAGCATGCAGGGCGGCGGCTTTACCGCCTTCCCGATCCACGACGGCATGCGTCGTCTCGACGAGGAGCGCCGGCGTGGGCTGCAACTCATCGTCGTCGACCCGCGGCGCACCGAACTCGCCACTCGCGCCGACCTGCACCTGCAGCTCGTGCCTGGAACCGACGCTCTGTTGTTCTCCGCCATCCTCCATACGCTGCTCGCCGAAGGTCTGCACGACGACGAGTTCACCGACCGTTGGGCGCCCGGACTCGATGTACTACGCGCCGCCGTCGCACCATTCGCTCCTGAAGCAGTTGCCACCCGTTGCGGGCTGACTCCCGGCGAAATCGTTGCCGCCGCACAAATGTTCGGACGTGCTCGCAAGGGCATGGTCACCAGCGGAACCGGACCCGACATGGGCCCAGATTCGGAGTTGGCCGAACATCTCATCCAGGCCGTCAACGTGGTCTGCGGGCGCTTCCCGCGCGAGGGCGACGCGCTCACGGGCACCGCCACGCTCGGGTCGGCCAAGGCGCTTCCGGCGCAGGCGGTGTCACCGGATCGGCATTGGGAGCGAGCGGTGGCCGGCGTCACCGGCTATCGCGCGCTGAACGGCGAATGGCCAGCCGTGAGCCTGCCCGACGAGATCCTCACCGAGTCACCGACGCGCATTCGCGCCCTCGTGGTCTCGGGCGGCAACCCCGCCGTGGCCGTGCCGGGCAAAGCACGTATGGCCGAGGCACTGGCATCGCTCGAACTGCTCGTCACCGTCGATCCATTCATGTCCGAGACCGCTGCGCTCGCGCACTACGTAATCGCTCCGATGGTGCACCTCGAACGACCCGACACCACTCGCTCGTACGAGGGCCTGATGGACAAGCCCTTCGCCCAATACACCGCGCCGGTGGTCACGGCGCCGGAGGGCGTGATCGACGACTGGAATTTCTTCCTGCGCCTCGCATGGGCGATGGGTCGTTCACTCAAAGTGGCGGGACGGGAGTACGTCCCGGGTGACGCTGCACCCACGACCGACGATGTCCTCGCTTCGTTCGCCGGGCGCGGCCGAGTCTCGTTGGAGGAGCTGAAGGGCGAGCCCCACGGCCGTCTGTACTTCGACCTGGAACCGGTGCGAGCCGCAGCCCCAGATCCAGCGACGAAGGCGACGTTCGACGTTGCGCCCGACGACATCGTGACGGCGCTCGCCACCCTGGCTGACGACATGGACCGCGTGCCGATGGCCGATTCTCGCCTGCTGCTCGTGGTGCGTCGCGCCAAGGAGGTGATGAACAGCACCGGCACGCAGATCAACACGCTGATGCGCACACCACCGAATCCGTGTCATGTGCATCCTGACGACCTAGCCCGCCTGGGTTTGAGCGACGGCGACGCAGTCTCCATTCGCAGTGACCACGGCATCATCCACAGTTGGGTACGCCCCGATACCACGCTGCGCCCCGGCGTCGCGTCGATGACCCACGGTTTCGGCGGCGCCGGCGAGACCGACCCCGAAGGCGCGGGCGCCAGCACCAATCGCCTGTTGAGCGCGCAGCATCACCTACAGCCCGTGAGCGGCATGCCGCTGATGACCGCCGTGCCGGTCGAGTTGACCGCCCGCTGAGGCAGGCCCACCACCTCGGCATTCGGTCACACACGGGCCGCGGGACCTCCGTGGTCCGTGCGCGACAGGAACTGAGACGGCTCACCGTACGCCACTGCGTACTGAACTGAGCCGTGTCACACCCCTCGCCTAGGGTGACGTCGTGTCAGAGAATGTGTCTGCCCACGTGCCCCAGCCGGTCAGCACCCAGCGCTTCGCCGTCGTCGATGTCGAGACGTCCGGGCTGTCTCTGCAACGCCACCACGTCCTGCAGATAGGAGTCGTCATCATCGACGGCGAGGGCGCCGTGCTCGACCGCTACTCCAGCCTGCTCGCGCCACGGTTTCGCTGGTGGTACCGCGTCGGCCCCACCGGTTTGCACGGTATCCACCGACGAGACCTGCGCGCTGCACCCCCCGCTCGCGATGTACTCACCGAACTTGCCCACCGGCTCGACGGCGCGCGATTCGTAGCTCACAACGCCGAGTTCGATGTCGCCTTCCTGCACAAGGCGGCTGAACGCGCTGGCGTCGAACTGCCGATCGGCGAGGTGCTCTGCACGCTGCGTCTGTCGCGTCGCCTCGACCCGCAGCGACAGCACTCGCACCGGCTCGCCGATCTGTGCGAGCGCTACGGGGTGGATCTCACCCGGCCACACGACGCACTGGCCGATGCAGATGCCACCGCCGCCGTGTTGCCCCACCTGCTGCGGGCGCACGGCATCGTCACCGTCGATCAACTCCCTGTGCACACCCTGCGAACGCGGCGCGAAGGTCAGGCTCGGCTGGCCTCGTAGCGACTCAGCAGTTCGGCCGCCGCGTCGGCACCGAGACCGCTCCACTCCGGCGGCGACACCACGGTGGCTTGGGCACCGAGGCGCAGCAACAGGTCGCGCAGCCAACCTTCGCTCGCCACCGTCACCTCGATCAGCCAACCAGCTCCGTCCGGCGTCACCGACGTGGTGGGGTACCGCTCGGCCACCCACTTGCCCGATGCAGGCACGTGCAGCACGGCGGTCGGCAGATCGGCGTCGGCGAACCACGAGTCGATGGCCGGCGCCGAGACATCGCGAGGCGCGTCGATGATGCCCGTGCGCTCGGCTCGCTCAATGCGGTCGATGCGGAACGTGCGTTCTTCGCCACTGAGGTGATCGTCGGCGATGACGTACCACGAACCGCGATCGACGAATACGACTCGGGGCGAGATCTCACGTTCGCGGCGCAGGTCGGTGTGCGCCGACCAATAGGTGATGTGCAAGCGGGCGCCCTCATCGGCCGCCGACGTCACCAACTCGGCCAGCGCCGGAGCCGGAGTTTCCACGACCAGACCATCGTCACCCAACGCTGCGGCCAACTTCGCCAGCGCCCGCGCCAACGCCCCGTCGCTCTCGCCGCCAGGAATCTCCATTGCCACTCGTGCCGCTGCCAACAGCGCGAACCCCTCCGGGGCCGTCAGTCGCAACGCCTTGGTGAACAGCCTGGGCACACCCGTGAAGATGATGCCTTCGTCGATGAACACATCGACCATCTCGTCCACGAACGGTGGCAGTCCGCACATCGCGGCCAGCTCCAGGTCGCGAACGAGGTCCTGTTCGGTGAGCTCGAAACGGGCAGCAGCCTCCGCCACCGTGACCTCCCCGCGCTCCATCAGCCACGGCAGCATCACCAGCAGTCGACGTACGCGGTCGATCGTCGGTCGCGGCCCTCGACGTGGGGTCATCTCGGACCCACCATTGCCGCGACCCACCGCACCACGTCGTCACGTACGTCGACGGGCGACAACACCTCGGCGTGAGCGCCCAGCCCGAACAGCCACGAACGGAACGCGTCGAGGTTGGCGCACGGAACTTCCACGACCACCGCCCCATCCGGTCGACGCGACAGCACCGCCTCGTCCCCGAGTTCGCGCACCACCATCTCTGCCCGAGGCGCATCCACCAGCACCTGTGCCCGCGCAGTGGGCTCGTCGCCGATCAACTTCGGGTCGAGTGGGAACGTGGCACGCGGGTCGAAGCCAGCGGGGCGTTCGAACGCGTGCGTGGCCCCCACTGTCACCGACCCCTCGATGCGATCGACACGGTAGGTGCGCACTTCACCGTGACCAAGGTCGTGACCGATGACGTACCAGTAACGCTCGCGCAGCAACAGCGAGTACGGGTGCAGCGTGCGCGTCGTACCTCGATAGTCGAAGGACACCTCTGCTCGGGAAGCTGTGGACTCACGCAACACGGGCAACGCCGGAAGATCGGGGATGTTCGCCATCACCACCGGTGACGAACTCCGCTCGCCCCCGAGCTTCAACAGCCCGAACTGCGCGTCGGCCAAGCGTGCCGCAGCCACCGCGAGTTGCAGCGCTGCGCGCTCATCGGCCTCGAGATGCAGATCGGCGAGCTCATAACGACCACGATCGATCCGGTACGCCGTCTTCCCCGCATCGCTCCCTGCGAGCACTTCGCTCTCGATGGGAACACCGATCTCGCGTAGCAGCGCTTTGTCGCGCTCGAATGCACCACGCTGCGCCGCGTCACCCACCGGGTATTGACCTGCCAACTCGTTCGCGATCTGCTCCTGCGTGAGGGGCGAGCGCGTCGCCATCAGCAGTGCGACCAGGTTGGTGATCCGCTCGAGCGCGTCGGCCATTCAGCGCGCCTGATAGTCGTAGAACCCGCGGCCCGACTTGCGGCCCAACAAACCTGCCTCCACCATGCGAGACAACAGCGGCGGTGGTGCGTACAGCGGCTCCTTGAACTCCTTGTACAGACTGTCGGCGACCGCCATCGTCGTGTCAAGACCGATCAGGTCGGCCAAGTGGAGCGGGCCCATCGGGTGGTTACAGCCTTCGACCATGCCGGCATCGATGTCGTCGGCCGTGGCGAAACCGGACTCCATCATTCTGATCGCCGACAGGATGTAGGGGATCAGCAACGCGTTCACCACGAAACCGGCACGGTCTTGGCTGCGGATCACACGCTTGTGCAACGTGTCGGTGGCGAACGAGTTGGCACGAGCGATGGTGTCGGGCGAGGTGAGCAACGAAGTGACCACTTCCACGAGTCGCAGCACCGGCACCGGGTTGAAGAAGTGGATGCCGATGACCTGCTCGGGGCGCTGGGTGGCAATACCCAGCTTCATGATCGGGATGGAGCTCGTGTTGCTGGCGAGGATGGCCAATGGATCGACGAGCGCGGCGTCGAGCTTGCGGAAGATGTTGGTCTTCAGTGCCTCGTCCTCGATCACTGCCTCCACCACCAGTTGACGATCGCCGAGCTCGGCGAAGTCGGTGGTGAACGAGAGATGGGCCACTGCGACATCGCGGGCTTCCTCGGTGAGTTTGCCGTTGCGCACACCCCGGTCGAGGCTGCCGATCAGGCGGCCACGTCCGCGTTCGCACGCCTCCGGGCTGACCTCGAGCACGGTCACATCGAGGCCTGCTCGGGCACACACTTCGGCGACGCCGGATCCCATCAGGCCCGCACCGACCACACCGACTCGCTGGATCTCTTGCTGCACGTCGCTCATACAGTCACCACTCTGCCCCATCGGCGAGGTGGTAGACCGCATCTCCCGTACCCTTGCCGTGTGACTTCCGCACACCGACTCCCCCGGCCGTCGGCCACCCGCCTCGCCGTGCGAGTGACCGCGGAGGCCCTGCGTGGCATCCGCTCCGGCCACCCGTGGGTGTACGAGAACTCGATCCTGTCGATCAAGGGCGAGGGCGTGTCCGGCGATCTCGCCGTGATCTTCGATGACGACCGCAAGTTCGTGGCCATCGGCCTCTACGACCCTGACAGCCCAATCCGCATCAAGATCGTGCATCGGGGCAAGCCCACCACCGTCGACCGCGCGTTCTGGATGGGGAAGCTGCAGACCGCTCTGGAGTTTCGCTCAAAGCTGATCGAACGTGGCGATACCACGGGCTATCGCTGCATTAACGGCGAGAACGACGAGATGCCCGGCATCGTGCTGGACCACTACGCGGGCACGATGGTGCTGAAGATCTACAACGCGATCTGGGTGCCGCACCTGAACGATCTGGTCCCAGCGATCAACGATGTGTTCCACCCCGATGCACTGGTGCTGCGCCACGCCCGCAACGTGGAGAAGGCGCTGTTGCACGGGTTGGAGGAGGGCGATGCACTATTGGGCACGGCGCCCACCGAACCTGTCCTGTTCCGCGAGGCGGGGCTGACGTTCGAGGCTGATGTGATCCGTGGTCAGAAGACCGGTTACTTCCTCGACCAGCGCGAGAACCGCGTGCTCGTCGGCACCCAGGCCGAGGGCGCCAAGATGCTCGACATGTTCGCGGCCACCGGCGGCTTCACCGTTCATGCCGCGGCTGGCGGCGCCACCGAAGTGGTGGCGGTCGACATCAGCGAGCCGACACTTTCCGTCGCCGAGCGCAACCTGCAACACAATGTCAGCGTCCCCAACGTGGCGGCGTGCAAGTACCGCCCGATGGTCGGCGACGCCTATGAGGTGCTCGAGCGACTGTGGCGCAACGGCGAACGGTTCGACATCGTGGTCATCGATCCCCCGTCGTTCACTCCGCGACAGACCAGCGTCGACCGGGCCCTTGCCTCATACGCGATTCTCACCGAGAAGGCCGTGCGGCTCGTGAAGCCGGGCGGTCTCTACGTGCAGGCGTCGTGCAGCAGTCGCGTCACGGCCGACGAGTTCCACCTCACGGTGTCGCACGCGGCAGCGCGTGCCGGTCGACCGCTGGACGAGTGGCGTCGCACCAGCCATCCGGTCGATCACCCGATCGGTTTCCCGCAGGGTGCGTATCTCAAGGCAGTTTTCGCTCGCGTTCCGTGAGCCACCGGGTCACCCACCGCGGTGTGCCCGGTACCACTCGATGAGTGCATTCGTACCCGAGTCGTGCTGAAGCTCGCCGAGCTCGCTGAGTTCCGGCGTGATCTTGTTGGCGAGCACTTTGCCGAGCTCCACCCCCCACTGGTCGAAGCTGTTCACCCCCCAGATGACTCCTTGCACGAAGACGATGTGTTCGTACAGCGCGATGAGTTGACCCAGCACGCCTGGGGTGAGGCGTGGGGCCAGGATCGTCGAGCTGGGACGGTTTCCGGGGAAGACCCGATGCGGCTGTTGGTGTAGAGGAATACCCTCTGCCAGCACTTCATCGAGTGTCTTACCGAAGGCGAGCGCCTCACCCTGGGCGAACAGGTTCGACATGAGCAGATCATGCTGCGCGAGCAACGAATGGTTGGGTTGCGCGAAGCCGATGAAGTCGACCGGCACCAGTCGGGTCCCCTGGTGCAGCAACTGGTAGAACGCGTGTTGCCCGTTCGTACCAGGTTCGCCCCAGATCACCGGGCCGGTGCTGATGGCAACATCACCGCCGTCGATCCTCACGCGCTTTCCGTTGCTCTCCATGTCGAGTTGCTGCAGATAGGCGGTGAACCGGCGCAACTCGTGCGCGTAGGGCAACACTGCCTTCGTCTCGGCGCCCAGCACGTTGTGGTACCAGATGCCCAGCAACGCCATCAGCACCGGGGCGTTCTCGGTGAATGGCGCCGTGCAGAAGTGCCGATCCACGGCGTGGAACCCGGCGAGGAACTCGCGGAACCCATCGGGTCCGATCGACAGCATCAGCGACAGGCCAATCGCCGAATCGACCGAGTAGCGGCCGCCCACCCAGTCCCAGAATCCGAACATGTTGGTCGTGTCAATGCCGAACGCAGTCACCGCCGCCGCGTTCGTGCTCACGGCGACGAAGTGCTTCGACACCGCTGCCGCACCGAGCGAAGCCGTCAGCCAGCGTCGAGCCTCAATGGCATTCGTGATCGTCTCGATCGTCGTGAACGTCTTCGAGCTGACCACGATGAGCGTCGTGGCCGGCTCGAGATCCACCAGGTTCGAGTGGATGTCGGCACCGTCGACGTTGCTGACGAAGCGGCACGACAATCCTGGCTGACCGAAGGCCTCGGTCGCCAGGTATGCCATCGCCGGCCCGAGATCGCTGCCACCGATGCCGATGTTCACGATCGTGCGGATTCGCTCACCGGTGGCACCCCGCCACTCGCCGCTGCGCACCCTGTCTGCGAACGTTGCCATCCGGTCGAGTACCTCGTGTACGTCGGGAACCACATCGTGTCCGTCGACGAGCACCGTCACCGAACGCGGTGCACGGAGCGCGGTGTGCAGCACTGCGCGCTGCTCGGTGGTGTTCACCTGTTCACCCGCGAACATCGCATCACGTTGTGACGCGACCCCAGCGACCTCGGCGACGGCAAGCAGTGCAGCCATCACACCCTCGTCGACCAAATGTTTGGAGTAGTCCACACGCAAGTCGGCCACCTGCACGACGTAACGCTCGGCGCGACCCGGGTCGGCGGCGAAGAGGGTGCGCAGATGGGCTGGTGCGAGTGTGGCCTGCAGCGCAGCCCACTCGGGGGTGGTCGAGATGTCCATCATTCACGACGCTCGCCAGCGGGGAGCACCAGCACCCGGTGCAGGAACTCCACCACCGGGTCGGTGAACGCGTCGTTGCGGTCGCCAGCCACCATGTGGTGGGCGCCCCCGACGTCGACGTACTCGGCTTGTGGCACCAACGTAAGGAACTCTTGGGCGGCCTCTTCGCTGACGACATCACTCATCCGCCCGCGCACCAACAGCACCGGCAGATGCAGGGCGCGCGCGTGGGCTTCGTTGTCGTTGTGAGCAGTGCTGATTCGGCCGCGCGTGGCGAGATCCATGAACGCCGGGTCCCAGTGCCATCTGTAGCGACCGTCGTCACCCACCCGCAGGTTGCGGGCAAGGCCTTCGATGTTGGGTCGCGGGCGGTGCGGCAGGTACCCCGCGACCGCGTCGGCGGCTTCCTCCAATGAGGTGTAGCCCTCAGGCCGACCCGTCATGAAGTCGACAATGCGCTGCACACCGTCCGGCTCGGAACGATGAGCGATATCGACCATTACCAGCGCCCTCGCAGCGGGCGGAAGGCCTTCCATGGAACGCTGACCTTCGGTTCGCAGACCGGCCATACCACCCATCGAGGCACCCACCAGCGCTGGTCGGCCGAGCAAGGTGCACCACGCCTCGACGTCTGCGCGCAGCACACCCATGCCGTAGTCACCAAAGGGATCCCATCCACTGTCGCCGTGACCGCGCATATCCGCACTCACCGCGTACAGCCCGCCTCCGGCGAGTTTCGCTGCCGTACCGCCCCACGAGTGCCGGTTCTGACCGCCACCGTGCAGCAGCAGCACGGTCGGGTTCGCCGGGTCGCCGTACGCGTCGGCCACCAGTCGCACGCCATTACCACCGGTGCACTCGATATGGGTTGCCTTCATGACGGCCATGCGTAGCACATCCCCCGCAGGGCGGCACATCGTGCTTGACGCGACGCCAGTGCCCACAGCTCAGGGCGTCGCTGTCTCGCGTGGGTTGCTCGATGAGGCAGGGGATACGCCGTTGTTCGCGGGCGTATCGCGACTGCTCGGGTGATCGCGGAGCCGCCCGGTCACGAAGTAGCCACCAACGGCTGATCCGATGATCAGCGGCACGCACACAAGGATCAGCAACAGCCGAGAGCGAGCGCGCCGGCTGACCCTCCGCCGCTCTGCCGCTGCTCGGCGGGATGCCCGCGCCGGTTGCGTCAACTCTTGGAACGTCGGTTTCGGTGGCGTCTTGACGGGCTGCCATTGCTCGTGCATCGCTACAGGTTGCCACAGCCTCGTAACACCGACCGGCTCAGCGGAAGGTCAGCGAATCCAGCACGGCCCGGCACTCGGTCGGCAGGTCAGCTGAGGTGCCTTCGCAAATGACGGACACCAGGATCGATCCGTGCATCGCAGTCGTCACCGACGTCTGCACACCGCCTGCGGTCACCAGGTTCTGCAGCGCTGACCGACCGTGCAGTTGCAAGCTCGCCGTTGCTGCCACGGTACCGACCGAGCGTTGGGCAACATCAGCGACCACCGCCCGCTGCATCTCCTCCAACATGGCAGCGGCCCGAGTCGGATCTGCGGCCTCGCCGGGGAAGATGAAGTCCGTGTCGATCGTCGACACCGTCAGCGCCGCATCAGCTGTCGACGCGGTCCACCTGGACACCTGGGTCTGAGTACCGAGGACCACCTCGCGATTATCAGTACGCACCGCCGGGGCAGGCAGCGTCACGCTGAACATCACGGACCCCACCGCGGTCCCGTCGTTCGCGGCCCTGCCAGCGTTCGACCACATCGCATGGCCGGCAACGACCAAGCCCGCCACCAGACCGGCGAATACCAAGAACCCACCCGCTGAGGCAGCACTCACACGGTGCCGTCGGTTGCCGTCCGCCATGCGGGCCCAGTGCAGCTCGTTCGCCGCGCGCAGGGCGTCGTGATAGGTCAGCTTCGTATTCGAACTCGGCGGTCCACCCGACTCGAGGTCGGGCAGCCGCGGCGTCAACCCTTGCATCTGCCTCATGCACGTGCATCGGACGACCGGCCAGTGCCCTTGAACGGCCTTGACGAAGCTTTCGGAATCGCCCACCCTCCGCAGCGCGCTCCTGCGGTCATCGCTCCCCTAGCGAGCCCTACGCGATCAACCTGGGTCGGGCTCGGTGTCGTGTGACTGGGTGCGTCTGCCTTGGGCAGCCGCCGGTGATCGGACCTTCCACCATCGGGACGGCCACCGACTCACCACTGCTCGAACACGCGGCCAACAGGAGAACGGTTGTCAACAGCAACGTGCGGCGACGCATCGCTCCCGACCTTCGCCAAGTTGATGGGTCCGCTGCTGCGCACCCCCGAGCAGGGTGCCGACACACTCGTGTGGTTGGCCGCCGACGACAACGAACCCCTCGAGTCGAACGGTCGCTTCTGGCTCGATCGCCGCCCGCGGTCGATCCACAAACTGCCGAGCACCAAGAAGACCGATACACCCGAGCGCCGCGCACAACTGTGGGACTGGGTCGTTGCGGCGATGGACTGACTGTTACTCTCGTTTGATGCATGTGGGGCGTGGCCGGGGAGCCGCACATTTGGTTCTCGGGGTGACCGCTGCTGCGGCGTTGCTGCTGAGCGCTTGCGGCAAACAGGATTCCACCATCATTGTGCGATCCGCCGACGGTGTGCAGGTGATGACCCCCGCCGAGGTCGCTGCCATGCGCAACGCCATCGAGTCCACGATCGCCACCGTGCCCGGCGACACCGTGCCACCCGGCGACGACGCGGCGAGCGGCGACACCGTGCCACCCGGCGACGACGCGGCGAGCGGCGACACCGTGCCACAGAACCAGGACAACAGGCCGCCCGAGTTGCGCCTGTTCGACGCGTTCGGCAAGTTCCGCACGTGCATCGAAGACAAAGGCTTCGCCATCGAGGGCGACCTCCGCGATCCGAGTAACCCGGCCTACCTGCAACCCGGCTACAGCGAGACCATCCAGACCTGCGCCGCCCGATCCGACATCGTGAACGTGCTCGCCGAGGTGGAGGCCACGCGCTCCTCGCTCACTCCAGAGGAGGTTCAGACGCGCAACGAGACCTTCGTCAACTTGCGCGACTGCCTCATCGACAGAGGCTGGACCATCGAGACTCGCACGAGCGACATCGGCCTGCTCGAGCCGTCCGTCTTCCAGAACGCCGACGGTGAACTCGATGAGCGGGACATCAATCAATGTCTCTCGGGCCTGAACATTGGACCCTGACAGGAGCACGAAGAGATGAAGAAGCCCCGACTGATCGCCATGATTTCAGTTGGCGTCGTAGCGCTGATCCTCGCGGGTGTCGCGATTGGCCAGATGACCTCCGACGATGCAGCGAGCGCCGAACTGCTCATCGTGCCGCGACCGGTCGAACGGCGCGACCTGACTGACATGGTCACAATCAACGGTGAGGTGCGCCGCCAAGAGATCCAGGAGATCAACCTTCCGGTCGACGGCAAGGTGAGCAACGTCTCGGTGGAGGATGGCGACACGGTCGACACCGGTGACGAACTGTTTGCCCTCGATGGCCGCACCGCCGTCGCAGTGTCGGGTGACTTCGCCTTCTACCGCCAACTCGACGTCGGCTCCGAGGGTCCTGATGTGAAGCAGCTCGAGACCATCCTCGCAGCCGGCGGCTACGACGTCCGCGACATCGACACACTGTTCACCGAGGAGACGCGGCGGGCGCTCGCCGAATGGCAACGAGACCGCGACTACGGCGGCGCCACCCCCGAGCAGGTCGAGACGATCACGGTCGGACTCAGTTCGAACAGCAACGGCTACCAGATTGGCAAGTCGAACACGGTTGCCTACACGATCAATCCGTCTGTCGCTGCGCCGTCGGGATTCGCAGCAGCACGCCTCTCCTCATCGGCACGCAGGTCGTTGCTGCCTCGCCCGGTCGAGGTCGGCACGCCGGCGAAGCCAGTCATCGAAGTGAGCGCCTCGGCGCTCGACGTCGACGAGGGCGATTCGGTCACGATCACCTTCACCGCCACCCCCGCACCCGAACGCGACACCAGCGTCGACCTCACCATCGGCGGCAGCGCGACAAGCGGCACGCGCGACAACGGCAGCAACGACTACGAGACCATCGACAACTCGTTCGTCATGCCCGCCGGCCAGACCACCGTCACGGTCACCGTGCCGGTGTGGGTCGATCAGGTGAAGGAGGCACGCGAAGACCTCACCGTCACCATCACCACCCAGTTCGGCAACGATCCCAACTACATCGTCGGTCCGTCCGACCAGGTGCGTGTGCGCATCGCTGCCAACGGCGACGACCTGGTGTCGTACATCACGGTCGATGCGTCGACGAATACGGTCGACGAGGGCAGTTCGGTGACGTTCACGCTCCGCACGACGGTGGAGAGCAACGAAGACCTCGACCTCTCGGTCGCCCTGTCCGGATCCGCGCAGCAGAACATCGACCTGGCGAAACTCGACCTCGACGAGATCACGATCCCTGCCGGGCAGAAGTCGACGACGCTGCAGGTGCAGACGAGACGCGACGATCTCGTCGAGGGTGACGAGTCGATCGTGTTGTCGGTGGTCGACACCGCCGACTATCAACTCGGCAGCCCGAGCACCGCCACGGTGAAGTTGGTGTCATCGGACCTGCCCGAGTTGACCCTCGCCGGCGGTGGCTCGATCTCGGAGGGGGGCTCGACCAGTTTCACGATCATCGCCGATGCCCCGGTCACCGAGGACACGTCGATCAACTACCAGGTGGGTGGCACTGCGCAGCCAGGCACCGACTACAAGACGCTCACCGGCACCGTCATCATGCGCGCTGGCAACAGCAGAGTGTCGGTCACGATCAGCACCATCGACGACGATGTCATCTTCCTGCCGAGCGACATGGTGGTTGCCGACTGGCCTGCGCGTGTCGGCACCGTGCTCGTCGATGAAGGTGAGTTCGTGCTGCAGGGTTCACCCGTGCTCACGCTCAACGAGCCCGACTTCACCATCACGCTGTCGGTCACTGCTGGGGAACGTGCGGACCTCGAGATCGGGCAGAAGGTGTCGGTGAGCCTCGACTCGTCGGACCAGGAACTCGATGGTGCGATCGCCACCCTCGACGAGAACGCCACCATTGCCGATGACGGTTCCGAACTGTACGAGGGCACTATCGCCGTCGAGGGCGACGTCGCTGCTGTCGACGGTGCGCGCGCGACCATCGACGTCACGTTGTCCGAACGGCTGAACGTGTTGGCCGTACCGGTCGCTGCGGTCCTGCGATCGGCAGGCGGCGATGAGGTACGGGTCGTCAACGACGCAGGCACCATCACGCGGGTGAGGGTCACCATCGGCCTCGTCGACGGAGAGTGGGTCGAGATCGTCGAGGGCCTGACGGGCAACGAACTCGTCGTTGTCGACGTTGATCCGCAGGCCGACGTGGCGACAGGCAACTGAGCTGATGTCGATGGTGGTCGACCCCGTCGAGCCGCTGCTCGAACTGATCGATGTGACCCGTAGCTACGGACATGGCGATGCGGCAGTAGCAGCACTGCGTCAGGTCTCGTTGCGCATCATGCCGGGCGACTTCATGTCGATCATGGGTCCCTCGGGTAGCGGCAAATCGACCATGCTCGGGCTGCTCGGCTGCCTCGACGTACCCACCGAAGGTGTCATCAAGGTGGGCGGAATCGACGTCACCTCACTTCCCGATAACGAGCGCAGCCGCGTGCGCGGCGACCGCATCGGCTTCGTGTTCCAACAGTTCCACCTCATCCCCCACCTCGATGCGGCGAGCAACGTCGGGACGGCCCTGCTCTATCGAGGGCTGCGCGCGAAGGAACGGCATGAACGTGCGCTCGCGGCGCTCGATCAGGTCGGACTGTCGCACCGCCACGACCATCGACCAGTGCAGTTGAGCGGCGGCGAGCAACAGCGTGTCGCGCTTGCTCGGGCCCTCGTCACGCAACCGAGCATCGTGCTCGGTGACGAGCCGACGGGCGCCCTCGACTCTCGCAACGCTGAACACGTGATGGAATTGTTCGCCTCGCTACAGTCGCCGGAGCGAGCGATCGTGCTCGTCACGCACGACCCCAACGTGGGCGCGGCGGCGCGGCGACGGGTGCGCATGCGCGACGGCGAGATTGTCGAAGATGAGACGGTGACGGTGGCGGTCCCATGAACAGGATGCGCGACCTCATCAGCGTGGCTGTCGCCGGACTGTTTGCGCGCAAGATGCGCACCGCGCTCCTCCTGCTCGGCCCGGTCATCGGAGTCGCTGCCATCGTCGCTGCCGTTGGTCTGACCGATAGCGCGAAGGGCGACCTCAAGCGCAAGGTCGACGAGTTGGGCACGAACCTCATCGAGGCCTCAGCCGCCAGCAGTTTCGGCGGCGAGGACGCCAAGTTGCCCAAGGACGCTGCGGAGCGGGCCCTCACCGTCACCACGGCCGAGAGTGTGTCGTCGGTGCTCGAGATGCAGAACATCATCGTCTCGCCATACGAGGAGGCGACGGAAAACTTCGAGACGGTCCCGGTGCCGGTGCTCGCGGCCGACACCGCTTTGCCGAACGTACTCGAGGTCGACATGATCGCGGGCAGGTGGCTCAACGAGTTCGATGAGGGAGCTCGATCGCGATCAGCAGTCATCGGCATCGGTCTCGCCCGCGAGTTCAATGTGCTGCCCGGCGAGATCCGCTCCCTCCTGCTCAACGGCCTCGAATACTCGGTCGTCGGCATCATGGACAACGTTGAACTGGAGCCAGGCTTCGACACCGCAGTCTTCGTCTCGTACGCCGCCGCATCCGACGACTTCCTTGACGACGCCGCCATCGAAGACGACGTCGTGCTCCCGAACAAGCTCTACGTGCGCTCGGTCGAGGGTCGCGAGGACGACACGTCCGAGGCACTCAAGGTCGCGATCAATCTCGGTGGACCTGACGAGGTGCAGACCGAACTCAAGTCCGAGGCACTCGAACTCGCTGCGCAGAGTGACCGGCAACTTCAGTTGATCGTGGTCTCGATGGGCCTACTGGCGATCATCGTTGGCGGCATCGGTATCGCCAACGTGATGTCGATCTCTGTCATCCAACGATCTGGTGAGATCGGCATTCGTCGAGCGCTCGGCCACACCCGTTCGACGATCGCCGGACAATTCATTCTCGAGGCCATCGCCGTCGGCTTCCTCGGCGGCCTCCTCGGCGTCGCGGTCGGAGTCGCTGCCATCGGCGTCGGCGTCTGGTTCGCCGGCTGGGTGTTCACGCTGCAGCCGATGCTCGTGCCACTCGGGGTGCTGCTGGCGATGGTCATCTCGGTCGTCGCTGGCCTCTATCCGGCTGCACGCGCCGCCCGACTCGAACCGCTCGAGACCCTGCGCCTCGGCTGAGATCGCTCACCCGATCCAGCGACCACCTTCCGTTCGACAAGAAGCTGCGCCTCGGCATGCACACCGGTGAAGGTGCGGACCACCTCGGGAAGGATGTACGGCGCCGGTGGTGTGGTGGGCAAGGATCTCGTTGCGCAAACGCCGCAGGGTCTTGCCGAGGGTGCGCAGCTCGGGTCCGGCGGCCGGGCGCGGCGAACCACACAACTCCTGCGCTACCTTCCCCCACGGGGGGCTCCTTGGACTCGGACCGTTCAACAGTCACAAGTTCACCAAGGCCCCATCTCACATCGCGGATGCTGCTCCCAGCTTCAATGCGTAGGGCCCCGTAGCGTGGTCATCAATGACCGCAGTCGGCGTCGACCACCCCGCTGATCTGGACAGCCCGATTCGACACGAAATCGGCGCTCGTCACCCCGGTACAGCGCTGGAGACGCACGTCTGAATGCATCGCGAACCACACCATGAACAGCGCAACGGCATCATCGTTGCCGTCACGACCTACTCGCTGTGGGGACTGCTCACCGTCTATTGGAAACAGCTCGAGCATTTCGATGCGTTCGAACTGATTGGCTGGCGCATCGTCGCGTCCGCCGTGGTGATGGCAGCCGTGCTCACGTTCACACATCGCTGGCAGAACGTGATCGCCGTGTTTCGCGACCGGCGCCTGCTCCTCACCGTCACGATCACCTCGCTGTTCCTCACGGTGAACTGGACGTCGTATGTGTGGGCGGTGGTGCACGATCATGTGCTCGAGACCGCGCTCGGCTACTTCGTCGCACCACTCGGCACGGTGATGGTGGGTGTGATCGTGCTCCACGAACCGTTGCGGTTGGCGCAGAAGGTTGCGATCGCATTCGCCCTGACATCAGTAGCGGTACTCACCGCCAGCTACGGCCGAGTGCCCTGGTTGGCCCTCGCGATCGCTGTGTCGTGGACGGTGTACGGCTACATGAAGAAGCAGGTGCCGCTGTCCCCCGTCGACAGCATGGCGGCAGAGACCTTCGTGCTGGTCGCCCCGGCACTGGTCATCGCAGTCGCCCTTGCCGGGCGAGTCGGCAGTATTCCGCATTCGGCCAGCAACGGGCAGTTGGCGTTCGCGATCTGCACCGGCCTCGCCACCGCCGGGCCACTCATACTGTTCGCGTTCGCTGCGCACCGTGTGCCGCTCACCATCATTGGCCCGATGCAGTACATCGTCCCCACGATGAACTTCTTGATCGGCTGGCTGATCTACGACGAAGCAATGCCCGCCGACCGCTTGATCGGTTTCGCACTGGTGTGGATCGGCCTGATCGTGCTCACCGTGGAGTCGCTCGTCCGTGCCCGTCGACTTCGTGTCACCTGACCCCGGACGCGGAACGGCCCGCCCTCGCGGGCGGGCCGTTGCCATCAGAGATCGACGAACGAGGCGGGTTACTTCGTCTCGAAGTCGGTGATCAGATCACCCTTGGCAGCGAACGTCTTCGTGTCGAAGTTCCACTGCAGCACCTGCAGCGACTCCGCCATGAACGTGTCCGCTTCGCCGTTCATCTTGAACACCACGCCGGGGCGGCCCATCGACGGGGTGTAGTCGAAGTTGCGGGCGGCGTTGATGATCGAGGCGCGGGTGAGGCCCTCGGGCGAGTCCATTGCCTGCTTCAGGATGGCCACCGTGGTCTCGGCGGTCGACCAGCCGGCAGTCGCCGTGGTGACGATGTCGGCATGACCTGCCTTGGTCATGAAGTCGAGATACGTCTTCACATTGGGCATCGCGGCATTGGCCGGGTCGGCGACGTCGATGAGGTTGTTCGACGTGTACAGACCCGAACCGTTCGGACCGGCCACGGCCAGGATGAGTGCACTGGCGCACGTGTTGGTGACGATGTTCATCGGTTCCCAGCCCGCGGTCTGCGCCTTCTTGTCAGCCAGGGCCGCCAGATAGGTGATGCAACCGGCGCCGAGCGGCACCGCGACGATTGCGTCGGGCTTGGCGTCGGCAATGGACGTCAGCTGACCGGCAGGCGGGGCGGTGTCGGTGGGCTCGATCGTCTCCTCGGCCACGATCTCGAGGCCGTAGTCGGCACCTTCAGCCTTGATGACGTCTGCGTACGACTGACCAAATTCGCTATTCACGTAGAACAGGGCCACCTTGGCACCGTTGGGGAACTGCTGCTTCAGGAACTGCATGTACACACGCGATTCCACGGTGTACGGCACCAGCTGACCGGTGGTCCAGGGATAGTCGGCAACGTCGGTGCCCCAGGCCGGCAGACCGGTGAGGTTGCCAAGTTGCGGGATGCACGACTCGTTCAGCGTGTCGCGCACTGCCAGGTTGTTCGGCGAGCCGAGGATGCCGGAGAAGACGCTGACGCCCTCATCGATCAGCTTCGACACTGCGCCAGGGGTGAGGTCCTTGTTGTACTGGTCGTCCTCGACCATGCCTTCGATCTTGACATCGCCGAGGATGCCGGTCTCGTTGGCGTAATCCATGTACGCCTTCCAGCCAGCGACCACAGGCGAGAACGCCTCGTCGGCTGAGGTGTCGCCGGTGAGCGGCATGACCGCGCCGATCTTGATGGTGCCCTCGATCTTCGCGTTGGCCGCATCGGCGTCGACGCAGTCGGCCGTGTCAACGGCCCACGTCGTGGCAGGCGGAGTGGTCTCGACGGTGGTCTCACCGGTCGTGGACTGCGTGGGCGCTGCAGAGGTGGTGGTGGCGTCGCTGCTCTTCTTGTCGTCGCTGCACGCAGCAACGACCAACGACCCGCAGAAAATCGCTGCGAGCAGTCGAGTGGACTTCTGTCCGGTCTTCATTCGCTCTCCCTTGGGTGGTCCGGTTGTTGTGTTCCGGTCAGGATTCGGGCGGTGCCGTTTCCTGGTGAACAACGCTAGCCGTGCCAGCCGGTTTGGGCACGACGGTCACCACCGTTGCCACCGCCTTGTGCCACAGCCCGACGATGCCGAACGGTGCGAAGAACATCAACAGGATCAGCGTCAGGGCGAAGATGCCGCTCCCGGGCGCCACGTCGGACCAGCTGAACAGGGGCCTCACGGCACCCGGAATTCTGTTCGGATCGCTCCAGCCGCTGGTGCGCTCGATGATGAACTGGTAGACCACCGCGCCCAGCACTGGCCCCCACAACGAACCGGAGCCGCCCACCACCATGATCACCAGGAACGTGATCGAGCCGGCCACCGTGAGCAGCGCCGAGTCGGGGGTGACGGTGCCGGTGCGGATGGCAGACAGCGACCCCGGCAACGCGCACATGGCCGCCGAGAGACCGAACACGATGCCCTTGGTGACTGCGAGGTTGACGCCCATCACCGCAGCCGCAGTGCTGTTGTCGCGGATGGCCACCAACGAGCGTCCCATGCGGCTCTTCACGATGCCGCGGCACACCAGGTACACCAGCGCCACGATCGACACACCCACCCAGAAGTAGAACGGCTTCACGTTCTGCCCGCGCAGGTTGCCCCACGGGTTCCAGCCGAACAGTTCGTACGTGGGGTTCGCCTTGTTGAACTTGAACCCTGTCTTGTCGAGGCCACGCGAACCATTGGTGAGCCACTCGATCTTGGGCCACTTCACGAACGCGGGGAACACCAGGCCCAAGGCCAGGGTGACCAGCGCGAGGTACACGCCCTTGATGCGCAGCGCCGGCAGCGACACCAGCACGCCCACCACGAACGCCACGGCAAAGGCCACCGGAAGGGTGACGAACGGGCTCCAGCCCCACCGAGTGACACCGATAGCCGTGGTGTACACACCGATACCAAAGAACGCCGAGTGCCCCAGCGAGATCTGTCCGGTGAATCCCAGCAACAGGTTCAACGACATCGCCGCGGCCATCAGCATGGTGGCCGTGGTGCACGTGTCGATGAGGCTGTCGCTGCCGTGGGTGGGGATCCAGAGCAACAGACCTGCCACCGACAGCGTGGCCCCCACTCGAATCGCCCAACTGGGCAGGCCACCGGACCGGAGATGGATTGGCAGACTCATACTCGTTCCACCTTCGAGGTGCCGAACAGACCGGCCGGCCGCAACAGCAGCACCGCCAGGATCACCAGGAAGGCCACTCCCACCTTCATCTGCTGGCCGACCCACTCGTCGGCGTAGCCGGCCACGAGGTTCTGGATGACTCCAATGGCCAAGCCGCCCACGACGGCGCCGCCAGGGCTGTCGAACCCGCCCAACGTGGCCGCGGCCGCGGCGTAGATGAACACCGAGAACATCAGGCTCTGGTTCACGTTGGTGGTGAGACCGGCGTACACCACCCCGCCCAGTGCACCCACTGCGGCGGCGATGCCCCAGCTGACCATCAGCACCGTGCCGGTGCGGATGCCCACCAACTTCGAACTCTCTGAGTTAGAGGCGACAGCGCGCATCGCCAGCCCGAGCTTGGTGTAGTTGAACATGACGTACAGGCCGCCGCCGATGACCAACACCAGCACCAGCATCCAGAACGACTGCCACTTGATGGCGGCGCCGAACACGTTGAAGTAGTCGGTGGGGTTGTTCGGGAACAGGCTGGGGAACTTGCCCTGTTTGCTGCCCATCGCCGAGCTGGGCAGTTGCTGGCCGCCCCAGAGCGCGCCGTCGAGCCAGTTCAGGAACTGGAACAGACCGATGGTGACGATGAACACGGCGAAGGGCGACTTCCTGCTGATCGGGCGCACCAGCACCACCTCGGTGCCGGCGCCCAGCACGAAGCCCACCGCCATGCCCATCAGCACGGCCAGTCCGATCGGCACACCCCACTCGCCGAACTGGTACACGGCGTAGGTACTGAACAGCGCCATCTCGCCCTGTGCGAAGTTGAGGTGGCCGGTGCCGCGATAGATGATCACCAGGCCCAGCGCGAGCAGCGCATAGATGCTGCCTTCGCTGAGGCCGTCGACGAGTCGTTGCAGGAACAGTGCCATTAGAACCCCAGGTACGCCTTGCGAATCGTGTCGTCCGCGCCGATTTCGGCGGCGGTGCCGCTGGCGACGATCCGTCCCGTCTCCAGCAGGTACACCCGGCTGGCCATGTGCATCGCCAGGTTGGCGTTCTGCTCCACCAAGAGCACGGACAATCCCTCGTCGCGGTTCAGACGTTCGATGATTTGAAACAGCTCCTGCGTGATCAGTGGCGCCAGCCCCATGCTGGGTTCATCGCACAGCAGCAATCGAGGACGGCTCATCAGTGCGCGGGCGATCGCGAGCATCTGTTGCTCGCCGCCGCTGAGGCTGCCCGCACGTTGTGTGCGGCGTTCAGCGAGGCGCGGGAACAGTTCGAACCACTTGGCGATATCGGCCTGCACCGCACCCGAACCGTCGCGGCGCACATAGGCACCGGCGCGCATGTTGTCCTCGACCGACAACTCCGGGAATGTTCCCCGTCCCTGAGGCACCTGGACGATTCCAGCACGGACGATGGCATCGGGACCGACCTTCTGGATGTTGTGGCCGCCGAAGGTGATCTCGCCGTGCCGGGCGATGACGCCGCTGATGGCCCGCATGGTGGTGGTCTTCCCCGCACCATTCGCACCGAGCATCACCACGATCTCGCCCTCGTTGACGTCGAGGTCGATCCCTTCCAGCACCTTCAGCGGTCCATAGCCGGCAGTGAGGCCTCGCGCGCTCAACAACGTCACGTCGGACTCCCCAGATAGGCCTCGATGACCGCCGGGTTACTCTGCACCTCGGTGGGTGTGCCATCGGCGATCTTGCGACCGAACTCCATCGCCACCACCCGGTCGCTGATCGCCATCACCATCGACATGTGATGTTCCACCAGCAGGACCGTGAGTGCGAACTCATCTCGGATCGACTGGATCGTGTGGCCGAGTTCGTCGACCTCACCGTGCGGCAGACCGGCGGCGGGTTCGTCCATCAACAGGAACTTCGGCCGGGACGCCAGAGCACGAGCGATTTCCAGCCGCTTCAGGGTGCCGAACGGCAGACCAGCGGCAGGGCGGAACGCCAGATGGCCGAGACCCAACTGCTGCAGCAGATCACCGGCGAAGTCGCGGGTGCGACGGTTGTCGGCGGCGGCGCCAATACGAGTGATCGCCCGCAGGAAGCCGATACGGCCCTGACTGTGGGCGCCGACCATCACGTTCTCCAACAACGACATCGTCGGGAACAGGGCCAGGTTCTGGAACGTGCGAGCGATACCCAGCCGGGCAATCCCGTGCGCAGGCACGTGCAGCAGCTCCGTGCCGCGATACAACACCGAGCCGGCGGTGGGCTGGTAAATACGGCTGACGACGTTGAACATCGTCGTCTTCCCCGCACCGTTGGGCCCGATGAGCCCGCAGATATGTCCCTCTTCGATGGCGAACGACAGCCCATCAAGGGCCACGATTCCACCGAAGTTCACAGTCACGTTCTGAACATCGAGCAGCGTCACGCTGTCTCTCACCTTCTCCAACGACGAGTGCGCCCACCGTAGCGCCTCAGGGGTCGGGCGTCGACGAGCAAGGTGGCCAGGGTCTCAGTCGTGGAAGTCGAGCGCGGCGCGCATCGTGACGTCGAAGTCCTCGAAGGACATTGCGGCCTTCGTCGCCGCGATCAACTCCGCGTCGGCGCCGACGAGATACCGCAGCTTGCCCGGTCGCTCTGTGGCAGCGCAGTAGATCGCGTCGGCGACGGCCTGCGGATGAGCCGGTTGACCGTTGACGAGCGTGCGCTGGGCGGTGCGGAACCGATCACGGCGCACCGCCTCCGGGCTTCCTTCGATCATCCCCGCGGCGTGGACACCGTTGTCGCCCAATGCTGTGGCGAACTGCCCCGGCTCGACGACGCTCACGCGAACTCCGAGGTGCGACAGCTCAAAGTGCATGGCCTCGGTGAGTGCCTCCACTGCGTGTTTGCTCGCCGCATAGATACCGCCGTACGGCGTACCCACCAGCCCGGCGATCGAGCCGACAGTGACGATCGCCCCGCCGCCATTCGCCACCAAGTGCGGCACCACGGCTCGGACCATGCGAATGACGCCCAGCACGTTGGTGTCCATCTGTCGCAGGACCTCATCGTCGCTGACGAGGTGCACCGCTCCGAACACTTCGATACCGGCGTTGTTGACCACGACGTCGATCCGCCCAGCGCGGCGGATGGCCTCGGCGACCGCCGCGTCCACACTGGCTGCGTCGCACACATCGAGTGCGAGTTGTGTGATATCGGGGCGACCATTCAGCGCCGCCGACTTCCCAGGTGTGCGCATGGTGGCGAACACCTGGTGCCCACGATCGGCGAACGTGAGCGCGGCGAGTTCTCCGAAGCCGCTGCTGCAGCCCGTGATCAGGACACTGAGCGGGGCGATGGTGGTGGGCGACATGTTCTCGCCGATCAGCCGTCGACGAGGGTGCGCAGGAGTTCGATCTGACCGACTGGGTCGGGGCCGACCGGGTTCACCGACAACACGGTGACACCGGCTTCCTTGTAGGCCGCGATGCGCTCCTTGATGTAGCTACGTGGGCCGACCAAGTTGGCCAACTCCAGCCACTCAGCAGGCAAGGCAGCGGCAGCTTCGTCCTTCTTGCCATCGAGGTACAGATCCTGCACCTCGTCGGCCTCCTTCTCGTAGCCGTAGGCGCGAGCGATGTCGTTGTAGAAGTTCTTGCCGCGCGCACCCATGCCACCGACGTACAACGCCATGTGCGGGCGGCCCAGATCGAGCACCTTCTTCTGCTCGTCGCCGACCAACTTCTCGTCGATCGCCAACATGCCTCCGGCGGAGATGTCGAGGCGCTTGCGGTCGGGTGAGCGCTTGGCCAGACCGGCCTTGAGCTGCGGGCCCCACACGGTGTGGTACTTCTCGGGGATGAACATGATTGGCAGCCAACCGTCGGCCAGTTCCGCCGTGGCCTCGACACTCTTGTCCTTCAGGCTGGCCCACCAGATCGGGATATCGCTGCGTACGGGGTGGTTGATCAACTTCAGCGGCTTGCCCATCCCGGTGCCCTCACCTGCGGGCAGCGGCGCCTTCACGGTCTGGCCCTGGTAGTTGAACACCTCGCGCTTCCAGATCATGCGGCAGGCCTCGATGTACTCCTTGGTACGCATCATCGGCTTCTCGTACGGCACACCGTGAAAGCCCTCGACCACCTGCGGGCCGCTGGCACCGAGGCCGAGGATGAACCGGCCGCCACTGACGTAATCGCAGCCAGCCGCGGTCATCGCCATCAATGCAGCGGTTCGCGAATACACGTTGACGATGCCGGTGCCGATCTCGATGCGATCGGTGATCGCGGAGAGATAGCCGACCTGGCTGATGGAGTCGAAGCTGTACGCCTCCGCCACCCACACCTGGTCGAGTCCGGCCTTCTCCAGTTCCACGACTCGCTGGGCCGATTCCTTGAACCCGCCGGCGTAGTTGATCATCATCGAGAGCTTCATGACCACCCACTTTAGGCTGTCAGCCGTTGAGATTCCCCGACCGGAACCCCTCGAGGTCGAGCGTCGCATAGCGATACCCCTGACCACGGACCGCACGAACGACGTCGTCTCGCTGTGCGAGTACGAGCGGCAGTTCGTCGACCCCGACCTCAATACGCGCCGTCTCGCCATAGTGGCGCACACGGATCTGGCGGAACCCAAGGCGTCGTAACGCAGCCTCGGCACGCTCGACCTGACCGAGCAGACTGACCGACACCTCGGTGCCGTAAGGAACGCGGCTGGCCAGGCAGGCCATCGCCGGCTTGTCCCATGTGCGCAGACCCAGCAACTGCGACGCCTCGCGGACATCGGCCTTGGTGAACTCCGCGACGACGAGCGGGAACTCTGCACCAGCCTCCACCGCCGCCTTTTGACCAGGACGATGCTCGCCGAGATCGTCCAGATTGACACCGAGCACCACCGTCGCCCCATCGGCAGCAGCGAGTGGACCCACCACGTCCATCAGTTCGGCCTTGCAGTGGAAGCAGCGATCCGTGTCGTTCAGGCGATATGCCGCCCGCTCCATCTCGTTCGTCGTGACGGGCGTCCAGCGCAGCCCCCACTCCTCCGCCAGCGAACGACACTCCGCCTCCTCGTCGCCAGCCAACGATGGCGACACCGCTGTCACCGCATGAGCGTTCTGTGGCCCCAGCGTGCGGTGCGCGACGGCCGCGAGAAACGCTGAATCGGCGCCACCACTGAACGCCACCACAACTCGGTCCAGGCGGCGGAGTTCGGTCTCCAGCACGGCGAGTTGTTGGTCAAGAGTCACCACGCAACCCTACCGAGCGCTACCGTCGCCTTGTCCCATGGCAACCCCCAGCACCCACGATCGACGGCAGGCGTTCATCCTGTTCGCGGCCTCGATCGCGATCGGGTCGTTCTCCTTCACGTTGGTGAAGATCGCCCTGCGTGAACTCAGTCCGCTCGGGCTGGCCACCGGCCGTGTCGTGACGGCGGCACTGTTCTACGTCGCCATCATCGCCGCCCGTCCCTCGCGGCGCACGCCGATCCGCAAGGGCGACCGCCTCCGCATCGTGCTCAGCGGCCTGGGCGGTTCAGTCGTGTTTCACCTGTTGTTCAGTTGGGGGCAGCAACGGGTGACGGTGGCAATGGCAGCGGTGGTGATGGCGACGATGCCAGCGATGGTCGCTGCCGGCGAGGTGCTGTTCTTACGTCACCGACTCACCCGCGTGCACCTCGCCGGGCTCGCTGCGGCGATGATCGGCTGTGCGGCGATCGGTCTCGCCGGGGGGGACCACGGCTCGACATCGCTGTTGGGTGCCGGGGCGATCGCCCTTGCCACGCTGACGTGGGCAGCGGTGACGGTCGCGACTCGCAGCATCACCAAGTCGTATGACGGGTGGTGGCTGAATACACCTGGCGCTCTGCTCGGGGCAGTGCTGATCCTGGGCCTCGAGGCGCCGCACCTCGGGGAGTTCGGCAGCCTGTCGTTGAAGGGTTGGCTGGCCATTATCTGGCTCGGCTCCGCCAGCTCCGCCTTCATTTACTACGTGATGGCACGGGTGATGACGGTCATCTCCGGCACCACGGCCTCGGCTCTCGGCACCGTGGTCACACCAACGAGCGTGTTGGTGGCATGGCTCGTGTTGGGCGACGCGCCGTCGTTCGCCGAAGTGCTGGGCGGCATCTGCGTCATCACCGGAGCGGTCCTCGTCACCCGCGGCCCTGCACCCGACGCGCATCTAGAGCTGACAGTTCCCCTGTGACGCGCTGAGTTCCGGGCGCCTCGTTGCTTGTGTCGGCGCGACGCTGGGCGCACACTGAAGCCGCAGAACAACCTCTCTGAGAGGAGCCCGCCATGATCGGACTCGCCCCGCTCGTCTTGGTCGCACTCGTGCTGGCTGGCGTGTACGCCGCAGGGCACCACAGTGGACATCCCGCCTCGCCAATGGGGCCGATGGGCCTCGCTCCGAGGATGCGGCAGGCCAGCCATCATCCATCACGCCCCACCGGCGCACACTCCGGCACGGCGCACCAGCCGCGGACGGCAACTCCAACCGCTGAGGACGCCCCGCCCGACACTGCGCTCGACACCCCGCTTGACGCCGCACTTGCGGATTGGTGCGCCGCGGGACTCATCACGGACGAACAGTCCGAGCGGATCAGGTCGTACGAATACAACGCGGTCGAACTTGCCCGCGCAGTGAACACCAGCGCGTTGGAGGCCGCTCCCGCCCAGCGCCGCGTCCCCTTCATCGCCGAGGCACTCGGGTACCTCGGTGGCGTACTCGGACTCGCCGGCATCGTGTTGTTGATGGCTCGCTACTGGCCTGACATGTCCACACCCGGTCGGCTGGCCATCACCGGTGGCGGTACTGCTGCCCTGGCGCTGGCTGGTGCCCTCGTGCACGAGAGCGAGACGGCGCTCACCCGGCTGCGCTGGTTCCTCTGGCTGCTGTCATCCACGATCGGTGCCGTGTTCGCCGGCGTCCTCGGCGCCAAGGCGCTGGGGTTCCACCCTGCGGACAAGGTGGCGCTCGTAGTGGCGACGATGGTCACCGTGCAGAACGCTGCATTCTGGTGGTGGCGTGATCGTCCGGTCCAGCAGACACTCACGCTCGTCGGGGCTTCCACCCTGGTGGGTACGTTCGTTGCGCAGTTCACAGGCGTGGGGCTGACCGGGCTGACATTGGTGGCCTTCGGTGTCGCGCTCGCAGTCACCGGGTGGCGTTCGCTCACACCTGCACCGGAGCTCACCGCCCTGGTCGGGGCGGCAACGATGGTGGTCGGTTCGGCGATGTTGAGTTCCGAATGGCACGGATGGGGTATGGCGCTGATGCTCGCCGTCGTCGGCGCGATCCTGATCCCCGCGGCCTGGCCGGGCGACGTGTGCGACTGCGGTGTGCGCGTCGCCCTCACCGTGGTGGGCTGCGCAGGTGCGCTCCAAGCCGTCCCATCCACGGTCGGGTACTTCTCGCAGCAGGCAGGCATCCTCACCGGCTCCGCAGTATGGCTCGCAGGCGTAGGTCTGGTTTCCATCGGCAACCGCCGGGTGGCTCGCGCCCCCCTGGTCCTGGAGATACTTGGGGGTATCGGTGTCGTCGCCGGTACGGCCGTGATGGGCTTCGAATCGGTGGCCGTCGCCACGCTCGCCGGCCTGGCAACGGCGATCTGCCTGCTGGCCTTGGGCGCCGCCCCCGGTCGGGTGCTGATGTCGCTGTTCGGCTCGGCCGGGTTGCTGGTCAACGTCCCGTGGTCGATCACACACTTCTTCCCAGGGGAAGGCCGGGTGCCCGTGCTGATCATCGCCTGCGGCACGGTGATCATCGCCATCGCTGTCTGGATGTCTCGAATGGGTGGCCGCCTGCGCGACGAACTCAGCCGCTGATGTGACCGCGTGTCTCCGCCCACGGGCGACCCGCTGCCGCATCAGGTTCGGCGGGCAGACCGAGTACCCGCTCGCCGATGATGTTGCGCTGGACGGCCCAGGTACCACCGCCGATGGTGAGCGCCGGGGCGAACATGAACCCGTCGTACCAGCCGGCGTCGAGCAGGCCGCCGAGTGTCGGCCCTTGACCCAGCCCACTGAATGAGCCCGAGGTAGCAGAGTCGCTATCCACGCGACGCAACATCGCGTTGGCGCCCACACAGTCGCGAGCAAGTGCCATGACGTGCTGGCCATGCTCGTCGGCGAGCAACTTGCGGATGCTAGCTTCCGGACCAGGCTGGCGACCCTGCACGCGCGCCGACAGGGTGCGCAGACGGATGAGGTCGAGGATCACGTGCTCGGTGTACACCGCAGCGATGCGTTGACGGAGGTGCGGGTCGGTCACCGGACCCGTCGAGCGGATGAGATCGACCAGATCAAGGCCAGTCGGCCCCATCCCCCACAACACACCGCCGGTGCTTAGCGACACACGCTCGTTGCCGAGCGTCACTTTGGCCAATCGCCAGCCGTCATTGACCTCGCCGACGAGGTTGGCCACGGGCAAGCGAACATCGGTGAAGAACACCTCGTTGAATGTCTGTCCGCCGGTCATCTCGGTGATCGGTCGAATCTCCATCCCGGGCAGATCCATCGGGCAGATGAAGTACGAGATACCTTTCTGCTTCGGAGCGATGGGGTCGGTGCGAGCGATCAGGATGCCGAACTTGGCGAACTGCGCTCCGCTGGTCCAGATCTTCTGACCGTTGATGATCCATTCGTCGCCGTCACGTTCAGCGCGGGTGCCGAGCGCCGCCAGATCGCTGCCCGCCTCGGGTTCGCTGAACAGTTGGCACCAGAACTCCTCCCCACTCAACAGCGGCAACAAGTACCGCAACTTCTGTTCCTCGGTGCCTGCGTAGGCGATCGTCGGGCCGGCCCACCCGATACCGATCGGGTTCGTTGGGCGGCGCACCTTGGCCCGCCGCAGTTCGTCATCGATGATCAACTGGTGCACCGGGTCGGCACCCACACCCCATGGGGCGGGCCAGTGCGGAGCCACATATCCGGCCTCGGCGAGCTGACGGCCCGTCGGCGCCGGGTGCTCGTGTAGCCATGTGCGCACCGCGAGACGGCGCGGATCGTCCTCCGCAGGCAACTGGAAGTCCATCCCCCGACCCTAACCCTCCCCCTTTTCATCCTTTGTGTCGCGGGCCTGACCACGAAGGACGGACAGCACGGCCGCGACACACAGGGGACCGAGCCAACTCCGACCGCACCAGCCGAACGTCTGTGTCGCGGGTCTGACCTCCGAGGACGGACGACCGGGCCGCGACGCAGACGGGGAAGGTGTGGGTTCGGTGCGTCACCAACTACGGTCGGACCCCGTGACTGCTGGATGGAACTTCGCTGAGATCTGGGAACGCATCGCCGACCGCACGCCAGATGAGGTGGTGCAGTTACAGGGCGACCGAGTGTTCACCTGGCAGCATTTCGACCAACGCGCCGACGGCATCGCTGCAGCACTGCTCGCCGGCGGAGCGCAACATCAGGACAAGGTGGCCCACTACCTGTACAACTGCCCTGAATTCATGGAGAGCATGTTCGCCATGTACAAGGCGGGCCTCGCGCCGGTGAACACCAACTACCGCTACACCGACGACGAGCTCGAGTACCTGTGGGAGAACTCCGACACCGTGGCGGTCGTGTTCCACGGCACGTTCACCGAACGGTGCGACGCGATGCGCTCCCGTACCCCACGAGTGCGCACCTGGATCTGGGTCGACGACGGCAGCGATCCGTGCCCCGACTGGGCGGTCGATTACGAGGTCGCCGCCGCCAGCGCGACCGGGCGCACCATCGCGCCATGGGGACGCAGCGGCGACGATCTCTATCTGATCTACACGGGCGGCACGACGGGCTTCCCCAAGGGCGTGATGTGGCGCCAGGACGACGTGGTCGGCAGCCTCGACAACTCCTCCAAGGCCAAACTGCCCGCCGAACCGGGTTGGGAAGTGTTCGACGGTCGCATCAGTGGACCCGGGCCGCGAGTGCTGCCCGGAGCTCCGTTGATGCACGGTACGGGGGCGTTCAACGCGATGAGTGTGCTGATGAACGGCGGCTCGATCGTCACCATGCAGGGCCGTCACTTCGATCCGGCGGAGCTACTCGACACCATCCAGCACTACAAGGCGACGACGATGTCGATCGTCGGCGACGCGATGGCTAAGCCGATCCTGCGGGCACTCGACGCAGAACCCGACCGCTGGGACTTCTCTTCGATGCGCGTCATGATCTCCAGCGGGGTCATCTGGGCCGCAGAGACGAAGGCCGGGCTGCTGCGGCACAACCAGCGGCTGATCATGGTCGACACCCTGGGCAGCAGCGAGGCGATCGGCATGGCGGCAAACACCACCAAGGCCGGCGGCGGCAGCTCCACTGCCAAGTTCGCCCTCGGCCCCAACACTCGCGTCCTCACCGAGGATGGACGCGAAGTGCAGGCGGGCAGCGGTGAGCGCGGCCGGGTGGCGCTGCGCGGACGCACCCCGATCGGGTACTACAAGGATCCGGTGAAGAGCGCCGACACGTTCATCGTCCACGACGGGGTGCGATGGAGCATCCCCGGCGACTGGGCGGAAGTGGAAGCCGACGGCACGCTGAAGCTCTACGGGCGTGGCAGCCAGTGCATCAACACCGGCGGCGAGAAGGTCTACCCGGAGGAGGTCGAGGAGGCGCTGAAGCTGCACCCCTCGATCGATGACGCCGCGGTGGTGGGTGTGCCCGATGAGCGCTTCGGCGAGGCGATCACTGCACTCGTGCAGCTCCACGACGGGCACATGCTCGACGAAAAGGCCCTCATCGCGTACGTACGCGAGCATCACGCGGCCTACAAGTCGCCAAAACGGGTCCTGCAGGTTGCCACCATCGGTCGCGCCGCCAACGGCAAGCTGAACTACAAGAACCTGCGCGACGAAGCGCTGCGCCAACTCGGAATCTCCTGACGCCGACCGGCCCGGTAGCGTTCGCGCCATGAGCGCAGATCAACTCGGGTACGACGGCAAGGTAGTCATCATCACTGGAGCGGGCGGTGGCCTGGGTCGACAGCACGCGCTGCTGATGGCCAGCCGGGGCGCACTCGTGGTCATCAACGATCTCGGCGGAGCAGTCGACGGCAGCGGTAGCGACAAGGGCGCGGCCGACCGCGTAGTTGACGAGATCAAGTCCCTGGGAGGCGACGCCGTGGCCGACACCAACACCGTCGCCACCCCTGAAGGTGGTGCCGCGATCGTGCAGACCGCTGTCGACGCCTACGGCAAGGTCGACGTCGTCATCAACAACGCCGGCATCCTGCGCGACAAGGCGTTCCACAACCTCGAACCCGATCAGCTGAACGCGGTACTCGACGTGCACCTCAAAGGTGCCTTCCACGTCACCCAGCCGGCCTGGCGCATCATGCGCGAACAGGGTTATGGCCGCATCGTCAGCACGTCCAGCGCAGCGGGTGTGTTCGGCAACTTCGGCCAGACCAACTACGGCGCGGCGAAAATGGGCCTGGTCGGCTTCACTCGCGTGCTCGCCGTCGAGGGTGCCAAGTTCAATATCAAGGCCAACGCGATCGCTCCGTTGGCGATGACCCGCATGACCGAGACGATCCTCGGTTCGCTGGGCGATGTGTTAAAGCCGGAACTCGTGTCTCCGCTGGTGGCGTTCCTCGCCCACGACGACTGCCCGGTGAGCGGCAAGCTGTTCAGCGTGGGCGGTGGCCGCGTGGCCGAAGTGTTCCTCGCCGAGGCTCAGGGCTACTTCAACAAGGGCCTCACCATGGAAGACGTGCGCGACAACTGGAGCACGGTCACCGATCAGACCGGCTACGGCGTCCCCAGCAACCTGGGCGAAGAAACAGCGATGTTCCTGCCGTTCTTCAAGTGAACGAATAGCATTCGCGTCATGACCGACCCCAAAGAAACGGGCTACACACGCGGACCCCAGCCCGACGTGAAGGCCAAGCCAAACGTGGCGCTGATCGCCGGCATCATCGTCATCGTGGCGTGCGCCATCGTCTTCGTCCGCAACGATCATCAGGTCTCGCTCGACTTCCTCTTCTACGAGAAGACGACGACGGTCAGATGGGCCGTGTTGATGGCCATCGTCCTGGGCGTCCTGCTCGACCGGGCGTTCACCATCTGGTGGCGCCGCCGCCGACGCAAGAACGACGACGACTGAACGGTATGGCCCTCCGATGATCGTGCCGTCGACCGACGGCGTGGAGCTTGCGGTGCACGACCTCGGCGGTGCCGGCTCGGCGCTGCTGGTGTCGCATGCCACCGGGTTCCACGGTCGCTGCTACCAACCCCTCGCTGAGGCGCTTCCCACGCGCCACTGCATCGCCTTCGACTACCGCGGGCACGGCGACACCGAACGTCCGCCAGGACCGCTCGACTGGCAGCAGTTCGGCGACGACGCCGTGGCGATGGCGGAATGGACCGCCGAGCGCTATGGCGGCCCGATCGATGCGTTCGGCCATTCGATGGGCGCCACCTGTCTGTTGATCGCGGCTCACCGCCGACCCGAACTGTTCCGCCGCATCGTGGCCTTCGAGCCGATCGTGTTCCCGCCCGTTGCTGACGACTTCGACTACGCCAACACCCCACAGGCCCAGGGGGCCCGGCGACGGCGTTCCACGTTTGTGTCGTACGCGGCAGCGCTGGAGAACTTCGCGGCGAAACCGCCGCTCAGTACGTTCACCCCAGCGGCCCTCGACGCGTACGTGCGATACGGCTTTCGCGAAGATGACGACGGTCAGGTGCACCTGAAGTGCACCACCGAGACCGAGGCGCTGACGTTCGCCGGTGGTCCCGCCCACGACACGTGGGACCACCTGTCGTTGATCACCACCGAGGTGGTGGTGATCAACGGACGGATCGAGCCGATGCAGCCGTCGGAGGTTGCCGCGCAGATCGCCGAACGGCTACCGAACGCGACCTACCTTCAGCGCGACGATCTCGACCATTTCGGCCCGATGACCCACCCCATTGAGATCGCCGCGCTGTTGATCGAGGCGTTCGCCTGATCAGACCTTCGTGTCCGTCGAGTTCGACGTGCTGAGGTATCCGAGCGCCTTGCCCGAAAGGCTGTGGGTGTGCTCGGCAGCACCGTATTCACGGGGCGTCGTGTCGACATCGAGCGCCTGCGCGCGAAGCGCCCCAACCGTGCACTCTGCCTGCGGGCGATGCTGGAACGGATCGAACTGGTACCAACGCGAGGCGTTCTGCCAGGTGACCTTGTGGATCTCCGCGTCGGTGAGCTGCGCGGCGACGAGCGACTTCCACAGGACTTCCGGCGCATGCGGCCAGGTGCTGTCGGAGTGCGGATAGTCGCACTCCCAGGTGATCGCGTCGATACCGATGGCATCGCGGTTCCGGAGACCGGTGAGATCATCGATGAAGCAACCCTGCACGTGTTCGCGAAACACCTGACTAGGCAACTTGTCGCCGAAGTCCTCCTTCGTCCATGCCCGGTGATGGTCGTAGACGAAGTCTGCTTTCTCGAGGAAGTACGGGATCCAGCCGATGCCACCTTCGGCCAGCGCGAAGCGGATGTTGGGGAACTTGCGGAAGATCTTCGACCACAGCAACTCGCCGGCGAAAATGGCCGTCTGGAACGGCATCGCGTGTGGGATCACCGAGAAGGGCGTCCGCGGCATGAAGTTGGGGAACCCGCCGAAGTGGAAGACCATCACACTGCCAGTGTCCTCGGCCGCCTTCCATGCAGGGTCCCACTCCTCGCCGTGAAAGTCGGGCTGCCCGAAGCGATGGCCCTCGGGGTGACACGACACGGCGTGACAACCCTTATCGGCAAGTCGGCGGATCTCGGCGGCCATCCAGTCGGCGCCGAGCATGAACCCAGAGATCGCCAGGGGGATGAAACGCCCGGGGTACTGATCGCACCACTCATGGATGTGCCAATCGTTGTACGTACGCGTCATCGCGGCGACGTACTCCTTGTCGGTGTTCTGCATCAGGAACTGACCGCCGAGTCCGGGCCACGAGGGGAAGTTCACGGAGGCAAGCACGCCGTTCGCATTCATGTCACGAATACGTTCGTGCACGTCGTAGGTACCGGGCCGCACTTGATCGAAGCTCGCCGGATCGCTGCCCCAGTTTTCGGCCGGTCGGCCCTGCACTGCGTTGAGGCCGAACGTGGAGACTTCCTTGCCCTCGATCAACCACGCATCGCTGCCATCGGCCCGGCGGATCACCCGCGGTGCCCGATCCTTGAACTTGGCCGGCAGGTTCTCGCGGAAGAAATTGCCCATCGATGGCGGCTCGACGACATGATCGTCAACGCTGATCAGGATCATCTCGTCGGATTGCATGGTGCCCCCAGGCGGTCAGCGAACGGCGCCACTATGGCGCCAAGGTGTGCCACTCGTCACAGTAGCGCCACCCGCACCGGCGCTACGAGGCGGCACTCACGCGCACCCCTTCCCTACGATGGCGGCATGTACCCGGTCCCCACGAGCCTCTCGCCCAGCAGAGTCGAGGCATTCGTGTCGTGCCCGCTGGCCTTCCGTTTCGCAAGTATCGAGAAGCTGCCCGAACCTCCCAGCGTGCACACCACCAAAGGCTCGTTGGTACATCGCGCGCTGGAACTGTTGTTCATCAATCCTGCCGCCGAGCGCACCACCGATGCAGCGCGCACCGCGCTCGATCAGGCGGTCGCCGAATACCGGGTCGACCCCGAGTTCACCCTGCTCGGGCTCGATGAAGTGAAGTCAGCAGAGTTCTTCGCCGACTCATGGTCGCTCGTGCAGGGATACTTCGCGATGGAAGACCCCACCACGGTCCACGAGATCGGGCTCGAGATCCGGCTCGAAGCACCCATCGACACGTTCTCGCTACGCGGCATCATCGATCGGCTGGAACTCGATACCGATGGCAACTTCGTCGTCACCGACTACAAGACCGGGCGAGCCCCCGGCCCGAGGTACCAGCAGAACAGCATGTCGGGCGTGCACTTCTACTCATTCCTGTGCGAAGCAGTGCTGGGCCGACGTCCCGCCACGGTGCGCCTGATGTACTTGCGCTCGGGCGATGTCATCACCGCCACACCATCGGCAATGTCGGTGAAGGCAATTACCGGGCGCGCCAAGGCAGTGATGAAAGCGGTGGAGCAGGCCTGCACCACCGAAGACTTCCGCCCCAAGCAGGGCGCACTGTGCGGATTCTGTTCGTTCAAAGAGTGGTGTCCCGCGTTCGGCGGCGACCCGTCACGCGCCGCAGCGGAGGCTCCGCTGCGACTCGTGGCTTCGGCGGGCAGATGAGCGGTCAGTTCTCGGACGGTGTTCACCGGTTCGACGATCGCGCAGATGCAGCGCTCGAGCACGTGCGTGGACGCAGCAACGTGCTCGACACGCTGTTCACCGGGGCCAGTGCGCTGGGTGATTTCAGTCTCATCTGGCACTTGGTCGGGGGCATCCGCGGCCTCACCAGCGACCACCACGCAAACCAGGCATTCCTGTTCTCGGCGCTCATTGGCGCAGAGAGCCTGATCGTCAATCAGGGGGTCAAGCGGTTGTTCCGCCGCACTCGGCCCACCGTGGCCGGCGACCCGCGGTTCCCGGTACGCACGCCATCCACCAGCAGCTTCCCCAGCGGTCATGCATCGGCCGCCTTCTTTGCCGCCAGCCTGCTCACTGCCTGGAGCGGGTGGCCCACACTGCCTGCATGGTTCGCCCTCGCGTGTGTGGTCGCGCTCAGCCGAGCGTTTGTCCGCATCCACCACGCGACCGACATCATCGGCGGCGCGGTTCTCGGACTCGGGCTCGCTCAGCTGACGCTGCTGATGCTCCGCTCTTTCTGAGGTCGCACAGGCCGGTACTCTCCGAACATGGCCGACCTACCGCGCTTCGATCCCAAGATGAGCGATGCCGAGGGTTTGATGTGGCGTCTTGAGAAAGATCCACATCTCAGTAGCACGTTCGCCAACGTCACCATCCTCGACCGGGCGCCCGACTTTGAACGCCTTCTGGTCCGCTTCGATCAGGCCACGTACCGGATGCGCCGACTGCGTCAGCGGGTTCAACCGATCGCGGCGAATCTGACGGCACCGATGTGGGTCGACGACCCCAACTTCGACCTGCGTTACCACGTACGCCACCTCGCGCTGCCCAAACCCGGCACCATGCGCCAACTACTCGACCTGGCATGTCTCATCGCCTGCGATCCCTACGACCGCACTCGCCCGCTGTGGCAGATCATCGTCGTCGACGGGCTACGCGGCGGCAAGAGCGCCGTCATCCAGAAACTGCACCACACCATCGTCGATGGCGAGGGTGCTGTGCTCTTCGCGATGCAGTACCTCGACCTCGAGCCAGATGCGCCCACCCCTCCGCCGCTCGACCCCGCCGATTTCGCTCATGAGGCGCAGAATGCGCCGGAACCAGACCTCTGGCGCGAACTGCTGTCGGGCGGTATGCGTATGCCACTCGGCCTGCTGCGCCAGGTCAAAGACCTGCTTGCCGACCCCACCGGAATCCACGAAGCCGGGTCGGCCGCCGCCGACACCGTTCGCGGGGTGCTCCAGCAGTTGACCGACACTGAGGGCGCCCGCTCCCCGCTGTGGACGCAACGCTCGCTGCAGCGCCGTATCGAAGTGCTGCGCGTCCCGTTCGATTCCACCAGGGCCGCCGCCAAACGGCTGAGCGGCACCCTGAACACCGCCTTCCTCACCGCTGCGGCCGAAGCCGCCGGCAGCTATCACCGTGCACTCGGGACGCCGGTCGATGAACTACGCGCCAGCATGGTGATCAGCACCCGTACGCAAGAATCTGGCGCCAATGCGTTCAACCTCGCACGCCTACTGGTGCCCACCGGTGAGATGCCGATCGGTGAACGCTTCGCCGCGATCCAGGCTGCCACCGGAGCGGCGCGATCGGCCACGAGCAACGGATCGATGGAGACGCTTGCCGCAATCGCTTCCACCTTGCCGACCAGCATCATCACCCGGATCGCCCGCCAGCAGGCCCAGACAGTCGACTTCGCCACGAGCAACGTACGCGGTGCACCGATCCCGCTGTTCATGGGTGGCGCCCGCATGCTGGAGAACTACCCGGTCGGCCCATTGGGCGGAGTCGCATTCAACCTCACGCTGCTGAGCTACGACCACAGCCTCGACATGGGCGTGAACATCGACCTCGCCGCAATCAGCGAACCCGAGTTGCTGCGCGACTGTCTGGTTCGCGCCTTCACGGCGCTGGCCGCTGCCTGACGACAGCGGCGGCTGGGCTCAGTGAGCGACAGCCTCAACCTTGATCTGATGAGCAGGCATCGTGAGCAGCGACCGCACGTCGAGCAGCACGTCGGTAATTTCACCAGACGACACCAACTCTCGGCTCATCATCTGACCGAGTGCCTTGTCGATCACGCTCAGGGCTTCGGCAATGACGGCTTCGTTGGTCTCGGTCATCCTGCTCTCCTTCGTACATCGACGTTGCTCGCGAAGGTATCGCGCGCGGTGTGCTTCCACTGCGCATGGTAGCGCCAGCGCCTACGATCCCGACATGGATCTGAATGGGAAACACGTCGTCGTCACCGGTGCCGCCGCCGGCATCGGTGAGGCACTGGCCGAACGCTTTCACGCAGAGGGCGCCCGGGTGGTGGTGGCCGATGTGCAGGCCGAGGGTGCAGCAGTCGTCGCTGCCCGGTTGAACGAACAGCGCCCCGACAGCGCCATCGCAGTTCGAGCCGATGTCAGCACGGAACAGGGCAACAAGGCCCTCGTCGAGACCGCGGAAGGACGCTTCGGCGAGATCGACCTGTTCTTCGCTAACGCCGGTGTCGGCGTGGGCAGCGACCCACTGCGCACTTCCGAACTGGACTGGCAGTTGGCGTTCGACGTGAACGTCCATGCCCACCGTTGGGCTGCGAAGTACCTGCTGCCGGGTTGGCTCGCCCGAGGTGAGGGCTACTTCTGTTCGACGGCCTCCGCCGCCGGGCTGCTCAGCCAGATCGGGTCCGCTCCGTACAGTATGACCAAGCACGCGGCAGTGGCATTCGCCGAGTGGCTCAGCATCACCTACGGGGGTGCGGGCGTGAAGGTCAGCTGCCTGTGCCCGCAGGGTGTCAACACCGCGCTGCTGCGCGCGGGCGACGACCCCGCAGCCGGTATCAGCAGCAGCGTTGTCCGGGCTGCGGGCCGAGTGCTCGAACCCGCCGAGGTGGCCGAGGTGGCTATCGCCATCATCCGCGCCGAAACGTTCCTGATACTCCCCCACGACGAGGTGCTCACGTTCATGCGGAACAAGACAGCCGACTACGACCGATGGCTGGGCGGAATGCGCAAACTCCAGGCGCGCATGCTGGGTGGCGCATGATCGACGCGGCCACGCTGCGAAAGCTGGGGCTGCGCTCCGGCGAGCCGGTTCGATTCCGCAAGGGCGAGACCGGACGCTGGTTCGCGGGCAAAATGTCCGGCGTGGCGATCGACGGCAGCATCACAGTGTTCGATGCGAACGGCAACGCGCGCAGCCTGAAACCCGAGCGCGTCGAAGTTCGCCGACCCGGGAGCAGGGGCCGGCTCAGCTGGCAGACCGTCAGCGATGTCGCCATCACCTGGGAACAACTCCAACTCTGGTGAGGCTCCGGTGGGCACGTTCAGTCGGGTAGTCGTGTGCCGGAGCGGGACACCGCTCGTAGCAACACGACGTCCAGCAAGCTGAGCACCGTGTCCCTGACAGCAGACCGACCGCGAGCATCGGTGCTAACCACCGGGACATCATCAGCGATCGACAACGCCTCGCGCACCTCATCGACGGTGTGGGCCGACTGACCACCGAAGCGGTTGATCGCCACCACGAAGGGCACATCGCGATTCTCGAAGTAGTCGAGCGCCGGGAACGAGTCCTCGATGCGCCGGCTGTCGACCAACACCACCGCTCCGAGCGCGCCCCGAACCAGGTCGTTCCACATGAAGCCGAACCGTGCCTGGCCAGGTGTACCGAACAGGTACAGCACGATCGTGTCGTCGACTGCGACCCGACCAAAATCCATCGCCACGGTGGTGGTGGTTTTCGTACCGACCTCGCCACGGTTGTCGACACCTTCGCCGTACGACGTCATGGCTGCCTCGGTGGTGAGCGGCGCAATGTCGGAGATCGCAGCGACGAAGGTCGTCTTGCCGACACCGAACCCGCCAGCGATGACGATCTTGACCGGGATCGGGCCGCTCCCCTGGCGGTTGAGCGGCTCAGAGTGCACGAACACCGGCGATCAACCTTGTGATCAGGAGCACGTCGTCAGCGATGTGTTCGCTCGCTTGGAACGCTTCCAGTAGCCCTTCGGCCAACAGATCGGCGGCGACGACGCGGACGACACCGATGGGAATTCGAAGTGTCGCGGACAGCTCCGCCACTGACAAGGCGCCGGTCTGGCAGTGGCGAACGATGTCCGCCCGCTCGAACTTCAGCGCAGCGACGGCGTCGCACCCTGTGGCCGTCGTGCGCAGCATCGTTTCGAACTCGAGGTGCCTGGATGCGCGTGAGCGGCCGCCGGTCATCGCATACGCCCGTACCCGGTTGTCCGGGCCATGCGAAGGATCCGATGTGACCGGTGCGAGCGGGCGGCCACGACCGATGAACGGACGCACAAGCGGCACGGTCGCGTCCAGATCGTACGTCACCCCCATGTCACACCGCGACCATCGAGTTCTTCAGTTCCGTGACGAGCGCTGGCGTCAACTGCGTACCAACTCGTTCTACCAGCAGCGCAATTTCGAAGCCCACCAGCCCAAGATCGCAATCGCGGGCCGCGGCAACACCAAGCGTCGACCCGTCAGAGATCGATGCCACGAACAGATAGCCGCTCGCCATCTCGACCAGCACCTGCATCACGCGGCCCATGGCAAGCTCACCCGCTGCACCGTGCGCGAGGGAGCGCATCCCGGTAATGACCGCTGCCAACTTGTCTGCCGACGCACGGTCCAACGCCGTACTCAACGCAATGAGCAGACCGTCGGACGAGACCGCCAGCGCCTGCTCGACGCCGGGTGTAGTACGTACAAAATTGGCCATCAGCCAGTTGACGTTGTCGGCTTTCTCGGAAAGTGCCATGCGGTTCGTTGCTCCTCGTCCCGTCGAATCCGGGCGTCAGTCTTCGTCGGTCTGCTGGCGGCCGCGGTCGAGACCGCGCTGCAGACTGGCGAGCGTGCTGCGCACATCGTCGGCAGAACGCACCGGGGGGCCAACGTCGTCGATGGCAGTCGGCTGGGGCAATTGCGCGCCGGGCACGCGCTTGGTGAGCGCGGCAGGGGCGATCGTCGGGGGTGCCTCCGACGCGCTCCCAGCCAAAGGGAGCACCGTCGGCGCCGGGGTTCCAGCGATCAACGGCAGCGGCTCACTGAGGCGCTGCGCAGCACTCGGTATGTCCGCCAGCGGAGTGCCGTCGGCCGACCCGGTGTCAGGGGCCACGAGTATCGACCTCGGCAGTCGCACGACCGCGGTGACGCCCTGACCGCCGGGCGTCGTGGTGAGCATCACCTTGATGTCGTGGCGAGCGGCGAGCCGAGCAACCACCTGGAAGCCAAGCAGCTTGTTGCTCTCCCGATCGAAGGCAGCCACCTGATTGAGCCGCCGGTTGGCGGCAAGAAGTTCGTCCGGCGCCATTCCAAGGCCGTAGTCGAAGATCGCCAGCTGATGTCCGTCGGCCACGGTACGACCGGCGACGCTCACCACACTCGTCGGCGGCGAGAAGCTCGTGGCATTCTCCAGCAACTCGGCAAGGAGGTGCGAGACGTCGCCGGCAGCAGTGCCGACCACGCCAACAACACCGAGATCGCCGAGATCTACCTGGCTGTAGTTCTCCACCTCGGACAGGGCAGCACGCACAACATCACCGACCGGAACGGGCGGCGACCACAGTTGGGTCGGCTCTGCGCCCGCAAGGACCAGGAGCGATTGTGCGTTCCGGCGCATTCGCGTGGTGAGGTGGTCGATGCGGAACAGGTTGTCGAGCGCCTCGGCATCACGTTCGCCCTGTTCGAGCGACGAGATGAAGCCCAGGGTTCGCCCCAGCAGGTTCTGGTTCCGACGGGCGATGTTGACCAGGTTTTCGGACACGACGCGGCGGGCAATCGCCTGCTCGGCGGCGAGGTCGAGCGCGACGTCCTGCACTGCGTTGAAGCTGGCGCCGAGTTCGGCGAGTTCGTCGTTGGCGTCCACCTCGAACCGAGGCAGTCGAGGTACAGCGTCGACGGAGGCCGACTCCTGCGTCGCCAGCACTGCAGCAGGAAGCTCCTCAGTGGCGACCGAGCGGGCTCGCGTTGCGAGACCGCGAATTGGATCAACGATCGACCGCCGGACCACGACCGAAAACAGCAGCGAGAGCAGGAACAGCAGCGCCGTGGCCGCCGACGCATAGAACAGGAACACCGTGACGTCGTCGGCGGCGCTCTTCTCGCGAGCGTTGACCTCCGGCACAGCCCAGACCAGCGCCCGTTCAACACCCGCCTGTTGCAACTCGTACTTCGGCTCCATCGCGCTGACGGCCGCGAGCACCGCCGCCGCGTCCTGGGCATCGATCGCCGGCTTCAACTTGGAGTCGATCGCCTGGAAGAACTCAGTGCCAGCGTCGCGACCGACCTGCAGCAACTGCTGGTTCGTGGTCTCGTCGAGTTGCTGGCCAGCCCACCACGACATGGCCGCCTCGAAGCGCACCCTCGACTGCTGGATCACCGCGAGATGATCTTGGATCCGCCTCATTCCGGAATCCGAGAACCCGTCGGGTGATGCCGCGAGCACGCCGATCCGGTTCACCTCGGCCCACGACTCGAGCAGGTTGGCCGAAGGCGCGCTGGTGTCGGCGCGCAGGTCGAGTGCCGTGCGCAGCGACTTGTACGAGTCGCCGCGCACACTCGCCTGATCAACGGCGAAGTAAGCCAAGGTGGCGAAGGCCACCAACGCCAACAGCGGCAGGGCGATCAGCATGTTGAGGCGTTCGCCAATTTTGAGCCGTCGAAGCATCGACTCACCCTCCCGTTGATTTCTCGAAGTCTCGCGAAGCTCCCGCTGTCACACCAGAGGGAACTGGACCTGACTTCATCGGTCCTCAGGGTGGCCAACTTGAGAGTTCCTTCCGAATAACCTCAAGGTCAGCACTTGATCTGTCGAAAGACCATTCCGAGAGATTCTTCACGGGAGGAATGGGTCCATGATCCGCAGCCAACTCAGCTCATACAGCGGTAACGACCCCATCTGGGGATTCGTCGCGCTCGTCGGCTCGGAGCGATTCACCGGCGAGGCGGCGGTGGGCCTCGACCCCCGTATCCGCCTGTACTCGTGGGAAGGCCGCGTGTACTACGCAGAAAAGCAGGGAGATGCCCCGGTCGGGACACGGCTCGTGAACTGCGGAGCACTCACCGCCGAGCAACTCGAGCAAGGTTCGGTGCACCTCGGCGAGGTCGACTCGCTGGCCCGCCTGTTCCAGCGGCAAGTGCTCGTCGACCGCGACGTCGTTGAGTTGACGATCGAACACGCGACTGACCTGTTGCTGGAATCCGTGGCCCACCAGCCGGTCGGCACACCAGAGCTGTTCCCTCTCCGTCACCATCCTGCCGGCCTGCACCACTGGGCGCGGTCGCCGATCCCCACCGGGACAGTGCCCGTCGTCGCGCTGGAGGTCACCGCCGCCCCGGAGCCTCCGGTCGTCGTCGAACCCGAACCGGAGCCCGCGCCGGTGAACGACGGCGAACTCTCCATGGATTCGGTGCCCACCCCGGACTCGGCACCGATCGTGTCCACGTTCACCGCATTGAGCCTCACCCCGCTCACCCCGCTCAGATCGCTCTCAGCGCTGTCAGACCTGACCCCGCTGGACTCGGCGGCGTTCCTCTCGAGCATTGGCGCCGAGCCGAACGGCGAGTCCGCCCCGATTCCCGATCTGATCGACCTCCCCCTGCTCGGTGCGCGGTCGCCCCTCTCGACCGGTGCTGCCGCGACCGGGCTGGCGGCGATCAACAACGATCCCACGCCGCCCGAGCTGCCGCGCTTGGCGACGGCACCGATCTCGGTGAAGGACATGGACACCGGATCGGTGGCCATCGCGCCCACCCGCACGGCGACACCCACCACCGCGACACTCGAAACAGGCGCGCCACAAAGCGTCGCCACCGACATCTGGGACCTGGTCGACGACATGCTCGTCGACCAGCCGATGGCCGACCACACGGTTGCCGATGACGCCGAGACCACTGGACCCGAGCGCAGTTGGCTCAGGGGTCGGAAGGGCTGACGAGATGAGCGACGCTTCCACCGACGACAAGATCGAACGCCTTGTGCGCTCGGTCCTGGAGGCGGTCGACCTGCGGCTGGCCGATGTGCGCCACGAGTTGCAGACCTCCAACAAGGAGTCCGACCGGCGAATCCTGGAGCTACAGCAGGAACTCCACGACCTCGCACTCCGCATCGACCGCCTCGACTCCGCACAACGCCGTGGTGCCGCCGACGCCGACCGTACCGAACAACAGTTGATCGAGCTGCGCAGCGGTCTTGCCCGTCTGCAGCAGCGAACCAGCACCTCGCCGTCGCCGGTCACCACCGAACTCCCGCGGCTCAACGATCACCGCGACATCACTGCTGAGTTGCCGACGCTCGAACGAGCCACGATCAAGCTGGCGTCGTTCGAGCCGGTCACTACCCAGGTGCCGTTGGTCGAGGCGCCTGCGGTTGCCGCTCCGCCCTCCCCTGAAAGTGCGTCCGCCGTTACAGACCCACCAGACGAGAACGGGCAGATCGACGTCGATCAACTGGCCGCCCTCCTCAATGAGCGACTCAGTCACCTCGACCTGCCACGCTCCGGCTGAGCTCACTCCAACGAAGAGTGAGCGACGAAACGCTCCGCCACCCCCACGTCGCCAATGACGTCGATCGTGTCCGTCGGGCGTCGCCGCCACAGGACCAGCAGAAGATCGCTCGCCGGACCACGCATCGCCGCGTCGCCCTTGGCGTGCTCACGCGTGAGCGAGAACACGCCACCATCCGCAGGACGGATGGTCCACTCGCCAGGTACATCAGTGCAGTGCAGGTGCACGCTGCCAGCGACCTCGTCGGTGGTGCCGGCGTCGCCACTGAGGAAGTGGTCGAGGAACTCGTCGATGCCATCGCTGGCCAGTGCCGCGTCGATCGCCCGTTCACGATCCCCGGCGTGTCGCGCATCCCACAGGTGCATGGCGGTCTCATGGGCCATCCGTCGCATCACGAAGCCCGCGTCACGCTGGCGCGACCACGTCCAGTTGGCCTGCTGAGGGTGAGCAGCAGCCAGCACGGTGACGATCGCTTCGAGGCCGTTCCGGAAGAACTCGGGAAGATCAGCATCGGCCGGTCGTTCCGGTTGCTCGTACCCCTCCCATGTCGCGCGCTGTTCGGCGACGATGGTGCGCCAGAAGTAGTGCACCTCGGCCAGGTGCCACATCAGGTCGGAGATCGTCCAACCGGGACAGCTGGACACCTCGCTGTCCATGCCGGCAGCAACACAGGCTTCGGCGAAGTCGCCACCGTCGCGGGCCAGGTGGACGAGGAGGTCATTCGGTTCCATCGTCGCGATGGTGTCACAACTGCCAGCTGATCGACTGCCCCGCAGCACGAAGTACCCTGAGGGAAATGTCAGAGCAGATCAGCCGCCACAGCGCGCATGCCGTCATTGCTGAGCGCGTCATCGGCAACCTCGTCCAGGCGTCGGCGCCCGCAGTGTCGCCCGACGGCCGCCACGTCGCCTTCGTGGTCACCCGCGTCGACCTGATCAAGAACGAGTACTACTCGCAGATCTGGGTCGCCAACGCTGACGGGAGCAGCGCACCACGGCCGATCACCGGAGGCGAGCACGACGGCGACCCGGCCTGGAGCCCCGATGGCACCAGCCTGGCGTTCACCTCCAAACGCAGCCAACGCACACGCGAGACCACATTGCATGTGCTGCCGTTCGGCACCCCCGGCGAAACCCGTGTCATTGCCACCATGAAGGACGGGGCGGGCGACGTGCGCTTCAGTCCCGATGGCCGCTGGATCGGTTTCGTCAGCCGTACACCCGATGAGCGCTACGGCGTACCCGGCGCCGAGGACGGAGACACCAGTTGGCAGGCGCCACGAAAGATCGAACGGTTCCTCACCCAACTCAACGGCGAAGGCTGGGTCTACGACCGGCCCGCGCATCTCTACGTGGTGCCCGCTGACGGCACCGCCTCGCCGCGCAACCTCACCCCTGGCGAGTTCCAGCACAGCGGCGTGTCGTGGACTGCGGACTCATCCGCGATCGTGACCTCTGCTGCTCGCCACGACACGTGGGATCTCGATTTCGCGTGCGACGTACACGTCGTCTCGCTCGACAACCGGATCCAAGCGGTCACGCACCAGACCGGTGTCTACTCTGCGGCGACAGCAGCACCATCAGGCACACAGGTTGCCTTCCTCGGCTACGACGACCCCAGCTCCGCTCCCCAGAACGCAAAGGTCGGGGTGGTCGACCGTTCACGAGATGGTGCCCACCGATTCGTCAGCGCAGGATTCGACCGCACCTTTGAGACGACGGCAGGCACGGTGGCGCCAATCTGGCTCGATGACCACACGCTGCTCAGCACAGCCGAGGACCGCGGGCAGACCCACCTGTACCGCGTACCCACCGACGGATCCGGCACGCTGCCGGTCACCTCGGGCGCGATCACGGTGAAGGCCGCCGACGCAGCGGGCGGCACCATCGCCTACATCGCCTCTGCTGTCGACGAACTGCCGGACGTGTTCGTGGTCGCCGAGGGTGGCCCGCGACGACTGACGTCGTTCGCCGAGGCCTACCGCGCGCTCGCACAGCCCTTCAGCTGGGAGCGCTTCGCCGTGCCATGTACCGACGGCTCTGGCGAGATCGATACCTGGATCATGCGACCCGCCGGTTTCGATCCCGAGAAGCGCTACCCCGTGGTGTTGAACGTGCACGGCGGACCGCACACACAGTACGGCGAGTCGTTCTTCGATGAGGCGCAGTTGCAAGCGGCCGCCGGTTTTGTCGTGCTAATGAGCAACCCGCGCGGTGGCTCGGGCCGCGAGCAGTCGTGGGGGCAGGCCATCATGGGGAGCCAGCATCACGTCAGCCCGGGCACCGGCTGGGGCGGTGCCGACGTCGATGACGTGATGGCAGTACTCGACACCGCACTTGCTCGCTACCCGTTCTGCGATCCTCAGCGCGTGGGTATGCAGGGTGGCAGCTACGGCGGCTACATGGCCACCGAGCTCGCCGGTCGGTTCAGCCACCGGTTCAAGGGCATCTGCAGCGAACGCTCGGTGAACAACCTCTACACGGAGGAGTACACCAGCGATATCTCCACGGTCTTCCGGGTCGAGGTCGGTCCCAACCACCTTGACGCACCCGACCAGTACGTGGCCATGTCGCCGATCCGACGGGTGCGCGACATCACCTGCCCGATGCTCTTGATCCACAGTGAGAACGACCTGCGCTGCCCGATCAGCCAGGCCGAGGAACTGTTCGTCGCGCTGCGACTACTCGGCAAAGACGTCACGTTCTACCGATTCCCCGGTGAGAGCCACGAGCTGTCACGCAGTGGTTCACCCGTCCATCGCCGTCAGCGCGCCGAGATCATCCTCGACTGGTTCTGCGACAAGCTCCGCTGAGCATGCGCGAAATTACCCTGCGCGAACGCTGCGCGCTTCGCGGTGCGGCCATGGCAGAACTCCAGACCCTCGAGCAGCAGATCTCCGCGCTCGCTCGCAGTTTCGACGACATCGTCGCCGGTCAGTCGTTGGTGAACACCGACGACGAGCATGATCCCGAAGGCTCCACCATCGCGTTCGAGCGATCGCAGGTGAGCGCCTTGCTGCGTCAGGCCAAGGATGACCGGACAGCGTTATTGATGAGCCTCACCCGGATGGACGAACCGGGGTACGGCGTGTGCGAGGTGTGCAAGGAGTTCATCGGCGTCGAGCGTCTGCTGGTGCTGCCCGCCGCCACCAAGTGCATCAACTGCGCCCGCTGACACCGGCCGGACCCGTCTCAGCCCTCGTGGAGCCAGGCGTCGATCAGTTTGCGGGCGATGGAGATACCAGGCGGAATGCTGGGGAGCTCCTCGCGGCGATACCACTGCGCATCGACGATCTCGGCGGGGTCGCACGCAATCTCGCCGCTCACCCATTCAGTGCGGAAACCGATCATCAGACTGTGCGGGAACGGCCACGGCTGGCTGCCCTGGTACGTGGGCCATGAGACCTCGATACCGACCTCCTCGCGCACCTCACGGATCACCGACTGCTCCAGCGATTCTCCGGCCTCGACGAAGCCGGCCAGACACGAATACATCGGTCCCCGGAAGTTCACGCCACGGGCCAGCAGCGCCAACTGATCGGGGCCGGGATCACCCTTGGTGACCAACGTGATCATCGCCGGCGCTAAACGCGGATAGGCGAGTAACCCACAGCCAGCGCACCTCATCGACCTGTCGTTGTCGGAATGCACGGTGGGTTGACCGCACCGACCACAGAATCGATGAGTGCGCGACCACTCGGCGAGCTGCACAGCCCGCCCAGCAACTGCCCACTCGACCTCCGATGTCCGGCCGTGCAGTGAATACAGATCAACCGCTGCCCCATACGACGGGTCTTCCCCGGCAGGCACGTCGACCGCCCAGCACGCTTCACCATCGAGCATGCCCAGGAAGTGCACTGCCCAATCGGGCTCGGCAGCACGATCATCGATGAACACGTTCGAGCCGATGACATGAATGAAGCGGTGCTGAGTGACGCCCGTCGGCGGGGTCAACGCAGGGTTGAAGCTGGCCATGGGCGCCACCGTAGGCTGACGCGATGACCAACGTTGTGATCGTGGACGCCGTCCGCACCCCCATCGGCAAGCGCAATGGAGGCCTCGCCTCTCTTCATCCCGGCGAGCTTCTCGCCAAGGTCCAGCGGGCCATCATCGAACGAACCGGCATCGACCCGGCCGCGATCGGCCAGGTCGTGGGTGGCTGCGTCAGCCAGGTTGGCGAGCAGTCCTACAACATCACTCGCAATGCCTGGCTCAGCGCTGGCCTGCCCCTTTCAGTGGCCGCCACCACAGTCGACACTCAGTGCGGGAGCAGCCAGCAGGCCACCAACCTGGCCACAGCGCTGATCAAGGGCGACATCGTCGACATCGCCATGTCCTGCGGTGTGGAAGTGATGAGCCGCGTGCCGATCGGCAGCAACAGCAGCAAGGCGCTGGGCCTCGGTGTGCCGATTCCGAAGACCTACTTCGAGCAGTACGAGATGACCTCGCAGTTCGAAGGTGCCGAGCGCATCGCCGATCTCTGGAACGTCACCCGCGACGACACCGACGCGTTCGCCCTTGCCAGCCAGCAGCGCGCCGCCCAGGCATGGGCCGAGGATCGCTTCGCCGGCCAGTACCTCACCGTCGAGGCGCCCGACCGCGACGAAGAGGGCAACCTCACCGGCACGTTCCACACGGTGGCCCGCGACGAGGGCATGCGCGAGACAACGCTCGAGAAGTTAGCGACGCTGAAGCCCGTCGGCCGCCCGAACGGCGTGCACACCGCTGGCAACAGCAGCCAGATCAGCGATGGCGCCAGCGCCGTGTTGATGATGACCGAAGAGCGGGCTGCAGCCCTCGGCCTGAAGCCACGCGCCCGCATCGTCGATACGTGCCTCGTCGGCGTCGACCCGGTGTTGATGCTCACCGGGCCGATCGATGCCACGCAGAAGATGCTCGCCCGCACCGGCCTCAGCATCGACGACATCGACACGTTCGAGATCAACGAGGCGTTTGCTTCTGTCGTGCTGGCGTACCAGAAGGCGGTCAACGCCGACCCGTCGAAGGTGAACCCGAACGGCGGCGCAATCGCTCTCGGCCACCCGCTGGGTGCCACCGGCGGGTTCCTGCTCACCAAGGCGCTGTACGAACTCGAGCGCACCGGCGGCCGTTACGGCCTCGTGAGCATGTGCTGCGGCGGCGGTTTGGGTACCGGCACGATCATCGAACGGCTCTGAGCATTCGACGATAAAGAGGATCCATGCGCTACGCGTGGGTCGTCTGCTCCTTGATGATCGTCCTCACGGCGGCGTGCTCCGGCACGCCGCCGTCTCGCGCTCCAACGGACATAACCGCGCTCACACCGAATGCCACACTCGTGAAGGTCGTCGACGGCGACACAATCGACGTGCTCGTGCACGGCCGCAAGGAGCGCGTGCGCCTGATCGGTATCGACACGCCGGAGACGAAGAAACCGAACACTCCCGTGCAGTGCTTCGGCCCGGAGGCCAGCGCGTTCACGGCTGCGCTGCTGCCCAAAGGCATCGCGCTGTACCTCGAGCGCGATGTGGAGCCACGCGATCCCTACGACCGCCTACTGGCCTACGTATATCTGGCCGATGGCACGTTCGTGAACCTCGAGATCGTGCGCCAGGGATACGCCCACGCGCTGACGATCGCGCCCAACATTGCCCACAGCAGCGAGTTCGTGCACGCTGCCCACGATGCGCATGCGGCGGATGCGGGGTTGTGGGGCAAGTGCAGCGGGTAGCGTTCGGCTGATGAGCACCGCTTCGGAACGTTCCCTTACCGAACGCCTCGGGTACTCGCCTGGCACGCGCCTGGTCATCATCTCCTGCGACGACCTCGGCAGCTGCCACGCAGCGAACGAAGGGGTGTTCGACGCGCTTCACAACGGCGTCGCCACATGCGCCAGCCTCATGGTGCCCGCACCATGGGCGCGCCACGCAGCAATGCGCATTGCGCCCACCGACGACATCGGCGTGCACCTCACGCTCAACTGCGAACACGAGGCCTACCGCTTTGGGCCGATCACACACTCGCCGTCGCTGTTGTCGGGTGAGGGTGGCTTTCCTCGCGAGGTCGACGACCTGTGGCAGCACGCCGACCCCGCCGAGGTGCTGCGCGAGTGCCGCGCCCAGATCGAGCGCGCGCTGGCATGGGACGTCGACGTCACACACCTGGCTCCTCACCTGTCGGTCATCACGCTGCGTCCCGAGTTCTTCGACGTGTACCTCGAACTCGCCATCGAGTTCCGGTTGCCGATCCGCTTGCCCTCCAGCATCAGTGCCGAGCAGGCCGGATTCCCGTTCAGGAAGCTGGCTGCGGAAGAGGGCGTGGTGTTCCCCGATCACTTCGACCACGACTGGCGCGCCGGTAGCCGCGAGCGCGTCTACGACGCTATTCGCAACTTGCCGGCGGGTGTCAGCGAGATCCATGTGCAACCGGTGATCGACACCCCTGAGGTTCGTGCCATCTCGGCTGCTGCAGAACTCTGGATCGATGACCACGAGTTGGTCACTTCCGATGACACATTGCGCGAGCTGATCCTTGAATCGGGCGCGGTGCCCATTGGGTATCGAGAGCTCAGGGGCGCAATGCGAGCCGGCTGATCGCCGCCGCTGCCGAGCCGTTGCTCAGCGCTGCCAACAACACACCCGTGCTGCCGGTGCTCTTCAGCTTGCCCTGCATGAACGCGACCGATGCCCCGAGCGATGCGTCGCCAGCGGCGATCGTCACCACGACCTCGGCATCGTCGGGGCCGTCGACGGCCTCGTCGTTCTTCCCGAAGGCCACCCGGTACTGGATGCTCATTCGCCGATGCCCAGCACGCGTTCGCTGACCCCGGCAAACAGGTCGTCCTCCAGCTCGCCGTCGGCAGGCACACCCACCAGCGAGCGTGCCAGAATCCAGTCCTCCCAGGGGTACACATCAGCCAACTGCTCGTCCGACAACCCGAACCACCACGGTTCCTTGGGGTCGACCTGCGTGGCGTGAGCGCGTAGCGACCCGCTACGCGCCGACAGGTAGGCCGAGATCTCCAGTTTGGTGGTGATGCGGTCGTCGTGGCCAGGTCGATCGAGCCATGCCTGGTCGTACGGTGACTCGCCCCGGTGGCGAATCATTCCCTCGTGGACCGCCACCATCCGAGCACGCGACCATACCGAGTAATACATCTTCAGTGGCTGCCACGGCTCGCCCGCCTCTGGGTACCAGGCTGGGTCGCCGGCGCGTTCGAACGCGGGGATCGAGATGTCGTGCACCTTCACGTGGTCGGGGTGCGGGTAGCTGCGCTGATCGTCGCCGTAGGTGATGATCACTTGCGGCCGCTCGCGACGGATGACCACCACGAGACGACCGACCGCCTCGTCGAGCGGAGCCGTGTGGAAGCAATCAGGATGCTGGTTGGCGACGCTGTCGACCATTCCCGAGTCGCGATAACCGAGCATCACGACCTCGTCGAAGCCGATGATCTCGGCCGAGCGGGCCAGTTCGCCGGGACGCACTTGGGCCAACAGCAACTTTTCCTGTTCGGGGCTCAGCCCATGGAACGGCTGACCCGATTCACGCAGGCCAGGGTTCTGGAGGTCGCCCTCCTCGCCACCCGTGCAACACACCAGCACCGTGCGCACACCCTCGGCGTGATAGCGGGCCAGAGTGGGCGCGCCCTTGGACGCTTCGTCGTCGGGGTGCGCATGCACGGTGAGTACACAGAGCGAATCGGCCACGGGGAGCACGTTATCCGTGACCTTTCCTCTCGCGCTGCCACCCGGCCGGGTGGGCCGACACCTAGGCTGCACCCCGTGCGCCGTGCCGTCCTGCTCACCTCTGTCTGCCTCGTGATCCTGATCGCTGGTGGCTGCCGCCACGATGGGCGCGCACTGCGCCCAGCCGGTCCGGGCCAACAGTCCTCCATCTCGACGCTCGCCGCCCCATCGGTCACCGACGGGATCGGGGAGCCCAGCACCACCGGGCTGCCGCTCCCGGCCGGGCTCACGGTCACCGCACCGTGGCGTGACGGCGCCGCGATCGACCCCCGCTACACATGCGACGGAACGAATCTGGCACCGGCACTGTCGTGGAGTACTGCTCCGGCAGGCACCGTGGAGATCGCGATCACACTCACCGACGTCGACGCTCCCGAGTTCGTCCACTGGGCAATCGCCGGTCTTTCGCCCAGCAGCACATCCATCGCCGAGAACACGGTTCCCATCGGCGCCTACGAGGGCACGAATGGGAACGGAGTCGCTGGCTACACCGGCCCGTGCCCGCCCGCAGGTGAGACGCACAACTACCTCATCACCGTCTACTACCTGGGCCAGCCCTCAGGTTCCAGCGACGGAGCCGCCGGCCTCGACCTCATCGATGCGATCCAGTCGGCGGAATTGGACGAAGGTTCGGTCACAGGTTCCTTCAGTCGGGCATGATCCCGACCGATAACCACCAAGTACCAATGCTCGACATGCAAGGATGACGATCATCAACGAGTTGCTCCCTTCGCTGCCGGTAGGCCTGTTCCAGGCTGACCGCGATGGCCGCATTACAGCGGCCAATGCAGCATTCGGCGCGCTCGTCATCGGGTCCACATCGTCCCCCGTCGGTCTGCCACCGTGGAGCAACGCTCACCCCGGAGACCGGGCGTCGGCGGAACTCGCATGGCGCCGAGCTGTCGAACTCGATGGGCCAGTGCAGCTGGACTTCCGTGTGTGGCACGGCGACGGCCAGATGACCTGGGTACGCATCGATGCCGAACCCGTTCGCGACGAGTTCAACCGAGTGGCCAGTTATGGCGGCTCTGCGCTCAACCAGACCGAGAACGTTCGCCGCGAGCAACTCCTCGATCGACTCACCGGAGTGGTCTGCTCCACTGAAGACTCCGTGATCATCCTCGACCGCAACGGAGCGCCGGTGTTCACCAACCCGGCGGCGCGTGCGCTGTTCGGCGTCGGCGACGAGCTCGATCTTGTGCGCGACCCCGGCGCCCGCGGCCTGCTACAAGCGATCCGCGACCAGGTACCCCGCGCCGTGATGGACAGCAACGAGAGCGGCACCTGGTCGGGCGAGGTCGGTTTCCGCGGCCCCGACGGCCTCGAGCGCACACTCGATATCGATCTGCTGTTGCAGCGTTCGCCCGATGGACTCGTCGAGTACTGGGGCGGCGTGGCTCGCGACATCACGGCCGCCAAACACCTGCAGCTGGAGCTCACCCGGCAGGCCAACCACGATCCGCTCACGGGCCTTCCCAACCGCTTGAAGTTGCAGCGCTCGGCAGCCGACGCACTCGACGGCATCCGCGGCACCCGCAACAACGTTGCCATCCTGTTCGTGGACGTCGACCGTCTCAAAGAAGTCAACGACACCGTCGGGCACGATGTCGGCGACGCGCTGCTCATGCAAGTTGCGCATCGCATCGCTCACGCCACTCGCCCCTCCGACATCGTCGCCCGCATCGGCGGCGACGAGTTCGTCGTGCTGTGCGACGGGGGAATCGACGAGCACAGCGCACTGGAACTCGCCGAGCGCATTCGACATGCGCTCAGCGGCCGCGTGATGGTGCAAGGAGTCGAGGTCGACTTGTCCGTCAGTATCGGCGTCGCTCTCTGCCCGGCGCTGGAGATGGAGGGTGTCGGCGGCAGCGAGGCCGCCGTCGAGCTCCTTCGCAACGCCGACATCGCGATGTATCAGGCCAAGCGCCGCGGTCGTTCACGCTGCGAGGTCTACTCCGATGCCATGCGCGTCGAATCGCGCCAGCACAAAGAACTGTCCTCACGGCTCGAGCGGGCTCTCGCTTCGGGCGAACTGCATCTGGCGTACCAGCCAATCATCTCCACCCACAGCGGTCGCGTGGCCGGCGCCGAGGCATTGCTGCGCTGGGACCACCCCGAGCGAGGAACGTTGCTGCCGGCGCAGTTCCTGCACCTGGCCGAAGAGTCCGGAGCGATCGTGCCGATCGGCGATTGGGTACTGCGTCAGGCGTGCCTCGACGCACGCGCATGGCTCGATGCCGGCCTCGTCGATCGCGGCTTCAGTGTGCACGTCAACGTCGCCGCCCGTCAGTTGGCCGAGGGCACGTTCGTCGAGCGGGTGCTCGCCACCGTCCGTCAAATGGAGCTCAGCCCACATCAGCTCACGCTCGACTTCGATGAGAGCACGCTGAACGACGGCCAGCCAGGCACGCTGCGTTCGCTGCAGGCGTTGCGCCGCTTCGGAGTACAACTGTCGCTCGACAACTTCGGCACCGGTATCTCCTCGCTCACTGCGCTGCGCACCTGTACGGCCGACGTGCTGAAGCTCGATGGTTCGGTGGCCCGCATGCTCGGCACCAGCGGCAACGACGACCCCATCGTGCGGGCCATCATTCAGTTGGCCCATGCGCTCGATATGCAGGTCGTGGCCGAATGGGTCACCTCGGCCGATCAGCTGCGCCGCCTGCGTGTGCTCGGCTGCGATCTGGTGCAAGGGCATCTGCTCGGCGAGCCCATCGGCGCCGACGTCTTCGCCGCCCGCACCAGTTGAGTCATCAGCTCACGAACGTCCTCACGTTCGCGGTGCTCGGGTTCATGGGGTATCGCCTCGTTACAGGCGTGCAACGTTCCCGCAGCGCTGACGGCCGCGCTGTCATCCGCAAGGTGTGGCACAACGCCGGTTGGCGTCACTTGTGGCCCGTACCGCTGTTGCTCACCGCCGTCATCGCCGCGGCCACTGCGCTGATGCAGGTGCCGGGGTTGGACTGGGGATGGTGGAGCGCCATGGGCGGCGACGGCAACCCGGTGTTCGGTAGTTCCCAAGCCACCGCCGGCACTATGTGGGAATGGTTGATCCCAGTGCTGTTCATCACTCTGCTGCTGCCGGCGCTGCCCCTATTCGCCTATGCAGAGGAACGACTGTTCCGCACCGGAGCGGAGGACTGGTCGGGTCAGCGGAGGGCGCTGAAGGTCGTCCAGTTCGGGTTGATCCACGCGGTGATCGGAATCCCGATCGGCGCCGCCCTCGCGCTGTCGCTCGGTGGGGCGTACTTCATGTGGGTGTATCTGCGCCGGTACGCCGACACCCGCGACCGGGTCGACGCGACCATCGAATCGACGACGGCCCACGCGGTCTACAACGTCACGATCATTCTGATCGTCATCATCACAGTGATGATCGGCGCTCTGGCGTGAGACACGGTAGGTAACCTGGCGAGGTGTCCTCCGCCGACCCCGCACTCCACCGCTGCTACCGACACCCCGACCGCGAGGCCGGGCGCAGCTGCACACGCTGCGGAAAGCCGGCGTGCAGCGACTGTCTCGTACAAGCGCAGGTTGGTTCACACTGCCTCGATTGCGCGAAGGCCGCACGCCCCGATGTGAAGACCCGCGCCAAGCTGGCGAGCTCACAGCTCCTCACGCCAGTGACCTACTCGATCATCGCGATCAACGTCGCCGTGTTCATGTGGATGGGCGCCTCCGACTCACAGTCGTTTGCTGGGACGGCCACCAAGCTGCACGGCGATCTCGGCCTCAGCAAGACGATCCTGCAGGGACAGAGCCGCTGGGACAGCAACTCGGCCATCTATCCGGCACACCAGTGGTACCGGCTGATCACCTCCGGCTTCATCCACTTCGGACTGTTCCACTTGGCAATGAACATGCTGCTGCTGTTCCAACTCGGCAAGCTGCTCGAGCGAGCGCTGGGTACTGTGCGGTTCTCGCTGCTGTACACCGCCGCGTTGCTGGCAGGTTCGCTGGGTGTGTTACTGGTGGACGGCGGTGCCCTCACCGGCGGCGCGTCGGGCGCCGTGTTCGGCTTGATGGCGGGCGCGGCAGTGGGCCTGCACCGTCGCGGCATCAACGTGTTCAGCACAGGGATCGGCATGACGTTGGTGCTGAACCTCGTATTGACGTTCTCGATCCGCGGCATCTCGATCGGCGGGCACGTCGGCGGCGCAATCGCCGGGGCCATTCTCGGTTGGCTGATGCTGGCACCGAGTTGGAAGCCGGTGCCGAAGTGGGCGACCTACGCGGCCCCGGCTGTCGTGATGCTCATCTCGGTGATCGGCGCGGTCATCGTCGTCGGCTGACGCTCATCTCCGGACGAGGTCGGGAAACCTTGTGAGACCCCTTCCGTATGGTTCGGGGTATGGCCCACAGCACCCACACCACCCAGGCCCCCGAGCAACTGGCGCTGCTGTCGCCGGCCGAGATCCCGGTTCAGTTCCGGCTCGACCAGCACACCCGCCAACTCGGGCTGGCACGTATCGCCTCCATCAAGGCCCAACTCGCCGCACTGCGGGCGGACGCCAACCCCGCACCTGCAGTCCCCGCCACCAGGGTCAGGCCCTCCACACCCACCCGCCGGGCGGCGTAACCGCAGTCGCAGCCGGCCAGCAACGCTGGCCTGGCGTTCAGCTCGCGCTGGGCGCCAGGCTACGCACCGCGTCCCAGTGCTTCAGATCGGGGTCGAGCGGCAGAATGGCCAGAGAACTGGTGGTCACTCCGTTGTCGAAGTAGCGCTGGATCGTCGCCCGACACTGTGCCGGTGAACCGTGCACCACTAACTGGTCCACTACCTCGTCCGGGATCGCTGCCAGCGCCGCCTTGCGGTCACCTGCCTTCCAGGCATCCCACATACCCTGCAGCGCCGGGCCACGGCCCAGCCACTCTTGGAACGCGGCGTACACCGGCACGTTCATGTAGGCGGCGATGGCGAACTTGGCCGCAGCCCGCACCACTTCGGCGTTCTCGCTGGGACAGCAGAAGATGCGCGCGACGATCTCCTTCTCCTCGCCGCCAGCTGCGTCACGGACCACTGAGGTCACCTGAGGCACATCGTCCGGGCTCAGCCAGTTGATGATCGCCCCATCACCCTCGCGTCCGGCGAGGCGAAGCATTCCTTCGCGCAACGCGGCCACGAGAATCGGGGGTTGCTGTTCGGGACGCACTCCCAGGCGGAAGCCACTGACTTCGAACGTGTCGAAGCTGCCGCTCACCTTCTCGCCGGTGAAGGCCTCACGCAGGAAGCGCACGACATCGCGCACCTTCTTGTACGGCTGCTCGAACGGCACGCCGTTCCACTTCTCGACGATGACGTTGCTACTACTGCCGATACCGATTGCAAAGCGGCCAGGTGCTGCGTCAGCCATTGATGCCACGCACTGAGCGAAACATGCTGGCGACCGGGTGTACGCGGGGATGATTGCCGTGCCCAACCGCAGACGCGGCTCCCATGCAGCAGCGAGGGCCAGCGGAGTAAAGCCATCGGCACCGTCGCTCTCGGCCGACCAGATGTCGGTGTAGCCAAGGTCGGCCAACTCGGCGAGCTTCTCGCGGTGACTGTGCAGCGGCCCGGGGAGGGGCACGGTCATACCGGGGCGAATGGGCAGGCTCATCAGGATCCCTTCTCGGCGTCGGCGGGCGACGTGTTGTCTTTCCAATACCGCACGATGCAGCTCTGGCTGGCCGTCGCCATCAACGTGCCATCCTCGGCGAACATGTGCACCAGCCCGTGTCCGAAACCTCGATTCACGGCGTGCGCCCGAATGTCGAGGAGCACCCATTCCGTCGGCACCAGGTTCACCACCCGCAGGGTGTTGTCGAGGCTGTTGCCGCCACCGCGAACACCCAAGGCCTGACCAACACCGAACGGTACGAAGTCGCCCAACACGGCGAGCGTCGTGGCGTCGACGCCGTCGATCACCTTGGGGATGCGCGCCCACATCAGCGTCTGCCCGTCGCCCTCAGCACCGGGCAACTCCGACGGGTTGCGACCCTTGATGATCCGCTGATCCATCTGCTCGCCGATGGTGTTCTCGAGGTCGTGACGGTACTCCCGGTCGCCGCACTCATCCGGCGACGGCACCGTCGGCATGCGCTCCCACTGACCGGAACGATCGAAGGCTCGGTCACCCAGCGCAGCGTTGACGGTGAGGATCTCGCGGTTGCCGACATGGCACACCGCCCGAGCCTGCGACATCTGATGTCCCTGTACCGCGACCGTGACATCGATGTCGAGCACCTCGCCGCAGCGGGCGTACGACAAGTACTGCGACGTGGCCCACACCACGTTGCGGCCGGTGGTGCCCTCCAGTGCCGAAATGGCGGCACCCAGCCCGGCACCACCCCACAGGAAGTTGCCCATGGTGATCAGCCGAGAGGTGACCTCCATCGACCAGCGATACGGGTTGTGACTCTGTGTGAGCCCGAGGAACGTTCGGCTGTCCATGTGACGACGACTCTAGGTGACAGGGCGGTCTGGGCGGCAGGGCGGCGGCCCGAGGGCCCGATGGAAGTGTTGGGAGTACAGTGTTGAGCCATGGGCGACACACCGTGGCAAGGGGACGCCTGCTCGCTCGTCGAGGAATTCCGGGCCGGCCGCAGATCACCAGCTGAGGAGCTCACTGCGACATTGGCTGCGATCGAGGCCAGCACGCTGAATGCGTTCTCGTTCTTGGCGCCGCAGGAGGCTGAGTTCGCTGCGGCTACCGCCGACGTCAGCAAGCCGTTCGGCGGCGTACCACTCGGAGTCAAGCAACTCGACTCGGTGCAGGGTTGGCCCGATACGCACGCATCCGTGCCACTGCGCGACCAGATCGCCGGTCACACCAGCACGATGGTGCAGCGCCTACGCGACATCGGCGGCGCAGTGACGATCGGGCAGACGACGGCCAGTGAGTTCGGCGGCGTCAACGTCACCCGCACGGTGCTCCACGGCGCCACGCACAATCCCTGGCAACACGGGCGAACACCCGGCGGCAGCAGCGGCGGGGCGGCAGCCGCGGTGTCCGGCGGCCTGTTGACGCTCGCGACGGCCGGAGACGGCGGCGGCAGCATCCGTATCCCCGCTGGCTTCACTGGGCTGGTCGGGCTGAAGGCGACGCTGGGCCGCATCCCGCGCGGGCCGAAGTCGAAGTACGGCAACCTCACCGTCACCGTCGGCTGCGTCTCGCGTTCAGTGCGCGACACCGCCCGCTGGTTCGACGTGTGTAACGGCTTCGACCCGGGCGACCCCATCAGCCTGCCCCGCGTCGAGGGGTGGGAGGCGAGCCTCGGAACCCATCTCGCAGAGTTGCGCGGGGCCCGCGTGGCGTTCGCTCCTGACTGGGGCAACGCCACGGTGTCGCCCGTGATGTGGGAGCTGCTCGAAGCAGCCGGGGTCGAGCTCGTGCAGCACCTCGGCATGAAGCGCGTCGATGGGGCAGAAACTGCAGTACCGCGAATGGGAACGGCGTGGGCGATCAGCGGCAACCTGGAGATCGAAGAGCAGTTGCGCAGCCTGTGGCCCGAGTGCGCCGACACGCTCACACCGGAGATCCGGTTCGGCCTGACGATGACGCAAGGTGCCTACAACTCCGCTGTGCGCGGCAAGATCGAGCGGCGGCGCATGGAGGTCAACGAAGCGATGGCCCGGATCTTCGACCCCGCTGACGGTGTCGACTTCGTGATGACCGCCACCAATCCGGACATCGCGTTCGACGCTGAAGGGCCGCTGCCCGGCGTGTTCGGTGGCCTCGACGCCGGGCAGGGCAACAACGGGAGACTCACATTCCCCGCCAACCTGCATGGCAACCCGGCGATCTCCGTCCCGGCTGGCACCGTCGACGGCCTGCCGATCGGCCTGCAGATCCTTGGTCGTCACTTCACCGAGCCACTGCTGCTCGACCTCGCGCTCTCCCTCGAGCGCACTCGGCCCTGGCCCTTGGTGGCCCCCGGCGCCCCCGCATGACATCCGCTGTCCACACGCGCCTCAACACCCAACAACGACTCTTGGCCGCCGGCCTGGTGCTCGCGGTCTCGCTGGTTGCCTTCGAGTGGACAGCGGTGATCACGGCGCTGCCGACCATCACCGACGAGCTCGGTGGCGACTCGCTGTACGGGGCAGCGATCGCGATCTACACCCTGGCGAACCTGGTGTCGCTGGTGGTCGCCGGCGAACTCGCTGATCGCAAAGGCCCCGCATTGCCGTTCACGATCAGCATCGCGATGTTCACCAGCGGGCTACTCGTCGCCGCCTTCGCCCCGTCGATGGTCTGGATCGTGATCGGTCGCGGCATCCAAGGGCTCGGCACCGGCGCGTTCTCCCCCATCGGGTACGCCCTCGTCACCCGAGCGTTCCCAGCTGATCGTCGACCGATGATCTACGCCTATCTGTCCGCAGGGTGGGTGTTGCCCAGTCTGTTCGCCCCAGCGTTGTCGGGTTGGATCACCGATCAGTTCGGCTGGAAGTGGGTCTTCCTCGGGCTCGTACCGGCGGCACTGGCCGTCGGAGCGCTCGCAGTGCGCCCGATGCTGCCGTATCGGCCGGTCGAAATGGAACGACGCCGAACGCGTATCCCATCTGCGTTCGGCGCAGCGATTGGCATCGGCGCGATTGTCACCGGCCTGCAATACGCCAATCCCGCGGCGGTAGCGGCCTCCGTTGCGATCGGCATTGCCGTCGGTCTGCCCGCGTTGCGTCATCTGTTTCCGCCAGGTGTGCTGCGCGCACGGCACGGCTTCCCGGCGATCATCGCCTGTCGCCTCCTCGCCACGGCGGCCTTCCTCGGCGTGGACAGCTTCGTACCCTTGGCGGCAGACCGGATCCACGGCGCCCGACCATTCGTGCAGGGGTTCATCATCATCGGGGCCGCATTGTTGTGGACAGTCGGGCAATGGGTCCGAGCGAGACGGCCCGCCAACAACCCTGCTCGCGCTATCCGCCAGGGCTACATCGTGATGCTGCTCGGTATCGGCTTGACCGCGCCGGTGCTGTGGTCGCACTGGCCGCTGTGGGCGACGTTCCTCGGTTGGGCAATCGGCGGCCTCGGAGTGGGGCTGTTGTACAACCCCGCCACCGTCTCGGCGATGAGCTATGCCGAGGAGGGCCGGGAGGGTGAAATCAGCAGCCAGGTGGCGCTCGCCGACAGCGTCGGGTTCTCGCTGATGGGTGGAATTGGCGGCGCAACGGTGGCGCTCTCCGATCGCACCGAGTGGTCACTCACTGGCGCACTCGCCACCAACTTCGCGATCGCAGCAGTACTGGCAGCAATCGGAATCTTCGCGGCACGCCGCGTCAGAGCACACGCCCGTCCTGCAGCCTGAGCGTGCGCGTGCGGCGCACGTTGGTGAGCAGCGAACGGTCGTGGCTCACCAACAACACGGTGCCGGGAAACGTCTCCAGCGCTTGCTCGAGCTGTTCGATAGCCGGCATGTCGAGATGGTTCGTCGGTTCGTCGAGCACAATGCAGTTCGAACCCTTCGCCATCAGCAACGCCAGCACGGCGCGGGTGCGTTCGCCTGGTGAGAGCGACTCGGCCGGGCGGCCGACATGCGCTGCGGCGATGCCGAACTTGGCCAGCAGTGTGCGGGCCTCGCTGACCACCATCCCTGTCGCTCCCAGAAACGCGTCCAACACCGTGGCCGCCCCGGTCAGTTGTTGCCGCGCCTGCTCCAAGCGGCCGACCACGACACCGGGACCACCCCACCGCGTGCCGCCCGTCAGCTCGATCTCCCCCAGCAATGCGCCGAGCAGCGTCGACTTTCCACTGCCGTTCGGCCCTTCGATGACCACACGCTCGCCGTAGCCGATCTCGAGGTCGATCGGCCCAAGCGTGAACGAGTCGCGCTCCACTACAGCATGCTCGAGACGCGCCACCACGTCGCCGCTGCGTTCGACCGTGGCGATCTGTAGCCGCAGTTGCCACGCCTCACGCGGTTCTTCCACAACATCCAACCGCTCAAGCATCTTCTCGGTACGGGCGGACTTACCGGCGAGTTGCTCACTCTGGTTGACCTTGAATGCTTTGGCATTCTTGTCGTTGTCGTCGGGTTTCTTCTTCGCCTTCGACACACCCTGCGTCGCCCACTCCCGCTCACGTTGTGCGCGTCCGGCCAGCGACGATCGTTTGTTGTCGTACTCGTCGTACGCCTGACGCGCTTGGTCGCGCGCCACCTCGCGTTCGCGCAGGTACGCATCCCACCCACCGGCGAAACGTGTGCTTCGGTGACTGAACTCATCGATTTCCACCACGTGAGTGATGGTGCGCTGCAAGAACGTGCGGTCATGGCTGACGATCACGCACCCTGCAGCCTGACCGACCACGAACTTCTCGAGCAGGTCGAGTCCATCAAGGTCGAGATCGTTGGTCGGCTCATCCAGTAGGAATACGTCGAACCGCGCGAGCAGCAGAACGGCGAGACCCACCCTGGCGGCCTCACCACCGGACAGTACGGACATCCGCTCATCGAGGAGGCGGGCGTGGAGACCGAGGCTGGCCCACACCTCACCGACGCGCGAGTCGAAGTCCGCAGCGCCGATTGCCAGCCACCGGTCGAGTGCATCGCTGTACTGATCGTCAGCGCTGCCGTCACCAACGGCCATGGCTGTCGTTGCCGCATCGAGCGCGTCCTGTGCGGCAGCCACACCGGTGCGTCGCGCGAGGTGTTCGCTCACCGTCTCCTCGGTGCGGTCGGGTTCCTGGGCGAGGTAGCCGACGATCGCGTTCGCCGGGTTCCTCGTGATGGTGCCCTTATCAGGCCGCAGCTGATCGGCCAGCACCTTCAGCAGCGTCGACTTACCGACACCGTTCGGTCCCACAAGGCCCACACGCTGGCCGGGGTCGACGGCGAACTCGAGTCCTTCGAAGAGGTGTCGGGCACCGAGCGCCAGTGCGAGCTCACGGACATGGATCGAGGCGGTCATGGGACTCAGAGTCTGCCCGGCTGCACTTCGGAGCGCGCCACCAACTCACCAAAAACCCCGTCTGTGTCGCGGCCCTGATCTCGGTGTTCCGCCGTCCGGGCCGCGACACAGACGCCGCAAATGCGTGGGGTGGAGAGTGGCCGTCAGCGTCCGATGACGGCGCGACCGACGACTTCGCGCATGATCTCGCTCGTGCCGCCATAGATGGTCTGGATGCGGCTGTCGGCCCAGGCGCGAGCGATCGGGTACTCGAGCATGTAGCCATACCCACCGTGCAGCTGCAGACAGCGGTCGACCAGCTTGTTCTGCAGCTCCGTGCAATAGAACTTCGCCGCCGACGCCTGCTCCGCAGACAACGCGCCGGCGGTGTGGAGTTCGATGCAGCGGTCGACGTAGACCTGCGCCACCTGGGTCTCTGTGCTCAGCTCTGCCAACAGGAACTTGCTGTGCTGGAACGACGCCACGGACTGACTGAACGCCATGCGTTCCTTGGTGTAAGCAATCGTCTGGTCAAGCGCCGCCTGGCACACGGACAGCGCCCCCACCGCCATGTTCAACCGCTCTTGGGCCAGGTTGAGCATGAGGTAGTAGAACCCCTTGCCTTCCTCACCCAGCAGGTTGGCAGCCGGCACTTCGACATCGCTGAAGAACAACTCTGCGGTGTCCTGCGAATGCATGCCCAACTTCTCGAGGTTGCGACCACGTTCGAACCCCTTCATGCCGCGCTCGAGGACGAGCAGGCTGATGCCGCGGTGCTTCTGCGTAGGGTCGGTCTTGACGGCCACCACGACGACGTCGCTGTTGATGCCGTTGGTGATGAACGTCTTGCTGCCGTTGACGACGTAGGTATCGCCGTGCTTGACGGCCGTGGTGCGCATGTTGGCAAGATCGCTGCCAACACCGGGCTCGGTCATGGCGATCGCACCGATGAGCTCACCGGTGCACATACCAGGCAGCCAACGCGTCTTCTGCGCATCGTTGCACAGGCCGAGGAAGTACGGCAGCACGATGTCGTTGTGCAGCGTGAAACCCATCGCTGAACCGATCGCACCTACGTAGCTGACGGCTTCTTGCATGACTGCGGCGAAGCGGTAGTCGTCGGTTCCCCCACCGCCGTACTGCTCGGGCACCGTGAGCCCGAGAAAGCCATCGGCGCCAGCCTTCAACCACACTTCCCGGGGGGTGATGCCATCCTTCTCCCACTGTTCGTGGTTGGGCACCACTTCCTTGGCGAGAAAGGCATTGAACGCCGCACGGAACTGCTCGTGCTCATCGAGATAGACGGTACGGGGGATGTCGCGCATGACATCAGAGTAATTTGAAAATCAGACTTCACCTATTCCTGAAGGCGCGCCTTCAGCCGCTGAGCACGGCACGAGCCACCAGGTCAGTACCGAAGGCCGTCAGAATCGCCAGGTAGAGCAGACCCGTGGCGGCCATCACCGCCGAGTAGTAACGCTCGCGCAACGCCGCCCGGGTGACCCACACCAACACGATGGTGCCCACAGCGCACGCTGCCCAGAACCAGCCGAGTTGGCCGCTCCAGCCGTCATCGATGGAGCCGTTCCACACCGACACCATGCCAGTCGGCAGCAGCAGCGAGATGATCTCGAACGGCCACACCCAGCCCAGCACCTTCACCAGTTCGTTGAGGTGCCGCCGAGGCAGACCCGGCTGCACCAGGTACCAGTGACCCAGCAGCATCGCGTCGGAGACCGCACCCAGGAAGGCTGCGCCCGCAAAGGCACGCAGCAGCGACACCGCCGGATTACCACCAGCGTCGAGCGCCGCCGCAACCAGGCCTACCGCGCCCAGTGCCGGAGCAATGAGGTCGAGCCGCGGATCGAACTCGGGGCCCTCGGTACGAGTCGCGACCTCGCGCTCGATACCGGTCATCTCGGCAACGCGGGCGGAGCGGCGGTCGTGCTCATCGGTCTGACCCGACACACCGGCCTTGCGGCGGACAATCGACATCACCAATGCGAACAACGCGCCAACGGCAACTGCGATCGATGCCGCTTCGCGCACGGGCACGACATCGAAGTGGAACCCGAGCGCGGCAGCGCCGACGGCGAGCAACAGATAGTTGCCGCGCAACAGCCAGCCGTAGCCGACACCGACTTCGCGCCGGCGGGTGGTGAACCAGAGGAACAGCAGGCCACCGGCCGACCACTGCAGCAGCACCGTGGCGGCATCGAGGCGAATCACGCTTCGAAGGTTACGGAGATGGAGGCTCGCTGTGCGAACCTCCAGCGAATCATCACTCAGGAAACCGCAGATCGTGGCCGTCATGCGACGCCCCGACGCCTCGACGCCGTAGTGTCTCGAGCGATGTCTCGTCGTGGCGCACACGCGCTCCTCCTCGTCCTACCCGCATTGCTGCTCGCTGGATGCTTCACCGGCAAGCGTCCCCATTTCGAGGACAACCCGTTCCCTGCTGGCAGCCTCACCGGTGATGTCAACGTCGACTCGGTGCTCACGAAACTCGATGCGCCCGCCACCGGCCCCATCTCGGCCACGTACGACGTGCTCACCAAATACGGTGCGGTCACCCGCCCCGCGAGTGTGGTGCTGGAACCGGGCAGGCGCAGCGTCACCGTCGGCAACGTGCACTACATCCAGACCGAGACGCTGGCCGTTACCTGCACTGTAGATCTGTCGGCTCCGTGCACCGACAGGTTCGACGCGTCCAGAATCAGTGACACCCTGGCGACGGTTGATTTCTACGCGGCCGACACAGCAAAGCGACTGCGACGCGACAACCAGGCCAAGATCGGCCCGTCCGTTGCGCATGCCGAGACGTTCGCCGGGCAACCTGCCATCTGCGTCGACCTGCCAGTGTCGGGAGGCACCGCGGTCTACTGCGTGTTGAACGACGGCATGCTTGCAAAGCTCGACGACGGCGACCTGCTGATCACGTTGACCGCATTCACCGAAACCAGCGACCCCGCTGCGTTCGTCCCCCCGGGAGCATGACCCGGTCGCGCTCCGACACTCCTTCGTACACTGTGCAACGCATGCCCGAGAGCCATTGGACGCACAACCCGCAAGCAGACGTCGTATGTCCCAGCGACATCGTCTTCGGCCTCACCCGCCACACCACTGACGACGGGCAGCGTCGCTCTGAGCTGCGCCCCGGCTCAGCGTCACATGGCCTTGACGGGCTACCAGCGCCAGGCGTGTTGTTCATGTTGGCCGACACTGTGGTGGGTGGCCCGTGCGTGCGCATCGTGCACCCCACCGAGGTGATCGTCACCAGCAGCCTGCACATCGAGCTGTTCTCGCGCCCGTTCGCCGAGCACCCGGTGGTGGCCGGCGTCGGTGGCCAACCATCGCGCTACCAGGGCGGGGCGGTCAGCGCCTCCATCGTCCGGTCCGGCGACCTCGATGTCGCCTCGGTCTCCGGGCGCTTCGCCGTACTCCCCAACAGTGAACGCGCCGCCGGCGCGATCGGCGACCTCGCCCCACCTGCCAATTTCGACTTCAAACAGTTCAACGGCTCGGTGTTGCACACGCTGGGCGGCCGCGTGCTCGACCGCACCGCCGACACGCTCACGATGTCGTTTCTCGCCCATCCGGAACTCGCCAATGAACGCCTCGGACTGCACGGTGGCTGTGCCGCGCTGATGGGCGAACGGGCATGCGACGACCTCATCCGGTCGGTCGCCGCAGATGGCTACGACGTGCAGGCCGTCACCATGAATGCAGTGTTCTTTCGTCCCATTCCCGCCGACGGCGGGGAGTTGAAGTGCATCGCTACGGTGCAGCACTCCGGGCGCCAACTCATCGCCGCGCAAGCCGTGATGTTCACGCAATCAGGCAAGCCGGCGATCGTCGTCGATGTGATCGCGGGTGGCGTGGTCGGCACCTGACGGCCCAGACGGCGCGCTCGGTTCAGCCGTCCCGATGCGGCGAGTAGACGCACCTCAGCGGCGGTCAGTCAGAGCTTGCGGTCGGCACGGAACTGCGCGACGAGGGCGTTGGCGTGTCCGTGGCCGAGCCCGTGGTCGCTCTTCAACATCGCCACCATCTCGGAGTGACGCACCGGCGGCATCGCGTCCAGCAGCGACATCCAGTGTGCGATGGGCATGCCGTACTTCTTCTCGATCGACGGGAAGTATGACGCCGGCCCCTTCAGCTGCTCTGCCACAGCGAGACTGTAGCCGCTGCCGTGGCCGACCCGATACGAGATCACGTTCGCTTCGGCGCGCTCCGTGCGGCGATCTCGGCCAGCCGAGCACGCACCATGTGCTTCACCAGCGGCTTCGGCAAGGGTCGATAAATGGGGACCCGATGTGTGGACTGTAATGCGAGCGACCAGATCGCTGTTCTGAGTCAGCCCATCTTCAGGTCCACGGGCAGGCCCTCGCTCGCCTCGACCAGCGCGTGTGGCTCGATGCCGAACGGGGCCTGCCGCGAATGTCGTTTGGACGCTGACTCCCACTGCCGTTCAGCGAACCTTGCGACGCTCCATCTTCGGGATTCCCGGAGTGGTGTCGTTGATGGCCCAGCTGATGATCACCTCAGGCGTGATCCGGAACCGAGGCGAGCCGCCGCTGTCCTCGATGACAGCGGTGCCGATGACCTTGATGCCGCGGGGCGACCAGGGATCGGTCGACCCAAGGTCGTCGACGACAACGGACACGCGGGGGTTCGTCTGAATGTTGCGATACCGAACGGTGTGGGTGATGTCGAAGCCAGCCGTGACGATGTCGTCGCCGACAATCTGGAACACGACGGGGGCGACGTCAGGACGCCCCGTGGGTGATGCCGATGCAAAGCGCATCAGCGGCTGTGACTGGAGGTAGGCGATCTCCGCCGATGTGAACACGCTCATCACATGGCCTCGGAAGGTACCGGGTCGGCAACCGGAAACACATCGATGCCCCACCACGTCACCATTGGAAGCGACCGGAATGTGCACAGCACCATGAACTCCTTCACTTTGCATCCCTTCTGTCCTCGTCGATTCGAGGAACGACCACACGATCCCACCTCAACCGAGGTTGAGGTCAAGCAGAATGTTCTGGTGACCTCATCGAGCCTGAAATCTTCCGACCAACTGTCCATCGGCCAGGTCGCGGCCCGCAGCGGGATCAGCATCTCTGCGCTGCACTTCTACGAACGCGAGGGTCTCATCTTCAGCGTGAGGACGTCGGGAAACCAGCGCCGGTATGCGCGTGACGTCCTGCGCCGACTCGCCTTCGTCCGAGCTTCGCAGCGGGCGGGTATCCCGCTCGCCGACATCAGGGATGCGCTCAACGAACTCCCACTTCGGCGTACACCGAAGGAGCCGGACTGGGCACGCGTTGCGACGCGATGGTTGGAGGTACTCGGCCGACAGATCGGCTACTTGGAGCGCATCCGCGAGGATCTGTGGACCTGCATCGGGTGTGGATGCCTCTCATTCGACCGGTGCGCACTTGTAAACCCGGATGACCTGATGGCGACCGAGGGTGCGGGGCCTCGTCGCCTCCTGCCGGGCACACCGCGGCCGGAACCGGTGACGCTCGATCACGCGTGAGGTCAAGGTCGATGAACACCTTGAGGTGCGTCGTGTAGCCGAACGGCGGCATGCCACCGATGGCCGGCTACCGGGTCGTTCAAGCCCGCGATTCGACTCGGGTTACTCCGGGAGCGCGGTCGCAGCGACGACGAAGGCGTTGATTCTCCCGTCGAGGTCGGTTCGACCGAACGATCGTGCCACTGCTGATTCGGCTGCTGCTGTGGCGGCGTCGAGGTGACCGACGCCGCGGGCCTCGAGGAAGTTTCGCATCGGCGTGCCATGGCAGTACGCCGTCGCCACGACTGCACTGGTGGCTGCACGACTACGCGAGGCCACCTCCTCCACATCGATGGCCCCGTCAAACCCGGCAGCCACCAAGTCGGCGCGGATCACGTCCGGGAGGAAGTAGCCGTGCGGAATCCGCTCCATGAACGTGGGCGGGTCGTCCGGATACAGGTCGGCCACCGCAGAGGAAACCACCTGCGCAAACTCGTTGTGTTCAATCCGGTCCCAGACGTTGAACAGAAACCACCCTCCCGGCCGCAGCACTCTCAGGATCTCCCGGTAGCCCATGACTCTGTCGGGAAAAAACATCACGCCGAACTGGCAGACCACCGCGTCGAAGCTGGAGTCCGGGTACGGCAACTGCATCGCATCGGCCACCTGCCACTCCACCGGGCGCGCGGTGCCCACCCTCGATGCGTGCTCGACCATTGCCGCGCTCAGGTCGGTGGCGACAAGCGACACGGAGTCGGGCAGTGCCGCGGCCATCGCTCGCGTCACGGCGCCCGTACCGGACGCCACCTCGAGCACGTCGCAGACCCCGAGGGTTCGCACACGAGCGGTCAGATCCGCCGCGTAGGCGTCGAAGATCATCGGCACGAGATGGCGGTCATAGACGTCCGGGACCGCGCCCGAGAAATTGGTGCTATTTGCAGGTTCGTTCACTTTCGCGCTCCTCAAGGTTGGGATCAAACCCTTTCACACCAACGGGCGGCCTGCGACCGAACGACGGTGGCGGGCCGCGGCCGCCCGGCCTAGCACTCCACCCGGGGTGCCGCGCGCGAGCTAACCATCGATCGACCCCACACATCCGGCAGATCCATTTGGGCGGTCGATTGCACCTGAAGGGGGCGCGCAGAACACGCATTCGGCTCGGCCGAACTGTCCCTTCACGTCGCGGGTTTGACCGCAAACGTGCGGTAGGCCCCGTGACATAGCACCGAGGCTCGGCACCCGAACTGATTGAGAGGTCTGGGGCTGGTCAGCCCCGCTTGAGGTCGGTGACCGGGCCTTCGCTGGCCTCGACCAACTTGTGGGGCTCAATGCCGAACACGTCGTGCCAGGTGCCGGCGGCAGCCCACACTTCGTCGTACTGCAACAGATCCGGGTCGATGAACACCTTCAGGTGCGTGGTGTGGCCAACGGCGGTACGCCGCCGATCGGGTTGTGAATCCCGACCTCAGTGGTCGCGGAGTTCGTCTCGCAAGGACTCCAAGTAGGGCAACGCCATCTGATCCTTGGGACGGTTTGCAGCACGCTTTGAGTCGATGATGTCGTCGAGCGAAGCGATCCGCACGGAAAGCCCATCCGCAATCTCGACCATGATGGCCTGAGCGCTCCACTCGTCGAATCCCCCCAAGCCACCGGACGGGGTGAATGTGAGGTCGACGTCGCCGAAGTCGGTCACGAGGTTGAGCATGATCGGCATGTTGGCCAGGAATAGCCCGTCGATCGGCGCCGGAACTGGGTCACCACCCGTGCGGATCATCGCGTTCATGCGACGCAACGCCCGCCCGAGTCGATCGAGGTTCTCCGCCTGACGAGACGGCACGACGTCAATGTCCTGAGTGGGCAATGATGACCCGTGGACCACCGACGCAAACCCTCCGACGATGATGTACGCGACGCCCTCCTCGTTCAAGATCTGGCAGATCCGAACGGGGTCGAACATCAGCGTGCCCGACGGAGCGAGGCATGCGCACGCTCCTGGATGGCGAGCATCGTGTTCGCCGCCTCGACCATCGACCGAACGCGCTCGGGCACGGTCATACGCAGCTGACGGCGGATCTGACTGATGTCGACCCCTCGGCTGTCCTCGATCAGCGGTATCTGCTCCACGCCGTCAGCATACGATCACCGGATGGCTGACACTCGACGGCGCACGACCATGGTGATCGTCGGCGTTCTGGCCGTTCTGATCGTGGGCACAGTGGTGGTCACCCTGCTCGTTCGCCACCTGCGACGTAACGGTGTCGAGTTGTGTGGTCGCGAGTTTCGCCGGAGCAACGCCACGTGGACGGATCAGAAGGTACGTGCGCTCGGCTCCATCCACAGTGTGGGCACATCGCCGGCGGATGGGAGCTTTTGGACGGTGAGCAGCGCGTGGCCACAGAACCGTTGCGATGACCTCACACCGACCGTTCTGTTCTCGCGTGACGGCAGCGGGTGGAGGACATGGACGTTGGTCGGCGGACCATAGTCCCGAGCACGTCCATCAGGCCGATCGTCAGCCCTTCTTCAACTCCACGACAAGGCCTTCACTCGCCTCGACCAGCTTGTGCGGCGCGATGCCGAACACGTCGTGCCACGTGCCGGCGACGGCCCACACTTCGTCGTACTGCAGCAGATCGGGGTCGATGAACACCTTCAGGTGAGTGGTGTGCCCGAACGGCGGCACGCCTCTGTTGTCTTGTGAAACCCTCAGCGGCCGAGCGCCTCGATGAACGCTTCCGCCTCGACGTTCGCTTGTCGGAGAATCCCGCCAAGGGTGCCGCGCTTATCTCACGATGCAGTGGCACCACGCACCCGACCGCTCCACGCCGCAACATCACGTGGCTGCCACGCTGACGAACGACGACGAAACCGAGGCGCTCCAGCGCACGAAGGGCTTCAGCCCCCGAAACGTGCGGGAGTTCAGGCAACGTCGGCGATGTGGAACGTCGTGACAACAGGCCGCTCACCGAGCGGCAAAGGGAATTCCTCGAGGTACAGAGCCGTCGCCTCGGCCAGGTTGCTCAAGGCCTCGGCCTGAGTCTCACCTTCGGAGGTGGTGCCCGTCTCCGGATTCAGCGCGCTAAACCCGCCCTCGGGCGCGGCCCGCAGGACTGCTGTCAGTTCGACGGCGTCTGCGGGCGTGGCCATGTCGACATCTAACCGTCCACGGGCGACAATCGCAAGAAATTGGACGATCGCTTCCACTTGCAGCGAGCGCCCGATGCGGCTCAACGCTCGGCACTCGGCTTCTGTGAAGGACGCGCCTCATTCGGCTTCTGGTCTGATCTGGTCTCGGAAACCGAGACTGAAGCTTCCCAGTCCGTGTGCGGCGGGCGGCGGCGGGCCTGCCGGCCAGATCTGGATCACCCCACAAACGGAACGAACCTCCGTGGCGTGCCACAAACGCTGTCAGGCCTTCTTCAACTCCACGACCAAGCCTTCACTCGCCTCGACCAGCTTGTGCGGCGCGATGCCGAACACGTCGTGCCAGGTGCCGGCGGCGGACCACACTTCGTCGTACTGCAACAGGTCGGGGTCGATGAACACCTTGAGGTGCGTCGTGTGGCCAAACGGCGGCACGCCACCGTTGGCTTGTGAAGCCCGGCTCTCGGCCCCGAGCCCTGGCGGGCACTTCCCGACGAAATGGCTAGTGAGCCAAGAGCCGCTCCTCGAACGGGTAGTCGTTCATGATCTCGACACCGGTCTCGGTGACCAACAGCTGGTCCTCCAGCTTCACACCCTCACCACTACTGGCCGAGCCGATGTAGCTCTCCACGCAGAAGACCATTCCCGGCTCGAAGACGTCGTCCAACGGGTACGGCACACCAGGCGTGTAGAACGGGAGATTGGGATACTCACCGACCATGCCGAGACCATGGCCGACGCAGTAGTAGCGACTCGACCGATGCTCCTCCGGAACCGGCCATGAGTTGCGAGCCACGTCCTCGAACGACACACCCGGACCAATGAGCGAGACATTGTGCAGCAGTTGTTCGTGTGCACGCCGATAGAGCTCGCGCTGCGCCGGACGACCCGGACCGTCGCCCGCAAGGAACGTGCGAGAGAAGTCCACCGAACAACTCTCGAACGCAATCGCATCGGTATCGAGGCACACCAGATCGCCGTCCTCGATCACACGGGTACCGCACTCCTGAAAGTAGGGAAATGTGTTCGGGCCGCTCTCGAGCAAGCGAGTTGACACCACCTCCCCGTGCCCCGCGACGAACGCTCCGACGAAACGGCTCCAGACCTCGTTCTCCGTCATCCCAGGACGAAGTTCGGCCTCCATCTGCCGGACTGCACCCACAGTCCGGTGCATGGCTTCGCGCATGTAGGCGATCTCGAGCGGCAGTTTCACCCGCCTCGTGCGGCTCATCAGCACGTCGGCATCGGAGATCTCGAAGCCCTCACCACGCAGGGCATCCGCCGCGGCGAACGGGAAGCTGTCGATCGCCAGCGTCCCGATCTCACCGCAGTGCGCCAGGACGAGCGAGGCGATCTCCCCGGCCATGGCCGCAGATTCGGCGGCAGCGAGACCGTTGCTGCTCACATGGCTCAGGCCGCGTGCGATCCGTACCTCATCGATGGTCGGCAAACCCACCGACAGATGCTCGCCGCCGAGATAGTCGAAAAGGATCACCGGTCCATCGGCGAACACCAGCAAGTACCGCGCAGGAACAATGAGGTTGAAGACCGTCATGTTCGTTGCTCCGGTGATGTACCGGACGTTGAACGGATCGCGCACCAGCATGACGGGGATGTCGAGCGACGACATGAATCTCCGAGTGTTCGCCAACCGCTGTCGATACAGCGCGTGCCGCGTGGGCGTGCTATCGAGGTCGAGACCGGGGTCGAGGTCGAATGCCATACGCGGACACTAGCGGGGGTCGTGCTCGCTTCCAGCGACGAGCCCTTCACCCAGGGGAGCCGGCATCTCAGCCCTTCTTCAACTCCGTGACCAGGCCTTCACTCGCCTCGACCAGCTTGTGCGGCTCGATGCCGAACACGTCGTGCCAGGTGCCGGCGGCGGCCCACACTTCGTCGTACTGCAACAGGTCGGGGTCGATGAACACCTTGAGGTGCGTCGTGTGGCCAAACGGCGGCACGCCACCGATCGGGAAGCCTGTGGCCGCGCGCACTGCGTCTGCATCGACGCGTGCGCACTTCGTACCGCCGGCCGCTGCGGCCAACTTCTTCTCATCGAGTTGGTTCGATCCGCTGACGTAGGCCAGCACCACCTCGCCGTCGACACCGAAGATCAGGCTCTTCACGATCTGACCCACCTGCACGCCAATCGCGTTCGCTGCGTCGACCGCCGTCTTGGCGCCGTCGGGGAACCGGACCGGCTGGATCGTCAGGCCTCGGGCCGCGGCGGCCTCGACGACTCGGGTGACGTTTGGATGCACCGGCTCGCTCATGCCTGGCGAGCGTAGCGAGATGCGTGACGAGAAACGGTTGCCAGCCGCCGCACTCCCCCGTACCATGCCGGGTGAAGGGGAGTATCCCGTCACACCGTTGTCGTCATCACGGCCTTGCGCCCGGCGACGGTGAGCCATTCCGTCAGGAGCGGCTGGGAGAGACCTTCGGCAACACTCACAAGATTGTCCGAAGGAACTCCATGCATCCTGATTCCCCCCAAGCAGGCCTCTCCACCGCAGAGGTGCTGCGACTGTTCGCCGAGCACGGCCCCAACGAGTTGGCTGCTGCCCCCCGTATCCCCACATGGCGGCGTCTGCTCGCGCAGTTCAAGGACCTGTTGATCCTGATCCTGCTCGCTGCTGCGGTCGTGGCGTTCGTGGTCTCCCACGAAGTGAAGACACCACTCGTCGTGCTGTTCGTGGTCATCCTCAACGCCGTTATCGGATTCGTGCAGGAGAACCGGGCCGAGGCTTCGTTGGAGGCATTGCGCAGCATGCTCGTCACCCGCGCCAGAGTGCGTCGCGACGGTCTGCTGCACTCCGTCGACGCTCGCGAGCTCGTGCCCGGCGACGTTGTGCTGGTGGAAGCCGGTGACCGCATTCCCGCCGACGGGCGACTGCTGGCCTCGGTTGCCCTAGAGGTGGACGAGGCGGCACTGACCGGCGAGAGCCTGCCGGTGGCGAAGGACCACACGATCGCTCCTCACACGGCGCCGTTGGCCGAGCGCAAGTGGATGGCGCACATGAACAGCACCGTCACCCGCGGGCGCGCCGAGATGGAGGTGACCGCCACCGGGATGCACACCGAGATCGGCCGCATCGCCGACCTGTTGCGCAACACCACCGCCGAGAAGACCCCGCTGCAGGTGCAACTCGATGGGCTGGCACACAGCCTGGCCAAGCTCGCCGGGGCGATCGTTGCCGCCGTGTTCGTGATCGGTCTGATCCGCGGTGAGGAGGTCAGCCAGTTGGTACTCACCGCTGTGGCACTCGCTGTCGCCGCGATCCCCGAGGGACTGCCCGCCGTCACGGTCGTCACGCTGGCCGTCGGTGTGTCGAAGATGGCCAAGCGCAACGCAATCGTGAAGCGCCTCGCGTCGGTGGAAACCCTCGGCTGTACCACGGTGATTTGCAGCGACAAGACGGGCACCCTGACGCTGAACGAGATGACCGCTGTCGACTTCGTCACCGCGCATTCCGACATGCGCGGCGCAGCGTTGATCGCGATGACATTGTGCAACGACGCCGAGGTGCGCGAGGACGACACAGGGGCGTGGGTGCGGGTGGGCGATCCCACCGAGACCGCGTTGCTGGTGTTCGCCACCAACTCCGGTATCGACGTGGCGTCGCTGCGCGCCGATCATCCCCGGTTGGCGGAAGTGCCATTCGATTCGGCGAACAAGTACATGGCCACTGTGCACCAGTTCGTCGACGACAACGGCGACACCGTCGTGCGCGTACTTGCCAAAGGCGCCCCCGATGTGCTGCTCGCACGGTCGATCCATCACGGCGGGCTGATGCCGCACCACGATCGCTTCGCTGCCAACGGACAACGCGTCATCGCTGTCGCGCAACGCCAGTTCAGCATTGAGGCATGGGGAGAGTTCTCCGCCAGCGGTGCCGACCCGGCCGACGTGCTGCACGGGCTCACCTTGCTGGCGCTGGTCGGCATCGTTGACCCCGCCCGCCCCGAGGCGCGAGATGCCATCGCCATCGCCCACCGTGCCGGCATCGAGGTGAAGATGATCACGGGCGACCACGCTGCCACCGCTGCTGCGATCGGCCGAGAGCTCGGGCTACACGGCGAGGCGATCACTGGTGCCGAGCTCGAGGAGATGGACGACGACGAACTCGACCAGCGCATCGACGACATCGCCGTGTTCGCGCGCGTCGCGCCGGAACACAAGATGCGCCTCGTGGCCGCGCTGCAGCGGCGCGGCAACGTCGTGGCGATGACGGGCGACGGTGTGAACGATGCGCCCGCGCTGAAGAAAGCCGACCTCGGCATCGCAATGGGCATCACCGGCACCGAGGTGAGCAAAGAGGCCGCCACGATGGTGCTCACCGACGACAACTTCGCCACGATCGTGCTGGCCGTCGAACGTGGCCGCACGATCTACGCCAACATCGTGAAGTTCGTTCGCTTCCAGCTCAGCACCACGCTCGGCTTCGCGTTGCTGTTTCTGCTGACATCGGCACTCGGCATTGCCGACGGACAACCCTTCACCGCGATCGCGATCCTTTGGGTAAACATCATCATGGACGGCCCACCGGCCATGGCGCTCGGCGTCGACCCGGCCGACGGCGACACGATGCAGCACGCGCCTCGTGCCAGCGGCGAGAAGATCCTCACCCGCCAACGCTGGGCAGCGGTCGCGTTGTCGGCCGGAGTGATGGCGCTCGGCACCCTGCTGGTGCTGCGGTTCGCTCCAGGCGGGGCGGTCGAGGCCGGCATTCCCTCGGTGGCCGGCACGATGGCCTTCAACACGTTCGTGCTATTCCAATTCTTCAACATCCTCAATGCCCGTCACGACACGCGCACAGTGTTCCACCGCGATACCTTCACGAACCGCTGGCTGTGGATGGCGCTGACCGGTGTACTGGCACTGCAGTTCGCCGTGTCACACTTCGGCCCCGTGCAGCGCCTGTTCGACACCACCTCGATCAGCGCAGTGCAGTGGCTCGTGTGCGCCCTGGTCGCCAGCAGTGTCGTATGGGCCGAGGAAGCCCGCAAGGTCATCATCCGCTCCCGCCGCCACATCTGACTGCGTGTGAAGGCGCAGCCGCACCCAGTGCGGCTGCGCCTTCAAACGCGGTGTCGGACGGGGGTGCTGCGAGTCGCGTCGGGCTAGCTACAGCGCGAAGAGGTCGTCGAGGCTGGGCTTCTTCGGCGCAGCGGGTGGGGCCGCGTCGGCGCCAGCGAAGGCTTCGTAGCCCTCGATCTCGAGGCGGTCGGCCAGTTCGGGGCCGCCCGATTCAACAATGCGACCCTTGACCAGAATATGCACATGGTCGGGGTGCAGTTCTTCGAGCAGACGATTGTAATGCGTGATAGCGATCACTCCGAGCCCACCATTGGGACCCGTGTCGTTCGTGGCATCCTCCACGCGGCGCGAGCAATCACGCAACGCGTCGATGTCGAGACCCGAGTCGAGTTCGTCGAGGATCGCGAATTTCGGCTGGAGCAATGCGAGCTGCAACGTCTCGTTGCGCTTCTTCTCGCCGCCGCTCAAGTCGACGTTCAACGAACGGTCGAGCAAGGCCACCGGGAAGTGGATACGTTCGGCCTCGTCGGCCACCGAAGCAGCCAGACCTTCGACGGAGCGGCCGCGCGCGGCGTACGCCTCGGCGAGCATGTCGGCAAGGCCCACGCCGGGCACCTCGCTCGGGTACTGCATCACCAGATGCATCCCTGCTTGGGCCCGCTGCCATGCCGGCAACGTCAGCAGGTCGACACCGTCGAGCAGCACCTCGCCAGCATGAACTGTGTAGCCGGGCTTGCCCATGATGACGGCCGACAGCGTGCTCTTCCCTGCGCCGTTCGGCCCCATGATCGCGTGCACCTCGCCCGACCGCACCGTGAGGTCGATGCCATTGAGGATCTGCTGACCGGCGACCGACGCCACCAACCCCTTGATCTCCAGCGTGCTCATGCTGCAGCCCCTTCCGTCTCGATCTCCACCATGCCGTCGACCACGCGGGCGATGTACACGGCAACAGGAACCGTGGCAGGCAGCGTCTGCGGCACACCGGTCTTCAGGCTGAAGCGACTGCCGTGTTTCCAGCATTCGATCTCGCAGTCATCGGCCAGCACTTCACCATCGGCGAGCGAGATCTCGGCATGACTGCACATGTCGCCGATCGCGTAGACGTCGTCGCCGAGGCGCACGACAGCGACCGCACGGTCTCCCACCTGGAACTTGGCGGCGCTACCGGGTGCCAGGTCGGACAACTTGCAGACGGCGACGGCGCTCATGCAATCGCCTTGGGAAGGCGGCGCTGCAGTTTGGCGGCAACGCGGGTGCGCAAATCGGCCCGCAGACCGCCCACTGGCAGCAGGCTCAGGACGTCGTCAAAGAAGCCCAGCACCACGAGACGCTCGGCGACCTCGGGCGGGATCCCACGACTCTCGAGATAGAAACGCTGCTCGTCGTCGATCGGCCCGACCGTACTGGCGTGGCTGCACTTGACCTCGTTGGTCCTGATGTCGAGGTTGGGCACACTTTCGGCCCACGCCCCCTCGCTGAGGGTCAGGTTGCGGTTCGTCTGGTAGGCGACGCTGCCCTTGGCCGCTTCACGGATGCGGATGAGGCCGGTGTACACGCTCTTCGCCGTGTCCTGCACCGCACCTTTGAACAACAGGTCGCTGGAGGTACGCGGCGCGATGTGGTCCTGCAGCGTGCGGAAGTCGTGCATCTGGTGGCCGTCGGCGTAGTACAGCGCGATCTGCTTGGTGCTGCCGCCCTGGCCTACGAGGCGGGCATCGGTACGCACACGTGCGTAGTCGCCACCCAGTGCCACCGTGGCCAGCAACGTAGTGCTGTCGCGTTCGCCGGTGGCCTGCTGGTGGCCCAGCTGCCAGACGTTGTCGCCCAACAGGTTGATGCCCAAGTACGACACGCGGGCAGCCTGCGCAGCGTGCAACACCAGGCGAGGGACGATCAGCGCATCCACATCGGGGTGCGACTCGAAGCGCTCGACCACCGTGAACTCGCTGTCCTGACCGCCATGGATCACCAAGCGCGGGTAGAGCGCCCGGCCATTGTCCTCGAGTGAGATGTGGTGAGTGATCACGATCGGCTCAGCCAGCACCTTGCCGGCAGGCACGCTGATGGCCACCGTGTGTTGGTAGGCGGCGTTCAACTCGTCGAACACATCGTGCACGGTCATTCCAGCGACGAGCTCGGCCACCAGCGACGGGTCGGCGACGAGCAGCGAGTCGGCACCGGAGATCGTCGTGCGCACGGCCGCTGGCGCATAGGAGGCGAGGTCGAGTTCGGCAATGCGGCTGTAACGCCACACTTCTTGGTCGGGAGATGGGAGCGTCATCGCCGCAGCGCGCTCGGCTGCTGCGGGATCGACGGCGTGGGTCAGGAGCGCAGACACGAGTGCAATTCTACTACGCCCGTAGTGTTAATCCCCACGTCGCTCGGGACCGTCGCCCACCGGCTTTCGAGTGTCACGCGTCACCCAGCGTGTCAGCTCCCACTCGGGTGCACCGGTGGCACTCGCACCGGGGCCGTGGCACTCGCACCGGGGGCGTGGCACTCGCACGGGTCAGGGTTTGCGACGGAACAGGCGCTTCCAGGAACGACCGCGGTGAGCGTCGAGGGCGTCCTGCTCGGCGCGCACCTCGGCAGCCACCTGCGGGCCGACGTCGCGCAGGAACTCCTCCGCCTCGTCCAACAACGCCGCCGCTGATCCGTCGTCGAGTCCTGGCGGCTCGTCAGGAGTCTTGGGCGACACCATGGTTCCGTAGGTCCAGCCAACGTCCATCCGCCGTTCGAACGCTGGGCAGTTCGCTGGGCAGCGCCACGGCGCCTCCGGCGCGAGATCCAGGTCGCACTTGCGCACCGTTTCGCCGCTCGGGTACGTGCGGCTCTCGAAGTGCTTGCACTCCTGACGCATGGGCATACGTCCATTCTGGCACCGTGCCACCGACCATCCACTGCGGCCACTACAGTCCCGCGTGCCATGACGATCAGCGTGTTCGAACTCTTCCGCATCGGCATCGGACCGTCCAGTTCTCACACGGTGGGTCCGATGCGCGCAGCCCGACGCTTCCTCCAACGCTGCGCCGAGGTCGCCCCGCTCGCCGAAGTACAACGCGTACGAGCACATCTCTATGGCTCGCTCGCTGCAACAGGCGTCGGCCACGGCACGATCCCGGCCGTGATCCTCGGGCTTGCCGGTGCCGAGCCGCAGTCAATCGACCCCGACGACATCGCCGACATCCTGCACCGCATCGAATCGGACGCGAAGCTGCTGCTCTTGGGCCAGGTGCCGGTGTCGTTCGATGCGAACGCCGATGTGCTGATGCACGCCGACGAGACGTTGCCCGGGCATCCGAACGGAATGCGGTTCGAGGCGTTCGGGGCGACGGGAACACTGATCGCCGAACTCCGCTACTACTCCGTGGGCGGCGGCTTCGTGGTGGATGACGATGAGTTGGTTCGCGAGATTGCCGCCTCGGTCACCGTCCCGTACGAGTACCGCTCAGCCGAGCAACTGCTCTCGATGTGCGCTGCCACCGCACTGCCCATCAGCCAAATCGTGCGCGCCAATGAACGCGTGCGGCGCACCGATGCAGAGATCGACTTCGAGCTCACCGCGCTCCGCACTGCCATGTACGACTGTGTCGAGCGCGGCTGCCGCAACGAGGGCGAGTTGCCGGGCGGTCTCCATGTGCAGCGACGCGCAGCAGCGCTGCAACGCTCGTTGCTGGCCGCCGCGGATGGCCCGGCCGACCCGTTGGCGGCGCTCGACTGGGTGAACCTGTTCGCACTCGCAGTGAACGAGGAGAATGCGGCAGGCGGGCGGGTGGTCACTGCCCCCACCAACGGAGCGGCTGGCATCGTGCCCGCCGTGCTGATGTACTACGAACGCTTCGTGCCCGGAGCCAACGACGACGGAGCGATGCGGTTCCTGCTCACTGCCGCAGCCGTCGGCGCGTTGTTCAAGATGAACGCCTCCATCTCCGGCGCCGAAGTCGGTTGCCAAGGCGAGGTCGGTTCTGCCTGCGCGATGGCCGCCGCCGGGCTGGCCGAGGTGCTGGGCGGCACGCCGGAACAAGTGGAGAACGCCGCCGAGATCGCCCTCGAGCACAACCTCGGCCTGACGTGCGACCCAATCGGCGGTCTGGTGCAGGTGCCATGTATCGAGCGCAACGCGATGGCAGCGATGAAGGCGATCAACGCCGCCCGTCTCGCGCTTCACGGCGACGGCACACACCTGGTGTCACTCGATCAGGCCATCGCCACTATGCGCGACACCGGACGCGATATGCACGAGAAGTACAAAGAGACGGCCCGCGGCGGCCTTGCGGTCACGTTCCGCGATCGACTCCCCGCGCCAGTTGCGGTCAACATCGTCGAGTGCTAAGGCACCCGACCCCGATCAGCGTCAGCCGACGGAGCCTTCCATCTGCAACTCGATCAGGCGACTCCACTCGACCGCGTACTCCATCGGCAGCGTGCGGGTGATCGGCTCGATGAAGCCATTGACCACCATGCCCATCGCCTGCTCCTGCGACAGACCACGCGACATCAGGTAGAACAACTGCTCGTCGGCGATCTTCGAGACGGTGGCCTCGTGGCCGATCTGTGCGTCGCGTTCGCCAACTTCCATGTACGGGAAGGTGCGGCTTTCGCTCTGGTCGTCGAGGATCAGCGCGTCGCACTGCACATGGCTCTTGCAGCCGTAGGCACCTTCCTCGATGCGCACGAGGCCGCGGTAGGCGGTGATGCCGCCGTCCTTGGAGATGCTCTTGGAGACGATCTTGGAGGTGGTCTCGGGCGCAGCGTGGACCATCTTGGCGCCAGCGTCCTGGTGCTGGCCAGCGCCAGCGTAGGCGACGCTGAGCACTTCGCCGGTGGCCTTCGGGCCGACCAGATAGACGCTGGGGTACTTCATGGTCAGCTTCGAGCCGATGTTGCCGTCGATCCACTCCATGTGGCCCTCAGCCTCCACCCGGGCACGCTTGGTGACGAGGTTGTAGACGTTCGGCGACCAGTTCTGGATGGTCGTGTAGGTGACACGGGCTGACGGCTTGACGATGATCTCGACCACGGCCGAGTGCAGCGAATCCTTGGTGTACACCGGGGCCGAGCAGCCCTCGATGTAGTGCACCTGGCTGCCCTCGTCGGCGATGATCAGCGTGCGCTCGAACTGACCGGCGTTCTCGCTGTTGATGCGGAAGTAGGCCTGCAACGGCATCTCGCACTCGACACCCGGCGGGATGTAGATGAACGAGCCACCGCTCCACACGGCGGTGTTCAACGCGGAGAACTTGTTGTCGGCGGAGGGGATGACCGTGCCGAAGTACTGCTTCACCAGTTCGGGGTACTCGCGCAGCGCAGTGTCCATGTCGCAGAACAAGATCCCGCGGCGCTCGAGGTCTTCACGGTTGCGGTGGAAGACGACCTCGGACTCGTACTGGGCGGTGACGCCAGCGAGGTACTTACGCTCGGCTTCGGGAATGCCCAACTTCTCGTACGTGGCCTTCATCTGCTCGGGCAGATCGTCCCACTCGCTGACCTGGGCGTTGGCCGGCCGCAGGTAGTAGTAGATGTCCTGGAAGTCGATATCGGGCATGTTGATCGCGAACCATTCGGCCATCGGCTTGCGCTCGAACGTGCGCAGGCTGCGCTGGCGCATGTCGGACATCCACCGCGGCTCGCCCTTCCACCAGCTGATCTGGTCGACCACACCCTGGTCCAGACCCTTGGCCGGTTTGAACGCGTATTCGACGTCGGTGTCGCTCCAGCCCAGGTTGTACTTACTGAGGTCGAGGTCGAAGGACGTCATCTCGGGCTCCAATCCGGCGCAGGAATTTGCACTACCGCCATAGTAACAATCCCTCAGGCCGATCTCCACCGGGTACGGCTGACTAGCCTCACGCTGATGCGGCGGCGCGCGATCCTCATGGCGCTCGCAGTCGCACTCGCCGTAACGATCTCGGTCACCCAAGCGCCCCCGGTTGCACACGCCAGCGACTTCGAGGTGAGCGGCACTTTCACCTACACCGTCGACCCGCAGAGCAATCAGGTGCACGTCTCGGTGGACATCGAAGCGAAGAACAACGACGTCCGCCATTGGGTCTGCTACGGCGGCTTCAGCATGGCGGTGCCGTTCACTGCGACGAACATCGTCTCCAATGAACGAACCTGGCCCCACAATCGCATTCGCACCGCACGACCGCGCGTCTCGACGTGGCCAGACCACCCCGGCTTCCTGCTCGCCGATGTGGGCTTCCGGTTGTGCGCCGGTTGGGGGAGCATCCGATCCATCACGATCACCTACGACCTCGGTGGCCGGCCACCGCGAGGTGATGGCACGATCCGGATGAACTCGGCGTACTTCGGCTTCCAGGCATTCACGTTCGGCGAGCCCGGTCGGGCGACGTTGAAGGTCGTGGCTCCCAGCAACTACGTCGTCGACACACTCGACGACCAATGGCAGAAGGCGTCGACCAACGGCATCACCACGTACACACGAGCAGCCATCCCCGAACCCGACAAGTTCGCGGTCTTCGTCGCGGCACACGACGACACCGCATTAGAACGCTCCGAGGTCGCGACCGCCGACCACAACGCCTTCACGGTGCAGTCATGGCCGGGCGACGTCCAGTGGCAACAGTTCGTCACGGCGCAGATCCAGCAGGGTGTCCCCGAACTGCAGACTCTCGTCGGCGTTCCTTGGCCGATCGACACCGCCGTCGCCGTACGCGAGTCCGCGACGCCGTACGTCTACGGCTATGCAGGGTGGTTCAGCGCCACCAAGCACGAGATTGAGATCGGCGAGAACCTCGATCAGGAAGTCGTGCTGCACGAGATGTCGCACGCGTGGTTCAACCGCAACTGGTTCTCCGACCGCTGGCTGAACGAAGGGTTCGCGCAGGTGTACTCGAACCTCGCCGTCGGGAAGTTGGGCGGCACCGCTCACACACCGATCGAGATCGCCACGAACGACCCGGGGAGGGTGACGCTGAACGACTGGAGCGACCCCGACTTCACCGATGGGGCCGGCGATCGAGAACGGTTCGGTTACAACGCATCCTTCTGGGTGGTGCAGCAGATCGTCGACGAGATCGGCGTCGACAAGATGCAGACGGTCTTGAAGGCAGTTGCCGATGGCACCCCTGCGTACCTCGGCCCTGACACTGCGGAACGCACCGACGCACCGACGGGCTGGGAGCGGTTTCTCGATCTGGTGGAGCGTGTCGGCGGCTCGAAGACGGCGACGACGCTGTTCCAGGACCAGGTGGTGACCGCCGCCGACCGCTCGCTGTTCGACCAGCGCGCCACTGCGCAGAGCGCCTACACCGCGTTGACGACACATGGCGCCGAGTGGGCGCCGCCCGCTGTCGTGCGCACGCAGATGGGCGACTGGAAGTTCACCTACGCCGCTGCGTCGATTAATGCGAGCGAGGCCTGCCTGGTGCTCCGCGATCAACTCGGTGCCGCGGTGCAGGAGATCGGCACCACATACACGTCAGAGCTCAGATCGGCGTACGAATCTGCGAGCGGTCCACTCGATGCAGTGACCGCGAAGATCCAGGTGCAATTGGATTTGGCCACGGTCATGCTGAAGGCCGCACGTGCCGATCGCAGCTCGCACGGCATCCTGGGCTCGGTCGGACTCCTCGGCAACGACATCGACGCGACGCTGAACGAGGCTCGGGACGCGTTCGCTCGGGGCGACCTCGCGACGGCTGAGCAGCGCTCGCGCAAGGTGATCGACGCAGTGGACGGAGAGACCTCGGCCGGGCTCCTTCGTGTCGGCATCGCCGTCGCCCTCGTCGCCGCTGCGACGGTGCTGATGCGTCGCCGACGCCGAGTCACCGCTTCAACGAACGACGACGGCGACGCAGAGTTGGAGGCCAACGTCGACGTCCAGTTCGACGGCGCCACGGCGGCGGCCCCGGTGGCGGCGGCCCCTACGCTCGATCCGGAATGACCCCGAGCTCGATGAAGATGCACTCGCCGGGGCACGCGATCGCGGCGTCGATGACGTTCTGCTGGTAGCGCGACTCCACCTCGGCGAGGCTGCTGGAGCCGCCCGGATCATTCATCACAACGCCACCCTGGATCACGTAGGCGATGCCGTCCTCGAGCAGTGTGAACACATCGTGGCAGTGATCGACGCACAGACCGTCGCCAGTGCACAGGTCTTGATCGATCCACACCCGCATTCTGCGGACGTTACCCTGGCTCACGTGCAGGCGCCCATCGCGAAGCAAGTCGACCACCATTGGCAACGACCGACGGGCCCAATGCCCGATCCCTGGGCGTGGCTCCGCGACAAAGACGACCCCGAGGTCATCGCCTATCTGGACGCCGAGAACGCCTACTCCAACGCGTGGTTCGCCGACCACGACGCGCAGGTCGAGAAGATTTTCGGCGAGATCAAGTCGCGCGTACAGGAGACCGACTTGTCGGCGCCGGTACGCAAGGACGGATGGTGGTACGTCACTCGCACCGAAGAAGGCGCGAGCTACGCCATCCACTGCCGCGGCCGCAGCGCCAGCCAGGCCACCGACGAGGTGTTGCTCGACGAGAACCGCGAAGCCGAGGGACACGAGTACTTTTCGGTCAGTGCGTTCGATGTCAACCCACAGCACACGCTGCTGGCGTGGAGCAGCGACACCGACGGCAGCGAGATGTACCTGATGCGTTTCCGCGATCTGGCGACCGGCAGCGACCTGGCAGATGAACTGCTCGACACCACGTGGGGCGGCACTGCGTGGTCGGCCGACGGCGCGACGTTGTTCTACGTCACCGCCGACGAGCAAATGCGCCCGTGCACCGTCTGGCGCCATCGCCTCGGCACTCCGCAGTCGGCGGACGTGGTCGTCTTCGACGAACCCGACGAACGATTCTTCGTGTACGTGGATCTCAGCCGCAGCGGCGAATGGATCATCATCGAATCCGCCAGCAAGTTGAGTAGCGAAGTGCACCTCGTGCCCGCTGCGCAGCCCGATGAGCAGACGACCCTCGTCGCTGCACGCCGGCCCGATGTGGAGTACACCGTCGACCACTGGGGCGATCGCTGGGTCGTGCTCACCAACCTGGACGCCACCGACTTCCGGCTGATGACCGCGCCACTCGCTACGCCCAGCGACTGGGCCGAACTCATCGCGCACGTTCCCGGTCGGCGGATCACGTCGGTGGAGGCGTTCGCAGATCATCTCTTGGTGCACGAATGGGCCGATGCCCAGCCGCGGGTGCGGGTCCTGTTCCGCGACGGCAGCGAACGCACTGTTCATGGCGCAGCCGAGCCGCACGATCTGGAACTGGATGCCAACCCCGAGTGGGCCGCGGACACAGTGCGCTACACGGTGCAGTCGCTCACCACTCCACTGACAGTGTTCGAAGAGCACGTGCGTACCGGTGAGCGCAGGATGCTGAAGCAGACCCCGGTGCCGGGTGTCGATGTCGAGCGCTACACGAGCGAACGACTGTGGGCGACTGCCCCGGACGGAACCAGCGTGCCGGTCGATGTCGTGCGTCATGTCGACACCCCGGTCGACGGCACCGCCCCGCTCGTCGTCTACGGCTACGGCAGCTACGAGTCCTCAATGCCCCCGTGGTTCAGCGTGGCCCGTCTCTCGCTGCTCGACCGAGGTGCCGTGTGGGCGCTGGTGCACCCGCGCGGCGGCGGCGAACTGGGTCGCGAGTGGTACCTGCAGGGCAAGCTCGAACACAAGCGCAACACATTCACCGACACCATCGCCTGCGTCGAGCACCTCGTCGCCGACGGCTGGGGTCACCGCGGCAAGGTCGCCGTTCGCGGCGGCAGCGCTGGCGGCCTGCTCGTGGGTGCCTGTATCACGATGCGCCCCGACATGTTCCGTGCCGCTGTCGCTGAGGTCCCTTTCGTCGACGTCGTCAGCACGATGTCGGATCCGTCGCTGCCGCTGACCGTCACCGAGTGGGAGGAGTGGGGCGACCCGCGCACCTCGCCCGCAGCGGACTACATGCTCGGCTACTCGCCGTACGACAACACGGTCCCAGCGGCGTACCCGGCGATGTTCATCAGCGGAGGTCTGAACGACCCGCGGGTCAGCTTCCACGAGCCAGCCAAGTGGACCGCCAAACTGCGTGCAGTGCGCACGAACGACGCCACGTTGATCATGCGCATGGAGATGGGCGCAGGCCACGGCGGGCCGAGTGGCCGCTACGAGGCGTGGCGCGACGAGGCCAGGGTGTTGACGTTCCTCCTCGCGGAACTCGCCTGACCGGTCAGAGCAGGGCAGCGGCAACGGCGAGGGCGATGAACACGGCATTGCGAGCGAGGTGCCCTGGCCCAATCGGCTTGGCACTCAACGAACCGAAACACGCGCACGGCGGACGTTGGCCCTGCGCCAACCGCGCCCCGAGCAACACGGTGAACGCGGCCAGCAGAGCGACGGCGCACCAGGCCACCACATGCCGTTGCAGCTGCACCAACATCAAGGCCCCCACTGTGGTCTCGAGATAGGGAACCAGCCGGGCGAATCGCCATGGCACGCCCATCCCGGTTGACTCCGCTCGCCAGCCCGCCTGCCGCGCCAGCTTCGACACACCGGCCACCAACAACACTGCAGCAACGACGACCGCAGCAACGACACCCCAGGTGGAGCGATGCATGTCAACCGACGTCGACGGTGAGGCCCTCGAACGCGGTCAACACGGCGAACCCAGCGCTCTTGCCCTTCACCACCGCGCTCTCCCGCACCTCGTCGAGCATCGCGTCCGTGCGCGTTGGATCGTGGTGGAACAGCACCAGCGTGCGCACGTGGCAGTGCTCAGCCAGCCACATCGCGTAATCGATGGTGCAATGGCCCCACGTATTCTTCGTCGCGAACTCGTGGCTCGTGTACTGCGCATCGTGAATCAGTAGGTCGACACCTTCGGCGAGTTCTCGTGCACCTTCACTCACCGAGAACGAGCCGTCGTGCGGTTGCTGGTGGTCGCTGAGGTAGGCGACCGAGTGACCCTGCCACTCAAGCCGGTAGCCGAGCGTGGGGCCGACATGCGGGACCATCCGAGCCATCACCTTCACATCGCCGATCATGAACTCACTGTCGGCTGTGTCGTGGAAGCGCACCTTGCCCGGCAGTTGATCGACGATGATCGGGAACAATGGGGGCCGGATCACCTGGCCGATGACCTCGGCCACAGTTCGGCCGTCGTCCTGCGCCGGTGCATACACGTCGAGTTCGGCTCCCTCGGCATGCAACGGACTGAAGAACGGCAGACCTTGCGTATGGTCCCAATGGAGGTGGCTGAGCAAACAGGTACCGCGGAACGACCCGTCCTGCGGTTGACCGGCGCCGAGGTCGCGGGCGCCCGTGCCGAGATCGAAGAACAACGGACCTTGCCCGGGCACGTGCACGGCGACGCACGAGGTGTTGCCCCCGTACCTCACTACTGAGTCGCCGTGACACGGTGTGGAACCGCGCACGCCGAAGAACGTGACCTGCATTGAGTGCGCACCCCCTAGATCCCTTACGTTAGGTCCCAGTTCACCCTGCGGTAAACGCTTCCGCTCCGTGACGTTCGTCGCACCATCGTTAACGTGCGCTCATGACCGGAATCACCGAGCACCGCATCTCCGCCAACGGGGTCGACTTCGCGTATCTCACCGCAGGGCCCACCGATGGCCCGCTCGCCTTGTGTCTGCACGGTTTCCCCGACTGCGCATGGTCGTGGCGGCACCTGCTGCCGTTGCTTGCTGCAGCTGGCTACCACGCCGTCGCACCGTTCCAACGCGGTTACGCGCCCACCCAGGTGCCCGATGACGGCCGCTACCAGTCGGGGGTGCTCGGGGTGGACGCGATCGCGCTACACGAGGCACTGGGCGGAGACGGGCGGGCAGTGATCATCGGCCACGACTGGGGCGCCAGCGGCACGTACGCGGCGGCAACCCTGGCACCTGAACGCTGGAGCAAGGTGGTGGCGCTGGCGGTGCCAACGGCGAACACAGTGGCGATGGCGTTCCTCACCGACACCGATCAGTTGAAGCGCAGTTGGTACATGTTCTTCTTCCAGTCTCCGTTGGCCGACATGGTGGTGCCAGCTGGCGATCTGGCGTTCATCGACATGCTGTGGCGCGACTGGTCACCCGGCTACGACGCGAGCGGCGACCTCGCGCGTGTGAAGGACTCGCTCCGCAATCCGGCGAACCTCAACGCCGCCATCGGGTACTACCGGGCGACGCTCGGCGACGGGCTGAAGGACCCAGCCCTGATGGATGCACAGATCGCCACCGGCGCCGTACCGCCCCAGCCGACGCTGTACCTCCACGGCCGACACGACGGATGCATGGGCACCTCGCTCGCCGATGCAATGGCCGCAACTGCCCCCGCCACGCTCACGGTCGAAGTCATCGATGGCGCCGGTCACTTCTTGCACCTGGAACAACCAGAAATCGTCAACCAGCGCATTCTCGACTTCCTGCGCTGACCGGGCGACCCATCCTGACGTACAGCCCCACGTACACTTTCCACGTTGTTGCGCTCCCGGATCGACCCCTCGTTGCGCCCACGCAACCAACCTCGACGTTGGCTGCTGGTCGGTGCCACCGCACTGGCGTTGACCTTCGCCGCTTCGGCTTCGGCTGCTGGCGGCACGATCACATCGGTTGATGACGCTGCGCATCCCATTGCTCAGGCGGTGCGCGGTGGCCGGGTGCAACTGCTCCCGCTCCCACCGCCCCCGGCGTACGGCGGCTGCCTCACTGGCTCGGTTGCCAAGGTAGCGACGTGGGTCGACTCGGCACAGCGCTGGAGCGTCGGCACAATGAGCACCAACTGGAAGGTTGTCTTCCATGCTGAGGTTGGTGTCCGCGGTCCGGTGGCGGTCGTCGGCGATTCGCTGACGCTCGGGGCCGAGAATGCCACGATGCGCGAGCTACTAGCCGCCGGGTATGGCCCGATCTGCATTGATGGCGGCGTTGCCCGCCGGATGACCGTCGGGGGCACCAGTTCGGTGTCGAACGCGGTGAACGTCATCGCCCGCATCAAGGCCAGCGACCCGTGGTGGGCGAAACCGGACGTGCGGTGGGTATTGGCGATCGGGACGAACGATGCCCGCATGACCAACATGCCGTCCTATCCGACCACCATCCAGGAGGGAATCGCTGCCGTGGGCGTATCGAACTTCCCGATCTTCTGGATCGATGTGCGGACACGAGTGCTCTACAACCTGCCAGCAGAAGATCTGTGGAACGCGAACCTGCACCGGCCCGGGGTGTCGGTGATCGGCTGGGCCGCAGCGGTCGATCTGTCGCCAGCGACCTACATCAACTCGACGGATTACATCCACCTGCTGTCAGCGGGCAACGCGCTGCGCGGGCAGCTCATTCGCCTGGCGCTCGACGCCGCCTGATTACGGCAGCCGCAACCACTCGCCGTCGAGCACCACCAGACCTTCGGAACACAGCGAAGCGGCCAGACGATCCGCAGCACGATGTGACATCACGCGCTCAGCATCACCCGCCCGAACTGAGCCCGCAGTGAGCGCCGCCATCAGACGGCCGCGAGCCTGACGCTCGCTGCCCTCGAAGCGCGCCTGCGCACGGCTGACACCGGCGGTGCCTGGCGCCGGGTCGATGCCGCTCCCCCGCCAGGCACATCGATCCGCCAACGGACACTCGCCGCATCCGGGGTTCACCGGTCGGCACACGGTCGCGCCGAGCTCCATCAGGCACTGGTTCCACGCCCACGAGTCACCCACCGGCAGCCAGGCATCGGCCGCAGACTGCACTTGTCGCGCGGTCATCGTCGCACCATGCACACGCGCCAACACCCTGGCGATGTTCGTATCGACGACCGCTGCACCCGACTCGAACGCAAACGCAAGCAACGCCCGCGCCGTATACGCGCCAACACCCGGCAACGCCAGCAGACCATCAAGTTCGGTGGGGAACGCGCCGGCGCTCGCCACCACGGCGGCAGCCTCATGCAGATTGCGTGCCCGGCGCGGATAGCCAAGACCTTGCCATAGTCGCAAGACATCGCCCAGCGGCGCCGCCGCACATGCAGCAGGGTCGGGAAATTCGAGCATGAATGCCAACCACTTGGGTACCACTCGAGCAACCTGCGTCTGTTGCAGCATCACCTCGCTCACCAGCACGGCCCACGGGTCGCGGGTCTGTCGCCATGGCAGGTCGCGCAGCCTCGCCAACCCCCAGCCCAACACCGCTTCCGTGGACGGTGCGGTCACTTCGCTCGATCCCGCGCGCCCCCCACCGGGCGGACGCGTCGACCGAATCGTGCGGAGAAGTCGAGCACGCTTTCGGGGCTGTCGATCGCGTCGCCGGCGAGGTCGCGCAAGCGTTGGAGAGACTCGCGACGTTTGATCCTCCACGGCCCAACGCGCAGCGACGCGTACAACAGACCACCCAGAAAGATCGGGAAGAAGTACTGGGCCAGGCGATAGGTCGCTGTCCCAAGCAGAGCGGTCGCCTTGGTGAGACCGAACCCGGCCAGCGCGATGGGCAGACCGCCGTCGATGATGCCGAGTCCCCCCGGGGTGATGGGAATGACTGCGAGCACGTTCACCAGACCGAACGCGACGAGCAACGCGTCGAGATCGGTGGATCCGCCGAAGGCGCGCAGGAACACCCACAGCGAGGCTGCGTCGAGCAACCAGTTGGCTGCCGCCCAGCCGCCGACGCGCATCAGCAGTCGACGGTCGGCGACGAGATCTTCCAAACGGCCGGCCACTTGACGCACACCAGCGGCAGCGCGGTCCTCGCTGAACCGGAGACGACGGGCAATCCAACGGATCACGCGCTCAGCGGTCCGTTGCCCTTCGAGCAGACCAACGACCAGGCCACCCGCCGCCACCATTAACACGATGCCCGCGATGGCCGCCGTGACGTAGCCCGGGTTGACGCCACGGATCGGGATCGACACGATCAAAGCAGCCCAGAAGATCAGGTTCAACATCACCGCCGAACCGAGGCCGGCGGTCGCGAGTGCGAAGCCGGCATCTGGGCCAGGGATACCGCTGAGCGTCATCAGCCGGTATCCCAGAGTGGAACCCGCTGCGCTCCCGCCGGGGACAACGCTGGAGAGCGCCTTCGTGCTCATCTGGATGCGAAACAGACGGCGCGACGACACGGTATGGCCGACCTCGCCGAGCGCCGCCTTGGTGAGCAGTGAGTAGGAGTAGAGCGCCGCCATTTCGAGCCCGAGACCAAGGAGCAGCAGCCACGGGTTGACGTTGCGTAGTTCGCCGGCGGATTTGCGGACACCCGGGATGATGGTGGCTGCGCCGAAGTAAATCACGATGACGAACATCAGCAACTTCAACGTGAAGTGGAACGGTCGGATGCGCCGCGGACGTGGTGGACCGCCGGTGTCGTCAAGCGACACGCGGGGCAACTCACCCGTGTGGTTCCCCGAGCCATCCATGATCACGCACCATTGTTAGCCGATAGGAACATGGCGCGAAGGTGCTCATGCAGTTCATCAGCACCCTCGTCGGTGGTCACACCCAGATGCACCACCACCATCTCGCGGTCGGGCAGCACCACCGTTCGCTGATACTCGTAGCCGTGGCAGGCGAGGCTGCCAGGGAAGTCGGGCCACAGCCACCAGTGCGCACCGTAGGAGAATGGCCCGTCGGGGTCGTCGGCGGTGAACGTCGCTGCGTGAGCGCTCCAGCCTGCGGGCAACACGCGAATGCCGTCGGCGGCGACGCCGTCGTTGCGATAGAGCTCGCCGAAACGGGCGAAGTCGCGCGCCGTCGCGTACACGTAGCTCGACCCGATGAATGTGCCAGCGTCGTCGAACTTGGGAACTGCGCTGGTCATCCCCGCCGGCAGGAAGAGCCGGTCGCGCAGGAACGTCTCCATCCCCTCACGACCACCACCGACCACATCGCCAATGATGCGCGAGACGATGACGCTGGTGCCGCTGGAGTAGTTCCACACCTCGCCGGGTGCGTGGGCCAGCGGCTGCGCTGTCGCGTACGCGGCCATGTCGAGCGCACCGCCGCCATACAGCATCTCGACCACGTCGCTGGGTGTGTCCAGTGAATACTCTTCGACCCACTGCAGACCACTGCGCATGTCGAGCAGGTGCTGCAGGGTGATCGCTTGCTTCTCAGTGCCGTTCCACGACGGCACCGGCGCAGGCGCAGCGAGCGTGAGGCGACCTTCGCCGACGAGGATGCCGACCGCCGCGTGGGTGATGCTCTTGGCCATGCTCCACGAGATGAGCGTCGTGTCGGCGGTGACGGGACCACCGGGTCCGAAGATGGTGTCGGGCTGCACGCCGTAGCGCTCGAACACGAACTGGCCACGATGCATGACTACCAGGGCGAGCGTCGTGCCACGCTGCGGGTTGCGGTCGAACAGTGCCTCTGCCGCACGTTCCACCTTGCCGAGATCGATGGGCTTCCGGTTGGGTACGGACATGGGCCGAAGCTAACACCGCCGTCTGACTCGGTCTACCCGACCCCCTTCCTCGCACTGTGTCGCCGCCCGACCTTCGCAATTGGTGGTCAGGGCCGCGACACAGACGTTGAGAAGTGGCCTCGTCGAGCGCAGTTCCCGAGGCTGCTGGTACCGCTACGGCCGGGACACACCCGAGGGGGCGGTGACATCGCGGTCGAGCCATTTGTGCGGGGTCACCGGCGCCGGGCCGGTGGCCAGGGCGATGGCCTCATCGACGGTGCGAGCACGCTGTGCAAGCATTCGGTGCGCCGAGCGCACGAACCCAGACTCCACCGCCTTGTCCATCCATTCCAGCAGCGGTCCCCAGAACCCGTTCACATCGAGCAGCACGACCGGCTTGGCAATGATGCCCAGTTGGTTCCAGGTGAGCATCTCGGCGAACTCATCGACCGTGCCGAATCCACCCGGCAAGACCACGAAGCCATCTGCCAGCTCCTCCAGCCGCGCCTTACGGTCGTGCATCGAGGGCACGACTTCCAACGTTGTCAGGCCCTGGTGGGCGACTTCGGCGCTCATCAACTGCTCGGTGATCACGCCGATCACCTCGCCGCCGGCCGCCATCGCCGCGTCGGCCGCAGCACCCATCAGCCCCACGCTGCCACCGCCGTAGACCAGCCCGATGCCGCGATTCGCCATGGCGGTGCCCAGCTTGCGGGCGGTCGTCGCGAACTCCGGAGCGGTGCCGAAGTTCGATCCGCAATACACGCACAGTCGGGTCATCGGGTCAGCCTGACACATCCGGTAGCCAAGCCCCACGCCCGTTAGGGAGAGTTCACCTACCGTTCGGTAACATCGCGCACATGACTGCGATCCCCACCCCTGATCTCGCGGCAGCTGCCGACGTCATCGAACTCGCCTCAGGCATCGTGGGCAAGGCCGTCCGCCATATTGCGGCCAACGGTGGCCCCGATGTGCACCAGGTGGTCGCCTACGACTTGGCCCATGCGGCAGCCCAGGTAGAGACCGCTCGGGCGCTGCTCGACTACGGCGCGAAGGGCGACGTCGAGGCTCGCCTCACGTGTGCCTTCACGGCCGAGATGGCCCATGATCTGATCACCCGCTTGGTGGGACGCGAGAAATACTGGGGCCTCGAGAGCGCCCCGATGAAGTCCGCCCACCCGTTCCTCGAACAGTTCCGCACTCCCGAATTCGTGGCCTCGCTGGCTGATCAGCCCGGGCCGCGTCACCTCGACGGCGACATGGAGATGGTCGGCGATACGTTCCGCAGCTTCGCCGAGAAGGTCATCAAGCCGCACGCCGAGCACGTGCACCGCAGTAACGACGACGTGCCCGAAGAGATCGTCCAGGGTCTCGCCGAGATGGGCGCGTTCGGCCTGTCCGTGCCCGCCGAATATGGCGGGTACAGCGAGGGTGGCGACAGCGAGTACATCGGCATGGTCGTGGCCACCGAGGAGCTGTCGCGCGGTTCGCTGGGTATCGGCGGCTCGCTGATCACGCGGCCCGAGATCCTCACCCGCGCGCTGATGAAGGGCGGCACCGAGGCGCAGAAGCAACACTGGCTGCCCAAGTTGGCCACCGCCGAGATCATGCCCGCGGTCGCCGTCACCGAACCCGATTACGGCAGCGACGTGGCCAACATCAAGGTCACCGCCACCCCGGCCGAAGGCGCCAACGGCGAACCCGGCTACGTGATCAACGGCGTCAAGACGTGGTGCACCTTCGGCGGTCGCGCCGATGTGCTGGCGCTGCTGGCCCGCACCGACCCCGACCGCAGCAAGACCCACCGCGGCCTCAGTCTGTTCATCGTGCCCAAGCCCCGCGGCAACGGCCACGGTTTCGAGTTCACCCAAGAACATGGCGCAGCCGGCCTGGTGGGAAAGCTGGAGGGTCGCGCAATCGACACCATCGGCTACCGAGGTATGCACAGCTACGAGGTCGCGCTCGAGAACTGGTGGGTGCCCGCCAGCAACCTGATCGGTGAAGCCGATGGCGTCGGCAAGGGCTTCTTCTTCCAGATGGCCGGCTTCGAGAACGGCCGCCTGCAGACCGCCGCCCGCGCCGTGGGTGTCATGCAGGCCGCCTACGAAGCCGCCGTCGAGTACGCCCACAACCGGGCCGTGTTCGGCTCACCGATCGCCGACTACCAACTCATCCAGGCCAAGCTCGGCCGGATGGCGATGCTCATCCAGGCCGGCCGCCAGTTCTCCTACTCCGTCGCCCGCCAGATGGCCAAGGGTGAAGGTGCCATGGAAGCCGCGATGGTGAAGGCCTACGTGTGCAAGGCCGCCGAGTGGGTCACCCGCGAAGCGATGCAGATCCATGGCGGCATGGGTTACGCCGAGGAGTACACGGTAAGCCGTCTGTTCGTCGACGCTCGAGTGCTGTCCATCTTCGAGGGCGCCGATGAAACGCTCTGCCTGAAGGTCATCGCTCGCCGCATGATCGAGGCTGCGAACGCCTAGCAGTCGATCGCTGCACGCAGGGCCGCGCACACCTCGTGCCAACGGCCGGGGGCGAGGGCCCCGACGCAGCGCGCGAGCAGGGTCTTGTCGAGCGAGCGGACGTTGTCGAAGTTGGCGACGCACTCCACAGAGAGTCCGTCGTCCGATCCCAACAACACCTCGCTGACAAGGCCGCGGGTACGGCGGGTGACGGGGGCGACCGCGATCGCCCGCATCGAGTCGATCGCTCGCTGCCGAGTGATCACCAGATATGGCCGAGGTTTCTCGTCGGTCGGGCCGCCCCACCAGATCTGTCCTTGCTGGATCACAGCCATGACCAATCCTCATCCTCGTCAAGATCGGGTGAGGTCTGCCACGCGAGGTCTGCCAACTCGTCGTCGGTCTGTGGCCGGCGGGTGTACGCATCGGCGTACTGCTCGTCGATCTGACGCGAGCGTTCGGCCTTGATCGCGGCCTCGATGGCGGTACGCATGGCCTCGGTGCGGTTGGAGTAGTTGCAGCGCAGGACCAGCCAGTCGAGCTCGGCCAGCAGATCGTCGGGCAGGCGGAGGGCGAGTTGCGTCGACATGCGGTGAACATACCAAGGTGGTATGCAGCGCGTCAACCGTTTCTGAGTGGTGAGCGATGCACGCTGACGGAGTAACCCTGCGCGTCGTACGGGTCGCGCTCCCACGTCGAGAACCGTTCGTGGAGCGTGAGTCCCGCGGCGGAACAGCACGCGTCGTATTCGGCCAGTGTCAGCGCCTCAGGGTGACGGTCAAGGCTGAAGCCAGCTACCAGCAGACCGTCGGGTTGTAGGTGCTCGGCGAGACTGGCGACAATCGGACAACGGTGCTCGGGGCGACAGAACAGCATCACGTTGCCTGGCATCGCTACAACGTCGAAGCGGCGGTCGAGCGCCAGCTCGGACAGGTCGGCGTGATGCCACGTGATGTGCGGCGCATCACCGCGGGCGAATGCCAACAGGTCGTCGTCGAGGTCGGCACCTTCCACCTCAATGCCACGTCGGTGCAGTTCGATCGCCACGCGCCCCATGCCACAGCCGGCGTCAAGCACCGAACGCGGGTGTAGCGCCTCGATGAAGTCAGCCTCCCCGTGTGTGGACTTACCCTCCGCGTCCATCCGTTCCCAGCGCGAGTGGTACTCCTGCAACGGGATCTGGCGCCGCCACTCGGCCCAGCGGTCGCTGACATGCTGGCCATGCTCCTGGTTGGTCACGACAGCAGTTCCTCGAGGCTGCGCAGACGATGGAAGTCGGCGTTCGGCCAGTCGTCGTACGGGTCGAGCAGAATCGGGTACAGGCCTGCGGCACGAGCACCGCCGATGTCCATTGTCACTGAATCGCCGATGTAGGCGATGCGGCTGCGTTCGATGCCATCGAAGTGCGCGAGCGCGAAATCGAAGATGTGCGGATCAGGTTTGGCGACGCCCACGAGGTGACTATCGATGATCACTCGCATCGGCGTATACAGACCGGCGCCCTCCTGGCAGACCCCGCTGCGGGCCAGCACTTCGGCGATCTGCCCGCTGGCGTTGCTGACCACGCCCATTGGCATTCCTATGGAGCGCAGACCAGCGAGCGCGATCAGACTCTCGGGAATCGGCCAGCGCCAGGTAGACGCATTGCGAGTCTCTGCCAGCACGGCAGCAGCCAACGAGATTTCCGCTTCGGGCACTCCCACCGCCCGCACGTATGCCTCGTTATAGGGGTGCCAGTCCTTCTCGGATGCGCCGACCGCACTCTTGGCCGCCATCCCTGCGTAGTGCGCCCGAATGTGGACCGAGATAGCTGCATCGCCCCCGTGGTAGGCCAGCAGTGGGCCCAGCACTGTGGGATCGGGCAGCAAGAAGATGCCGCCGGCATCGAACAGGATCGCGTCGAAGTTCTGTGCAAGCACGCAACGAAACTAACCTTGAATCGTGCGTAGCCCCCGTGACTTCTTCAAGCCCTTGGCCGTCGGTGCTCCCGAGCCGGCGCGCGAGATCCCTTTTCGCCCCAGCCGGGTCATCCACTTCTTCCCGCCGCAGAACGAGAAGCTTGTGTCGAAGTTGCCGGAGATCATCCCCACCGTCGACATCCTGCTCGGCAACCTGGAGGATGCCATCCCGATGGCTGACAAGGAGGCCGCCCGCGCCGGGTTGGTGAAGGTCGGCAAGACAGTCGACTTCGGCACCACTCAGTTCTGGACACGCATCAACAGCCTCGACTCGCCGTGGGGTCACGACGACCTCGTCACGCTCGTCACCGAGATCGGCGACAAGCTCGACGTCATCATGGTGCCGAAGGTGGAAGGTCCCGAGGACATCCACTACATCGACCGCCTGCTCGCCCAGCTCGAGGCGAAGGCCGGATTGAAGAAGCCGATCCTCGTGCACGCGATCCTCGAGACCGCTCGCGGCATGGTGAACATCGAGGAAATCTGCGCCGCTTCGCCGCGTATGCAGGGGCTGTCGCTCGGCCCGGCCGACCTGGCCGCCAACCGCCGCATGAAGACCACCCGCGTGGGCGGCGGCCACCCCGACTACTTGGTGCGCGCCGACCCTCCCGCCGGCGACGACGGGCCGCAGTACGGCGCCGACCGCACGGTCTTTCAGCAAGACCTGTGGCATTACACGCTGGCCCGCATGGTCGATGCGTGCGTCACGTTCGGGCTGCTGCCGTTCTACGGCCCGTTCGGCGACATCAAGGACACCGTCGCCTGCGAGGACCAGTTCCGCAACGCCTACCTGCTCGGTTGCGTTGGCGCCTGGAGTCTGCACCCGGTGCAGATCGACATCGCCAAGAGGGTGTTCAGCCCACGGCCCGAAGATGTGCGCCAGGCGCAGCGGGTGATCGACGCGATGGGCGACGGTACGGGAGCGATCATGCTCGACGGCAAGATGGAGGACGATGCGTCCGTGAAGCAGTGCAAGGTGGTGGTTGCGCTCGCGCATGAGCTGGCAGCCCGTGATTCTGAACTGAAGGCGAGCTATGGCTTCTGACCCTGTCACCTCCGATCTGCGCCCCCGTCGCTCCGTGCTGTACATGCCGGCGGCGAATGAACGTGCCCTGGAGAAGGCGAAGACCATCGCCGCAGACGCGATCATCTTCGACCTCGAGGATGCCGTCGCACCCGATGCCAAGGAAGCCGCCCGTGCGAACGCAGCGGCCGCCGCGTCGTCGGGTGAGTACGGCAACCGCGAGCTCGCGATCCGCTGCAACGGTCTCGATACGCCCTGGGGACGCGACGACCTCATCGCCGCTGGCCGGTCTGAGGCAGCCGCGGTCGTCATCCCCAAGGTTGGGTCGGTCAAGTACCTCGACGAGGTCTCCGACATCCTCGACCACGCTGGGGCGCGCCACGACATCCGCATCTGGGCGATGATCGAGACGCCGACCGCCATCTTCGACGTTCGCGCGCTCGCCGCTCACTGGCGAGTCACCGTGCTGGTGATGGGCACCAACGACCTGGCCCGCGAAGTGCGCAGCACGCTCGGTGCGGCGGGCCGCTACCCGCTCGTACCGCACCTCGCCACCGCACTGCTCGGCGCACGCGAGGCCGGCAAGGTGATCCTCGATGGCGTGTACAACGACATCAAAGATGAGGCCGGATTCCGTGCTGAGTGCGTGCAGGGCTTCGAGATGGGCTTCGATGGCAAGACCCTCATCCACCCGTCACAGGTCGACGTGTGCAACGACGTGTGGGCGCCGTCCGCCGACGATGTCGAGCATGCCCGTGGCCTGATCGCCACGTTCGAGGCCGCCGTCGCCGAAGGGAAGGGTGTCGTCACCTACAACGGCCGGATGATCGAAAACCTTCACGTCGCCAACGCCCAACGCATCCTCGCCGTCGCCGACGCCATCGCCGCGCTCGGCTGACTGTCACGCCGTTCCGAGTTGGGACGGATCCTTCCCAGAAGCCGCGGACGACGTCGGCGACGCTACGCGGATGGTTCGCTGTCAGCAGCGTGCCCAGCACCGCCCGCCGCAGCCGCAACCCAGCAATCGGAGTGAGTTCCATCGCCACGACTGGGTACGCCGACTCGT